>DASZAI010000055.1:0-161131 GCA_035945295.1 Terriglobia bacterium | reverse complement strand
ACCGGCGGTGGCAAGAAGGGAGTTTATTTGAGCGGCTGGCGCATGCGTGTCTGAGAACCACCACGATTACTTACAAGGAGTTAGTCGCCAGACCGGAGCTAGCTTGACAATCACAAATGAAGGAACGAACCGAAGAAGTGCCTTAGAATCAACATGGCGCTCAAAGGATGATCCAACAACCGCCTGATCCCAGCAAGTCGGCGCCTTTCGAGAAGAACCTGGAGCGGCTGGACGCGATCGTCCGGCAGCTCGAAGACGCCGATCTGCCGCTGGAGAGAGCTCTGCAGCTCTACGAGGAAGGCATGAAGCTTTCCCAGGTCTGCCACAAACAACTGGAGGAGGCTGAAGGCCGGGTCGAGATCCTGCGGAAGCGGGCGGGGGGCCAGATGGTGGCGGAACCTTTTGGGCCTGAGAAACCGGAGTCGACGTGATCTCCGGCGGGAAGGCGCCAGAAAGGGCCGTGGGCGGTCCGCATAGAAATTTTTCTTGGTGTCGGATGCCTGGTTGTAGTAACTTAGTGATGACGTAGAGACTAGATAAATGCCCGCTCTTGAGACCATTCAAGCGTACCTCGAAGCGCAGCGGAGTGAGGTGGACCGCGAACTGGACCGGCTCCTGCCTCCCGAGGATGCCTATCCGCCGTCGATTCATCGCGCTATGCGCTATTCGGTGTTCGCCGGAGGCAAGCGTCTGCGCCCCATCCTATGCCTCGAATCCGGAAGGCTCTTCGGTGGCGACGAGGGAATCCTACGGCGCGCTGGCTCTGCGCTCGAAATGATCCACACGTACTCGCTGATCCACGACGACCTTCCGGCGCTCGATAATGACGACTTGCGGCGCGGCAAGCCTACGTCACACCGGCAGTTCGGCGAGGCGACAGCCATCCTCGCAGGCGACGCCCTGCTGACCCTGGCTTTCGAGACGCTGGCCGCGGCCGATATCGACTCCGAGCATGCCCAACTCCGCGTTGTGCACGAGCTCGCCCACGCCATCGGGACGCGCGATGGCATGGTGGCGGGACAAGCGGTCGACCTCGAGGTTACGGCGGAGGCCACTGACCCGGCCACGCTCGACTATATCCACGCCGCGAAGACCGGCTCTTTCATTCGCGCCGCAGCGCGCACCGGCGCCATCCTGAGCGGCGCCGCCGAGACGGATCTCGATCGCATGACGGCTTACGGCGAGAAGATCGGCTTGGCGTTTCAGATTGCTGACGACCTGCTCGACGTGCTCGGTTCGAAGCAATCCATGGGGAAAGCCGTCGGCAAGGACCACCGGCAGCAGAAGGCCACCTATCCCGCACTCCACGGAGTTGCGCAGTCGCAGAAGATCGCCGCGCGGCTGGTTGACGACGCCTGCGCGGCGCTCCAGGTTTACGGCGCACGCGCTCAGCGCCTGCAAGAGCTCGCTCATTTTCTGATCGAGAGGAATCATTGATGGAGTACAAGTACCTGCCGCACCTCGACTCTCCTGTGGACCTGAAGAAGGTGCCGCGCGAGGACCTGCCGGTGGTGGCGCAGGAACTGCGAGATTATCTGGTGACCGTGGTCTCGAAGGTCGGCGGGCATCTGGCCTCGAGCCTGGGCGCGGTCGAGCTGACGCTGGCGCTGCACTACCTGTTTGACGCGCCTCGCGACAAGATCGTCTGGGACGTGGGCCATCAGGCTTACGGCCACAAGATTCTGACTGGACGGCGCGACCGCTTTCCCACCATCCGCCAATACGGCGGGCTTTCCGGCTTCCCAGTCCGCGATGAGAGCCCCTACGACACGTTCAATGTGGCGCACGCCTGCACCGCAATCTCGGGCGCCTTAGGCATGGCCGTGGCGCGGGACCTCAAGGGCGAGGACTTCCACGTGATCGCGGTCGTCGGCGACGCGGGACTCACGGGCGGCGTCGCGCTCGAGGGCATCAACAATCTCGGCCAGCTCAAGAAGAAAGTGCTGGTCATCCTCAACGACAACAAGATGTCGATTTCACCCAACGTGGGCGCGATCGAAGGCTACTTGAACCGTATCGTCCACGGCCAGGCGTACCACCACGTAACCAACGAAGTCGAGAAGATGATCCTCACGGTGCCGCGCCTCGGGCCCCGGTTGCTCAAGTTGTCGAAGGAACTCGTCGAGTCCGCCAAAAGCCTGCTGATTCCCGGCCTGGTGTTTGAGGAGCTGGGATTCGATTACGTCGGCCCCATCAACGGGCACAGTATTGAGGAACTGCTCGAGGTGCTCGCCAAGGTCAAGGACCAGCCCGGTCCGACGCTGCTGCACGTGGTCACCCAGAAGGGCAAAGGTTATCCGCACGCCGAGCAGTTACCGGTGAAGTATCACGGCGTGACCCAATTCGACGTCTCGACCGGCGCGTTCCACAAAGCGCCCGCCAAGGCGCCCAGCTACACGGCGGTGTTCGGCAAGGCAGTGGCGGAGCTGGCCGAGAAGGACTCGAGGATCGTCGCCATCACCGCGGCGATGAGCGAGGGCACCGGCCTCGAGGAATTCGCCAAGCGCTTCCCGGATCGTTTCTTCGACGTGGGCATCGCCGAGCAGCACGCGGTGGACTTCGCGTGCGGCCTCGCCTGCGAGGGGATGCGTCCGGTCGCGGCCATCTACTCCACTTTTCTGCAGCGCGCCTACGACCAGCTTGTCCATGACGTCTGCCTGATGCACCTGCCGGTGACGCTGGCGCTCGACCGCGCCGGACTCGTGGGCGCCGACGGCCCCACGCATCACGGACTTTACGACCTCGTGTATCTCGGGGCGCTGCCCGGCATGGTGGTGATGGCGCCCAAGGACGAGAACGAATTGCGCCAGATGCTCGCGACCGCGATTGCCGTCGACGGCCCGGCGGCGTTGCGTTATCCGCGCGGCAACGGCATCGGCATCCCGATTGAGCCTGGGTTCAAGACGCTCGAGCTCGGCAAGGCAGAGATTCTGCGCGAGGGCGGCGACATCGCCATCCTGGCGCTGGGCAGCATGGTCTATCCATGCCTCGAGGCGGCGACCCAACTCGAGGCGCTCGGGTTGCACGCTACGGTCATCAACGCGCGGTTCATGAAGCCGCTGGATGAGGAGCTGATTTCGGTGCTGGCGGCGGAAAAGCAGTTCCTGGTGACGGCGGAAGAAGGCACCGAGGCGGGTGGCTTCGGCTCGGCCGTCGCGGCGCTGCTGCACGACCGCAAGATTCCCTCGAGCATCCTGCGCATCGCCGTCCCCGACCGCATCATCCCGCACGGCGCGCCCAACCTGCTGCACGCCAAGTATGGCCTGGACGTCGACGGCATCGTGAACCGCATCAAGACTTTTGCGGAAGCGTGGCCGGGCCAGCGAGGAATGAAGCATCCTCCGGTGCTGCATCCGTAAAAGCCGGCATTGGGGTTGGAAGCTAGGCTAGCGTGAATTACCCACGGCACAAAAGGCGTGCCGTGGCTACCACTGACACCCACGGCATATTAGGTGTGGCGACGGCTATCCTTCAATCTACTGGTGCCCGCCGGGATGCTCGCAGCCCGGGAAACTGTCCCACATCACCTGTCCCGTCCAGCCGAGCTCCTTCATGCCAACTTCCGACGAGTAGTAGGCGCCCACCGTCCACTGCTTCATATTTTCGAAGTGATCGCGCAGGGTCAGCTTGGGAGGCTCGCCGGACTCCTTTGACGGAACCGCGAACCACGAAAAGCCCCCGCCGCCTTCGCCCAGTCCGGACTTCTCGGTCGACGCTTTGGTGAGGATCGCGTTTTGTTGTTCCTCGGTGAGGTCCTTGAAAGGATGCTGATGGGTGTTGAGAGCTTCCGCCTCAAACGCACTCATCGAGGCGAGGAACTTCTTCTGGTTTTCCTGCGTGTCGACGGAGAGCAGCAGGTCGATGAAACGATTCGACTGCGCCTGAGTCGAGCCGGGGATGATGCGGTCGGCGAGCACGATGAGCGTCTCGTTCTGGTGCGGATCCAGAAACTCGGGCGTCCAGTTTTCGGCGACGGTCTTGGCGTCCGCTGCCGCGAGGGTCGACTCGCTCATCAGATGCTTGCGCATGGGATGACCGGCGGCCACGGCCGGCACCATGAATCCTGCGCCCGCGGCACCCACGCCGCCAAGCAGTCGCTGTACCATCTGTCGCCGGTTGATGCTGCTCCGCTCGGCCGCTGACGAAGTATTGTTCAGCACCGGGAGTTCCGTCTTCTGTTCCATTGGTAAGGCCCGCCTTCGTTTTAGATTACGGGGCGATGTTACCACTCGCTGACGCTCCGAAACAAGGCTTCCCATCAATTTTTTCTCTCCGCCTCAAACGCGCCTGAGAATTTTCTGCTTCTGCGATACGCCCGGCGCGGTATACTTGTCCGTTCTCCCGTCGAACCGCCGGCCGGGGTTGCTGATCGAGCGCTAAGCAAATCAATGTGGGGGACTCTGTGAGCAACGAAACGAAGAATTCGTTCGATGTCATCGTCGTGGGTTCGGGCGCTTCGGGCGGCTGGGCCTGCAAGCGGCTGTCTGAAGCCGGACTCAAGGTCGCACTCGTCGATTGCGGCCGCAAGCACGGCGACGAGGATTTCCGCGAGCACAAGCGTCCCTGGGATTTGAAGTATCGCGATCACGCCCCGGAGATCATCAAGAAGACCCGCCCGGTGCAATCGCAGCTCGGTTCCTGCAACGAATACACCTACGACTGGTTTGCCAACGACCTCGACGAACCCTACACCACCTCTTCCAACAAACCTTTCAGTTGGCAAGGACGCCTGCGCGTTCTCGGCGGACGCACCAACGTCTGGGGACGCGTGAGCTTGCGGTTGAGCGACCTCGACCTGAAAGCGACGGAGCACGACGGCTACGGTGAAAACTGGCCGCTTAGCTATAAGGACCTTGCGCCCTACTACGATCTGGTCGAAGGCTACGTCGGCGTCGCGGGGCGCGCCGAGGGACTGCCGCATCTGCCGGACGGTAATTTCCAGCCTGACATGGGACTGACCTGCGGCGAGCTGAAGCTGCGCACTAGCGTGAAGGAGAAACTCGGCTGGACGGTGACGCCGACGCGCACCGCCAACATCACCCGGCCGATCAACGGACGCCTCGCTTGCCACTATTGCGGCCCTTGCGACCGCGGCTGCATCACACACTCCTATTTCAATTCCGCCTTCACCACCGTAGCCGACGCGCTCAAGACCGGCAACTGCACGTACATCCCGAACGCCATGGGATACAAAGTGCTGATGGATGGCGATCGGAACCGCGCCAAGGGCGTCCTCTATATCGACCGCATCAGCCACCAGCCGCGCGAAGTCTACGCCCGCGCCGTGGTGCTCTGCGCGCAATCACTCGAGTCAGTGCGCATCCTCTTGAACTCGGCGAACACCCAATACCCGAACGGACTCGCCAACTCCTCGGGCGTCCTCGGCCATTACCTGATGGACCACGTCTGGTGCGGTGGCGGCGGCATGGGCGAATTCCCGGACCAGCCAGGCAAGCTTGACATCAACGGCCCGCAACGTCCCTGCGGCATCTACATCGCCCGCTTTCGCAACATCGCCGGCGTCCCGCGCTCCAAGAACTTCATCCGCGGCTTTGGCTACGAAGGCGGCGGTGGCACCGACTTCAACTGGGACGCCAAGGGCTTCGGTGCGGCGTTCAAGAAAGGCCTGACGGACCCGGTGACCAGCGTGGGCATGGCCGGCTTCGGCGAATGCCTGCCGCGCTGGGACAACTACGTGGAGATCAATCCTAGCGTGGTTGACACCTTCGGCATTCCCGTCTTGAACGTTCACATGACCTACGGCGAGAACGAGCGCGCCATGTGCTACGACATGCAGGACTCCGCCGTCAAGATGCTCGAAGCGGCGGGTGCCAAGAACATCCGGCCGTTCGTGGTGCCGGACCGGATTCCAGGCTACGCCATCCACGAGGTCGGTATCGCGCGCATGGGCAGCGATCCCAAGAAGTCGGTGCTCAACCAGTTCCAACAGACGCACGACGTGAAGAACCTCTTTGTGTGCGACGCGGCGGGCTTTGCGTCAACCGCCTGCCAGAATCCCACGCTGACCATCATGACACTCTGCGTCCGCTCCATGGATTATCTGATGGGTGAGATGAAGAAGGGCAACGTGTGAATCTGCTGGACTGATGTTGGGGAGGGTTTGGCATGAGCAAGCAGCAGTACGATGTGATCGTGGTAGGCTCGGGCGCCTCGGGTGGCTGGGCGTGCAAACGCCTGTCCGAGGCCGGAGTCAAGGTCGCGCTGGTCGACTGCGGACGTAAGCAGTCGGACGCGAACTTCAGCGAGCACAAGCCCGCCTTCGAGCTCAAGTACCGCGACCGCGCGCACGACCTCATCCGCAAGACGCGGCCCGTGCAGAAAGACTGCTACGCCTGCATGGAGTACAACTACGACTGGTTCGCGAACGACCTGGAAGAGCCCTACACCACACCCAAGGACATGCCGTTTAGCTGGCAGGGCCGGCTGCGAGTGACGGGCGGGCGTACCAACGTCTGGGGAAGAGTGAGTCTGCGGCTGAGCGATCTCGACCTGAAGGCCGCGTCGCACGACGGCTACGGCGACGACTGGCCGATCAGCTACAAGGACCTCGCGCCGTATTACGACATCGTCGAGCCCTACGTCGGCATCTGCGGGCAAGCCGAAGGCGTCGCCCAACTCCCGGACGGCAAGTTCCAGCCCGCTATTCCGCTCACCTGTCCTGAGATGCAATTCCGCACGCGCGTCAAGGAGAAGATGGGCCGCGTCCTGACCCCCTCGCGCAGCGCCAACATCACGCGCGGCATCAACGGCCGCGCGCCGTGCCACTATTGCGGCCCCTGCGAGCGCGGCTGCGTTACCCACTCCTACTTCAACTCCGCCTTCACCACCGTGGCCGACGCCTTGAAGTCCGGCAACTGCACGCACATCGCGAACGCCATGGCGTACAAGGTGCTGATGGACTCGGATCGCAACCGCGCCAAGGGCGTCCTCTATATCGACCGCATCACCCGCCAGCCCAAGGAAGTCTACGCGCGCGCCGTGGTGCTCTGCGCGCAGTCGCTCGAGTCGGTCCGCATCCTCTTGAATTCCGCGAACAGCCAATATCCAAACGGACTCGCTAATTCCTCGGGCGTGCTCGGCCACTACCTGATGGACCACATCATGGGCGGCGGCGGGAATGGCCAGTTCCCTGACTTGCCCTCCCACCCGAATATCAATGGTCCGCACAGCCCGGCCGGTGTTTACCTGGTCCGCTTCCGCAATATCCCCGGCGTGGCGCGCTCCAAGAATTTTGTTCGCGGTTACGGCTACGAAGGCGGGGGCGGCGGCGGATTCCGGTTCTACGCGCCGGGCTTCGGCGAGGCGTTCAAGAAGGCGATGCGCGAGCCCGGCCACGCCTCCCTCGGCATCGGCGGATTCGGAGAATGCCTGGCGCGCTGGGACAATCATGTCGAAATCGACCCCAACGTGATGGATGCGTTCGGCATCCCGGTACTGCGCATTCACATGACCTACGGCGAAAACGAGACGAACATGGTGAAAGACATGGCGGAGTCAGCGGGCGAGATGCTCGAAGCTGCGGGCGCCAAAAATGTTCACACGCATGCGCGGCCGTCCACGCCCGGCTGGGCGATCCATGAGTTGGGCATCGCGCGCATGGGTGACGATCCCAAGAGGTCGGTGCTCAACCAGTTCGAACAGTCGCATGACGTGAAGAACCTGTTCGTTTGTGACGGCGCGGCGTTTGTCTCCTCGGCCAACCAGAATCCGACCTTGACCATCATGACGCTGTGTGTCCGCTCCATGGACTATCTGATGGGCGAGATGAAGCGCGGCAACGTCTGATCCGCAGATTACGCAGGGGAGAGTTCGCATGAGTGGTCAGCAGTTCGACGTGCTGGTGGTGGGCTCGGGCGCGTCGGGAGGCTGGGCGGCCAAGCGCCTGGCGGAATCCGGGCTGAAGGTCGCGCTGGTCGAGGCCGGACGCCCGCAGTCCGACGCGAACTTCACCGAGCACAAGGCCGACTTCGAACTGAAATATCGCAATCGTGCACCGGACGTTATCCGCAAGACCCGCCCCAGGCAGAAAGACTGCTACGCCTGCATGGAGTACAACTACAACTGGTTCGCCAATGACCTCGATGAGCCTTACACCACCGCGCCCGGCATGGACTTCAGTTGGCAGGGGCGCATGCGAATCACTGGTGGGCGCACCAACGTCTGGGGGCGGCAGAGCTACCGGCTGAGCGACCTGGACCTCAAGGCCGCATCGCACGATGGCTACGACGAGGATTGGCCGGTGAGTTACAAGGACCTCGCCCCCTATTACGACCTCGTCGAGGAATACGTCGGCATCACTGGAATCTCCGAGGGCGTCTACGAGCTGCCCGATGGCAAGTTCCATCCGCCTATGGGACTGACCTGCGCCGAGACGCTCTTCCGCAATCGAGTGAAAGAGAAGCTGGGCTGGACAGCAACGCTCGGGCGCTCCGCCAATCTCACCAAGTCCATCAATGGGCGCCCACCCTGCCACTACTGCGGCCCCTGCGAGCGCGGCTGCGTGACCCACTCCTACTTCAACTCCGCCTTCACCACCGTGGCCGACGCCTTGAAGTCCGGCAACTGCACTCTGATTTCGAACGCTATGGCGTACAAGGTGCTGATGGACTCGGGATCCAATCGCGCCCAGGGGCTGCTGTATATCGACCGCGTGACGCGCCAGCCGAAAGAGGTGTACGGCAAGGTGGTGGTGCTCTGCGCGCAGTCGCTCGAATCGGTGCGCATCCTTTTCAACTCAGCCAGCACGCAGTATCCGAGCGGGCTCGCGAACTCGTCAGGCGCACTGGGCCATTACCTCATGGATCACCTCTGGGTCGCGGGCGGCGCGTTCGGCGAGTTCCCGGAGCTTGGCGATAAGGCGAGTATGAGCGCGCCCCACCGGCCGGACGGCATCTACGTGATCCGCTTCCGCAACACGCACAACGGCCCGCGCTCGAAGTTCTTGCGCGGCTACGGCTTTCAGGGCGGCGGCGCCACGAGCTTCAAGCTAGACGCGCCGGGCTTCGGCGAGGCCTTCAAGAAACAGGTTCTGGACCCGGTGACGAGCGTTCGCCTGGCGGGATTCGGCGAGTGCCTGGCGCGCTGGGACAACTACGTGGAAATCGATCCCAGCGGCCTGGTTGACACGTACGGTATCCCGGCAGTGCGCATTCACATGAAGTACGCCGAAAACGAGGAAGCCATGATTCCCGACATGGCGGAATCAGCCGTCCAGATGATGGAAGCGGCAGGCGCCAAGAACATCCGGCCCTACACGATTCCCGACCGCAAGCCGGGCTGGGCAATCCACGAAGTGGGCATCGCGCGCATGGGCAGAGATCCCAAGAAGTCGGTGCTCAACCAGTTCGAACAGACGCACGACGTGAAGAACCTGTTCGTCATGGACGGCTCGTGCTTTGTCTCGAGCGCCTGCCAGAATCCGACGCTGACCATCATGGCGCTCGCCGTACGCTCTTGCGATTACCTGATGGGCGAGATGAAGCGGGGCAACATCTGAGGACCAGGCCAGCCACGGAGACACTGAGACACAGAAATAAGAGATGCAAACGAGGACGAACTGAAACATGATAAGGGCTCTTCTCTGTGGCTCGGTGCCTCTGTGGCTAGAGCGACAAGTTTCAACGAGGTGACGTAATGGATGATCCGGCGGGGCGAACGTTCGAGGCTCTCGTCGTAGGCTCGGGCGCGTCAGGCGGGTGGGCGGCGAAGCGTCTCTCGGAAGCCGGCCTGAAGGTGGCGCTCGTCGATTGCGGACGTTCTCAGTCCGACGCGAACTTCACCGAGCACAAACCCGCGTTCGAGCTCAAGTACCGCGACCGCGCACCGGAGGTCATCAAAAAGACTCGCCCCATCCAAAAAGACTGCTACGCCTGCATGGAGTACAACTACGACTGGTTCGCGAATGACCTCGACGAACCGTTTACCACGCCCAAGGACATGCCGTTCAGTTGGCAAGGGCGGCTGCGCGTGACCGGCGGACGAACCAACGTCTGGGGCCGGCAGAGCTACCGCCTCAGCGACCTCGATTTCAAGGCCGCATCGCACGATGGCTACGGCGAGGACTGGCCGCTCAGCTACAAGGACCTTGCCCCCTATTACGACATCGTCGAGGAATACGTCGGGATCACCGGAATTTCCGAGGGCGTCTACGAGCTGCCCGACGGCAAGTTCCATCCTCCCATGGGGCTCACTTGCTCGGAAGTCCTGCTGCGCAACAAGGTGAAGGAGAAGCTGGGCCGGACGGTGACGCTGGGCCGCTCCGCCAATATCACCAAGCCGATCAACGGGCGCGCGCCGTGCCACTACTGCGGCCCCTGCGAGCGCGGCTGCGTGACCCACTCCTACTTCAATTCCGCCTTCACCACCGTGGCCGACGCCTTGAAGTCCGGCAACTGCACCCTGATTCCAAACGCCATGGCGTACAAGGTGCTGATGGATTCGGGATCCAATCGCGCTAAAGGACTGCTCTATATCGACCGGGTGACGCGCCAGCCGAAAGAAGTGTACGGCAAGGTGGTGGTGCTGTGTGCGCAGTCCCTCGAATCCGTGCGCATCCTTTTCAATTCGGCCAACACGCAGTATCCCAACGGACTCGGGAACTCGAGCGGCATCCTCGGCCACTACCTGATGGACCACATCACGGGCGGCGGGGCCGGCGGCGAGCTGGCGGATCTCGGTGAGAAGCGCGACGTGAACGGGCCGAACCGTCCCGACGGCATCTACGTCATCCGCTTCCGCAACACGCACAACGGGCCGCGCTCGAAGTTCCTGCGCGGCTACGGATATCAGGGCGGAGGCGGTGTCGGATTCAACTTCGACGCGCCGGGCTTTGGCGCGGCGTTCAAGAAGGGACTGCTCGACCGCATGACCGGCATCGGCCTCGGCGGATTCGGGGAGTGCCTGGCGCGCTGGGACAACTACGTGGAGATCGACCCGAGCGTGGTCGACACATTCGGGATTCCCGTGTTGCGCATCCACATGACCTACGGAGAAAACGAGCTGGCGCTCGTCAAGGCGATGGCGGACGATGCCGCCGAAATGCTCGAGGCGGCAGGCGCCAAGAATGTGAGGAAGGATGCGAACGCTTCAGCGCCGGGCTGGGCGATCCACGAGGTCGGCATCGCGCGCATGGGCGACGACCCGAAGAAGTCGGTGCTCAACCAGTTCCAGCAGTCCCACGACGTCAAGAACCTCTTCGTATGTGATGGCGCGGGATTCACCTCGACCGCTTGCCAGAATCCGACGCTGACGATCATGGCGCTGTGCGTGCGCTCGTGCGATTACCTGATGAGCGAGATGAAGAAGGGCAACGTCTGAATCCGCAGATTGCGCAGATTACACAGATTTTGAAGACAGAAAGAGAACGATCGTGAAGTTGCGGCCGACGAGAGCAGCACGGCTTGCTCCGCACGTTCTTCTAAATCTGCGCCATCGGCGTAATCTGCCGATTGGATTGGTATGAGTGGCGAGCCGTATGACGTCGTCGTGGTCGGCTCAGGCGCCTCCGGAGGCTGGGCCTGCAAGCGGCTGTCGGAGGCAGGGCTGAAGGTTGCGCTGGTGGACGCCGGACGGCGGCAATCCGACAGCAACTTCACCGAGCACGAGCCCGACTTCAAATACAAGTACCGCAATCGCGCCTGGAACCTCTATACCAAGACTCGTCCGATTCAAGCAGGAAGCTGCCATGAGTCCACACTAGGCTGGGTCGCGAACGACCTTGAGGAGCCGTACACCACCTCTCCTGGGATGCCGTTCCAGTGGGTGGGACGCGTGCGTGTGACCGGCGGGCGCACCAACCTCTGGGGCCGCCACAGCTACCGCTTCAGCGATCTCGACTTCAAGGCTGCTTCGCACGATGGCTACGGCGAAGACTGGCCGCTCAGCTACAAGGACGTCGAGCCTTACTACGACCTCGTCGAAGAATACGTTGGCATCGAAGGCCTCCCCGAGGGTCTCGCGCAGCTCCCCGATGGCAAGTTCCAGCCGGCGATGAACTTCACCTGCGTCGAGACGCTGGTCCGGAACCGGATGAAGGAGAAACTCGGCTGGACGCTCACCCAAGGCCGCCTCGCCAACCTCACGCGCTCGGTCAATGGCCGCGCTCCTTGCCACTATTGTGGGCCTTGCAGCCGTGGTTGCGTCACGCACTCCTATTTCAACTCCGCCTTCACGACGGTCGCTGACGCGGTGACCACCGGGCGCTGCACGCTCATTCCCGATGCCATGGCATACAAGGTCCTGATGGACTCAGGGTCGAACCGCGCCAGCGGTGTGCTCTACATCGACCGCAACACTCGCGAGCCGCATGAAGTGTACGGACGCGCCGTGGTACTGTGCGCGCAGTCCCTCGAGTCAGTGCGGATTCTGTTCAACTCCGCTAGTTCGCAGTATCCCAACGGACTCGCCAACTCCTCCGGCGTCCTCGGCCACTACCTCATGGATCACGTCTGGATGGGGGGCGGCGCGCTGGGCGAGTTTCCACAATTGCCCGTCAAGCCTCAGATCGACGGCCCGAATCGTCCGGGAGGTATCTACGTTCCCCGCTTTCAGAACCTGCCCGGCGGCCCGAAATCAAAATATCTGCGCGGCTTCGGTTTTCAGACCTGGGGCGACGATCCCCAGCCCAACTATAAGGCAGCAGGCTTCGGAGAGCCGTTCAAAAGGGCTTTGATGGACGACCAGCCGTCCCGAATGCTGCTGCGCGGGTTCGGCGAGTGCCTGCCGGACTGGAATAATTACGTCGAGCTCGACCCTGGCGTCAAGGACGTTTACGGCATTCCGGTGCTGCGCATTCACATGAAGTACGGCGAAAACGAGCACGCGCTCATCGACGCCATGGCCGACACGGCGACGCAGATGATGGAAGCGGCGGGCGCGAAAACCATCAAGCCTTACACGGTTCACGATCGCGAGCCGGGACTGGGGATCCACGAGGTGGGCATCGCGCGCATGGGTAACGACCCCAAGAAGTCGGTGCTCAGCCAATTCCAGCAGTCGCACGACGTCAAGAACCTGTTCGTCATGGACGGCGCGGGATTCACTTCAACCGCGTGCCAGAATCCCACGCTCACCATCATGGCCCTCGCGGTGCGCTCCACAGATTATCTGATGGGCGAGATGAAGCGCGGGAACATCTGAATCCGCAGATTACCCAGAAGTGAGAGCGTAAAACGATGGCAGCCAACTCCCTGAATCAGCGCAATGCGCACAATCTGTGGATCGCGGCCCTGATCGTGGCGGCGAGCGTTTTCATCGGGCTGCGCGTGGGCGCACCTCGGCCGGCGCATGCCTCGCCACCCGAACCACAGCGCCCGCCGATTCTGGGGATCGCGCACATCGGCCTCAGGACCGACGATGTAGCCGCGGCGCGCAAATTCTATACCGGTGTTCTGGGATTCGCGGACGCCTTCAGCCTCGACAAGCCGGACGGCAGCGGACTGATGTTGACCTACTTCAAGGTCAACGATCACCAGTACATCGAAGTCTTCCCCGAACTGAAGAGTCCCACCGAGGACCGCCTGTCGCACATTGCCTTTGAGACCACGAGCGCGCAGCAGCTTCGCGATTACCTCGCCGCCCGCGGCATCAAAGTTCCCGACAAGCTCAGTCCCGGCCTCGACGGCAACCTGAGCTTCGAGGTGACCGACCCCGACGGCCACACGGTCGAGTTCGTCGAGTACATGCCAGGCTCCCTGCATACCCGCAACTTCGGCAAGTCCCTGCCGGCCACGCGAATCTCGAAGCGCATGATCCACGTGGGCGTCACGGTGAAGGATCGCGCCGCTGCCGACCGCTTCTACAAGGATATCCTCGGATTCCACGAGACGTGGCACGGCGGCATGACCGATGACCGGACCGACTGGGTGGATATGCGAGTGCCGGAAGGCACCGACTGGCTGGAGTACATGCTGAACGCGCACAATCCCTCGCCGCGCTCGCTCGGCGTCATGCATCACCTGGCGCTGGGCGTGCCGAGCGTGGCCGACGCCTACCAGACCGTCACGGAGCGAGGCTACAAGCCGCAGCCGCCGCAGATCGGCCGCGACGGCAAGTGGCAGCTCAACCTCTACGACCCGAACCTGACGCGCGTCGAGGCGATGGAGCCCAAGCCGGTCCGCACTCCGTGCTGTTCGCCCATCGTCGATTAAGTGGCGCTATCAGCTTAGAAGTTTTCCAGGATTTCTGTCACCAGCGTGTGCGCCAGGTCGCGCGACAGCCGATCCAGCGCCGGCTGGTCTTCTTCAAACAGATTCGCGGAACTCTGGCTCACCTGGTACTCTTCCCGAAAAATGTAATTGGGATTCGTGAACAGAACCTTCTTGGTATGGAGATCGATGAGCTCGACGTTGGCCGTCACTTGGATTTGCAAGGCGGTGGCACGACCGGTGTTGAGGTCGAAGGCCACCACACCCGAGCGCACATCCTTCACCGCTCCCTTGAGCACGGCGTCAGCCCCCGCCGGATCGGGTGTGATATGGAACCGGGTTCGCTCGATGAACTCGCGCGTCACCGCCTGCGTCATCGTCTGCTCGATCCGGAAGCGGCTGGTCTGGTTGGCGAAGATCGGCACCGCGATCGTCTTCACGTCAGGCGGCAGACGATCACCGCGTCCCGCCACGTGATAGCCGCAGGCGAAAGGCGCGACGCCGAGGGCGCCCGTGATCAGCAAGAGCGCGAGGCCCTGGCGCCAGCGGTTCGGGGCCGGCACGAGGACGCTTTCGGCATTTCCTTGGTTGGCCATCCGGTTCTCGCACTTCGATGCAGGGTTCGCTCGTTCAGTGGCTCGGCGGCAGCCCCTGCTCGTTGAGGCTCTCGGCGATCTCGACCGCATTGACGGCCGCGAGCCGCAGGTTGTCGGCAGTAGCCCAGAGCCAGACGCCGGTGGGATGGTCAGCATCAGCCGCGAGAGCGTCAACCACGATATTCTCCGTTCCCGCCACATCAACCTGCGAAGGAGCCTGATCGGAGAACCGGACCACCTGAACGCGTCCGCCAGCGAGAGCCTGGGTCACCGACGGCAGGTCGACCGCCGGCTCGATCTCGACGTAAAGCGAAACCGTCATGGAATAGAACACGGGCGCCTGCACCACGCGCAGAGCCGGCAACGGCGCCCGCCCGGCCAGGTAGGTCCGCAGATGGTTTCGGACGCGGCTGTCGAGGTCCGTGAGATCGTCTCGGTAGACTGCAGGTCCGCCGCGGCGCGTTCGGCCGAGGCGCGGCAGCAGATTGAACGCAAGCTGCGCGCCGAACACCGCTTGCGGAATCTTCTGGAAGCTCAGAAGACTGAGGGTCTGCTTCTGGAGTTCCTCGATCCCCTTGGGACCGATCTCCGAAGCCGGGCCGAACACTTGGGCGGTCGCCGCGCGGATCGGAAAGCGCGCCCCAAGCCGTAGTAGGACGCTGCCGATGATGATCGCTCCCGGATGCGCCGAAACGTAGCGCCGCGCCGCGCGGACGTGATGCTCGGGCGCCAGTTCGCGGTCGAGGAACGGGATGCTCACGACCTCGTCGGGGGCACGAACTGGTCCCTCGGCCGCTGCCGACGCCAGGTCCCCACCCAGTTCGATAACCACCGGCTCGTCGCGGCCTGGGACGACGGGCGAAGCAGGTGGCCGGACGCCCCGGCTGGCGTGGAAAACGATGTCGACCTGATTCTCGTCCGGCACAGCAGCGGCAGCCGCATCAGGAGTTGCTTCCTCGCTGTCTTCCTGATGCCCGCCGACCAGATCGAGGATCGGGAGGTCAAGATCTTCCTCGGCCACGGCCTCGTCGCCCGGCGTCATCAATTGAGACACGGGAAACTTGCGCTCCGCGAGAACGGTGAGGAGTTCCTTGCCGAGTAGCGAGGAAGCGCCCGACACCACCACCCGGTATCCGGGCGTCGAGAGCTTCATGCCGCGTGGACCTCTTTGGGTGCGGGAGGATGCGGCCGGATCTTCGACGTGAGCCGCATGATGGGACCGGAGAGCGCGTAGGTCACGGCAATAGTCAGCAGGACGGGCTCGGAGAACTCGACGACCAAATAGAGAACCACACCAATGAGCACGATCAGCAGGTAGGAGCGCGGCCGGCGCAGGTCGAGCGTCTTGAAACTATAGTACCGCATGCGGCTAACCATCAGAAAAGCCAGCAGGACCACGATGACCAGCCAGACGATGGCGTAGACCCACTCGTTCACCGGGTATTTGGCCCAGTGCACCACTGCTGCCACCACTCCCGCGCCGGCTGGGATCGGCAACCCGACGAAATACCGCCGGTCGCCGGCCGGCCGCACGGTCTGAATGTTGAAGCGCGCCAAGCGCGCCGCCCCGCAGATTACGAAGGCAAAGGTCGCAACCCAGCCGGCATCGCGCAGATGCTGGACGAGCATCGTCCCTGAGATCTCTTGGACCGGACGAATGCCCCAGGCAAAGGCCAGGAAGGCCGGCGCGACCCCGAAGGTGATAACGTCGGCCAGGGAATCAAACTCGCGACCGAAGTCGGAAGTCGAGTTGGTGAGGCGGGCGATGCGCCCGTCGAGACCGTCAAAGACGACAGCATAGCCGATGGTTTTGGCGGCGCTGTCAAAGGCGATGAGCGCCAAATCCGCGCTCATGCCCTGAGCCAGCATTTGGGTGCCGTGGAGCGTCGCGAGGATGGCGTAGTAGCCGCAGATCAGCGTGCCCACCGTGAACAGGCTGGGCAGCACGTAGAGGCCGCGCCGCACGGGTCCGCGTCTTCGCGGCGACTCAGGCATCAGGTCCGCCGATTCCAAGGATGCTGCTCCCCGCCCGGACGTGGTCCCCCACTTTCACCCGCCACTCGATTCCGGGCCCGACCAGCAGATCGACGCGCGATCCGAATTTGATGAGTCCCACCCGCTCTCCGCGCGCGAGTTCATCTCCTGGCCGCTTCCAGAATACGATACGCCGCGCCAGCAAACCAGCAATCTGCTTGACGATCACGATCCCCCCGGGTCCTTCCACGCTGAAGACGTTCTGCTCGTTCTCGATCGAAGCCTCGCTCGCCGACGCGATGCGAAACTTCCCCTTCTGATAGCGCACCAGCCGGATCGTACCCGCGACGGGCGAGCGATTCACGTGCACGTCGAGCGGAGACATGAAAATGCTGAGGCGCTGAAAACGCCGGCCTTCGAAGGTCTCGTCCACAATTTCGACCACGCGCCCGTCGGCAGGAGAGACGATGGCCCCGGGGACGGAAGGGATCGGACGTTTGGGGTCGCGAAAAAAGTTAAGGACGAATAAGGCCAGAATCAGAAAGCCCAGGGCGAATGCGTAGAGCTTCAGCCCCAGCAGCCCGCCCGACACCAGGAGCAGCGGCAGTCCGTACCAATACCCCTCCTTGACCATTTCCCCCCAGGGCCATCAGGACGACGTCCCACTACAGCGGTGCCGACGCTACCATCTCCTTCTCGCCAGCGGACACACTGTCGCCACGACCAAAGAGCCGCCCGCGATTGAGAGCAACCGGTACCCGTCCCCTATTCCGAACGCAAACGCTGGACCAGCAGCATCTCCATCTGGTCCTTGACGCGCAGCTTCAACTTCTTCAGGCGGACCTCTTCCACCTGATCTGCTTCATTCAAATATCGTTTTGAGGCCAATCGGTCGAGCTGGGATGCGTACCGGGCGTGTTCTTGACTGAGGCGCTGATATTCAGGATCGCTGGCCATCAATTGCTCCCGGATGGCCGCGGTAGGAGTGCTCACGGGCGTGTCACCTCCTCCACTGGTATCGTCCTCCAAGAAGACTAGCACAAGGCTCTGGGGTGTTCAAGGCGGAAGTGGAGGGGCAGTGGGGAACTTGTGATTCCCCACTGCTCATGGGTGGTGGGGGACGGAAGCTCGAACAGTCAAACTTAAAACTCCGGGGAGGGGCAGCCCCTCCCAAGGCCGCCTCTGCGGGGTGGCGCACCCGCGGTCCCCGGAGCAAACTTGGTGATTCGCACGGCACGGGAGAGTCCCGAAGGGCCCTCCCGTGTTAACCACTCTCCTCATTAAACGTCAGCACCTCAACTATGCTGCCGTTTAGACCGTGCGCCCTAACCCCAACACTGGAGGGTTGCGAGGAGAGGCAACTCACGATCTCCTTCAGTTGTCGTGCAGGACCGTCACCACCGTCGAAACGGTACCGAGGTTACCTGCGTTGTCCTTGGCGCTGACCGTGATCGTGTACTGCCGACCGTCGGCATCGCTGCCCTGCCTCGAGGCCTGTAGCATCACGTTGAACGAATAGCTGCCGCCCGCTCCCAGTGTCACCGCGCCGCTCGGCTGCACCAATCCGTACTCGTCGACCACGTTGAAAGCCGCCGTACTCGCATTCACGCCCGACCCGCTATCGGTGATGCTGCCTGATACGACCACCGGAATCAGCGCGCCGTTGCGATTCCGGATGGTGGTGGGGTTCGCCAAAATGGTAACCGTCGGCGCGATGGTATCGATTCCGGTCCCCGACAAGCTGACCGATTGCGGCGTCCCGGGTGCGTTGTCCGTGATGCTTACGGACCCGGCTCGCGCGCCCAGTGCTGTGGGCTTGAAGCCGACATCGATTGTGCACGTTCCGGAGACGCCGACGCTCCCGCCCGTGTAGGGGCAGGAAGTGGCGGTGCTGACCAGGACAAAGTCACCGCTCGCAGTAATACTGGTAAGGTTCAGCGCGGCGCTGCCCGTATTGGTTAATGTAACGTTCTGGGACGCGCTTGTCGTACCCAATTGAGTGCTACGGAAAGTCAGGCTGGCTCCCGACAGGCTTACGACAGGCCCGGCCGCGATTTTGGTCACAAAGCCGTCGGCATTTCCGCCGTTACACTTCCCGTCGGTGCCGCAAGCCGTCTGAAAGGCGGCGGTCGTCGTTTTGAAGTCGGTCGACGACGTTTGACCCGCCACGTAGGCATTGCCCAACGAATCCAGCGCGACGGCAAAGCCTGCATCGACATCGCTGCCGCCAATGTACGTCGAGTAGCTGAGCCCCGTGCCGGCTCCGTTCACTTGCGTGACGAAGGCGTCGAGGGTGGCGCCAGTGCCACAAGTTCCAACACAAGCGCCGGTGACCGGGCTGGCGGTGGGGAAATCCTTCGACATGGTCATGCCGGTCACTGTCGCATCACCGGACGAATCCACTGCGATCCCGTCACCCTGGTCCATAATGCTTCCGCCCAAGTAAGTGGAATAGACCAAGCCCGGACCATCCGTCCTCAGCTTGGTGACGAAGGCGTTGAACATGCCGGTGCCGCACTTCCCAGAGCAAGCGCCCGTCACGGTACCCGCCTTGGGGAAGTCAGTCGAACTCGTGGCGCCCGTCACATAGACGGCGCTCGAGGAATCGACGGCGATGGCGAAAGCGTCGTCGGTACCGCTGCCGCCGAGGTAGGTCGAGAACTGAAGCGATGAGCCGCCCGCCGTCAGCTCGGTCACAAAAGCGTCATCACCCGCCCCGGTACCGCAGGTCGCGGGCGGCATACACGCTGCGGCAATCGGGTTCTTTATGGGAAAGTCAGCCGACCTCGTAATTCCAGTCACATAGATGTTCAGCGAAGGATCGAGGGCGACTCCAAAGACCATGTCTGAGCCGCTGCCTCCCAGCAAGCTTGAAAAGGCAAGCGCTGGGCTCGGACTACCGGCCTTGATTTCAGCAACGAACCCGCTATCCGTCGTACCCTTTGTGGCCGTGGTGCATGCTCCCACGCAGGTGCCACTCGTCTGATTTACTGAAGGGAAATCCGCCGACTCGGTCAACCCGGCAACATACGCATTGCCGCTGGAGTCGACGGCAATACCCTGGCCACTGTCTGAGGTGCTGCCCCCCAGACGAGTCGAGTAGACGATTGAGCTGCCCCCGGCGCCAATCTCGGTGACAAAGGCGTTCACGGGAGTCGCGGAGGTACAGCCACCAACGCAAGCGGCCGCGATTGCCTGAACCTGGGGAAAGTCCGGCGAGCCCGTGTTTCCCGTGACGTAGGCATTGCCTGAGCCGTCCACGGCGATGCCCTGCGCGGTGTCGTCGCCACTGCCTCCCAGGTAAGTGGAGTAGACGAGCGCCGTGCCACCCGGATTCAACTCGGCCACGAAGCTGTCAAAGAATCCAGTGCTGTTGGCCGTTCCGCATGCCGACGAGGCGCCACAGAGACTGGTCGCCGGACCCGGAAAGTCCGTCGAAGTAGTGATCCCCGCCACATAGGCGTCGCCACTCGAATCAACCGCGATGGCGTTTACTGCGTCGAAACCACTGCCTCCCAGATATGTCGAATAACTCAGTGTCGGGTCGATGACCAGCGGACGCGACCGGTCGTAAGCGCCGAGCTGGAACGCAACCAGGTTCTGGTGCTTCACGACAAAGCGTCCGTCGACGAACCGCCGGTCTGACGCGTCGCCGCTCGCCTGTTTCTGATAGACCACCGGCTTGTGGAAGCGAACCTCGCCGTCGCTGAGGTGCACAACAAGATTCCCATCAGCGTCGACGGCCAGCGGCTTCGATGCGCCCGCCACGCTCAGCTTGATCGCCTTGGGATCAGCGCCCGGGGCCACAACAAAGTCGTATTCGAGCTGACGCTGATTGCCGTAGTAGATCAGGTCAACGCCCGGATACACGTTCTGGTAGCGCACCTTGGCGTAGGTCGGGACATCGGTGTGCCATTGGCTCGAGTCCTTGCCCACGAAATAGTTGCTGCGGCCGGGGAGCAGTTCAGCGCCTACCACCTCGGGTGAAGGATTCGCCGCGACGAGGTTCATGCGCAGCACGTTGGTGGTCGCAGCTTCGCGGCCTGGCTGACGATGGGTCACCGCCGCGAAACGCACCAAGGCACCGGCATTGCGAGCTTCAAGACTGCTCTCGGCTTTCTTGTCTTCGGGCTTTTTCTTCGCCTGGAGCGTGAGGACCGCTTCGTGGTCGGTCAGGAAAAGCGTGTAGCCGCTGCCGTGAGCCAGAAACTTCACCGGCCGGTCAGTCTGCCCTTGGTTGGACTCGAAGCTAAGAGGCAGGCGGCCGTAAGCCTCCGCCACTCGAACCGTCGAACTTGGCGCGGCTCCTGCGTCAGAGCGCAGCGACGATTTTTGTGGTTGAGCCGGTGGGGCGGAGTTGGCATCAGCCGTTCCCTGCTTAGCCGCTTTTGCAGTTTTGTCTGCCCAGTTTCGTTCTTGAGTTGACGCCGAGCGCGTGTCCGGAGCCGTCCGCGCGTCGATCTGGTTCGGGGCGGCCGCAGGCGCCATATCGTCAACCGTCACGGCCGGAGTCGTGAATCGCCTCAGGCTCGTGGCGGCCATCAGAAAGAGAGCGAGGCTGAACCACAGGCCGAGCGCGGCCACCAGCCGTCGGTATAACCTTTTGCGCGAGGTTTGAAGACGTTTCGTGTCCACTAGAGTTCCCCCTTCTCGACCAATCAACCTAAGCTTGCCAGCGATCACGGTCTAGCTGTACGATGGGGGGTCAACAGTGGCGATACAGCGGTAACGCCAGTATTCCGAGCACGACTGCTTCCCCCTTCACGAGCGCCATCGTGCGGTTGGCGACTCGTATAGCACATAGATAATAGCAACTGAAGTTCTAAACTGCTACTTCATTTTTATTACTACTGTACGTACAGTTATAGTTAATAGACGGTTTAAGTTTAAGTCTATTAATCAAATGGCGATAAGACGTCAAGGGGATATCCAAGCATAACAAATATTCACATGTAGTTAACTTAGTAGTAAAACGTGAGCGGTGCCGAGTGTCGCCTTGCGGGCACACTTTTGTCTACGCTTGTCGACGGAAAGAGGGTCGGCACGTTAGGAAGCAGCGGTTCGGAGCACCAAGGACAGGACGAGCGCGTCTTCTTCCGGATCGCGATAGTAGGCCCTGCGCATGGGACCAGTGAGGTAGCCCAAGGATGAGTAAAGCGACAAAGCGGGAGTATTGGAGGCTCGGACCTCGAGGTATACGCGGCGTACACCGGCCGCGAGCAGGCAGCGATGCCCGGCAGCCGCCAGAAGCCTGCCGATACCCCGCCGACGATAGCCGGCCGCCACCGCCAGGTTTCTCAGTTCCGCCTCGTCGCCCACGCGATGAAACGCCACAAACCCCGCAACCGAGTCGAGCGACGCGGCGCCCGTCACACCGCTCGCGACTCTCATGTTACCGGGCGGCGCTATCGCTCGCACCGGATCGAATTCCGCCACCAGGACCAGGCCTCCGGGATCGGCCGCGAGCCGCAGATAGTCCTCCGCGCTCCATTGCGCGGCCTGGCGAGACTCGGCCTGGATCGCCAGCATCGCGGACCCGTCTCGGTCCTCGTAGTCTCTGATCTTCACCACGGTCACACGCCGCGGCGCACCACGCCCTTTGAGAAGTCCCTCGAACACGTCACGAGCGTACCCAACAGCGCAGTCGCTGCCGCGCTCAGCCCGGCAATCCCCCATCAATTTTCTTCCCAATGCATTTCAGCGTCAGAGCGGCGCAAATACAGAGCATCAAGCTGACTCGGCGTTTGGGCCCTGCCCTCGCGATGCGCGATCAACGCCAGCCGCGCGATCGCTCCCGTGAGCGAGCCTTCGACAATCTGCCAGTTGAATTCGGGCTGCAACGCAACGCGTAGCCCCCGCGCCGCACTGTCCCACTCGCGCGCCACGCAACACACCATCTCTCCGGCGCTCCGGCCGTTCGCGAATCGCTCGAGCAACGTCCGCACAGACTCGCGGTTCAGCAACAAACCCGGCTGCGGGACGCCGTCAGGCGGGCGATCAGCCTGCTCGGCACCTTGAAGCGCGTCGCCGCCGCCAGCCTCGCCTGCACGCGCGCGCTCCGCATTCTGCCGACGAACGAAGCTGAGGTAGAACTCCCCACGGCGTGCGTCCAGAATCGGCACGGCCCAGTCCGCTCCGGGACGCGCCAACTCCGCCATCGCTTCGAGCACGGACACTCCGCACACCGGGCGCTCAATGGCCTGCCCCCATCCTTGCGCTGCCGCCAGTCCAACCCGAATCCCCGTGAACGATCCCGGCCCTGTCGCGACGGCGATCAAGTCGACGTCGTGCAATGCGAGCTTGGTCCCGCTCAGCAGGCCAGCGACCATCTGGAAAAGTGTGACGGAATAGTTGGCCTCGCCGTGACTCTCGGCGCTCGCCAAACACTCGAAGTCGCGATGCAGGGAGACGCCACCGTGCTCGCTCGTCGTGTCAAAAGCCAGAATCAGCATGACGGGATTTCAGTGCGCGTGGGCCGATGCGCCCAGCCTCTGGCGAACCCGGCTAGAATTTGCCCGCCGCAGCCGTTCGCCTTGTCTTTCCAATAGGTTAGCTTTTGCGCTCGCGCTGGAAGGAGTTCGTTCCTGTTTGTTTTCAGATACTTACGTCGGTAAACACCCCCAATCTTTGCTCCTAGGTCACTCCTCGCTGCCCGTTAGAAAAGGTAGCCAGCCGCAGCAGCGTTCGAAGCTCCACGACACCGGCGGGCGAGAAGCACCTTCACACCATCGAGAGCATGACCTTCGCGAGACGACTATTTTTCACCTCGAGACACAACTTTTCTTAATAAGGGTTCCGGTGCAACTCTGGGGTAAACTCGCTGGTAGCTTAGCACGCTCGGGTGCGCGGCGTCAAGCAAAAACTGCCGAATTATTCGGGAGGAATGAGGGCACAGCGAGCGTTTTCTGCGACGCTCGAAACCGTAAGAGTCCATGTAGAACAAGCACGCAAGCCGCAAGGCCCGAGCAGCCGTGTGTTACAATGGCCGACTATACGAACCTGCAGTCGCAATAATCGTCGCAGAAGTCCGGGCTGCGACGCCGATGACCCGGGCTCAAGTCCGCTGCAGCGGGCGAACTCAGGCCTTTTAGGGCGTCGGGAGGTGAGGGTGGAAACGCAAGTTCTGAATCGACGCGAGCTGGAAGAGCTGGTGGCGGTGATCAGCGCCGAGGTCGTACGCCAAGTCGGTTCCTCGCCCGATGCCTCGCCGGCGCCAAAGCCCGCCGTTAAAGAGGACGTCTGCGAGGGTTGCCCGCGCAATCCCGGACCGGTGACTGTCGACCCGCACGCCATCCGGTTTACCGAGGACGTCCGCAGCCTGGCAGCCCTGATGGACCACACGCTGCTGCGTCCCGAGGCGACCCAGGCGCAGATCGAGCGCCTTTGCGACGAGGCCTTGCAGGCGCGCTTTGCCGCGGTCTGCGTGAATCCGGCGTGGGTGCCGGTAGCCGTGCAGAAGCTGCGCGCCTCGGGTGTGCGCGTCGCGACCGTGGCAGGCTTTCCTTTCGGCGCCACCTCATCCGCCGCCAAGCGCGCTGAGGCCGAGGCGGCGATGCTTGCCGGCGCCCAGGAAATCGACATGGTCATGAACGTCGGCGCGATGCGGTCGGGTGACCTCGGGCGCGTCGAGTCCGATATCCGCGCGCTGGCCGAAGCCTGTCACGCCGGCGGTGCCATCTTAAAAGTAATCCTTGAGAATGCATATCTCACCGACGCGCAGAAAGTAGCCGCGTGTGAGATCGCGCAGCGCGCCGGAGCGGATTTCGTCAAGACTTCGACGGGCTTCGGGCCGCACGGCGCGACGGAGAGCGACGTTCAATTGATGCGGCGCACCGTGGGCCCGGCCATGGGCATCAAGGCAGCGGGTGGCATTCGCAGCCTGGCGGACGCTTTGCGCATGCTCCAGGCCGGCGCCACGCGCCTCGGGACCAGCGCCAGCCTGTCGATCCTGGCGGAGGCCGCCAGCCTCGAGGCTTGAAGTCGCTTTTCCGTTGTTGATTCCTGACTTCTGAATTCTGGCAGGACCCATGCCCGACACGTCCAAAACCGCCGCGCGACCGCTCGAGCTGACCGAATTGCTGAGCCTGCTGCTCGAGCTGAGCGAACGCCTGAATTCCACGCTCGACCTCGACGAGTTGATGGTGCGCATTGCCGAAGTGGTGAAGCGCGCCGCCGACTATGAGGTGTTCGCTATTTTCCTGCTCGCCGAGAAAACGCAAGAGCTGCGAGTGCGCTTCAGCATCGGACATCCCAACCAGGTACGCGACCTGCGGATCAAGGTGGGCGAGGGAATCGTGGGGCGCGCCGCTCAGACGCGCCGCTCGGTGCGGGTGGGCGACGTGCGCCAGGATCCGAGCTACATCCAATCCCTGCCCTCGATTCGCTCCGAGCTGGCCGTGCCGCTCATTGCCAAGAACCGCGTGGTGGGAGTAGTGGACCTCGCAGCGCCCTGGCCCGATTTCTTCACCGAGCAGCACCAGAACCTGCTCGAACTGCTGAGCGGCCGCATCGCGGCGGCCATCGAGAACGCCGCGCTGTATCGCCGCAGCGTCCGCCAGGCCAAGGCGCTTCAGCTTTTGAACGAGATCAGCCGCGAACTCAGTTCGGTGCTGGTGCTCCGAGAACTGCTGCGCAAGATTGGGACGCTCACCAAGCGCCTGATCAACTATCACCGCTTCGGCATTCTGCTGGCCGACGATCGGGCTCAGACGTTCAACGCCGTCATCTCGATCAAACAGGACGAGCGGACACCGGAAAAATACACCGTGCCGTTCGGACAGGGCATTGTGGGCGCCGCCGCGAAAGCGCGCCAGACCGTGGTGGTTCCCGACGTCACCAAGGACCCGCGCTACATCCCGCTCAATCCCGAGACTCGCTCGGAGATGGCCATTCCGCTGATCTACCGCGACCGGGTGATCGGGGTGGTCGATCTCGAGAGCTCGCGGCTGGGCTACTTTACCGAGGAACACGTGCGCATCTTCTCGACGCTGGCGCCGCAGATCGCCGTGGCCATCGAGAACGCCCGGCTCTACGAGCGCGTGGTACGCAGCGAGTCACGCCTGGAGCGCGACCTCGAGCGGGCGCGCGAGATCCAGATGCACCTCATGCCCACCCCGAATCCTACGATTGCCGGCCTCGAGGTCTCGACCCGCTTCCAGCCGGCGCGCGAGCTGGGAGGGGATCTCTACGACTTCCTGCCTTACGGCAAAGAACGCCACGTCCTGGCCATTGGCGACGTCAGCGGTAAGGGCGCTCCCGCCGCGTTGTACGGCGCCATGGCCATCGGCATCATGCGCAGCCTCGCTCTCCAGCGTCCCGGCGGGCCCGACATGCTGCGAAGGCTGAACGCGGCACTGCTCGAACGCAAAATCGAGGGCCACTTCATCACTCTGACCTACGGTATCTGGGAGCCTAAAGCGAGAACTCTGCGGCTCTCGAACGCCGGGATGCCGCTTCCCATCCTGGTGCGCCGGGGGCGGAGTCATGCAATCCGCGCCGAGGGCGTGCCACTGGGACTCCTCGAACATTCCGACTATCAGGAAGTGACGCTGACCATCGAGAAGGGCGACTTGCTGGCCATGTTCTCGGACGGGATTGTGGAGGCCAACGACCCCGCTCAGGAAGAGTTCGGCACGCGGCGGCTCGAAAACCTGCTCCGCGAGCACTTCCACGAGCCCGTCGAACAGATCATCGAAGCGGTCTTCTCTCAAGTCGCGGCCTTCGAGCAGGGGCGGCCGCGCCGTGACGATCAGACCCTCGTGCTGCTCCGGGCGCATTAGTCATCGCCGGTCGCGAGACTGAAGGAGCGCGCCTGAACCGGCGATTCAACGCCCATGCACGCAACCGGCTAACGATGGAAACCTTCCAATACCGCGACGGCCGATTCTTCTGCGAAGAAGTTCCCGTCGAGTCTATCGCTGAACGCTTCGGCACGCCCACTTACGTCTACAGCCGCAATCGAATTCTGGAGAATTTCCGGCGACTCGTCGATGGCTTCCGCGACATTTCCTGCCTGGTCTGCTACTCGGTGAAGGCGAATTCGAACCTCGCGATTCTCAGGCTGCTGCGCGAGGCCGGCGCCGGCTTCGACATTGTATCGGGGGGCGAACTCGCTCGGGTCGAGCGCGTGGGAGCGAACCCGCGGGCGGTGGTCTTCTCCGGCGTGGGCAAGACAGCGAGCGAAATCGACGCCGCGCTTCGCGCCCGGATACTGATGTTCAACGTCGAGTCGGCGGGCGAACTCGAAATGATCGAGAGCCGCGTGCGCGGGGCGGCGTCCCCCGAGCCCCCCGGGATCTCGATTCGCATCAACCCCAACGTGGCGGCCGAAACCCACCCGTACATTTCCACCGGCGAAACGATTCACAAGTTCGGCGTCGCGCCCGAAGAGGCCCTCGAACTGTACTGCCGCGCCGCCGCCTCGCCGTATCTCAAGGTACGTGGCATCGCCTGCCACATCGGCTCGCAGATCCTTGCGGTCGAGCCGTTCGTCGAGGCTTTGGACCAAGTTCTGGCTGTCGCTCAACGGCTGCGAGCGCTCGGCATTGGGGTCGAAGACGTCGACCTGGGCGGCGGCTTTGGGATTCGCTACGCCGCGGAACCGCCCCTGGACGTTAATCGGCTCGCTCGCGAGATTATCGCGCGGGTTCGCGGTGCGTCCTATCGCCTGATCCTCGAACCAGGGCGGGCGCTGGTGGGTGACGCCGGAATCCTGGTCACGCGTGTCCTTTACGTGAAGCAAAACCCTCTGAAGAACTTTGTGATAACCGACGCCGGGATGAACGACCTCATGCGGCCGGCGCTTTACGGCTCGTACCACGAGATCGTCGCCGTCGGGCAATCAAGCGAAAAGCGGGTGCGCGCCGACGTTGTCGGGCCGCTCTGCGAGACGGGGGATTTTCTAGCTCGGGATCGCGAGCTGCCAGAAGCGAAACCGGGCGAGTTGCTCGCTTTGCTCAACGCCGGGGCTTACGGTTACGTGCTCGCCTCGAACTACAACACGCGGCCGCGTTCCGCCGAAGTGCTCGTCGACGGGGAGCAAATACAGCTCGTTGGACGCCGCGAGAGCGTCGAAGAACTGATGTCCCGCGAAACGCCGTAGCGAGCGAGCTCAGCGCTCGCCCCACTTCAGCTTTTGCCGGAGAATCTCGAAGTAGTTCTTGTGGGGTGGCTGGATGAGCACCACGTGGGAAGCCGCCCGCTTGATCCGAACCGTGTCCTCACTGTGCAGACTGACTCCCTCCTGGCCGTCCACGGTCAGGTAGACCTGTTCACGCTGACTCTTCACCGCCACCTCGACGGTCACCGAATCCGGGAGCACGATCGGCCGGTTGGTCAACGTGTGCGCGCAGATTGGGGTCATGATGAACGCCGCGACCGAGGGAGCCACGACCGGCCCTCCCGCCGCCAGCGAGTAAGCCGTCGATCCGGTGGGCGTCGAGACAATGAGGCCGTCCGCCTTGTAGGTTGATATGAAGCTCTTGTCGACCCAGACGTCGAAATCGAGGACGCGCGCGATGGCGCCCTTGTTGAGCACCACGTCATTCAGGGCCAGATACTCGGCAACCACTCGCCCGTCATGGACGATTTGCGCCTCGATCTGCACGCGTTGCTCGGTGCGCAAGTCCCCCGCGATCGCCCGCTCGAGGGTCGGATAGAGTTCATCCGTGGTGATCACCGTCAGAAATCCGAGGCCGCCCAGGTTGACGGCAAGCAGCGGCACGGGCTTGCCATTCAAGGCGCGAGCCGTCGCCAGCAGCGTGCCATCGCCGCCGAGCACCACAATGAGGTCGACTCGCGCCGGGATCTGATCGCGCGCCAGGCAGACGTCGCGAGTGCCAAGGGCCGTTGCCGTTTCTTCGTCGATGCACACATCGATCTGGCGCTGGCGCAGCCACTCGATCAGCGGCGGAACGATCTCCGGCACTTCCACCTTCTGGGGTTTCGAGGTGATTCCGATTCGCTCAACTCGCATCGTTCGGCCAGCTCACCTTCCAACGGTGATCCGTTTCTCACCCCTGCGGCGTACTTTGGCGCCCGGCTATTCTAGTCGGATTTCCTCCAAACCGCATGGAGGAAATACTCGCGATTGCCGGAAGCGCCCGGCAAGACACTTTCAACCGGTGTGATGTCCACGAAGCCGAGCTCCGCCAGCTTGCGCGACACCTTGCCGATCGCGTTCTCGTGCAGGCGGACGTCCTGCACGATGCCACCCTTCCCCACCTGATGCCGTCCGACCTCGAATTGCGGCTTGACCAGCACGAGCAATTCCGACCGCGGCTTGAGCAACGGCGGGAGCACCGGCAGAATCAAGGTGGCGGAGATAAACGAAACATCCACGGTCACCAAGTCAAACAACACTTCGACTGGCGCGAAAGTAAGATAGCGCGCATTGGTCTTTTCGCGCGCCACCACCCGCGAGTCGTGTCGCAGCTTCCAATCGAGCTGATTGCGTCCGGCGTCGACGGCGAATACCTGGGCGGCGCCGTGCTGGAGGAGGCAGTCGGTAAAGCCTCCCGTCGAAGCGCCGATGTCGAGGCAGACTTTGCCACCCGGATCGACGTTGAAATGCTCGAGCGCGCCCTCGAGCTTTACCCCGCCACGGCTGACGTACTTTGCGGGCTCCCCAAGGAGCCTGATGGACGCGTCGGGACTGACGCGCGCGCCGCACTTTTCCTCCTTTTGCTCGTCGATCAGCACCTGGCCGGCCAGAATCAATGCCTGCGCCTTCTCTCTCGATTGCGTCAGCCCTCGCTCGACCAGCAGACGATCCAGCCGTACCTTCGCAGGCTTCACAACGTGAATCATGGCGGAAGCGTGTGCCTCGCGGCAAGGGGTTTCGAGCGCTCACGCTTACAATTCCAGAGAATTCGCAGTAAACTTCGTTCGCATGGGCCCGACACAATTCATTGCGGCGCTGCGCAACAAGAAACGTGCGGCGGCGTATTTCCTACGCGGCCCTGACCGGTTTCTCCATGAGGAATGCCGGAAGGCGATCGTCGCCTCGCTCCCCCTCGAGACCCGTGAATGGTGCCTGGCGGAGATTGAGTTCCAGCCCAAACGCCTGCGCCAGGAACTGCAGGCCGCCGCTCAGATGCCCATGCTCGGTGGGCATAGCTTCCTGATTTTCTCCGACCCGGAAGATTTCAAACACGCGACCGACGATGACTACACGGCGCTCGAAGAGTATTTCGCTCGTCCCTCACCCTTCGCGACGGTGGTATTCGCCGCCACCGAACCCGATCGCCGTCGCCGTTTCATCCAGTTCCTCGAGAAGAACGCCGAAGTCGTGGAGATGCTGCCCCTCAAGCGGCGCGAGGCGGCCTCCTGGCTCAGGCATCATCTCCGCCAAGCTGGAGTCGAGATCACACCTGAACTCGCCGAAGAGGTTGCCGCCCGGTTCGAGAGCGGCGGCGAAGGAGGGCAAGCCAGGGAGGCCGGCGTCAACCTGCTCTGGATGCGCACGGAAATTGAGAAGGTGCTCTCGGCCAAGCCTCAGAGCAACCGCCTGGAACGCGCCGACCTCGACTTGCTCGTCGTTTTCCGCGAAGAGCACGAAATCGGCAAGCTCTTGCGCGCGATTGCCGAGCGCCGGCTGCCTTCCGCGTACGATAACCTGCGCGCCTTGCTCGCGAGCAAGCAGTCGGAAATGCTGATCCTCTGGTGCATCGGCGACCTCTTCCGCCAGGCACTGAGGAGCGGAGGAGGTTCCGGTTACGGAAACACGGGCGCGCGCTACGGCGCCGGGCGCGGCGGCTGGAGCCGCAATCCCTTCTCGACCCAGGAACTCGGGCCCGTGGCGCGAGGCAAGTACTCGCATCGCGAGTTGCTTCAGGCGTTGCGGCACGTCCGCCAGGCGGACCTCGGCATCAAGTCGTCGTGGAAGGACTCACGCCTGCTGCTGGAATTCCTGGTCTGGCAGATTATCGTGGGGAAATCCGTGGGCAGCGCGCCTCCCATCGCCGAGGGGATGCCCGTGGCGTCGTCGGACGCCTGACACCGTTAGCCGGAAGCCGCGTCAGGAAAGGCCGTTGAACCGGAGGCTGAGCCGCGACTTGTAGCGGGCCGCGGTATTACGCTGCAGAATCCCTTTGTGGATCGAGTGGTCGATGAGCGAGAGCGTCGGCTGGAGCAGCGTCTGAGCCGTCGCCTTGTCCTTCCGAGCGATGGCCTCGCGCAGCTTCCGAATCTGGTGTCGCAGCCGGGTGAGGTGCCGCCGGTTGAGTTCCTCGCGTTGCCGCGTCTGGTTGATGCGCTTGAGAGCTGATTTATGGCTTGCCACAGAGTCTCCTGTCACTGAAAATGTGATTCTCCAATTTAACAGACGCTCCGAGGAGCGTCAATGGTGACGACGATGTCCACGTCAAGTGCGGAATCGAAAGCCAAGGTTGACGTTTTGCTCGACCGGGAAAGGATCGCCCAACGCGTCCGTGAATTGGGCTCGCAGATCTCCGCCGACTACCACGGCAGGCCCGTGCGGCTGATTGGCATTCTCAAGGGCGCCTGGATCTTCCTCGCTGACCTGATTCGCCACCTGAGCCTCGACGAGGTCAGCGTCGATTTCCTCGGGGTCGCAAGCTACGGCGCCTCCTCGCGCTCGTCGGGGGAGGTCCAAATCACCAAAGACCTCGACATGAGCATCGAGGGCATCGACGTGCTGATCGTGGAGGATATCCTCGATACGGGCGAGACGTTTCATTACCTGATGAGAGTCCTGGGGAGCCGCAAGCCCAAGACCCTCCGCGTCGTTACGCTCCTCGACAAGCCCGCGCGCCGCACCCGGCCCGTCCACGCCGATTACATCGGGTTCACCATCCCCGATGCGTTCGTGGTCGGCTACGGTCTCGACTTCGCTCAGAAGTACCGCGAGCTTCCAGATGTCTGCATCCTGCGCTCGACGCCCGAGAAGCGGCCCTAGTCCCCAGCAACCCCCGCCATCCACAAAGCCGTTTACAAACTCGGCGACCGGGCAGGATAATGGCGGCTGCACTCTGCCTATGAATGAGTTCTCGACCCCCTTGATGCGACAATATAGCAGCATCAAGCAGCTGCACCCCAGCGCGCTGCTGCTTTTCCGTCTGGGGGATTTCTACGAGCTTTTCTTCGAGGACGCCATCGTCGCTGCGAAAGAACTCCAGATTACCCTCACCTCGCGCAACAAGGAAAAAGGCGTCGCGATACCCATGTGCGGCGTCCCTTTCCACGCCGCGGAGGGCTACATCGCCAGACTCGTTCGCAAAGGCTTTCGGGTGGCCATCTGCGACCAGATGGAGGACCCGCGCGTTGCCAAGAAATTGGTGAAGCGCGAGGTCACGCGCGTGGTCACCCCCGGCACGGCGGTCGACGCGCAAGTGCTCGATCCGCGCCAGAACAACTATCTTGCAGCGGCCGTTGAACGCCACGGCGCCGTCGGGCTCGCCTTCGTCGATCTTTCCACGGGGGACTACCGCTCGACCGAGTTCACGGGGCCTGATTCACGCTCGCGCTTCCTGGAAGAGCTGGCGCGCATGCGGCCGAGCGAACTGCTGATGCCACAGGACGCCTCCCGCGGGCAAGCGCTCGCTCTCGCCGCGCCTACCTCCGCCGGTGAACCGATTCCGCCGGCTCCAGGAGTCCAGCCTCAACTTTCGAGCGCTCAGCTCGAGAACTCCCCCGTCGAAACGCCACTCGACGATTGGGTATTTAGCGAGGATTACGGCTCACGTTTGCTCCACGAACACTTCGGCGTAGCAACCCTCGCCGGCTATGGTCTCGAAGGTCATGCGCTGGCCGTCGCGGCAGCCGGCGCTATCCTGCACTACGTGCGCGAGACACAGCGAGGCTCGCTTTCCCACCTCGACGGCATCCGCTTCTACGAGCAGTCGGACTGCCTGGTGCTTGACTCGACAACGCTCAGAAACCTCGAGCTGCTGGAGCCGGCCTTTGGCGGTCACCGCGCCGCCACGTTGCTCGCCGCGCTCGACCACTGTGTTACCTCACTCGGCGCGCGACTCCTCAAGAGTTGGATCCTGCGCCCCCCCGTCGAACGGAGGGAAATCGAAGGGCGCCTCGAGGCCGTCGAGCTGCTCGCCTCGAGCACCATCGAACGCGAAGAATTGCGCCGCGTGCTCGGGCAGGTTCAAGACCTCGAGCGCCTGCTTAGCAAAGTGACGCTCGAGACCGCCAATGCGCGCGACCTCCTCGCGCTCGCACACTCGCTCGAGCATCTGCCGCTCATTCGCCAATACGTCGCCCACTTCGCGGCTCCGAGACTGCGCGACCTTCACGAGCGGCTGGATGAACTGGCGGACGTCCGCGGCCTGATCGAGCAGTCGATTCATCCTGAGCCGCCGGCGCTGCTGACCGAGGGAAGCCTCATCCGCCCCGGATACCGGGTCGACCTCGACGAGCTACGGAACCTCTCCCAGAACAGCAAGGAGGCCGTCGTCCGCATCGAAGCTCGCGAACGCGAGCGCACGCGTATCACCTCGCTGAAGGTGCGATTCAACAACATCTTCGGCTACTACATCGAGGTCTCCAAACCCAATCTGTCCCTCGTCCCCCCGGACTACGAGCGCAAGCAAACGCTGGTGAACGCCGAGCGCTTCACAACTCCGGAGTTGAAAGAACTTGAGAGGAAGATCCTCGAGGCCGAGGAAAAGAGCCGCACGATAGAGCTCGAGCTCTTCCGCGAGATCCGCGGCCGCGTCGGTGCCGAGGCTCGCCGGATTCGCCAGTCCGCGCGGGTGCTCGCGGAGCTCGATGTCCTCACCTGCTTCGCTTGCCTCGCCGTGGAACGCAGCTACCATCGGCCGGAATTTTCCGACGACGGGGAGCTGCTGATCGTCGCCGGCCGTCACCCGGTCATCGAGCGCATCACCGAACACAATCCGAGCGGACGCTTCGTGCCCAACGACCTTTACTTGAATTCGGAGTCCGACCGCATTTTGCTCATCACGGGACCCAACATGGGTGGCAAGTCCACCTACTTGCGCCAAGCCGCTCTCATCTGCCTGATGGCGCAGATGGGCAGCTTCGTTCCCGCCGAGCGCGCCAGGCTTCCTATCCTGGACCGCATCTTCACCCGCATCGGGGCGTCGGACAACCTGGCTCGCGGCCGCTCGACTTTCATGGTGGAAATGACGGAGGCAGCGGGGATCCTGAACACAGCTACGCCACGAAGCCTGGTGCTGCTCGACGAGGTTGGACGGGGAACCGCGACGTTCGACGGTTTGGCCATCGCCTGGGCCGTGGTTGAACACCTGCAGGCCCACACCGGGGCGAAGACGCTGTTTGCCACGCACTATCACGAACTGACGGAGTTGGCAGATCTCCTGGCGGGGGTGCGGAACTACCACGTCTCGGTCAAGGAGTCGGGCTCGAACATTGTTTTTCTGCGCAAAGTCGAACCCGGTAGCGCTGACAAGAGCTACGGCATCGAAGTGGCGCGCCTCGCGGGCCTGCCGCCGGGCGTGATCGAGCGCGCGAGAGAGATCCTGGCGCGGCACGAACAAAGCGAGCATACTCTGAGCGAACGGCTGGAGTCCGATCCCACCGCACCGCCACCGGGTCCGGTCCAGCTCACCATCTTCACTGCTTTGGATGCGGAGATTGTCCGCACCCTCGAGCAGGCCGATCTCAACAACATGAAGCCGCTCGAGGCATTGAATCTGCTCGCGGAGCTCAAGAAACAAATCCAGTCATGAACGCCTCGGGACCGAGAGTGCTCGGGCAACTGCTGGTCGTCAAACTGGAAGAGAGCCGATGGAGTGCAGCATTGGAGCGGATGCTGGTCGATCACCGCCCCTCCGGTGTTTTCTTGTCAAGGCTGCGCACTCCTGGGGCGACCGCCGAACTGCTGGCGCGAATCGCTCGCACGCTGGATGCGCCACCGCTCCTCTGGCTCGAAGAAGAAGGCGGCCACGTCGGCCCGCTCAGCGCTTTCCTTCCTCCCCTTCCCTCGCCCCACTTAGCCGCGGAGCACGGCCCGTCCGCGGTCGAACGCCTGGGAGAGTTGATCGGAGCCGCGATGGGGCTCCTGGGCTTCAATACCAACAGCGCACCCACCCTCGACTTGGCACCACGCCAATCCGGAGATCAGGGCGCCGGCCCTATCTTGGGATCCGACCCGCAGCAAGTCGCTCGTGCCGGCGGAGCTTTTGCACGGGGCCTGACGAAACGAAAAATTCTCGCGTGCGGCAAGTACTTTCCAGGCGCCAGCGCCGCGGAGGACTGCCAATCGGCCGAGCATTGCGTCGTGGGAAAACCCATGACCCGGTTGTGGCATGAAGATCTGGTTCCCTATCGAAAGCTGCTCGCGCGCCTGCCTCTCGTGATGGTGAGCAACGCGGCCTACAAAGCCTATGACTTTGATATTCTCCGCCCTGCGACGGAGTCGACGAGCATTCTTCAGGGCCTGCTGCGACTCAAGCTTCGCTACCCGGGACTCGCGGTCGCCGACCTGACGCGTACGCCCGAATCTGGCCACGCGCTCGAACTGGCGAACCGCGTCGTACGATCGATCGGCGCGGGCTGTGACTTGGTGATCGTTCCAGGTGATCAGAGACTCTTGGCTGCGGCGCAGGCGGCGATCGAGAAGGTCAGCGTGCCAGCGAAGATCGATACCGACCGGATTCAAGAAACCTTCAAGCGATTGCGCAGCGCAAGGAAGCGGCTCGCCCGACCGAGCGGGAGAATCAGGAAGGCGGAGGTCGAACGCTTGGCGCGAGAATTTGAGGAATTCGGCCAGTCGATCGCCTTTGGTGCGACGGGTTCAGGCAGGCAACGATGAAAAGCAGCTCTCGAAACACGCGTCCACGCACGAGCCGCCTGGCCCTGGGATTGATGTCGGGCACGTCGATGGATGGAGTGGACGCCGCTCTGGTGCGCGTGGCCGGGACGCCCGAGCGTCCGCGCGTTCGCCTGCTCGCCTTCCTGACCATGCCTTACGCGCCCTGGCTGCAACAGAGACTCCTCGAGATGGCGAGCGGCTCACCCACGAACACGGGAGAGATCAGCCGGCTCAATTTTCTACTGGGCGAAGTCTTTGCCGAAGCGGCGCTTCGCGTCTGCCGGCGAGCACAAGTCGCTCCCGCGAAACTCACGGTGATCGGGTCGCACGGCCAAACGCTTTTCCATCAAGGCCCGAGGGCGGGCGCGGCGGAGAGGCGCGGCGCGCGCGGGGGCCTGCTGGACATGCACTCCGGCGGAACCCTTCAGATCGCCGAGCCGGCGATCATCGCCGAACGGACCCGGGTGCCGGTCGTCGCGGACTTCCGCGCGGCGGATGTCGCCGCCGGCGGACACGGCGCCCCGCTCGTTCCGCTGGTTGACTATCTGCTGCTTCGCCACCCTCGGAAAGGCACCGTCGCCCTGAACATCGGGGGCATCGCCAATGTCGCAGTCATTCCCCCGAGCGCCAAACCGGACGAGGTATTTGGATTCGACACGGGTCCGGGGAACATGGTGATCGACGCGCTAGTGCATCGATTTACCCAGGGCCGGAAAAGCTATGATGCGGGGGGCCGCTGGGCTGCTACGGGACAAGTCCTCGAGCCCCTCCTTGCTGACCTGCTGCGGTTTCCCTTCTTCCGGCGGCATCCGCCCAAGAGCGCAGGACGTGAAGAATTCGGTCCTCGGTTCGTGGAGAAGAACTTCCCCAGAATGAAGCGCCCCCGCCGCGAAGACTTGTTGTGCACCGCGACCGAGCTGACGGTGCGGACCATCGTCGAGGCGCTTCGGAGCTTTGTTCTCGCAAGAGTCGCAATTCAACGGCTGATTGTGTCGGGCGGAGGAGCCCACAACCGGCTACTGGTCCGCCAACTCAAGGATCTGCTGCCCGAGCTTGACGTTCGGCCCTCGGACGATTACGGCCTGCCGGTCGATGCGAAAGAAGCGATCGCCTTCGCCCTGCTCGCCGACCGCACTCTACAGGGGCTGCCGGGTAACCTGCCGAGAGTCACCGGCGCGCAACGTTCGGTGATTCTCGGGAAAATCGTGAGGCCCTAAGCGCGCGTCAACGCATCTGGCAGGTGACGAGTAATCGATCCAGAGGTAGACGCGAAACGGTGGGCCACCTAACCACGATAGCCGAGGTGCCACAGCGTCGAGAGCAGCATTTCGCGCAGGGTATAGAGCGTGCGATCGAAGGGGTCAGCCTCGATGGGACTATCCGAAGACGGAGATGCGTAAGCGGTGATGCCTTGCGCCTCGAACATCCGTTTGACACGATAGAGGTGGAACCCGTCGCTGACGACGAGGCAGGTTTGGGCGTGCCGCTGGCGGAGCAGGCTGCTGACCGCCGCGACGCTCTCATAGGTGGTTTCGCTACGGTCTTCGGGCAGAATCTTGGCAGCGTCCACGCCCTTTTGGACGAGGTAGTCCTCCCCGACGCCAGCTTCGGTAAAGCGCGGATCCCCTCCGCTGCCCCCCGTCGTGATGACTAGGGGCGCCAAGCCTTGTTCTTCGAGGTCAAAGGCTTGGTCAAGCCGCGCCTTGAAGACAGGTGAGGGCGCGCCGTTGTATTGCGCCGCGCCGAACACCACAATCGCGCCGGCGGGTCGAGCTTCGTCGCGCGTCGCCTCGCGCCGAATTGCCTGATAGAGGAGCCCTTCGACCACGGCGACACCAATCACCGCCAGCCACAGCCCCAGTGAGGTCCAGCGATACAGGCGGGAGCGGTTCAGTCGAGAAACTCCTTCAGTTGATCCTCGGTGACGGGGCCCTGCCTGAGAATCCGGCCTCGCTCACCTTCCAGTTCGACGACGGTGGAGGCTAGATCGCCTTGCGCCGGACCACCGTCCAGAATAAGGGGCAGCGTATTCCCAACTTGCTGGTCCACTTCCTCCGCCGTCGCACAGGCGGGATGCTCAGAAAGGTTAGCGCTGGTGCCGGTAAGGGGCCTCGCGGCGGCCGCGATCAGAGCTACTGCGAGCGGCGCGCGTGGCCAGCGCAGGCCTACTCTGCCCGTATTTCCGGTCACCTTCAAAGGAATCTGGCGGGACGCCGGTACCACGATCGTCAGGGGGCCGGGCCAGAACTTCTCCGCCAGCTTGAAAAAGAGGGCTGGCGGATTGGTGGTCAGGTCGGAAGCCTGGTCCAGGGAAGCCACGAGTAAAGGCAGTGGCCGATCCGCGGTGCGGCCTTTGATGCGGTAGACTTCGCTCACCGCTGCCAGATTGAACGGATCCGCACCCAGGCAATAAAAGGTGTCCGTCGGGAAGGCCACGACCTTGCCCGCCAGGATGAGCCTTACGGCATACTCCAGCACGAATTCGAGGCGAGATTGATCAACCTTTATGATTTCTGACATGAGACCGCCGGGGCCGGACTTTCAACGTGACGCTGACCGTAACACAAGGCCGGATAAAGCGTCAAGCCGCGCGCCGTAAGCACGCCATTCGTGAATAATGCCTGAATTCAGGCTGGGGCGGTGTACGGTTTTCACCTGGCGAAAATAACCTTGACTCGCATCAACAGGATGGGTAACAATCTGAGCAACTTGGCATTAAGTGTGCTCTCATAATCTCACACGGAAACGGGGGTGTTTGTAAGTTTGGCGGAAATAAGGCTTCAGGAAGGAGAATCTCTCGAGAATGCCCTGCGCCGCTTCAAGCGAAAGGTCCAGCAGGAAGACATCATCAAGGAAATCAAGAGACACTCCTTCTATCTAAAACCTGGAGAAAAACGCCGAGTCAAGCAAGCGCTGGCTCGAAAGCGGGCTCGCAAGAAGACAAGACAAGAACACGACTAACCGTTCGACCGAGCCGCGGTAGCCAAGGGCGAAATGGTCTTTCGCCCTTGGGGACCTGCCCGGTGACGGCAGGTCCGGGGGGCTACCATGGAGTACCGCGACAAGGTTCTCAAGTGCATGGATTGCGGTGAAGAGTTCGTGTTCGCCGCAGGTGAACAGCTCTTCTACGCCGACAAGGGCTTCAGGAATGAACCCAAGCGGTGCAAGTCCTGCAAATCAAAACGCAATCAGACCCCCAAGACTGAAGGCTATCAGCGAGCCGTAACCACCACCGTCTGCTCGCAGTGCGGCAAGGAAACCACCGTACCCTTCAAACCCACTCAAGGTCGACCGGTCTACTGCCGGGAGTGTTTCCAGCAGCGGCGCGCTGCAGCCTCATCTTAGCCACAGCGCTCGCCAACCAACCAGCCGCCTTTCTGCGCTACAATAACCTTTGGCGATGACGACCTTTTGCGTTCTCAATTTCGGCTGTCGAGCGAGCTACGCCGACGGAGTCGCTCTCCGCAGCCAGTTGCTCGAAGCCGGCCTGGAAGAAGCTTCGCGAGGCGAACCGAGCGACCTCGCCGTCCTCAATACGTGTACGGTGACCTCTACCGCCGATGCCGAGGTCCGCCAGGTGATCCGCCGGATTCATCGCTCGAACCCACGCTGTCAGATTCTCGTCACCGGCTGCTACGCGCAGCGGGCGCCGGGGGAGATCGCCGAGCTTCCCGGCGTCACCTGGGTGGTCGGTAACTCCCACAAACACGCGGTGGCTGAACTTGTGAAGACTCATTTCGGACAGGACAGCGGCCGAGCCGCAAGCCACACGCCTGCTGGCGCGGACGGAAGAGCAAGCGACGCGTTGGAAGCGATCCCTCAACCGGAGTTCGTCCAGATCGTGGGGCAGGCCCAGGTGCTGGTGGGTGAGATCTCTCGGGAGTTTCACTTTACGCAAACCTTGTTCGGAGGCACGGCAAAGCGCGGAGGCGACGAGCGAACTCGCCCCAACCTGAAGGTGCAGGACGGCTGCAATGCGCGCTGCTCCTTCTGCGTGATCCCCCAGGTTCGCGGCGATAGCCGAAGCCTTCCGCCGGACCGCGCCGTGGCGCAGGTGCGCGAGTTTGCCCGCCAGGGCTACAAGGAAGTCGTGCTTTCCGGAATCAATCTCGGCAGCTATGGACGCGACCTCGACCGGAAGGTCACTTTTCTCGGACTGCTCGAGAAAATCCTTGCTGAGACCTCCATACCGCGCCTGCGCATCAGCTCGATCGAACCCATGGACGTCAGCGCGGAACTCATCCGTCTCGTCGCAAGCGAACCACGCTTGGCGCGGCACTTCCACGTTCCGCTGCAAAGCGGATCCGACCGTATTCTGCGCCTCATGAACCGGCGCTACTGGACGACTCAGTACGCGGAGCGGCTTCGAGCCATCCGCGAACGGGTTCCCCACTGCGCCATCGGCGCCGACGTCATGGTGGGCTTCCCCGGCGAGACTGGTGAAGACCATGCGCGGACTCTCGCGTTTCTCGAAGCGATGCCACTCACCTACGTGCACGTCTTCCCCTACTCGCTGCGCCCTAACACCGCGGCGGCGACATTGTCCGGCCACATCAACGGCCGCATCGCCCACGAGCGCGGCCAGGAAATTCGAGCCTTCGTGGCGCGAAAGCACCAGGCGTTTCTCGACGCGCAGATGGGGCGGACGCTTTCCGCCGTCACTCTGGACCAAACCAAGGACTCCGCTCGCATTGCCCTCAGCAGCAATTTCCTCCAGGTTGCCCTGCCCGGTTCAGAACTTCCGCCGAACACGCTGCTCGATGTCCACATCGGACGCGTAGCGGACGGACTTCTCTACGGCCGCCCGGAAGAGTCGCGCGCCCCTTCTGCCGAGGCACAACCCCTGTGTGCGCGGGCCTGACCCTCTGAGTTCAACTCCCGGGAGTCAGGCCGAGCTCGGAATCGTAGGGCACGTCCGAGTCAAGTTGCTTTCGGCTCGTGCCAGTGTTAAATTGCTTTCAAGCCCGGCGGAGAAATCCGTCCGATGATCGGGGACGACTCTCAAAGTGAGGCACGCCCATGAAGCGGAATCGCGGCCGCTATCTCAAGGCCCACCTCGATGTGCTCAAAGTCATCGGCGTGTGCGTCGTATGTGCTTCGCAAGCAGCAGCCCAGCGATTCCCGGGTACCGTGGAGTCGGAAGCCCCTCATACGGCGAGTCTTGAAGGCCGTGTTCGCGTTGAGGGAGGTCAAACCACGCCTTCCGGCGTCATGATCCGGCTTGAGACAAGCGAAGGCCAGATCGCGGCAGAGCAACCTGCCAACGGTGCCGGGGAATTCGAATTCTCTGACCTGAGCAAAGTCGTTTACGTCGTGACCGTGACCGCCCAGGGATACCAGACCTGGCAGCAAACCATGGATTTGGGCCGGGGAGCCAACAAGTTCATCGTCAACGTCACCTTGACGCCGCTCGGAAAGGCGCGGCCGGCGCCCACGGACCTGCCGTCGTTGACAGACGCCAACGCTCCCAAGAAGGCTCGCAAGGAATACGAGAAAGGCGCTCACGCGCTGGAAGCGAGGAATCTCTCGGGAGCAAGAGGTCATTTTGAGAAGGCGGTTGAGGAGTATCCCTGCTACGCTCGAGCTCAGACGGACCTCGCTTTGACCCTCAGTTCCCAACACGAACTCGCTCCCGCCGAAACGGCGCTGCGGAAAGCCCTTGAGTGCGACCCGGGATTCCTGAACGCTTACACGGAACTCGGCCAGCTCCTCAATGCGGAGAAAAAGTACACGGACAGCCAGACCGTTCTCCAAGCGGGGTTGCGGCGCTCTCCCAGCTCCTGGCAGTTCTACTCCGAGCTTGGAGCGGCATTCTACGGCCTAGGCCACTACCAGGAAGCGGAAGGAGAATACCTGAAGGCGCAATCGCTCAGCGCCGCGCCGCTTCCCGAGGTCGACGTCAAGCTGGCGGATGTCTATCTCAAGGAGACGAATTACAGCAAGGCCTACGCGGCCATGCAGGCGTACCTTCAGATTGAACCGAACGGTCGGTTCGCGGCCAAGATCAAGAACATCATGCATCAGATGGAATCGAGCGGCGTACTGGGTCCAGCGCAGGCCCAGACGACGTCGCATCCGCCCTCACAGCCGTGAGCATCGGACTCTTCCATCGGGATGAAGTAAAGTTTCTTCTCACGGGCTGACGCGCCGCCTGTGTTTGCAGCTTCGGTCCTGGACACGAGGCGCCGAATCCTTCACAATAAGAGCCAGGGTTTAGAGCCTCAAATAACCAGACTGTGATTTTGTGATCGCCATGTCATGGAACGACTCTCCGACCACTCGTGAGCGCGAAAGCGTTCCCCTCCCGGATTACATCCGGGGCATTTTTGTCCCTCTGTCGCGTCTGAGCCACGACTGGGAAATGCACTCGGCCGTTCTGCTGTCGCCGGCGGAAGAACGCACGATGGTCCGCGAACCCGCCCAAGCCGTGCCCGCGCCCGTCGCGCAGCGCCTCGGCAAGGTGCGAGTGCTGGTAGTCCCTTACGTGTCCTGTTCGGGGGCCGGCGACCTGGTGTGCTTCTCGAAACCCCGAGGCGAAACTCACTCCTCGGTGTGGCTGGAGGCAGACGAGCGTATCCACCTGATCCTTCCCTGTCGCGAATTGGACGCCCACGACACGGGCTTTGAGTTCCTGGCGAGCATTGCCGAACTGCTTCATCCCCGGCTCGAAGCTCAAGAACTCGAACGGTACAGCCAACTGGTCGAGGAGGAACTGCAGGCCGGAGTGCCGGGTGAGATCGACGAGGATGCCGTCGCCGCCAAGCAGCCGGTGCTGAAGAGTCGCACGTCACACCGGCGCGGCCGCTCACCTTTTGAGCGCTACCGCGACGTGTCCTTTGTGAGCACGATGGCCGAATACATGCATGGCCTCTGGCACGACGTACAGATCCGGGTCGGACCCGAACATCTTCCTCTTCCCCAGTTGCGCCGCCGGATGACGCTGCTGGCCGAGATGTTCCCCCCCAACGCCGGCTACAATGTTTTCGCCGACGACTTGGCCCGCGAAGACGACGAGCAACCGTCGTAAAGAAACGGCCCTGCCGACTCCTTGCATCTGCTGGATCGCCGATCGTTCACGCCGCTTTGAGTTCTGAAGTGCACTGCGGGCAGCGTGTGGCCTTGAGCGCGATGCTCGAAGTGCAGTACGGACATTCCTTGGTGGCGGGCGCCGCCGGCGCTTCCTTCGGCTTCTGCCACCGGTTGACCTGGCGCACGAACAGGAAAATCACAAAGGCGACGATCAGGAAATCGAGGACCGTGTTGATGAACGCGCCGTAACTGATCACCGCAGCGCCGGCCTTTTTGGCGTCGGCGAGGCTGGCGTAGGACTGCCCCGAGAGATTGAGATACCTGCTCGAAAAGTCGATCTTCCCCAGGACCAGCCCGATCGGCGGCATAAGAATATCATTCACCAAAGAGGTGATGATCTTTCCAAAAGCCGCGCCGATGATGATCCCGATGGCCATGTCGAGCACGTTGCCGCGCATGGCGAACTCCTTGAACTCTTTCAGCATGGCTGCCTCCTCCGACCTGTTGTTGGCTTGAACCCGGTAGCAACCCGAAGTGCGGGTGGCCTGTAACGCGGAAGAAGTCTGAACGAAGCCGGGCGCGCCGTCAAGCCGGAGCCTCGACTCCGATCGTTTCGCTTCCAGCCACTTGCATTCAACGCCAGTCCTGAATATGCTTGCCGCCGAACCAAGTCCACCACCTGGAGCACACCATGGCGACGACCCTGCCCGACTACGTCCGAGTTTCGGTCCCCAATCCGCCTTCCAACCGCGGCCCGTGGTACAAGAACACCGCACCCTCCTACGCGGGAATTTTCCTCTGGGTAGCGTTCTACCTGGGCCTCGCCGGCCCGACCATCAGCCAGGCCAGTCTCGGAGTCGCCATCCTGGGACTCGCCGTAGCCGGGCTTCTGTGTTTTGCCCTGTACTACTACGTCCCCGCGATGCTGGGCATGCAGACGGGCCGCCCGCTCTACGTTGTGGGCAGTTCGACGTTCGGAACCACCGGCGGCTACGTCATGCCGGGACTCCTAATGGGTCTGCTGCAGCTCGGCTGGTTCGCCGTCGCGACGTATTTCGCCACAGACTACATCATGCAGGGGCTCCACCAGAATTCGAAGACGCTCTTCGTGATCATCGCGTTGATCTGGGCGTACGTTCTGGCCTGGGTGGCCATCAAGGGCATCGCTTACGTGGCTCGCGTCGCTCAGATCCTCAACTGGGTCCCGCTGGTCATGATCCTGATTGTCTTCTGGGCCAACAAAGACGGCATCTCGAACTATCAGCCGCCGAAGACCGACAATTGGGGCGGATTCCTCACTATGCTGGGCATCGTGATTGGCTTCTTTGCCACGGCAGGCGCAGCAGGCGCCGACTTCGGCATGAATAACCGCAACCGCAAGGACGTCGCCTTGGGAGGACTGGTGGGCATCGCGCTGGCTATCGTGGTGGCCGGCGGACTGCCCATTCTTTCTGTGGCGGGCTTCATCGGCAAAAGCGGCACGCCGAATTACGACTACGCCGCGGCGATCGCCAGCGTGGGAGGACTCGCCCCCATCATCTTCTTCCTTTTCGCCGCCGCCTCGCTGGCGCCAACCTGCTTCTGCACGTTCATCGCCTCCAACAGCTTTGGTACCATGCTGCCGAAGATTCCCAAGACCGTGTCGACACTGGTCGGCGTCACCATCGGCGCCCTCCTCGCCATTACCGGTGCGGCCCAGCATCTGATCGTATTCTTCCAGATCGTCGGCGCGTCGTTCGGCCCGATCTGCGGCGCCATGGCCGCCGATTACGTGCTCGCCGGAAACAAGTGGTCGGGGCCGCGCGAAGGCATCAACTGGGCGGGATACATCGCCTGGGCGCTCGGCTTCGCCATCGGCATCCTGGACAAGATACCCGGCGTGCCCACGGCACTCATCAGCGCCGACCGCCCGGCGGTACTCTGGTCGTTCATTGTGGGATTCGTGGTGTACTTCGCGCTCGCCAAAGCTGGACTGCGACCACCCGTCGTGCAGCTCGAAACGGCGTAGGCACGGTAGTGCCGACCCCAATCCGCAATCGGAGAGATAAATTGCCAAGCTGCGGAATTCAGGGGTACATTCCGGCTCTGAATTCTTCCGCCCCGAGCCACCCGGCTACCCGGGCCTTCCCGACCCAGGCATCTGTCTCCATCGGGCATCTGCTGGCATGTTGATGCGAGAGGGGTCCGGACCAACCGGCCGCGCTAAGACCGAACTCGGCGGCAAACTCGCGTCGCGTGGTCATCCGTGCGGAGCGAGACTATCACGCCGACAATGAGACGAAGGAGACAGATGAGACGCACGAGACAAAATATTTGCTCCGGATCGTAATGCAACGAGGTCCTGAGTCAGAAGGTCGCCCGCCAAGGAGGATTCACGGCTCCTGCCGCGGCCTGACACCACTGAGGCTGCCGGAAGCGCCCTGACTCTAAGGTTTCAGAATGACCTTGACGCGTTGGGAGTCCGGCCGCGCCAGATCCTCAAAGACGGCCTGACCCTCGGCGAGGCGCGCTTCGCTGATCAATCCGTCGAGGTTTGCACGACCTTCCGCCATCCACTCCACGGCAAGCTGAAACTCCTCGCGGCCGTAAGCATAAACGCCAGCCAGCCTCACCTCACGGCGAATCACCTCGATGAAGTCGATCGCGGTTTCGGCCTCACTCAGACCCGCGAGTACCACAACGCCTCCCGATTTCACGAGTCCAAGAGCCATCTGGCGCGTCGCGGACAGCCCGGCGGCGTCAAACACTACCGCACAGCCGTCCTCGTCAAAGAACTCGTCCAGACGATCGAGCGCATCCGGCTCTTTGGGATTCACGACGAGCGAGGCGCCGTGATCCCTCGCGATGGCCGACCGGTTCGCGTTCACTTCCACAACCGCGATTCTTCCGTCAGGCGCAAGACTCATCTGCCGGGTCACCTCAAGGATCAGCAAGCCGATAGGCCCCGCGCCGAGAATCGCACACGCGCCGCGATCCGCCCGGGCGGCGCGCACGAAGTGCAGAGCATTCGCGAGAGGCTCGACCACCGCTCCCTTGGCCAGGGTCATCCGCTCGTGGATGGGATAGAGGTTCTTCACCGGCGCCTTGAGATACTCTGCGAAGCCGCCTGGAACGTGCATCCCCAGGAGCTTCTTCCGGCGGCACAAGCATTCGCGTCCGGCGGCACAGTAGCTGCATTCGCCGCAGCCCACCAGCGGATACACGGCGACACGGTCACCGGCTTTGACCGCGGTGCCGCCGTCTTCCACGCGTTCGACCACTCCCGCCATTTCGTGACCCAGCACCAGCGGCGGAACGCGGCCGCGGCTATGACCCAACCAGCCGTGTACGTCTGAGCCGCACACACCCACGCCGCCGACTCGCACCAGCGCCTCGCCCGGACCTAGTTCGGGGTCCGGCCAATCCTGTAATTCCAGTCTGCGAACCCCGGTGTATACCAGAGCCTTCATTTCACACCTTCTTTCCTCTCGAGTTCACGCCTCTCACTGCCCCGCGAGCAGTTCCTGGCGGACGTTCTTGAGAACGTATGTGGCGCGTTCGACGCCGACTTCGCCCGTGAGGATCGGGTCCTCATTCTCGATACTCAGGATACCCTGGTAGCCGACGTCCATGTAAGCCTTGACGATATCCTTCCACACTTCCGCGCCGTGACCGTAGCCGACGGCACGAAAGGTCATCGAACTCTGCCTGAAATTCTTCTCACCCGCTGTGAAGTTCAAGATCCCGTAACGGTCGACGTTGTCTTGGAAGACAACAGTATCCTTCATGTGGGCGTGATAAAGCGCGCCCTGCTTCCCCAGCAAGTGGATGACTTCGACGGGATCGCAGCCCTGCCAGAACAGGTGGCTTAGGTCGTTGTTGGCGCCAATCTCCTCGCCTACCGCCTCGCGCAGCCGCAGCAGCGTCCACGGATTATAGACCACGAAGCCGGGGTGCATCTCGAAGGCGAACTTGGGGGCTCCGTGGGCGCGCGCAAACTTCACTGCTTCCTTCCAGTAAGGGATCACCTTTTCCTTCCACTGCCACTCGACCACCTCCTCGTAGTCGTCCGGCCAGCGGTACGTGACCCAGTTGGGATGCTGGCTCGAGTCTGAATCGCCCGGGCATCCGGCGAAGCCGACAATCACCGGAACTTCCAGCCGTTCGGCGAGCAGAATCGCGCGACGGAACGCTTCGTGATCACGCTGGGCGATCTTGGGATTAGGGTGCAACGGATTTCCGTGAGCGCTGAACGCCCCAACGCGGATGTTGCGGTCGTCGAATTTCTTCTTCCAGGCTCGCGCCTTGGCCGGATCGTCGAGCATGTCCTTGACCGGACAGTGAGGCGTCGCGGGATACCCGGTCGTCGCGATTTCCACGGCTTCGAGTCCGATCTCGGTAAGCTTATCCAGGAACGCATCCAGAGAAAGCCTGAAGAAGACGGGGTCAAAGACGCCGATGGGGATTTTCGCGCTGGGGGCAGGAGGCGCGGGGATGAACGGCGCTGCCACGTCATGCATCTCGGGCGATTCGGCGATCGCCCCGCTTCCGCCCGGGCCACGGGCCATCATAGGGCTGGACGCCAGCAGGCCGCTCGTCGTCGCGAGAAATCTTCTGCGGCTTACCGAGCTGAGGTTCCTCTTCTTGCTCATTGAATACCCTCCTTCGAGAGGACGGAAAAGTATACGCCATTATCTCGCCACCGTCGGCGACGACTGCATGCCGGCGCCGGGACAGCAGCGCCGATCAGGGCCCGCCAGTCGTGGTACAATTTGGCATTCAGCGTCATTCGTCGGGAAGGTCTAAAGTCTAGCTTCACCCTGCAGAGGGAGGGCTGTACCGTATGACTTCGCCAAGAAGAAGGCGTGAAGAGATTCTGCTAAATGTGCTCGTGTATCTGGTATTTAGCCTGGGAGCATTTGGACAGGCGGTGTCCGGCAATATCGTAGGCACCGTGACTGACACCTCGGGCGCCGCGGTCCCAAGCGCCGATGTCACGATAACCGACGTCGACCGGGGCATCAATTACCAGACCAAAACCAACACTGACGGCAACTACACTCAGACTCACCTGCTTGCCGGCCACTACAGCGTCAAGGTGACGGCGTCCGGCTTCGCGGAATTCGTGGCGCCCGCCGACGTCGAGGTGGACGCTACGACGAGCGTTAATGCTCAGCTCCAAGTGGGCAAGGTGGGGAACGCGATTACCGTCACCGCCGAAACGCCGCTGCTCAAGGTTGATCGCGCCGACGTGAGCACCACGCTCACGGGCGACGAAGTGCAGCAGCTCCCGGTCCTCAACCGGAACCTGACCCAACTCATGCTGGTCATGCCGGGCGCCTACGCGGACAGTTTTCAGGTCGCCACGAGTGAGAATCCGCAGCAGGGTCTGCAGGTCGACGTCAACGGTCAGAATTTCACCGCCAACGGATTCCTGCTCGACGGTACAACCAATCAGAACCCCTTGCTGGCGATCGCCATCATTAACCCGAACATTGACTCGATCCAGGAACTGAAGGTGACCACCAGCAATTACGACGCTGAGTTCGGTTCCGTCGCGGGAGCGCTCATGCAAGCGACGACGAAGTCCGGGACGAATGAGGTGCACGGGACGGGTTTCGAGTATCTTCAAAACAACATCTTCAACTCCGCCAATCCCTTTACGCAGTTGAAGCCGCCCATCCGGTGGAATCAGTTCGGCGGCTCGCTGGGTGGGCCTATCAAGAAAAACAAGCTCTTTATCTTCGGCGACTACCAGGGATCAAGGCAACGTAATGGCGCATCCCTGCTCACCACGGTCCCCACTACGGCCGAGCGCAGCGGCAATCTTCAGGCGCTCCTAGGGAACTACATTTGCGCCAATGGTTCGGTTTCCGCCAGTCCCTGCGGCAGCCCGCTGATGGTGCCCACCACCGAGGGCGGCTCGGTCCCCGCGCAGGGAGGCATGGTGTTTGACCCCAATACGGGAAATCCGGATGGGACCGGCCGGCAAGCCATTACCACCAACGGCCAGGTGAACATGATCACCGTTCCGCAGCCCTTAACCGGCATCATGTCTTATCTGCCACCGCCCAATACCGGCGCTCCCGGACAGATCTTCAATAATTACATCGCTTCGGGCTCCGAGATCTACGATATCGATCAGCCCGATGTTCGCCTGGATTACAACATCTCGGACAAAGCCAGCTTTTTCGGCCGTTACTCGCTGGCTGATTTCACCATCAAAGCGCCGGCGGCTTTCGGGGCAGTGGCAGGTGGGCCCGCTCTGGGTGGGCTCAATTTCGCCGGTCAATCGTTGGATCGAAACCAGAGCCTAGCGCTCGGACTCACTTACACCTTCAGCCCCACGCTGGTTGGGGAGTTTCGCTTCGGAACCTTCCGCTACCGGATCCGCGTGGAACCGTTCGGTGTGGGCACCACTCCGGCCACGCAGGCGGGTTTACCCGGTCTCAACCTGGGCACTCAGGATACCAGCGGCATGCCGGCCTTTTACATCAACGGAAATGGAGGGTTTGATTTTGGATACGCGCTGGGAGTGAACGCCTGCAATTGCCCGCTGAAAGAGACCGAGAACCAATTCGACTGGATCACGAATTGGACGAAGGAACACGGCAACCACACGATCAAGTGGGGAGCGGAGATCCCTCGCGATCAGCAGCAGCGCGTTCCCAGCGACTCACATCGCTCCGGCGAAATCAGCTTCACGGATTCGGTTACGGGAAACGCTGCCGTCGACGCGCTCGCCAACGGCAACGCGACCACCGGCGCCGCCCTGGCTTCCTTCCTTCTCGGCCAACCCTCGTCTTTTGGGCGCTATTTCACCGGGATCGGTTTGTATCCCGGGCTGCGCGAAACGCGCATCTTCCTCTATGGGCAAGACACCTGGCGGGTCACCAGGAAGCTGACGCTGGACTACGGGTTGCGCTGGGAGAATTACCTGCCCCAAGGCGCGGCCAAGCCCGGCGGCGCGGGCAGCTTCGATCCGCTTACCGGGATGGAACTCGTCGCCGGTCTGGGGCCCAACTCCCTCAGTTTGGGTGTCAAGCCTTACAATCTGGGATTCACGCCGCGTCTGGGCATTGCTTACCAGGCGCAGACCAACACCGTCGTCCGCGCGGGCTACGGCTGGGGCTTCACGCCGGCCGGCTACGGCTCGATTTTTGGCCAGGGGCTTGAGTACAATCCTCCCATTCTCAACGGGCAGACGATTCCCCAGGCGAACCCTTATAGCCCGGATTTCAATCTGCTGACGGGTCCCCCGCTGCCCGTTAATCCTCCCATCGGGTCGAATGGCTCGTATCCTCTTCCGGACGGCATCAGCGTCTACAACTGGTTCTGGCCACTGAATACTTACCGCATACCCATGGCCTACTTCTGGAATACGACCGTTCAGCACCAGTTCTCGAACGGGCTCTCCTTCGAGGTGGCTTACGTTGGCAACGTCGGGCGGCATCTTTATGTCAATCCCAACATCAACCAGGCGGTCCCAGGACCCGGTAACTTCGACTCACGCCGGCCGTTCTTCCCCAGGTTCGGCCTCGAACAGGGAATCTACTACACTTGCAACTGCAGTACGAGCAACTATAACGGCCTGCAAGCTAGACTTGAGAAACACGCCTCCCACGGTCTCGATTTCACGCTCAATTACACGTACTCGAAGGCCATGGGTATCACCAACTTCGGCGGCGGCGGGTTTGACAACAACTACGGCTGGCGTGCCTCCTACGGCCCTGCCGGCTATAATTCCACCCACGCCCTGACGCTCACCAACGTCTGGCAGATTCCCTATGGGCGCGGCAAGCGATGGGGATCCTCGAGTAACAAGGGGCTGGATCTGGTCCTGGGGGGTTGGAGTCTCGACGGCCTAACCACGCTCGACTCCGGACGTCCTTTCTCGCCCATGGTCTCCAATGGGTCCTCGGTCAACGCCGACTTCAACGGCGTTCGGGCGGACATCATTGGCAGCCCGCACGTGGCCAATCAAACCTTCGCGGAGTGGTTCAACGTGGCAGCCTTCGCCGATCCACAACAACCCTACCGGGACGGCACGGCTTCCGCCAATTCGCTCTGGGGACCTGCGCTTTATGTCGTCGACCTGGCGCTGGCCAAGACGTTCGTCATCAGCGAAAACAAGACGCTCGAGCTCCGCTGGGAAAACTTCAACGCGTTCAACGTTGACAACTACGGGCTTCCCGCCAACACCATTGATGTTTCAGGCGCCGGCCAGATTACGTCGACGCAAGTGCCGATGCGCCAGATGCAGTTCGGCCTGCATTTCCGCTTCTAGCGGATGAGGAGTCAGGGGTCAGCAACCGGTCGGCGGAATGTCCTCTGACTCCTGTCTCCTGACTCCCTGTCTTCCGATTCCTGCTGCGTCATGCTCCACCTCGCGATTCTCGCCGTCGCCCTGACCGCAAGCAGTCCGGGATGCTCGAAAGCCCTGGGCGGCGATCCCGCAGGCAACTACATCGTTCCCGGCGTAATCGGCAACGTCGTCTATCGCGACGGACTCACTCTCGACGCTTATGCGCCGGAAGGTCAGCCTCGGCCGGCCGCCGTCATCATCCACGGCAGCTACGGAAACAAACGCACTCACGTGACGCAGCTATTTGAACCGCTCGCGCGCGCGGGCTACGCCTGGTTCTCGATCGACTACCAAACGCTTGACGACGTGGGCGCCGCGATCCGCTTCATCCGCTGTCCGGGCCGGTTCAACATCACCCGCGAGATGGTCCTCATTGGAGAAGATACCGGGGCCGAGATTGTACTCAAGCTCGCGGCGCGCGGTGGATTCCGCACCGCGACGTTCGGCGCCAAGCTCAGCCCGGCATTCATCGAGAGCACTTCAAGCGGCGGCGAGACGGCGAGCCGCTTACTCCCCGGCGCGGCGGTCGTCATGTTTCACGGCGCTGCCGACGATGAATCGCCGCCCGCCCCGGTCGAGGCTCTCTGCAAGCGGATGCCGAACTGCACCTTCCACGCGGTGCCGGGCGCGATCCACGAGTTCGAGAACTGGCATCCCGACCAGTGGTCATGGAAGGAAGACTTCGTCGCGTGGCTGCGCGGCGACCGGCGCGGCTTGTGGAAAGACATTGCCTACGCGCGTCCCGGCGGCCGCGATTTGCTGATGGACGCCGACATCCCTGAGGGAGCGGGACCCTTCCCCGCGGTAATCGTCGTCCACGGCGGCGGGTGGGAAGCCGGGAACAAGGTGACTTATGTCTCGCCCGTCTTCGAGCCGCTGGCGCGCGCCCGGATGGCCTGGTTCTCGATTGACTACCGCCTGACGCCCTACGTCCGTGTTCCGGACCAACTCGACGACGTACGCGCGGCGATCCGCTACGTACGCACCCACGCGGCGCGCTTCCACATCGACCCGAACCGCATCGCCCTGCTCGGTGAATCGGCTAGCGGACACCTGGTCGCTGAAGTCGCGTCGGCGTCGTGCCGAGGGTGCGACGTCCAGGCGGTGGTCGCCTTCTATGGCGTCTACAACTTCACCGGTTGGCCGCAGGGTCCCGACTGGCAGCGCGGTATGCTGACCAGGCTGTTCGGCGATTGGACGCCCGAGACGCTCGCGCGCTACTCGCCGCTCGAACACGTCACGTCGAGCCTACCGCCGATCCTGCTCATCCAGGGCACGAACGACGAGCTTTACCAAGGAACGCTCGAATACGCTGACCGATTGAAGCAGGCCAAAGCGCGCTACAATCTCGTCCTGCTGAAGGATGCGCCGCACGGGATGGAGAACTGGGAGGGCCACCCGGAGTGGGCGTTCTACAAGCAGAAGCTGGTGGACTGGCTGTCGTCGGTGTTCGCCCGCCGATAGCGCGCCGGCTTGATGTTCGCCCTTTGTACATGACACCCGAGACCCTGCATGTCACAATAGGCGTCTCATCCAGTACTTACACTCCACCAGACGGAGGACATGATTAAGGTGACCAGATTCCGCAGCATCGGATGTTCCACTCTCGGCGCGCTCATCTTCTTGGCGGTTTCGACCCTTGGGACAGCCGCGACACCCGCCCATCCTCAGCCCCCCGGCGCAGGCAGCCCTTGGACCGCGGACCCGGCCCAAATCGCTGAGGCGCCGCCCAGCCCCGGGCCGGACGACCGCTATAAGGCGGACATCCTGGTGATCGTCGCTCATCCCGACGACGAAACGATGGTGACGGCATATCTCGCAAAGGTCATCTTCGACGAACACAAGCGCGTCGCCGTCATCTACGGGACACGCGGCGACGGCGGCGGCAACGCCATGGGGTACGAACAAGCCGCCGCGCTCGGCGCCGAGCGCGAGATCGAAGCTCGCCGCGCCTGCGCTTATCTCGCCATCATGAACGTGTGGTTCCTCGACGGACCTGATACGCCCGGCCAGAACGTCCTGCGCTCGCTCGAGACGTGGAACCACGGCGCGGCGCTCGGCAAAGCCGTTCGTCTCGTGCGGCTCACCCGGCCGGAGGTGATCCTGACTTGGCTGCCCGATTACGTGGCGGGCGAGAATCACGACGACCATCAGGCCGCCGGCGTCATCGCCACCGAGGCGTTTGATCTAGCCGGCGATCCCACCAAGTTCCCCGAGCAAGTCGCCTTCCCGCGTGATCGCTTGACTATCAGCAATCTCACCGAAGGATTGCGTCCCTGGCAGCCGAAGAAAATCTACTACTTCTCGGATGCCTCGCACACCGAGTTTCTTGAGGGCCAGGGACCGGAGTTCGCCACCGCCGGCGTCTCGCCGTCCCGCCACTTGCCCTACTATCGCCTGGCCGCCGAGGAGATGGCGTTCCATCTGACGCAGGGTGACACCGGTCAGGAAGCGAAGAAGGCCCTGGCCGCCGGGCAGTTCCAATACTTCGAACAGCCGGTGCGCCTGGTGTTCGGCAAGTCGTTGGTGGGAGGCTCGAAGACGGGCGACATCTTCGAAGGCGTCACTTCCGAGGCCATTCCCTTCAGTCCGGTTCGTGGCTATCAGCCAGAGGCGCGCGAAGGGCTGTCATTCGAGCTGGGCGGCCCGTGGGCGTTCTATCGCGAGTTCTGGAAGGCCCACAACGTCGAGCACCTCGCGCAATTGCTGCCGACTTCGGAAGTGGAGCTTCCCGCGGGCGCGACGCTGCACGTCCCCTTGCTGATTCACAACGATTCGCTGGAGCCGGCCGAAGTTACGGTGAGCGCCACGCTGCCGCAAGGTTGGACCGAGAGGACGGGACCCGCGCGCTACCCTGTCGCGGCGCACGATGTCTATCCCGTCGAAACCGCCGTGGTGGTTACGGCTGCGAAGGGGCAGGAGTGGCAGACGGTCACCTGGAAAGCGGATGCGAACGGCCGCGCCATCAACCCCATCACGCTGCGCGTGAAAGTCACCAACGGCGGCGGACTGCCGCAGTAAGATTCAGGGCACTCTGAAATTTCAGATCTGAGATTTGGCTCTGAAATGTTCAAATCTGAGATTTGAGATTCCAGATGCCGAGGAACTCTCATGCCAAGGCTGACGCCCAGAATGTTCACCCCCAGAATGATCAACAAACTTCTTGCGCTCGCCGCTGCGCTGCCGCTACTTGCGACGTCCGCGTGGCCGCAGACCGGCGTCACGATCGTGACCGACCAGACGTCCTACAACGTCGGGTCGGTAGTTCGCGTGCGGGTGGTCGACATGGGTGGACTCCGTTTGGAGCATCCGCTCGATCTTTCGGGGGCACTGCGCTACGCAGGTGAAACGAGGGTCATCCTGCACCGAAACTTGGCCCGCTCTTTCAGTCCCTCAGGCGCGGAGCCTTCGACCGAGTACCAGGATTTCTGGACGATCCCGCGCGATGCGCGCACCGGCCGTTACGAGATTGCCCTTGAAGCTTCGGATTCCAGTTCGCACCAGCCCGCGCCGCAGCCCGAAGGTTCTGTCGCCGCTTTTGTCGTACATCGCAAACTGGTTGAGATCAAGCGAGTCAGCCTCGATAAGACGTTCTATACCTCGGGCGACCACGTTGCTGCGCTGGTAAGCCTGAAGAACGCAGGCCAGCGGTCGTTCAGCGGTCTGCGCGTCGAATTCTCCAAGCGCTATTGGCCCTGGACGGCGCAATCTTCCGAGCGCGCCGGTGTCGATTACATGACACTCGCCGATTCGCTGGCGCTGCCCAGTGGCGCTCAGAAGGAGGTCCGCTCGGCACGCGCCGCCGTCGCCGAGGCTGTGAAGCAGCCCACTGTGGCCCAGTACGCCGTGGTGGTCTGGGACCAGGCGCGCGAACACGTGCTGGATATTGCCTTCACTCCGATCGTCTTCATCAATCCGCCGGGAGTGCGGGCGCCGCGACCTTACACCGGACCGCCTGGCTATCCCATGCAGTACCTGCATCCCAACCTCAACTCCATCAATACGTCGGCGTATCGGCACTTCTACCCCCCCGAGCTCGATTCCACGGCTATCCAGTTCGACACGAGCCATACGATGTTTGCGTCGGGGAGCACGGGCACAGTGAGTTTCTCGCTTCGCAATCCGACGGAGAGCCCCTGGCACAGTGTCTCGATGGACGCCCGGGTGGCGGGTCCCCAGCAGGCCGAGCCGCTCAATCCCCACGATCTTGTCGACCAGGCGCTCGACCTCGAGCGCCATGGAGCGCCGGTCGAGCGACGCGCCGAGCTACACTTCCCCGGCGCGCCCGGCGGACTTTATCGCTTCCAAGTCGAGCTCCGGGACTCCTCTGGAGCCGTGCTCGCCGCCAAAACCCTTGAGCTCGGCGTCAACCCGCTACCGAAGTCGATCCTCATTTTCTGCGCCCATGAAGACGACGAAGGCGCGCATGCTGGCATCATCCGCGCCGCAGTCGAGAATCACATCCCGATTCATTTCGTCTACTTCACCAACGGCGACGCGGGCTCCTGCGATCGCTATTACCAGCATTTCTGCGGGCCGGCAGAAGCTTTGAACTTCGGAGCGTTGCGCATGGACGAGGCGCGCGGCGCGCTCGGCCACGTCGGCGTGCCCCGCGAGGACATCTTCTTCCTCGGATTGCCCGATGGCGGGTCGGGCGAAGTTTGGCACCACGTCGAGGCGTCCCACCCGTATCCTGCGGTTTTGCTCGCCGTCGACCACGCGCCCTATGAGGACCTGGTGAAGCCGAACCTTCCCTTCGCGCGAGATTCCGTCGTCCAGACGACCCAGGAACTCATCAAGCGGTTCCAGCCCGAAGTGATCTACACGGGACATCCGGACGAACGCCACGTCGACCACCGGACCAACAACTGGTTCGTGGTGAAAGCCCTGCAGGAACTGTTGCGCGAGGGCAGCATCTCGCCGGACACCATCCTGCTCACCGACCAGAGTTACGGGCCGGGCCCGCAGGCGCACGCTCCGTATCATTACGCGAAGAACGTCTTCTACGTGTCCGGTGAGGCGATGGCGCTCCAGCAGGAGGCCGGCTGGTTCTATCAATCGCAGGGCGGTAACACGAGCGAGGGCCATCTCCGCACGTTCGACAAGCTGCGGCGCGAGCAAGTACACTGGCAGATCCTCGACTGGAAGGATCACGAAGGCTGGAACGAATCGCGCTGAGCCGCGGGCTCGACCGCGGCATCCAATAGGTCAATGAACGAGGAAACCCATTCGCCGGATTCAGCCAATCGGGAAGCGGCTGGCGATTCAGCCGTTTCGTCGGCGGCGTTTCCCAGCGAGCCGTTCGCCTGTCCCAACTGCGGTCAGATGCTGGCGCCCCAGTGCCGGGTCTGCGTCGCGTGCCACCAGGCGATCGACCTGGCGCTGATCAACGCAACATCAACTCGAGCCGCGGCGAGTCAGCCCGAGGCCGCGAATCGAGCCGCGGCGGCCGTGTCCAGGGTCCCATTTCCCTGGCTTCTCTTTTTCGCGCTCCTGCTCGTTCGCCTGGCTGCGGCGGGACTCTCCGAACGCCGGTGGGGACTGGTGAGAGCGGAACTCGTGCTGGGTGGATTCGAGATGCTCTGCGCGGTGTGGGTTTTCTACGACGCTCACCACCGCGCCGCGCCGAGGCCGTTTCGCTGGGCGTTCGGAACGTTGCTTCTCTGGCCCATCGTTTTTCCCTGGTATCTTGTTCGCCGCAAGACACCACAGGCCGTCTGTCCTTTTATCGAGGGGATGGGCATGCCGATCGTGCTGCTCGTCCTGCTGGCTCTCGGCGTGGTCATCACGCTCATCCGAGGACCGCTCAAGTAGCGCGACCCGCCACGCGCCAGGAGAATCACTTCCATGCTGAATATCCGCCCTGCCACGGCACAGGACGTGCCGCTCATCCTCGAGTTCATCCGTGGACTCGCCGAGTACGAGCGCGAACCCGACGCTGTGACCGCCACCGAGGCTGACCTTCTGCGTGACGGGTTCGGATCCGATCCCAAATTCCGCGTCGTCATCGCGGAGTGGGAAGGAAAGCCGGCCGGCTTCGCCTTCTTCTTCTATAGCTACTCTACCTGGGAGGGTCATCCGAGTCTGTTTCTTGAAGACCTGTTTGTCCGCCCGGAATTCCGCGGCAAGGGAATCGGCAAGAAGCTGATGGTCTACCTCGCCGAGCTCGCGCTCCAGGAGAACTGCCGGCGCTTCGTGTGGCAAGTGCTCGACTGGAACACGCCGTCGATCCAGTTCTACGAGTCGCTCGGAGCGCGAGTGATGAAGGAATGGCTGACGGTGCGCGTTGATGGCGACGCTCTCATTCGTCTGGCGGGCGACGTCTAGGTGCACCCGCCGTCTGTCACACCGCCAGCGCGCCGTCCGACGCCTGGCAAACGTAGACCTCGGTGTGGAGGCCGAGCGCCTGCTGATAGCCTTCCTGAATAGCCTTCGCGAACCCCTCGGCGGCGTCGCGCTCCACCAGATTCACCGTGCAGCCGCCGAATCCGGCGCCCGTCATGCGCGCGCCGAATACACCCGGCTGGCGGCGCGCGATCTCGACGAGCACGTCGAGCTCCCGCGAGCTCACTTCGTAGTCGTCGCGCAGACTCCGGTGGGAATCGTTCATCAGCCTCCCGAAATACCTTAAGTCACCCTGCTCGAGCACCTTGACCGCCTCGCGCACGCGATCGTTCTCGGTCACCACGTGGCTGGCGCGCTTGAGCAGGATCGGGTCGAGCCGGTTGCCGTGACGGATGAGGTCGCCGAGTTTCACATCGCGTAGCGAGTTCGCCTCAACGCCCGCCTGGCGAAGCTGCTCGACGGCCTCCCGACATTGTGCGACGCGCACTTCGTACTCCGAGTGCGCGAGGGCGCGCTTGACGCCGGAGTTGCAGACCACAATCTTCACGTCATCGCGCAGCGGCACGTGGCGGTACTTCAGATCGCGGCAATCGAGGAAGAGCGCATGGTCGCGACGGCCGAGCGCCGAGACAAATTGATCCATGATGCCGCTTGGCACCCCGACGAACTCGTTCTCGGACTGGCGCGCCAGCTTGATGGTTTCGACAGGATGGAGGGGAAACCTCATGAGCCGCTGCCAGAAGGTTACGGCTCCCACTTCCACCGCCGCCGACGAACTCAGTCCCGCCTCACGCGGCACGTCGCCGCCAAACACCAGATCCGCTCCCGTGAGGCGGTGCCGGCTCGCCTCGAGGAACGTCGCCACGCCGCGAAGATAATTGCTCCAGGGACGCGCCCCGTCCTTCGCAATGGCGTCCAAGCTGAACTCAGTTGACTCGCCGAAATCGACGGCCTGCGCTCGTACCAGGCGGTCAGCGCGCGTGCGTCCCGCGAACCACACGTACCGGTCGATCGCCGCGGGCAGCACGAACCCTTCGTTATAGTCGGTGTGTTCGCCGATCAGATTGACGCGGCCCGGTGCGCGCACCACGGCCTCGGGCGCGGCGCCGAAGATTTTCTGGAACGCCTGCTCGATCACCGAAGCTCCTTCGGCCGGACGGGCTTCGCGGCGCGCAGCTCCGCCGCTTTCTCCTCGGCGAGTGAGTCGTTGAGGAACGTTCCCGAGCCGCTCTCCACGCTAGCGAGGTACTTCAACTTGTCGCGCGAGCGGTGCGGCGGATAGAACTCGATGTGGAAGTGGAAGGAGCCGAAGCGCCCTTTAACCGGCGCCTGGTGTAGCAGCATCATGTAGGGGAACGAGAATCCGTAGAGGTTGTCGTACTTGAGCGTGACCCACTTCAGCATCTGGGCAAGCGCGCGTTCCTCCGCCGGCCGGAACTGGTCGAGCGAGCCCAGGTGCCGCCGAGCGAAGATGTGGACCTCGTACGGCCAGCGCGCGTAGAAGGGGATGAAAGCGGTGAAAGAGCGGTTCTCGGCGATCAACCGCCGGCCGTCCTTCCGCTCGCGCTTCAGAATCTCGCAGTAGAGGCAGCGTCGATGCTTGCGTTGATAAGCGCGCGCCGTCTCAACTTCGCGCTCCAGGCGCGGCGGGATGAACGGAAAGGCGTAGATCTGCCCGTGCGGATGCGGCATGGTGACGCCGATTGCCTTGCCCTTGTTTTCGAAGATCAGAACGTAGCGGATGCGCGGCGTCCGCTTGAGCTCGACAAATCGCTTCCGCCACAAACGCACCAGCTTGGTGATGTGTTCGACAGTAAGCTCGGGCAGCGACGTGTTGTGGTCGGGATGGTAAAGCACCACGTCGCACTTGCCGTAGGAACGCAGGACGCGATACAGGTCGTCACCTTCGATGCTCGGCTCAGCGGGCGGAATGGCGAAGGCGGGAAAGTCGTTGGGGTAGATATAGACGTCGTAATGGTCGGGAACGCGGCCCGATCCAGGATCAAACGGACACCAGTCGGTGGGCATCAGCGGGCGATCTTGCCGATGCGACGCGGTCGACACCCATTCGCGAACGGTTGGATTCCAGCGAAGCTCCGTCATCAGCGGCCGTTCAGTTCAGGAAGTAGGTGCGATAAAGTGTGTCGCGCTTGAAGGGACGGAAGCCCGCGCCCAGGATGAGCTGGCGCAGCTTTTCTTCGTTTGACGTATTCTTGCACCCGGCCGCGAACACCACGTTTTCTTCGATGAGGATACTCCCCACGTCGTTCGCGCCGAAGCGTAGCGCGATCTGGCAGATCTTGTGGCCTGGCGTGAGCCACGAGGCCTGGACGTTCAGGATGTTGTCGAGGTAGAGGCGCGAGACGGCCAGCGTCTTCAGGTAATCGACGGCCGTCGCTTCCTCCTTCACGAAGTGGCCGAGCGAGGTGTTCTCGCGCTGGAAAAACCACGGGATGAACGCCGTGAAGCCGCCCGTCTCCTCCTGCAGTCGCCGGATGTGCGCGAAATGATTGACGCGATGCTCGAGCGTCTCGCCACAGCCAAACATCATGGTGGCGGTGGTGCGCATCCCAAGCTGGTGCGCCGTGCGATGGACGTCGAGCCATTCCTCGGTGCGGCACTTCAGCCGGGCGATGCGGAAGCGCACTTCGTCGTCCAGGATTTCCGCGCCCGCGCCAGGAATGGAGTCGAGACCCGCATCCCGCAGCCGCGCGATCACGTCGCGTACCGTGAGTCCGCAAAGGTCGGCGATGTTCAGGATCTCCGGCGCGGAAAAGCAATGCAAGTGGAGCCGGGGATAGCGGCGCTTGATGCTCGCGAGCAGGTGTTCGTAGTAATCCATCTTGAGGTCAGGATGCAGCCCGCCCTGCATCAGAATTCCGGTGCCGCCCAGCGCCAGCGTCTCATCGATTTTCTGGAAGATGGACTCGAGCGGCTGCACGTAACCTTCAGGAGAGTCCACGGGACGGTAGAAAGCGCAGAAAGAACAGTATTCGGTGCAGAAGTTCGTGTAGTTTATGTTCCGGTCGATCTGATAAGTGATGACCCGGCCGGGATGCAAGCGCTGGCGCACGGCGTCGGCTTCCATGCCCAGGCCGATCAAGTCGTCGGAGCGAAGCAGGTCGAGCGCTTGAGCGTTGGTCAAACTCATGACGCGAACTTCAACTCCTTCACGGCGGGAATCTGCCCCGTCTCATGCGCCAGTTGATAGAAGAGGACGAGACCCCGACGGTTCTCCCCGTCCAAAGTATAGTCGATGTTCGTAGTGAGGTAAACCTTCACCGCCTGAGGATAGAGCCCGCACTTCGGACCATACTCTTCGGCAATTTCATCCACGTGCGCGAGACCGTAATCTCGCGAGCTTTCGAAATCCTTGACGAAGCGTGCGAGCTTCGCCTCCGCGTTCCCTACCCAGAGGGCGAAGACGAACGGCAGGCCGGTGAACTTCTTCCACTCTTCGGCGAGATCGTAGATCGCCGCGACGCGGCCTTGGTAGGTCAGCGCCGGATCGCCGATGACCAGTGCGGCGTCGGCGCGTTCGAGCATCGCGTCAGGATGAGGCGCGAACGGAATCGATTCCACCTCGCGGCCGTAGAATTTGCGGAGCAGAATCGCGAGCAGCGCGACCGAAGTCCGCGAGGAGTTATCGAGGGCCACAGTCCGGATGCGTTCTATGGGCGACTTCGCGAGCAGCAGTACACTCCGCACTCGACCCTTGGAAGCGATGGAGACACCGTCGACGATCTCCGCGTGCTCCAGCCGTTGATACTCGATCGACGGGATGATGCCCACGTCCGCCGCACCGCCGCGCACCGCGTCGGCACAGCAGGCGGGCGTCGTGAAATCCAGCTCGAACTTGCCGCGCTCCTCGCCGTGCAGCATCCCCCAAATGAGCGGAACAGTATTGAGGTATTGGACGACGGAGACCTGCGGCTTGCCCATAAGATAAGGAGGAATCCCAATAAGAGCAGCAATTAGTGCATTGGCTTACCTTTTATTTTCAATGGCTTACAAGCATGGCTGATCGCTAAGCCATTAGTTATCAACAACATCCTCGCTTTGCAGCGTGTTCACAAGAGCCTTTGTTGATTCTAAATCACTTCTTCGGTTCGTTCCTCGAGATTAATGTATTCTTCACTTACGCCTTCGGGTGCGTGCGGTCGTAGACCTCGATCAGTTGTTTGATCGAAACCTGGGTGTACTTCTGCGTGGTCGACAGACTCGCGTGCCCGAGCATCTCCTGGATGGCGCGCAAGTCGGCGCCCTCCGTCAGCAAGTGCGAGGCAAAAGCGTGCCGCAGCGAGTGCGGGCTCGCCTTGGCGTTAGGGACGAAGCGGCGCACGTACTTCTTTACCAGGCGGTCGACGGACCGCGTGGTCAGCCGGCGGCCACGCGCGTTGAGAAAGAGAGCCGTACTCCCGCTCTTCGACTCCCAAAGGATTCTCTCCCGCACCGCAAGATAATCGTTGAGCGCCTGCTTGGCTTTCGAACCAAAGGGGACGATGCGCTCTTTGCGCCCTTTGCCCCTGACCAGCACGATGGCGTCGCCGAAGTTCACGCTGCGCAGCTCCAGTCCCACCAGTTCGCTGACCCGCAGCCCTGAGGCGTAGAGCAGTTCGAGGATGGCGCGGTCGCGCACCAGGGCGGCACTGCGCTCCGGCGCGCCGGGACTCGCCGCCTCCGCCAGCCGGTCGAGGAAATTGTTCATCTCTTCCTCGCTCATGATGCGCGGCAGCGTCTTCGCCAGCTTCGGTGTGGCCACGCGCGCCGCCGGATTCTCTTCCACCACCTGCTCGCGGCTAAGAAACTTGAAAAAGGCACGCAGCGCGGCGAGCTTGCGGGCAATCGAGGTCTTTTTTTTCTCGCGCTCGAAGAGAAACGCCAGATAAGCGCGAATGCGAAAGGCATCGACCGCATGAACGTCCACCGGCACATCCGCCTTTCCCTGGGCGAGAAAGTCGCGGAACTGTTCGAGGTCGCTGCGGTAGTTGCGGATGGTGTGCGGCGAGGCGTTCCGCTCGTACTGCAGATAATTGACGTAGCGCTCGATCAGTTCGGTCATGGGAGAAGAAGTCAGGAGTCAGAAGTCAGGAGTCAGGAGCCAGTAGTGTCGCACTCGTCGCGATGTCCGCGGCGAGCACCTCGTCCGCGCCGCAAATTGACGCACCGAGCATGTCCAGCCACGCGCGCAAATCGGCCAGCGCGCGTTCACACTGCCGCTCGCGGCGCTCCCGTCGGTTGCGTGCCACGGCCCGGGGCAGGCCGTCGATCGGCGGCAGCAAATCAAAAGAGATATTCGCCGGCTGGTAGTCCGCCGGGTCAGCGTGCGTGATGTAGTGAACCAGCGACCCGAGCGCCGTGGTGCGCGGAGGCGGCGTGAACGCTCCGCCGCGCGCGCGATGCGCGAGCACCAGTCCTGCAAGGTACCCGGTGGCGATGCACTCCGCGTAGCCCTCGACCCCGGAGAGCTGGCCGGCCACGAGCACCTGGGGCGCGGCGCGCAGGCTGAGATCGGGCGCGAGCGCCTTAGGCGCGTTGATGTAAGTGTTCCGGTGAATCTGGCCGAAGCGCAGGAACTCCGCGCGCTCGAGTCCTGGAATCAGACGCAGGATTCTCTTTTGCTCGGGGAATTTCAAATGATTCTGGAATCCCACCAGGTTGTAACTCGAGAAGCGCAAGTTCTCAGGCCGCAATTGCACGACCGCATAGGGCTGGCGGCCGGTGCGCGGATCGATCAATCCCACCGGACGCATGGGGCCGAAACGCAGCGTGTCGACGCCACGGCGCGCCAGTTCCTCGATCGGCAGACAAGCTTCGAAGTACTGCGCATCTTCGAAGGCGTGCGTCTCGACGCTTTCTGCGGCCCGCAGCGCCTCGTAGAACGCCTGGTACTCGCGCTCGTCCATCGGGCAGTTGAGATAATCTTCCCCGCCCTTGCCGTAACGCGACGCGCGAAAGATGCGCTCGAGGTCGAGCGTCTCAGCATCGACAATGGGGCTGATGGAATCGTAGAACGCCAGGTGCTCCGAGCCGGTGAGCATTTGAAGCTGCCTCGCCAGCGCGTCCGAAGTGAGCGGGCCGGTCGCAATCAACGTCATCGCGCCCGCCGGAATCACCGCGAGTTCCTCACGCCGGATTTCGATCAGCGGGTGCTTGCTGAGCGTCGCGGTAACGGCGGCTGAGAATCGCTCGCGGTCGACGGCCAGCGCTGCGCCGCCCGGTACCGCATTCTCGCCGGCCAAGCGCAGCAGCAGCGATCCGCCGCGCCGCAACTCTTCCTTCAGCAACCAGGAAGCCGCCCCGGGCGCATTCGACTTGAGCGAATTGCTGCAAACCAACTCGGCGAGCTGATCAGTCTTATGCGCGGGAGTCGTGCGCACCGGACGCATCTCGTACAACGTTACCGGCACGCCACGCTCGGCAAGCTGCCACGCAGCCTCCGAGCCCGCGAGTCCACCACCGGCGATGATAACGGGTGCTGGCATGGAAGATCCTACCAGCCATTATAGCAGGTGGTAGTCGATCGGTTCGGCCCTTGTAGCGGCGAGCTTACCTCGCCATAAGCGGCATAAAGCCTCTACGCCAAAGCGACCCCACCAGCAGGTCGCACGCACTCGAATGAGAAGGACCACCATCCGAGTGACCGGCTCAACGGGCGGATGACTTGGCGAGGAACTGGGCAATCATCGCGGCGAGGCTGTCCTGCGCGCAGCCCGGACTCAAATGTCCGCAGTCGGAGTCCAGTTCGACCGCGGGAACGTTGAGCAGCCGGGCAAAGTTGAGCGCGGGCTCGGGATTCACCATGTGATCGCGCGTCGCCGCGACCACCATTACCTGGGCGCGCACCGCGGCGGCAGCGCGCTCCATCGACCCGCCAAACTGGGCCGATACGTCGAGGTCCATTATCGCTTGAAGCTGCCGGACCCAGTTGTTGGTGTCGAAGCCCCGGAGCGTGGTCTGCTCGGTCGACTCGAGGTAATGCGGGAACTGCTGGCGGCTCGTCTCGGCGACCCGATACTCGGGCGTGGTCAGGGCAAGAGCGTGGATGTCGGCCACGGTCTTCATGGCGGCGACGGGCGGCGTCGAGTAATCGCCGTGCTGCCAGGCCGCGTCCTCCTCGATGGCGTGTAACTCGGACTGCCAAAGCAGCAAATCATAGGAGGTGAGTTGCGGCGAGCCGACGATGGGTATCGCCTTGTCCATGAACTCGGGATAGCTGACGATCCACTGAAAAGTCTGCATCCCGCCCATGGAGATCCCCATGACGGCGTGCAGATGTTCGACGCCCAAGACATGCGTTAGAAGCTGGTGCTGGGACTCCACCATGTCGCGAATGGTGAACCGCGGGAAATGCATGTGAGGCTGCGCAGCGCTGTTCGAGGGTGACGACGACACGCCGTCGCCCAGCGCGTCCACCAGGATCACGAAGTATTTCGAGGAATCCACCAGCTTCCCGGGCCCGACGAGGCCGAGCAAGTCTTGCGTCGTACCCGTAAACCAAGTGGGAAACAGCACGGCATTCGACTTCGCGGCGTTAAGCTCGCCGAGGGTGCGATAGCCGATCCTGCAGTCGCGAATCACCTCGCCGCTTTGGAGCTGGAAATCGCCGAGCGAGGCGTACTTCTGCTCCTGCGCTGCCAGCGACCCGGCGCACACAAGGAAGAGAGTAGCGATAACCGCCAAATGTCTCATGAAAGAAATCCCCGCTATTTGTGGAGCTGCATGCGAAACTCCTCGGCCGTGATCTTCAAATCTTCAACGATTCCTCTGAGGGTCTTACGCTTCAATCCTGCTCCGGCGTGTATGGGAATCACGACTCTGGCGTGATCGCTCTGCCGCACATAGATGGCGTGGCTGCCCCGTTGACGCCGAAACTCGAATCCAAGCCGCTGAGCAACGCGCGCCACATCTTTGCCAGTAACCACCGGCATCCTAGCCATAGGTCAAAGGGGCACAGGCTGCGAAGTAAGAGAAAAAGAAAAGGCTACGCCGAGATCTCGATCGGCTTAATGAGGATGTCCTCTTCGGGAATGGGGAGACCATCTTCGGCAAGGCTTCCTACGTACAACTCCATCGCCTCGCGAATGTTCTCAATACCCTCCTCGATGCTCTCACTCTGCGTGTGGCAACCAGGCAACGCGGGACAAAAAACGTGGTATCCGCCTTCGTTTTCTTTTTCGAAGATGACTGTGAATCGATGCTTCATGGAACTTATTCTAGCATGCTGCTCGGGCGAGACACCGAGAATCAATCACCGCCACGGCCTTACACCGGGGATCTTCAGCCGGATGCGATACAGACTGGTGGACGCGGTGATGTAGAGCGTCTTGCCGTCGTCACCCCAGTTGCAGTTCGCGACCTTCTCGCCGGGCTTGATGGTTCCGAGATGCTTGCCCGCGGGCGAAATCACCCAGACGCCGCCTGGGCCCGCGCTGTAGATGTTGCCCTTCTGGTCGACTTTCATGCCGTCCGGAAGACCGTCCTCGGTGTTCGAGGTCGCATCGTAGAACACCTTGCCGTTCGCGACGCTACCATCGGGCTTCACGTCATAGCGCATCCAGACCTTCTTCGCCGGGTCAGACACCGCGATGTACAAGACCTTCTCGTCGGGCGAAAAGGCGATGCCGTTCGGGCGTGTCAGGTCCCGGATGATCACTTGAAGCTTGGCGTCGTCGGGAGGAGTGCCGGCCGGATGCGAAGTCGCGCCGGGAATGCGGAAGACCCCGTTGAACGGCAGCTCTTTCGCCGGGTCGGTATCACTCTGCGTCTGGAGACCGTAAGGCGGATCAGTGAAGTAAAGCGAACCGTCCGTGCGATAGACGACGTCGTTGGGACTGCTGAGCCGCTTCCCCTGATAGCGTTCCGCCAGGATGGTCATCTTCGCGCCTTTAGCCAGGCTCTCGAGGCGGAAAACGTTGCGCGCCGCGTGTCCAGCAACCGTCAGGCGGCCACGCTGGTCGAGCGTCATGCCATTCGACCCTGACTCCGGCCCGGTGAAAGCGGCTTTACCGGTATAGCCGCTGGGCTGTAGGAATACAGTGAGCGCGCCCGAGGGCGTCCACTTCATGATGCGGTTATGGGGAATATCAGCGAAAAGGAGGTAGCCGGAGTGAATCCACACGGGACCCTCCGTCCACTTGCAATCGTCGGCGAGTTTCTCGATCTCGGCGCCGGGAGGGACGATGGCGTCGAGCGCTGGATCGACGCGTTCAATTGTGCCCGCCGTGGGAAACGTCGCCGAGGTCAACAGCGCCGCGGCGCCGGCCAGCGTCAATCCGGCCAGGAGTAATCCTGTGATCCAATGGCTTTTCAAGATGGTTTTCATGCGAGGGATTCTACAACAATTCGCGGCATCCGGCGCACAGGAAGCGATCTGACCCGCTCGCCTCTTTGATTCACGCGGCGCCCGATTTCACGAGGTAGTTGTCCATCCATTCGAGGATCAGCTTGCGCATTTCCGGCAGCTCGACGTGTGCGCAGTCATAGAGCTCGATACGGCAGTCCTCGGCGTGGCCATACTTCGCGTAAAGCGGCTCGAGGTGCGCGCGCACTTTCTCGACACCCGCCGGCGGCGTGAGCGGATCGAGACGTCCGTTGACGCTCAGGCGCGGGCGCGGCACGATCAGCTCGTTGATATCGGCCGTCTCGAAATGCTTGAGCAACGACGGCACGTAATAGTAGACGCCATGGCCCTTGAGGTTGTGGGTGCGGATCAACTCCTGGTAGTCCGTCAGGCAGCAAACGTCGAGGCAGAGGCGGATGCGCGGGTCGAGCGCCGCGAGCCACCACGCCTTCGTCGAGCCCATCGACATGCCGAAAGCCGCGAGGCGCGTCGGGTCGACCTCCGGGCGGCTCGCGAGGTAGTCCAGGGCGCGCAGCTCATCGAACATCATCATGCCCCAGAGCACGCTCCCCTGCCAGAGCATGAGCTTAAACGCATCCTCTTCGCCCACGTGCCCATCGGACTCATGCTTGCGCTCGCCGAAACACCAACTGTCAATGGCCAGCGTGACCAATCCCTTCTCGGCGCAGACGGGCGCGTACGCCGGCTGAGCATGCTGCCCCAGGAGCAGTTGTTCCTTGCCCAGGTCATACATGCCGCCGTGCCAATGGATGAAAAGCAGGCCTGGCGCCCGCAGGTCTCGCCGGTCGGGAATGAGGAGCAACGCGGGCACCGGTTCGAGGCCGTTCAAGTCAAGTTCGAGCCGCTCGAGCGTGTAGCCCGGGCGCTTCTCGGACTTCACGAGTTTGGGCGGCGACGGCTTGTGGTCCCACGGCAGGTCGCCGAGCAAACTCCAGAGTTCGTGTCGGCGCCGCTCCTGATCGGCGGCGAATTCCTCGCCTGAAATTTCCCCGCTCGCAGACTTGTTCATAGCGAGACCTACTCCCCCGGCCAACCACGCAGCGGACTGTTTGACGAATTCGCGCCGGCTTGTCCGGCCGGCAGAGTCAGGTAGCTGCACTTCTCGCCCCGTTGATTCGCGGACCAGATGAACTCTGCGGCGCAGGTTGGATGATGTCAAGAGAATTCGCGCAAGCCGTTGTCATTCCGAGGACGCGAAGACGACGAGGAATCTTGCAGTGGAGAACCAGAGCGAGATCCTTCGCTCCGCTCAGGATGACACGTCGGCTTGCGATTGCAGACACGGTGGATTCACGCAACGACGGCGTGTTCGAATTTGCATTCTTCTTTGGGGCAGTAGCGGATGGGGCCGGACTTCTTCGAGAGCTTCTCGAGCAGGATGGGCGAACCGCAGTTCGGACAGGTCTCGGTCACCGGCTTGTCCCAGGCGGTGAACTTGCAGTCGGGATAACGGCTGCATCCATAGAACGTCTTGCCGCGCTTGGTGCGCCGTACGACGATCTCGCCGGTGCAGCCCTTCTCCGGACACGGAATTCCCAGCGTCTGCTTCTTGACATACTTGCACTGGGGATAGTTGCTGCACGCGGTGAACAGCCCAAAGCGGCCGTGCTTGATCACCAGGTGGTTGCCGCAATCGGGACACTTCTCGTCCAGCGGCGTGTCAGCGACGGCGGTGGCGGCGCCTTCCTTCATCACGATCTTCTTGGTGTTGCGGCATTCCGGATAGCCGGTGCAGGCGAGGAAGTAGCCAAAGCGGCCGCGCTTCACGGCCATCGGCTTGCCGCATTTCTCGCAGTTCTGTTCGGCGACTTCGGGGGCGGCCGAAGCGGCGCTGCCGTGCTTGGCGGCGAGCTCGGGCGTCAGGTCGCTCGTTCCGTCGCAGTCCGGATATCCGGTGCAGGCGAGGAATTGTCCGTTGCGTCCCAGCCGAATCACCATCGGCTTGCCGCACTTCTCGCACTTCACGTCGGTCGGGATGCCTTCACCCTTGATGTCCGCCATCTCGCGCTCGGCCACGCGCAAGTCCTTCTTGAACTTCTTGTAGAACTCCTCCAGCGCCTCGGTCCAGGTGAGCTTGCCCTCCTCGACCTCGTCGAGCTCCTCCTCCATGCGCGCCGTGTATGGGACGTCGAAGATGTCGCGAAAATTCTTCACCAGCAGGTCGTTCACTACCATGCCCAGCTCGGTGGGATAGAAGCGGCCCTGCTGCTTCTCGACGTAATCGCGGTTCTGGATGACCGAGAGAATGGAAGCGTAAGTCGACGGCCTGCCGATACCCTTCTCTTCCAGCACCTTCACGAGCGTCGCTTCGTTGAAGCGCGGAGGCGGCTCCGTGAAATGCTGCTCCGGAGTGATCTTGCGCAGCCGGAGTTCTTCGCCCTGCTCGACGGCGGGTAGACGGCGCTTCAATTCTTCGTCCTCTTCGGCGACGGCCTCGTCGCGCCCTTCCTGATAGACCCGCAGGAAGCCGTCGAACTTCTCGACCGACCCGGTGGCGCGGAACAGGTAATCGCCGGCGGCGATGTCGATGGTGGTCTGATCGAAAATGGCGGGATTCATCTGCGACGCTACAAAGCGCTGCCAGATCAGCTTATAAAGCTTGAACTCGTCCGCCCCGAGATGGCTGCGCAACGATTCCGGGGTGCGCTCGACGGCGGTCGGGCGAATTGCTTCGTGGGCGTCCTGCGCGCCCTTCTTCGACTTGTAGTGGATCGGCTCCGCCGGCAAATAGACCGGGCCAAAGCTCTTTTGGATGTGATCCCGCGCCGCCGCGAGCGCCGTCTCGGCAACGCGCGTCGAGTCCGTGCGCATGTAGGTGATGAGTCCGACCGAGCCCTCGTCACCCAGTTCGACGCCCTCGTACAACCGTTGCGCGAGCATCATCGTCTTCTTGGCGGAGAAGTGCAGCTTGCGCACCGCCTCCTGCTGGAGCTTGCTGGTGATGAAAGAAGGAACGGGATACTTGCGCTTCTCGCGCGTCGCCACCGACTCGACGATGAAGCGCGAGGCCTGGGCGGCGCGAACGTGTCCATCAGCAGCGGCCTGGTCGGGAATCTCCAGATCCTTCGTCTGATACTTCACCAGGCGCGCCTCGAACGGCGGAGGATTCCGGCCTTCGACTTCGGCGGCAATCGTCCAGTATTCCTTTTTTACGAACGCCTGGATTTCGCGCTCGCGTTCGACAATCAGCCGCAAGGCAACCGTCTGTACACGTCCCGCCGAGATGCCGCGTTTCACCTTCTCCCAGAGCAGCGGACTCACCTGGTAGCCGACCAGCCGATCGAGAATGCGGCGTGCCTGCTGCGCGTCCACCAGGTGCAAATCGATCTCGCCCGGATGCTCAAAGGCCTCACGCACTGCGTCACGCGTGATTTCGTTGAAGACCACGCGGTAGAATTTCCGCTTGCGAGAATCGAGCAGGTCGCGCAAGTGGGCGCAGATCGCCTCACCTTCGCGGTCCGGGTCGGCCGCGAGATAAATCGCGTCCGCTTTGGCCGCCGCCGCCTTCAACTCCTGAATCACCTGCTTTTTCGCCGGAATCACAATATAGCTGGGCTCGAAGTGCTTGGCGATGTTGACGCCCAGGTCCTTCTTGGGCAGATCCATGACGTGGCCCATCGAGGCCTTCACGGTGTAGTCCGGCCCCAGATACTTGTTGATAGTCTTCGCTTTGGCGGGCGATTCGACGATGACGAGCGATTTGGCCATTCCTCTGCTTTCCGGTGTCACAGCTTACGGACAAAATTCATGCCTGGCAAGTGCCGCACCAACCCATTCATCTCGAGCTCGAGCAGGGTGGCCAGCACGCGCGGCTGCGGCAATTCGACGGACCCGCAAATCGAGTCGACAAACAAGGCTTCATCCGCGCGCAAGATCTCGAAAACCTTCTTCTGATCCGGCGTCAACGACGCTTCGAAAAGGACGCCATTCGCGGACGCCCCATCGTCATCGGATGCCGCGATCGCCGGTAAGAGTTGCGCCCGCACTGATGCCGGGAACTCCTCGACGACATCAATCCATTGGTCGACGAGCTTGGCCCCCTGCTTGATCAGATGATTGGGGCCAAAGCTCTGCGCCGAGGTGATGTTACCCGGCACGGCAAAGACCTCGCGATTCTGCTCGAGCGCGAGGCGCGCCGTAATCAATGAGCCGCTGTATTCGGCGGCTTCCACGATCACTGTCCCGAGCGCCAGTCCGCTGATGATGCGGTTGCGGATGGGAAAGTTCTCGGGCGTCGGAGCCGTGCCCGGCGGAAATTCGGAAATCATCGCGCCTCCCGAACCGACGATTTCTTCAGCCAGCCGCTTGTTCTCGCGAGGATAGATGACGTCGAGACCCGAACCGAGTACCGCGACTGTTTTCCCTTTCGCCTCGAGTGCGCCACGATGACTCGCCGAGTCGATGCCCCGCGCCAGTCCGCTCATAATCACCAGGCAACGTTCCGCGAGGTCGCGCGCCAGCCGCAGCGCCACGGAGCTGCCATAGGCGGTCGGACGACGCGTCCCGACCATCGCCACCGCAAACTCAGAGAGCGTCTTCACATCGCCGAGCACATAGAGCACAAGCGGCGGATCGGCGATCTGGCCGAGCAGGGGCGGATAATCCTCGTCCCCACAGGTCAGAATACAATATTGACCCTTCGCCGCCGCTTCTCTCGCCGCCTCCGCTTCCTTGAGTCCTGTGTGTGCGAAGACGGCCTGGGCGACGCGCGCCGGCAATCCGCAACCTTCGAGGTCAGTGAGCGAAGCGCGATAAACGTCGCGCGCCGATCCAAACCGCTCCACCAACTTGTGGGCGGTGCGCGTCCCCAAACCCTCAACACTGGTCAGGGCCAGCCAGTACGAGCTATTGTCATCCATCAGACTACCGTTACCCGAGCTTAGAACGTCCGACGACGCGCGTTCCGGTTTCCGCCCGAGGCTCTCGTTCGCCCTACCATGGCAGAACATGTGGTTTTCGCGCAAGAGAAAAGCGTCCGCCTGCGGCAGCATCAACGCTGCGGTGAAAACGTCTGTGCCCACGATGTGAAAATGGACTAGTCCGCGTGGTGAGAATTCGCGGAGCAACTCGAAGTCAAGGTCACCAAACGTGGGAACGAAACCGTCGCTGCTCTTTCTCGCTGCGGCGCGACACAAACCAGTCGCCAACTTCGGCGGAGGCCTCAGAGAAAACGTTGAGCGTCACCTTCGACAACCGAAGCGTCCCGTCCACAGCCTTCACTCCCAGCCACACCAGCAACCGCTGGAAAGAACGAAGCGGAGCGTCAAGGTCAATTCTGGGCCGATAGCGCGGCCCGCTCGTCACATAAGTCATCGCGACCAAACCCGCATAAACCACGATGGCCACGCCGAGCACTACCCGAACGATCCAGACCAACACGGCCGCTGTGGTCGTATCCATAAGCGTTCCTGAACGGTTCATGTCATTAGATTCGGCGACAAGAAAAAAGGTTTAGGCGAATGCGAATCGGTGTTTCTATCAACAACCGACTGACACGACGAGAGTTAGAGGAAACCTACGCGAGTGCGACGAAGGCTCCATCGATCGGGCTGGGAGACCGCCATGGCAGGAGACCATGTCTTCTATGGCGGGGATGTTGGACGTCTGGGACCGCCGTCTTCGGTGCTCCGTTCCATGTCCCTCGAAAGATCTTATTGAGTTTAAGGCCTCTTGATCCCGAACTTCTCCAGGCGATACTGCAAGGTGCGGAACGTCATCCCCAGCAGATGCGCCGCCTTAGTAATGTTCCCGTTGGTGCGCTGCAGCGCTTCCATGATCTTGGCTTTCTCGTGCTCTTCCCAGGAACCCTCGGGGATGACGGGCTCGAGGCCGCCCGCGCCCGCTGCCGCAGCAGCCCCTTCCGCCGGCGTCACCATGACGCGTTCCGCCGGGCGCTCCAGGATCTCCGACGGCAGGTCGGGCAGCTCGACCTGGTCGGTTTCGCCCAGCAGCACGGCACGCTCGATGGTCATCTCAAGTTCGCGCACGTTGCCCGGCCAGTCGTAAGTTTCGAGCACCTCCAGCGCCGCAGTAGAAATCCCCTTGACTTCGCGATTCGCCACCAGCGCCGCTTTGTGCATGAAGTGTAACGCGAGCTCCTTGATATCCTCGCGACGCTCGCGCAGCGGCGGGCAGACGATGGGGATGACCTTCAGACGGTAGTAAAGATCTTCGCGAAATTTAGCCTCTTTGAGCATCTGCTCCAGGTTCTTGTTGGTCGCGGCGATGATGCGCACGTCCACCTTGATGGGCTCTGTCCCGCCGACTCGCAGAAACTCGCGCTCCTGGAGGACGCGCAGAATCTTGGCTTGCATACCCAGGCTGGTATCGCCGATTTCGTCGAGGAAGAGCGTCGAGTGATGGGCCCTCTCGAACAACCCCTTCTTCTGCTGGTGTGCGTCCGTGAAGGCGCCTTTCTCGTGTCCAAAAAGTTCACTTTCGAGCAGCGTTTCGGTGAGCGCGGCACAGTTGACAGCGAGAAAGGGCTTGTCGTGGCGCGGACTGTGGTTGTGAATCTGGCGCGCCACCAGTTCCTTGCCGGTGCCGCTCTCACCCAGGATCAACACCGTGTGCGACGCCGGCGCGACTTTCAGGATCATCCGCACCATCGCCTTGGTGGCCGCGGAGCTTCCGATAATCGTCTGCTTCAAGGTGGCGAGGTGCTCGAAGACGTCTCCCACCACCGCCAGAAGCTTGTCGCGGTCGACGGGCTTCTCGAGATATTGATAGACGCCCTTCTTCGTCGCCTCAATGGCGGACTGGATCGAGGGATACCCGGTGATGAGGATGACGGCGACCGTGGGATCAGCGGCGAGAATCTCACTAAGCAGCTCGACCCCCGTCATCCCGGTGAGGTTGAGATCGGTGAGGATAAGATCGAAGCGCTTCTGAGCGAGCAAGTGCAGCGCCGCTTCGCCGCTGGAGGCGGTCTCGGTTTGGTAACCCTCATCCTGAAGGATGTCGCGATAGATTTCCCGCTGCCGGCGTTCGTCGTCGACGACCAGGATGGCGCCTTTTGAAGCTGATTCAGTCATAGCTTCTTGCTGAACGGGCGCTCAGTAAGCGCGAGAGACGGTTGCCACAGACTGCCGCCGGATCATCACGCCCGTCAGGCGACAGTGACGGCAGGACGCGACACCGGGCGAGGCAGCGGCAACTCGACCACCACCTCCGTACCAGGTGCGTTGCCGTCGCTCACGTAGATTCGGCCGCCGTGGTCTTGCACAATTTTCCTGGTAATGGCGAGGCCCAGGCCGAAGCCTGTCGTCTTGGTTGAGAAGTAAGGCGCGAAGACCCGCTCGCGATCTTCGCGAGGGATGCCTGGACCCGTGTCCGCGAAGCGAATCTCGAGCGAGTCCGATCCGCTCTTGCCCGCCACCCGGCGCGCCGTGATGCGGATCTGGCCGCCGTTCGGCATGGCCTGCACGGCATTCGTGAGAATGTTCGAGAAGCACGTCTTCATCTGCGCGGCATCGGCTTCGAACTCCGGCAAGTCCCCCGCCAGATCCGCAGCAATCTCGATGTCCTGGCTCTGCGCTTGCTTCTCGACCAGAGTTACGGCGTCGCGAATCATGGCCCGGAAATCGCAGGGCGCGAGCTGAGGTGGCGTCGGGCGGCCGGCGGTCAGGAATTCGTTCACCAGCCGGTTCAGCCGGTTCACCTCTTCCTTGATGTCGGCAAAATTGCGATCGAGCTCGCGGACCGCCCGCTCGTCGGCTCCCGTTCGCTTGGCCCGGATCTGGTCGATGCTGAGATTAATGAAATTCAGGGAATTGCGAACCTCGTGGGCTACCGTCGCCGCGAAGCGTCCGAGCAGCGACGACTTCTCCGCTTCGTTCAGCCGCTCCTGGAGCTTCCGGTTCTCGCGCAGACGCTCGACCATTTCGTTGAAGGTCTTGGCCAGCCGCCCCATTTCGTCGGTGCCCTTGACCGGCAACGACACAAACAGGTTGCCTTGCGCTACCTGGTGCGCGCCTTCCGCCAGCATGTCGACAGGCTTGGTGAACCGGAACGCCAGGTACACCACCGCAAAGAGGGCCGTCAGCATGGTGCCGATAATCCAGAACAGGCGCACCGTGTAAGTCCGGCGCACCAGTTGACCCACTTCGTCGCCCAGTCCCCGCGCTTGCAAATAGCCAATCACCTTGTCGCCCCGGATAATGGGAAACAGGACCGAATAGGTCCTCGGCTCGGCGTTGGATTCCACGTCCACATCTTTGAACTCGGCCGAGAGGCTGACGGGAGGCTGTTTCTGCTCGGTGCGCCGCTTGGGGGTCTTGATCTTCTTGTGCAGCAGTCCCGGGTCGGTGCTGGCGACAACCTGTCCGGTGGGATCGGCAACGGTCACCGTAGAAAACCCGGCATCCTTGAGGTTCTGCATGTAGACCTGGAGGGCCTGATTCTGATCGCCTGTCGCCGGTACCTGCTGTTGGGTTACCTGGCTGATGGTCAGAAGTTCTGAGGTCACTCCCGAGACGTAGGCCTTGATGCGACGGTTTTCCTGGATATAGGTCCAGATCAGAATGGCGCTGGTGCACGCCATGGTCAAGAACATGACCAGAGCCAGGCGGGTTCGAAAGCGGAAGTTGAACATTGCCAACGCCCTAAACCAGGGCATCCTCCCGCTTTGATTGTATCGAAACGGTCAAGGCAGGGTCAACGAATCGGTGCGGTCAACTGGTAGACCTTGGCGTCCGCGAAAAGCCGAAACAAAGCGGGATCAAGCTGGTTTGACTCGGTCTCTCGCGCGAGGACGTCGAGCGCGCGCTCGACCGGCACGGCGCGCTTGTAAGGACGGTCGGCAGCGGTCAAGGCGTCGAAGATGTCGGCGATAGTCATAATCCTCGCCTGGCATGGAATCCGGTCCGCCTTGGTATGGTCAGGATAACCGCTGCCATCCAGTTTCTCGTGATGAGCTCTGGCGAATTCGGGGATGTGGCGAAGCTCACGGGTCCAGGGAATCTGGCTGAGAAAGCGGACGCTGTGTCTGACGTGCGACTCGATCTCGGCGCGCTCCCGGTCGTCCAAAGTTCCTCGCGGAATCGAAAGCAAGCGGATCTCGTCGGATCGAAGCAGAGGGTCGGTCCCGTCTGAAGTTCGGGCCGCTGCCGACGCCGCGAGTTCTGCGAGCTGCAGGGGAACATCTGGGAGGTGATGAGCAGGCGAGTTGGCCTCGAGCACGAACGCCAGGAAGTCATCCAGCCGTTTGAGTTCCTTGCGCTCCGTCGCGTCAATCGTGGCAAAGAACGCCTGGAGACCTGACCTGTCGCTTCCCAGCAGAAAGCTCAGCTTGCACTTTGCGCTTTCGAGCTCGACGCCCTTCCGCGCCGCGCGAAACCGTTCTTTGATCAGTTCGACCTGCGAAGGATAGAGCTTGTTCGCCTTCACCAGTACGCTTTCGCGCACCCCGACCTTTCCAAAGTCGTGCAAGAGCGCGGCGTACCGAAGCTCCTGAAGATCGTCACGCGAGAAACGGACTTCCTTGTAAGGGCCGGCGTCCGCACGGTCCACCAGCTCGGCGAGCGCCTGCGTCAGCGTCGCCACGCGCTCCGAATGGCCACAGGTCGAGGGATCGCGGAGCTCGATGGCCGTCACGGAAGCTCGTACAAATCCCTCGAACTGCTGCTGGATGTCGCGGTACAGGACGCTGTTCTCAAGCGCTACCGCAGCCTGGCTGGCGAGCGACGCCGCCAGGTCCTGGCTGCGCTCGGAGAAGGCGATCACCTCCGCGTCGACCGCGGCTTCGGACACCAGGCGCGCCCGCGCGTCCTTCTTGGCGTTGATCAGTTGCAGCACACCGATGACCTCGCCCTTCTGGTTCTTCATCGGCACCACCAGCATCGACCGGGTGCGATAGCCGAACCGGCGATCGAAGTCGCGATTGTGACGGAAGGGCTGATGGCGGATGCGGTAGGCATCCGGAAGGTTGAGGATCTCGCCGTGTGCCGCAGCGTACCCTGCGGCGCTGTCGTGGTCGATGGGCAGAGTGAACTCGCGGAATGGGACGTCGTGGCTGTCGCTCTGGATCAGTTTGAAGATGAGGCGCCGGGCTCCCTGGGCCTCTTCTTCAACCAGGTAGATCGATCCGGCGTCGGCGCCGGTAATCTCGCGGCTTCTGGTCAGGATGAGACTGAGCAATGACTCGGCATCACGTTCGGCGGAAAGCGCCACGCCGATCCGGTTGAGCGCTTCGAGGTCAGCCGCGGCGCGGTGAAGTTCGCGGCGCGCCTGCCTTCGCTCTTCCCGCGCTTGCATGCTCTCGAAGCAGCGCTCGACGCTCTTTTCAATCACCACACGAGGCGCACAGCGAGGCAGCAGAATAAACACCCGGTCGCTGGCGCTCAAGCGCGGCGGAGTCTCTCCCTCCAGCAAGACGATGAACCGCCAGTCGTCGCCTTCCGGGCCCATCCTCTCGATTTCCTCCAAATCCTCCTGCCCTGCTTCCGCAATCACCACCGCCGGTAGCTCCCAGCGAGGGATCTCGCGAGCGGCGCGGTCAACGGCCGTCAGCGAATAGCGATCGGCCATCTCGCCAAGAACATCCTCGGCCGAACAGGGGCGGAAATAATAGAGATGTTGTTTCTCCATCCCGATGCACGACGCGCCGAGCAGTTTACTATATGATTATCAAGATTGGAAGGGTAAATATATCGTTACTAAAACGCGGAGGCCGCCACCGCTCGCTGGAGGCGACTTGGGTGATTTCTGGGCCAACAAGGCGAGTCCGGTGTCAGTGCTTTCAGGGCTGACTCAAGGTGGTATACTGGCGGCTACATCGCCGTCTCGAAGTGGAGGAGCGCAAGCCGCCCGGCTAACCTTTGGGGAGCGCTTAGAGTCTAACTACCTGCCAGCAGGGCGGCCACTTTCAGTCCTTCCCAGCCACGCCGGACGGTCGGAGAGGCGGACAGGTTGACTGGCCCAGTCAAGTCGATACTCAACCGTGTCACGACGACGGAGCTGCCGCGCACGACGGTGCCCGACCGTCCGCCCGTCGAGCCGTCCCTTCCTGAGGCTCAGCCTCCGCATCCTTCCCACCGCGTCCTGGTGATCGTTCTCGCCGTTGTCGCCGTGCTGGTTGTCCTAGGCGCTCTCTGGACGGTTCTGGCCCGGCATCGCACTCCCGCCGGGACGCAGGTCCTCGTTCCCGGAACCGCCACCGTCGAGCGTCACGACTTCGTTCACACCCTACGCCTCACCGGCACGACGGCAGCCGTTGAGGCACGTGCTGTCATTGTGCCACAGCTATCGGCGCAGAGCTTTTCGGAGCTGGTCATCACCAAGCTTGCGCCGGCCGGGACCAAGGTGAAGCAAGGCGATGTCCTTCTGGAGTTCGATCGCCAGGGCCAGATGAAGGAATTCCTCGACCGGCAGGCGGAATACCAGGATTTTGTCGACCAGGTGGCCAAGAAGCGTTCCGACGAGGCGGCCGCCCGCGCCAAGGACGAAACCGAGTTGAAACAGGCGGAGGACGATCTCGAGAAGGCCAAGCTCGAAATGCTCAAGAACGAGATCAGTTCGCGGATCCAGGCCGAGAAAAACCGGGAGACCCTCGACGAAGACCAGGCTAACGTCAAGGCGCTCCGCGCCACCTTCGACTTGAAACGGCAGGCGGCTCAGGCGGATATCCGCATCCTCGAGATTCAGCGCGACCGCGCCAAGGCCAGGATGCTCTACGCCCAGAAGAACGAAAGCAAGCTGACCGTGCGCTCGCCCATCGACGGCGTCGTGGTCCTCAACACCATTTGGAAGGGCGGAAAGATGGGTGAAGTGCAGGAGGGCGATCAAGCGCGTCCCGGCCAGGGGATCATGCAGGTGATCGACCCGGCAGCGATGCAGCTTCGCGTCCCCGTGAATCAGGCCGACCTTCTCCAGTTGCACGCCGGCCAGCACGCCCAGGTACACCTCGACGCTTACCCCGGAATGGTGTTCCCCGCCAACCTGGACTCGCTCGAACCGATTGGCAAGAATGGACAATTCTCCGGCACGGTTCGTACCTTCACGGCGACTTTTTCCATCCGGGGCAGCGATCCCAGGCTGATGCCGGACCTCTCGGCGGCCGTCGATGTCGAGCTCGAGCGGGTGCCGAACGCATTGATCGTGCCGCGCTCGAGCATCCTCAGTGAAGGAGACCGGACTTACGTCGAGGCCAAGAGCGGCTCGAGCTATGAGAAGCGCAACGTAAGAGTCGGGCCGGAGAACGACGTGGAGTCCGTTGTCGAGTCAGGGCTCCAAGCTGGAGACGTCGTCGGGCGGAACCCGGGCGGCTAAGGCTAACCGTCATTACTGAGAATATGGCGTCTGAAGTCAAAACGCGGCGGCGACGCTGGTGGGTGATGGGCCTCGCCATTCTCATCCTCGGCACCGGCAGCTTTGCGGCGGTGCGCTTTGCCAATCCCGCGCCCTCGGTGCCGACCGTCGAAGTGAAGCGCGGCGAATTCGTCGACTACGTCCAGGTCCGTGGGCAGGTGTCGGCGACCAAGTCGATGACGGTGGCGGCGCCCTTCGAGGCAGGCGAAGACCTCCAGATTATCAGCCTGGCGAAGAACGGCGCACAGGTCAAGCAGGGCGAAGTCGTCGTCCGGTTTGACGCCACCAAATTCGAGCAGGACCTCGCTCAAAACCGCTCTGCTCTGCGCGCCGCCGACGCCGAAATCGAGCAGACGCGCGCCCAAGCCCGCATGAAGGAGGAGCAGGACCTCACCGATAAGATGAAGGCCAAGTTCGATCTCGAGTCGGCCAAACTCGACGCCAGCAAGCAGGAGATTGTTTCCAAGATCGAGGGCCAGGAGGCTGAGCTCAAGGTGGCCGACGCCGCACAGAAGTTACACGAGACCGAGGAGAAGCTGAAAGCCGACCAGGCAGCGGACACGGCGGATATCGAAGCCAAGAAACAGAAGCGCGACAAAACTCTCTACGACGTCCAGAAGGCCGAGCGCAGCGTTGCGGTTCTCACCCTGAAAGCGCCCAGCGAAGGACTCGTCACCCTCATGCATAACTGGCGTGCCGGCGGCTTTTTTGGGAACTCGCCGGAGTTCAAGGAAGGCGACCGCGCCTGGCCGGGCGCCGCCATCCTGGAATTGCCCGATCTCTCAACCCTGCAAGTCGAAGCCCGCATCGACGAAACCGACCGGGGCCGGATCAACCTCGCCCAGACTGCCTCGGTCCGCGTGGATGCCGTCCCGGATCGCGAGTTCGCGGGCGAGGTCGGGCGCATCAGCCCTCTCGCTTCGATCGACTTCTCCGGCGGCTGGCCGTTCCCGAGAAACTTCAAGCTGGAGCTCTCGCTCGATCAGACCGATCCTCGACTTCGTCCCGGCATGAGCGCGACCGCGCGTCTGGCAGTGGATCGAGTGCCGAGCGCCATCCTGATTCCCACCGAGGCGTCATTCGAGAAGTCCGGCCAAACCGTCGCCTACGTGCTCCGAGGCTCGAAATTCGAGGAGCGCGTCATCCAAGTGGGACGCCGCAGCGAGGGGCAACTGCTGGTGACGAGCGGCGTCACGCCCGGAGAACGGGTCGCGACGAAAGACCCAACGGCGAAGCCGTAACGAAACCGAAACCGCTCATGCGAAAGTCACGCCAGGCCGTGCTTGCAACCATCGCGGCCGCAATCGTGCTCGCGAGCGTGTCCACCCGCCAAGGCCTCGGCCAGCTCAAGGATACCGACGAGACGGTCCCCACCACGCGCGTCAGGCGAGGCGACCTCGACCTCAAGGTTTACACGACGGGCGAATTGCGTCCCGCCAAGCGCGTGATGCTGGTTGCACCCCCGGTCGGCGGCGGCACGCTACGCATCGTCCATTTGGCCAAGACCGGCACGCCGGTCAAGACGGGCGACGTGGTCATGGAATTCGACCCCGCCGAGCAGCAATACAATCTGGAGCAGAACCGCTCGGAGCTCGATCAGGCCGAGGAGCAGATCGTCAAAGCCAAGGCTGACGCCGCCGTCCAGACGGCGCAGGACCAGGTTGCCTTGCTTAAAGACAAGTACGCCGTACGGCAGGCCGAGCTTGACGTCCAGCAGAACGAATTGCTGGCTCCCATCGACGCCAAGAAAAATCTCCTGAAGCTCGAAGAAGCGAAGCGCGCGCTCGCCCAACTCGAGCAGGACATCAAGTCCCACACGGCTTCGAACCAGGCCACCATCGCGGTAAGCGAGGAAAAGCGCACCAAGGCGAAGCTCGCCATGCAGCAGGCGGAGCAGAACATCGAGAACATGCGCGTGAAGACGCCGATCAACGGCCTCGTCCAGGTGCGCGAGAACCAGGAAGCCTCCGGAGGCTTCTTCTTCACCGGCATGACCTTGCCCGACTACCGCGAGGGAGACCAGGTCTACCCCGGCAGCTTCGTAGCCGAAGTGCTCGACACGGAGCAGATGGAACTCCAAGCCAAGCTGGTCGAGGGCGATCGCGCCAACCTGAAGCAGGGCGAGCCGGTCGAGGTGCGCGTCGATGCGCTGCCCGGCGCCGTTTTCAGCGCCCATATCAAAACGGTGGCGAGCATGGCATCGAGCGACATGTGGGGCGGCGACAGCACTCGCCGGTTTGACGCGAGCTTTGCCCTCGACAAGCCCGACCCGCGGCTGCGGCCGGGCTACACGGCTCACCTGACCATTGTGGGCAGCGACGTCAAGAACGTTCTGGTGCTCCCTCGCCAGGCCATTTTCGAGAAGGCCGGCAAGCCAATCGTCTACGTCAAGACCGGCAACCGCTTCGAGGCCCACGACGTCCAGGTGAAGTATCGCAGCGAGAGCCGGGTCGCCGTCGAAGGCCTGAACGAAGGCGCGGAAGTCGCGCTGGTCGATCCGGAGCAGGCGGCGCGGAAGCCCCAGAAGAGCGCTGGACCGCTGACTCCTGCGGCCGGCGGAGTCTCGCGATGAGCACCCAGGTCGCGGAAATCCGGAGGCTGGGCCGCCCGCCGAACTATCGTCAGTTCCTGCCGGACTTCCGCCTGGGGTTCGACAACCTGCTACTGCACAAACTGCGCTCCCTGCTCACCATGCTGGGCATGATCTTCGGCGTGGCCGCTGTGGTTTCCATGCTCTCCATTGGGGCGGGCGCGCAGCAGACGGTGATGGCTTTCATCGAACAACTGGGCGTACGCAACCTGATCATCGAGGCCAAAGAGACCACGGATCAGCAGGCGCACCAGAAGATCCGCCAACTCTCGCCGGGTCTGACCTTCCAGGACTACCGGGTGATTGGCGTGAACGTCGCGGGCATCGTGCAATCGACGCCGCGCAAGCGCTTCACGCCCTCGAAGATGATCCCCAAACCGCAGCGGGAGATGCCGGTGGTCTATGGCGTCAATCCGGAGTACCAGCAGATCGGCGCGCTGCACCTGATCGAGGGACGATTCTTTACCGCCGACGAAAACAGTCGCGCGGCGCCCGTCTGCGTGCTGGGTGAAGGCGCCAAAGCCAGCCTGTTCGGACCCGCCGAAGTCGTGGGCCGGTACATCAAGGTGAACGAGCAGTGGTTTCACGTCATCGGCGTGGTCGGGCCGCAGCTCAGTTCCCAGACGGAGGTGGCGGGTCTGCCGGCCCAGGACCTGAACAACCTCGTCTACGTCCCGCTGTACGCGACGATCTATCGCCTCGAGGACGCGTCGAGCGAGATGCGAGACGAAATCGACGGCGTCTACCTGCGGCTCGCTCCTTCGAACGACATGGTCAATACGGCGGAGCTGGTGCGCGGCATTCTCAACGTGTCGCACCGCAACGCCGGCGACTTCTCGATCATCGTCCCGGCGGAGCTGCTCGCCCAGCAGAAGCGGACCGAGCGGCTCTTCAGCATCGTGATGGTCGCCATCGCATCGATCTCGCTGCTGGTGGGCGGCATCGGCATCATGAATATCATGCTGGCCAGCATTCTCGAGCGGACGCGTGAGATCGGCGTGCGCCGCGCCGTGGGCGCCCGCCAGTCGGACATCGTGCGCCAGTTCGTGATCGAGGCGGTCATGATCTCGTTCGTCGGCGGCGTGATGGGGATCGCGTTCGGCTTTGGGATTTCGCGGCTCATCGCCTGGCTCGCGGGCTGGTCGACTATCGTCACCGCAAGCTCCATCCTGCTGGCCTTCGTGGTATCCGTCTCGGTGGGGCTGGTGTTCGGTATTTACCCGGCAGTGCAGGCCGCGCGGCTCGATCCCGTCGAGGCCATCCGCTACGAATGAAGCCGTAACGAACGGCGAGGACGATTGACAGTGAGAAGCGGTCCCACCCGCGAGAGTCCCCGCCCGTTCACCTGAAGCAGCTTGTCCGCATTCCTAAGTCACCACAGTTCACCCATTCAATCCTGCAATTCCCAAGGGGGATGTTATGTCATTCGATGATCATGACTCGTCCGTCCGCTATCGCCGTCCGCGATGGGTACTGCTGCTCCTATTGCTCATGGTATCCGTCGCGAGAGCGGCCCGGGCCCAGAACGCGGGGGTGCCGGCGGGATCGACGCCCGCGGCTGCCGCACCCGCGACGACTCATCTCAGCAGACTCTCCTTCAAGCCCGTGCCCGGCCAGATCGCCGGGCCGCAAGGCTTGCGCGACTACGTGGTGGAAGGGAAACTGCGGCTGACGCTCGAAGATGCCATCCGCCTGACGCTGCTCAACAGCCCGGACGTCCACATCAACCACACTCCGGTGGATCAGGCGCGCTTCAACCTGCTGAATGCTTATGCCCCGTTTGATCCCAAACTTACGTCCAACCTGGGCGCCACGCGGGCCACCACTCCGTCCACCAACCAGCTTGTGGGAGCGCCGACGCTCAGCACCCTCTTTCAAGGCGGATTTGGCAATTACTCGCAGACCTTCGAGACCGGGACGAATATCCAGGCCAGTTTTAACGGCAACCGCTCGACGACCAACAGCAGCTTCTACTTCCTTAACCCCTATCTGACCTCCAACCTGGGCCTCCAGTTCACGCAGCCGCTGCTGCGCAACCGCGGACTCTTCCCCAACCGCGCGCCCATCGTCATCGCGCGGCGCAACTTGAACCAGTCCCAGGCGACCTTCGAGTCTTCGGTGAACAACTCGATCCAGCAGGCGGTCTTCCAGTACTGGAACGTGGTCCAGGCGCGAGAAAACCTGAAGGTGGTCGAGGAGTCGCTCCACGAGGCGAACGCCACCTACCAGCACGATAAACGCGCGCTCGAACTGGGCGCTCTCTCGCCGCTCGATATCTACCGCTCGGAATCGCAGGTAGCGCAACGCCGCGTCTCGGAAATTCAGGCGGAGTATCAACTGAAACAGGTGGAAGACCAGTTCCGCCAGGTGATTGGCGCTGACCTCGATCCCTTCATCCAGGCCCTGGACCTCGACCTCGTGGAAAACCCCGAGCCGCAGGGGGAACTCTATTCTATCGATGCCAAGACGGCCCTCGAGGAAGCCTTCCGGAAACGGCCGGAACTCGAGGCCGCCCGCCAGCAACTGGTAAGCGACGAGACGAACTTCCGGCTGGCGCGCAACGGTCTGCTTCCCGACCTGGAATTGATCGGAAATTACGCGTCGAATGGCGTGGGAGGCAACCAGATTACGACTGCGTCAGTGATCGTCCCGGGAGGCTTTGGCGATGCGCTTTCGCAGCTCTTCCATTTCCACTACCCGACCTACGGCGTGACCTTGCAGCTCAATCTGCCCGTCCACAATCGTGCCGCGCAGGCAGCGCTCGGCACCGCGTCCGTCGCCCGGCGCAATGACCTTTACCAGATGCGCCGCCAGGAACAGACGGTGAGGCTCGACGTCCTGAACTCTGTCCACCAGCTTGAGGAAGCCAAGCTTTCGGTCGAGGCGGCAAAGATCGCCCGCGGCCTGGCGCAGAAAACGCTGGAGTCCGAACAGCGCAAGTACGAACTGGGCGCGGGGCAAATCTTCCTCGTGCTCGAAGCTCAGACCGAGCTGACTCAGGCGGAAGTCAGCCTGGTGCAGGCGGAGGTCAGCTATCAGCTTTCACTGGCCGCTGTCGACCACGCCACCGGAGGACTCCTGGAGAAGCATCGCGTGGAAATCAAAGACTAGCATTTCCCCCATCCGCAATAGGAGATATAAATCGCTAAACTACTCAATTCAGGACACATTCCGGCTTTGAATTATTCCGACCCAAGACCGCTGCTGGCCGCCTTCGGCATCTGCCTCGAACCCTCACCAAGTACATCTTCCCGCCTCCCTTCCAGGCAGGGTCTCAATCGGCGCTATAGCACCTGCCTGCGGCCATCACTCCAGGGAGGGAGGCTACCACGCCGCCACGAACCAACTGGAGACGGATGAGACGCATGAGACTGATTATTTTTCCGAGCTGGAGTGAAATTAGTACGGCTGACAGGTTGTCACTGCGGGGAAAGCCAAGGAGGAGGAGCTAGGCAAGTCCGCGCCCAAGGGTGAGGGTGAAGTCTCGCCGGTCTGGAACTGCGGTCTCATCCCACACCCATCCACCTGATCCTGGCGTGCATCAAGCTCCCGCAGCCTTTTCGAAGCTGGCGATCGCCTTGACCTCGTCGTCGTGGACGTCAAAGACGGTCAGGAGTTTGGTGATCTGGAGTAGGTCATGGACCTTCTTGGTGAGGCTCAGCAGCTTCAGTTGGCCACCCTGGTTCGACACAGCCGTGAACGCGCTCACAAGCTCGCCGATTCCTGAGCTGTCAATGTAAGTGACGTCCGCCAGGTTGAGCAGCAGCTTCTTGTCACCTTTAGCAAGGTGAGCGCGAATCAGGTCGCGCAACTGGCTGCATCCTTCCCCCAGGGTGATGCGGCCGCTGATGTCGAAGATCGTGACGGAATCAACTTGGCGTGTCGTGGCCTTCATGCTCACGGTCTTGTTCCTCCTTGAGTATCTTTCATTTTGGAATCAATTCGCTTCACCATTGTCACTTCGGTCCCGGATCCCTGGACGTTTTTCACCTCGAACTCATCCATGAAGGTGCGGATCAGGAAAATGCCGCGCCCCGAAACCTTGAGCAGATTCTCGGCGGCCAGCGGGTCGGGTACGCGGCCCAGATCGAACCCCCCTCCCTGGTCGCGGATGCGAATCTCCAGCCGTCCGTTGCCGATCTCGAACCGCAGGTAGACCTTCTTGTTCGCGTCGTGCCGGTTCCCGTGAGTGACGGCGTTGATGACCGACTCATGGACGGCCATCTCGATCTTATGCTGCTCCTCCTCATCGAATCCGGCCAGGACACAGACACGATGAGCAACCTCCTCCGCGACTTCAACGCTCTCGAGCGTACTTTCGAGCGTCAATTCGGTGACGCCAGCCTCAGCAGTCATTTTGGACGGGTGTGAACGCAAGTCCCACTGGAGACCTTACAATAGGGGCCCATGAAAGTCAATGAAACCCAGTGACCACAGGGGCTTGCCGCCCTTCCACCTCCCTTCCCGGCGAACCCACAGGAAGGCCGCAATTTCTCAAATCTCGATGATCATGTCGTTCAATCGCGTCGGATATTGGTTCAGAATTTCACCCTGCCCCTTGCGCACGACCACGGTGTCAGAGTGGCGGAATCCGCCGAAGCCGGGGTCGTAGACGCCCGGCTCGCAACTGAAGGTCATCCCGGTCGCGAGCACGGTCTTATCACCCTCGGCGATCCAGGGAGACTCGTGGCCCTCGAGACCGATACCGTGACCGGTACGGTGCCGGAGGAAGGAACCGAATCCCGCCTTGCGGATCTGGTCGAGCGCCTTCCGATCGACGTCTTCAGCCACCGCCCCCTCTTTCATACCTTGCGCGCCTTCGTCGTGCGCCGCCAGCACGGCGTCAAACAGGCGTCGCGCGTGGTCCGAGGGCTGGCCCACGGAAAACGACCGCTCGCACTCCACATTGTAGCCGCCCACTTGCGCGCCAAAACTCAGAATCAGCGCGTCGCCCTCTTTCAGCCGGTCGGAACTCGGGACGGCATGCGGAAAGGCCGAGCGCTTGCCGAAGGGCACCAAGCCGCCAAAGGGTGGATCGATCGAGACCCCGACCACGTCCTTGAGTTCCTTCGACATCTTGTCGGCCACGGCGTCAGCGCTAGCCTTCAGGATCTGGTCCTCGGTCACGCCCCCATTCCGAGCCACGAAGTCCCGCCCCGCCTGGACGGTCGAGTCTGCGAAATACATGGCCCGCCGCATCATGGTGATTTCGTCATCATCCTTGACCCAGCGGAGGTGCTCGATCAACTCATCGGCAATCGCCAGCCGCGCGCCGGGCGCCCCGGCCCGCATGTGTTTCAGACGGCTGACCGTCGGCTCCTCGATGCCGATCTTGCCGTGCGCCAATCCCCGCCGGGCGATGCGCTCAAAAATCCACTGGATGCGGTTGACCGGACCGGGATAATCGAAATACGATTCGTAGTCCTTCACCCACCAGAGCTTGGCCTGGTCAGCTTCGAGCTCGGGAATGAAAAGTACAGGATCGCCAGACTTCGGAATGAGCGCTGCGAGGGGACGTTCGGTCGAGAGATGGAAGTAACCCGTGGCGTAGATGATGTTGTGCGCATCCAGAAGCACGAAAGCGTCAAGCTTATTCTTCGCCATCTCTGCCTGGACTTGGCGGATCTTCTTCCGGTACCACTCCGGCTGAAGACGATCGTGGCCTCCAGGTCCCTGGGGGATGGCGACGGTGCCCGACAGCGCGAAGGCGCGTCCACCTGCGAACGGCCGGATGGAAGACGTGAGGCTAAGCGTTGCTGCACCACCCAACGTTCGCAGAAACTCGCGTCGATGCCGGCCGGCCTTGACCACTCCCTCCCTGCCCCCTTGCAATCCTCAAAGCGAGCGCTTGAGCATAACGGAAGCATCCGGTGGCGTCAACCGCACCGTCGGCTAATGGTAGGGGAGGCTCTCGAGAAGATCTTTATCCGGGGGAACGTTTTCTGGGACCGGAGCGCGAGAAGCCGGAGTGAAATACGCCTGAGCGAACCCGACTTCCGCAGCGTGGGGCTGACCGGGCCGCAGCTCTTCCGTGAGGATGGCTGGAGCAAACGAGGGTCTCGAACGGCCGAGCGCCAGCAGGTACTCGGGACCAAGCCACGGGTTCAAGGATCCCGCCACGACTTCCTCCAAACGCCCCTGCAACTGCCTCAGAACCGGCTGGTACTGCGGAAGCGCACTGAGATTCGTCTTCTCCGTCGGGTCATCGGCGCGCCGATAGAGTTCCTGGTCTCCCCTCGCGGAACGAATATAGTGCCACTGGGAGCTCGTCAGGCTAATCGTACCTACCCCCGCCTGCACCAAACTTGAACTGAGCTCGGCGAGCGCCACCTGGTCCGAATTCCGCGTCGCCGAGTCGGCTTCCCAGTCTCGGGCGACGCTCAGACGGCGAAATGGAACGGCTGCGCCCAGCGCCAGGTCAAGCACGGTCGCAAACAAGCGGCGGGTCTCGACCGTGGAAGCAACTCGGACGCCGGCTGGAACTCCGCGGCCGGCGAAGATCAGCGGGACGTGGATCTCCTCCTCGTGCAGATCGCAGCCGTGGTGATAAGCCCCGTGCTCACCGAATGCCTCGCCGTGGTCGGAGGTGAGGATGACGATGGTGTTCTTCCAGCCGGGCGAGCTCTGGAGAGTCCGAAGGAGTTCACCCACCTGCGTGTCGAGATAGCTCAAGCAGTCGTCGTAGCCATCGATCAAACTAGATCGTTCCCGGGCTGAAAGCGGCTTGGCGGGATGCGACTCGCCCGAAAGGCCCGACTGATGCCCGGTGAACTCGGTTGGCCGGCCGAAGCGGCGGTCGTAGGGAGTGGGCGCCAGGTACGGGCCGTGCGCGTCGTAATAGTTGATGAACAGGAAGTAGGGCCGAGAAGATGGATCCCGCAGCCAACTGAAGACGTCGGCGTTCAGCTCCTGAGCATTGCGTCGGCAGAAGACGTCGTAACGCTCCGCGGCCTGGTACACGGGCTGCACGAGCACGCGGCCAATCAGCGTCCGGCTAAGGTTGTAGCGCAGCGAGGTCGCGTCGTCATCATAGACCCGGAAACCTTGCGCCAATCCCCATCCCGACTCGCCGTAGAAGTAGTTGGCATTGAAGCCGGCGGTCGTGTATCCGTGTTCGTCAAGGACTTCAGCGAGCGTCTCCCAAGCCAGGTTGACCGGCCGGAACGCATTGGCTCCGCCCTGATGAGGCAGCAAGCCGGTAAAAATCGAAGCGAGAGACGGAAGAGTCCAGGAACTCGCAGCAACAGCATCCTCGAAAAGAACGCCTTGCGCGGCCAAGCGGTCAATGTGAGGGGTCGTCGGCCGCGAGTAACCGTAGGCTGAAAGGTGGTCGGCCCGCACGGTATCCAAGGTAATCAAGACGATGTTGGGCCTGGCTTCCGGAGCCCTGTCCCGCGATGGCCCGCCGGACCGGATCCACGGCTGGCCCACATAGAACGTCAAGCCACCGGCGAGCGCCAGCAGAACGGAAATCGCAGCAATGCCCAGCGGCTTGAGTGGCCATCGCTGCTCCACCCCAAAAAAAGTTGAAGCCCGCTTCCAGGATCGGAGCGCGAGCCACGACAACGCGAGGACGATCGCGAAACGGATCAGAGGAAAAAGCAAGGATTTGGCGCTGGCATAAACTTGCATGTTGGCGCCAAGCGTGTGCAGAAAATGGCGTGACCATCCGACGCAGGCGCCCGCCGCGCCGAAGAGCACAGCGACAAACGCGGTCGTACGACCGAGGCTCGAAGTTTTTCCGAGCGCGGCAGCGCACCCTAGCGCCGCCCCCAGCAAGCCGAAGACGGTCATGTCCGTTAGCGGCGCGAGGAACCAAATGAAGTTCGCAGCATCAGCTTGGATGAATTGCCGTACCGAAGGATGGAAGTAAAGGAGTCCCGCCTCCCACAACCCCAGGCCGAACCCCACCGCGGCTCCGCAGATGAGGAAGCGCGCAAACAGATTCGCCCGCCAGCAGTGCGCACGCTCTCCGGGTTCGTGCGACGTGTCCAGCCTGTTCTACCTTCCCTAGGTGTAGATGCAGGAACTTCGCGGCCGGTTACAACTCTTCGCGAGCCCCGAGAATGTCGTGGGACACCCACAAGGCGTCAAAATGCGTTCCAAGTGCCCAACACTGAGGGTCGGAGTTCAACCGACTCACTCTACCCCGTAAAGCCGAGCTAAAGCATAATCGAGGGACAGCGCCTCGTCAACCGGCTCGCCGGTGGTGCGCTACCGCCTCGCCAATAACCACCGCCTAGGACTTTCTGTGAACGGCTGGCATCACGTTGGACTGGACGACCGCCGCCGTCCGCACCCGGAGACTTCGCCGAAGCTCGATTATTTATCAATAGAATACACAATAGTTCGTGTCAGTCGAGAAGAGAGGACCGTTCTCGCTCGTTTGCGGAAACGGTCCTCGCCCGTTTTCGCGGCCGCCCCGCCGCCAGCATCAGCGGCAGCACACGCTTCTTCGTTCTTCCCATCCTTCGTCCGCTCAGGGATCACCCGACGTTTTGGGCTTCGATTCCGGCACGTGGGAATCGGGCTCGGCGCCGGCGTTAGCAGACGCAAAACCTGAGCACTCGAGCACCGGCAGCCGCGGGTAGGTGGGAAAATTCGGGTCGGTTCGCGAGCGCTCGCACAAATAGAATATTGCTCCGCGGTCGGACCTCACTTGGCGAGAATAACGGCACGTGAGGCAAAGACCAACCTGAGGGTCAAATCGAGTGTCGCGGATGACGTTACGGTTCACTTGATCGTGCAGTGGGCAAGTCCGCGCCTCTCGAGATACTGCTGATGATATTCCTCCGCCTTCCAAAACTCGGTGGCGGGGACAATCTCGGTCACGATGGGCCGCTTGAAAACGTGGGCTTTCTCGAGCTTCTCTTTGGACGCCTTGGCAGCGGCCTCCTGCTCCGGCGTGTGGAAGAAGATGGCCGAGCGGTACTGCGTTCCCACATCCGGCCCCTGCCGGTTAGGCGTCGTCGGGTCGTGGTTTTCCCAGAACACCCGGAGTAGCTCGTCGTAAGAGACCTGGGCCGGGTCGTACACCACTTCCACTGCTTCCGCGTGGCCCGTCCGGTCCGCGCACACGTCCTGGTAGGTCGGATTCTTGAGTGAACCTCCCATGTACCCGACCGCCGTCGAGACCACGCCCTTCAACTGGCGGAAGGTCGCCTCGACTCCCCAGAAGCATCCTGCTGCGAAACTCGCTTTTTCCATGTGGTTCGTGCTCTCCATTCCGGCGCCCTCCGATCGCGACGTTTGCGGCCTGCGTCACCCCCAGTATTCCCTGGCTGTTGGATGATTTCAAGCTGCGTCGCGACTCTCTAGGAGAGTCTCAATCCGCGCGAGCAGCGTCCTATGCTGTTTTCTTCTTCAGCGGAACCCAAATCAGGCAGTAAGTAAGAAGCGCAAAGGAGATCAGGGAGAGCCATCCACCCCAATTCGCAAGGAACGGCAGATCGTCGCGGCCGGTGAACAGATGGGTCAATGAGCCGCTGGTGGGAAACAGCGCTGGCAGGACGATTCCAGCGATGGCTTCTCCGGCGACGAAACCGGAGGCAATAAGCGTTCCGCGCTCTTCATACTTCGCGGTATCGGCCGCGCCGAGTTTGCGGCGGCGCGCCACGGCGTCGATGGCCCACTTGAGCGCGCCTCCCACAAAAATCGCCGACGTGGTCTCGAGCGGCAAGTACATCCCCACCGCGATGAGCATGGGCGCCGGCGCTTTGATCATCAGTAGCCCAATGCCAAACAGGCATCCCATCAGGAGCAGACCCCAAGGCATCTGTCCACCCACAATGCCCTGAGTCAGTTGGGCCATGAGCCCAGCCTGGGGCGCCGGCAGATCCCTCCCGCCAATGCCGCCCGTCGAGCGATGGGCAACGTCCAGCAGCATGATGGGGAACAGCAGGAAGAAAGAAAGCGCCGTCACCGTAATGATCTCGACCAGTTCCATCTTCCACGGCGTGCCGCCCAAGAGGTACCCTGCCTTGAGGTCCTGAATCAGCGATCCCGAGACGCAGCAGGCGCAGCAGACGACGGACGCGACGCCCAGCACGGCGGCCATCCCGCCCAGGCCCTTGACGCCGATCCCGACCATCACCAGCGCCGCCACCACCAGCGCCGCGAGCGTCAGGCCCGAGACCGGTTGGTTGGATGAGCCGATCAGTCCCACCAGATACCCACCGACGGCGGAGAGAAAGAATCCGGTCACCGTCATCACCGCGCCTGCGACGATCGCGGCTTTCCAGCTCTGCGCGAAATGGTAATAGATGATGGTGATGGGGACGACGAGCGCGGCGGTCGCGACAATCGTCCACTTGAGCGGGATATCGATATCAAGGCGGGTGTGCGTGACGCCGCCCGAAGCGGCGTGTCCGCCGTGCCGCTCGAACGCCCCACGCACCGATTGGATAATCGAGGCGCGCATGTCATAGAGCGTATCCACCGCTCCGACCAGCATCGTACCCACGGCGATGGGCCGGACAACGTTGTACCAGACCGTGTAGCTGACCAAGTCCCACGGTGCCTGGCCGCCTGAGGATGTCGTCCCCACGCGGCGTGGCAGATCAGGGTCGATGAAGAGGATGAGAGGAATCAGCAAGAGCCAGGCCATGACGCCGCCCGAGAAATTGATGGCAGCAAGCCGCGGCCCGATGATGTAGCCGATGCCGATGAGCGCCGGCGAAGCAGACGGCGTGGCATAGGCGACGCCGCCAGTGTAGGCAACCGTGCCGATGGTCTTCTTCTGATAGTCGAAGTAAGCAATCGCCGACTTGGGGAAATGAATGAAGAACGAGACCGAATCCTGGAAGATCTGGAAACCCTTCGAGTCCTTCAGGGTCTGTAACAGGGCGCCCAAGGCGAGCGCGCCGAAGACGTATTTCGGAGCATCGGTCGAGGCTGCCTGTCCCGCCTTCACCACTTCCGCGCTCGCAGTACTCTCAGGAAAAGGCAGGTCAGACTCGACACACAACGGACGCCGCAGAATAATGATGAAGAACACGCCCAGCAATCCCCCCGCCAGCAGAATCAGGATGCCTTCCCACAGGTGGCTGCGCAGGTCGACCCAGAGGCGCTGGTCACCGACGCGAATCATCATGAAGGCGGGGATGGTGAAGACGGCGCCTGCCACGAGCGCCTCGCCCACCGAGGCGGCGGTACGCGTGATGTTCTGCTCGAGGACTCCACCGCGAAAGAACGGCAAGCGGAAGAGCGCGATGGCAATCACCGCGGCGGGAATGGTTGCCGCGACGGTCTGCCCGGCCTTCATGCCGAGGTAGGCGTTCGAGGCGCCAAAGAGCGCCGCCATCAGGACGCCGGCTACGACTGCCTTAAGCGTGAACTCGGGCTCCTTCGAGTCGGCTGGGACAAAGGGTTTGAACTCAGGCAAGCCAGCCTCCAGCCGGACGCCCTGGGAGCGCGCGACCGAAAAATCACAAAGCGAGGACCGTAACACGAGGCGAAGCGGGGAGACCGCTACTTGCCGTTCGCTGAGGCGACGAGGTCCAAATAGCGTCCCACCGATTCGATGCCGCCGTAGAAGTTCGGCAGGTGGAACTTCTCATTGGGCGCATGGATATTGTCGTCGGGCAGACCGAAGCCCATCATGACGACGGGAGTCCCAAGGTGCACGCTGAAGAGTTCCGCCACGGGAATCGAGCCGCCGGAGCGCATGTAGACCGTCTTGTGCTTGAAGACCTGTTCCATGGCCTCGGCCGCAAGTTCCACGTAGTGGTTGTTGGTCGCGATGACCGTGGCGGGCGCGGCGCTGATAACTCGCACCTTGGTGGTGATGCCGGGCGGCGTCAGCTTCTTCACGTAGGACGTGAACTGCCGGACCACTTCTTTCGGGTTCATCTCGGGGACCAGCCGCATGCTGATCTTGGCAGTCGACACCGCAGGAATCACTGTCTTTGCGCCTTCCCCGGTGAAGCCGCCGCGAAACCCGTGGACGTCGACCGTCGGACGAGCCCACATCCGTTCGATCACCGAGAAGCGCTTCTCGCCCACTAACGCCGTTCCGCCGATTTCATCCTTGAGCATCTTCTTGGCGCTGAAGGGCAGCCGCTTCCACGCCGCCAGCTCCTGCTTGCTCGGCCGCTTCACACGCCGATAGAAGCCGGGAATGCGGATCTTGCCGTCGCGCCCTTTGAGCCCGCAAATGATCTCGGCCAGCGCCTGCATCGGATTGGCCGCTGCACCGCCGTACTGCCCGGAATGCAGGTCGTGGGCGGCGGCACGCGCTTCCAGCTCGGTGTAGACCAGACCGCGCAGGCCGTTGGTGATGGTCGGCAGGCCCTTCGCGAACATCTCGGTGTCGCAGACGACGGCGGCATCCGCCTTGAGCTTCTCCGCATGCGCCGGCACGAACTGCTCGATATGCTCGCCCCCGACTTCTTCCTCGCCTTCAATGAGGAACTTCACGTTGACAGGCAGCCGGCCTTCCGCCTTCATGAAACCTTCCACCGCCTTGAGCAACAAGTACGTCTGACCCTTGTCGTCAACGGCGCCGCGCGCGTAGATATTGTCGTTGCGCACCGCGGGTTCAAAGGGCGGCGAAACCCATTCGTCAAGCGGGTCGGGCGGCTGCACGTCGTAGTGCCCGTAAAGCACGATCGTCGGCTTGCCGGGAGCGCCGAGCCACTCGGCGTAGATGAGTGGATGTTGGCCCGGCCGGCCCTCGATAATTTCGACGCCGACCATGCCCATCGTCCGCAGCTCCTCGGCCAGGAACTCGGCCGCGCGGCGAACGTCGCGTTGGTGTTCGGGCAGGGTGCTGATGCTGGGAATCTTGAGCAGGCGGGTCAATCCTTCCAGGAACCGTTCACGGTTGGCCTGGTAATACTCGAGAGTCGCAGTTCCCATCTAGTCTCCTGATTGGACGGTTGAGTGATTGAGTCCTTGAGATTCATGCGCTCGATCCGCTGCAAACAGCCACAACTTCATGACTCTACACTGTCGCCGGGCCTTCCGTCAATTTTGAAGCGCCCCTTTTGCAGCGCGCCCGCAGTCCTCGCGAGACGGCACCGCACCTATCTCAGCCGACTGTACCGTCTTGCCCTCGTTCCTAGCCTACTGGTCCTACTGGTCCTACTGGGCAGGGCCGCCGAACGGCGGAGTCTCGTCACCCGAAGGATGAGCGAAGCGATGACGCGCCACGATCAGATAATGAACCGCCGAGGCCACGGTCAGTGTGGCCGCGAGATACACGAACACCTGAAGCACACGCTGGGTGGCCAGCGGCATCCCGGCCCGATAGGCGACGGCCACGAAGACGGTCGCCACCTGGACAAACGTTGACGCTTTACCCAGCAGCGTGGGATGAAAAGGCCGGTAACCGGCAACGAGGCTGATGACCGCCGCCGTCACCAGAATCCCCGCGTCGCGACTGAGCACCAGAATGGTGAGCCACCAGGGCAGGGTGCCGCGGGACGCGAGCAGAATGTAAGCCGTGGTCATCAGCGTCTTGTCGGCGATGGGATCGAGCGCCATTCCCAGCGGGCTCTCCTGATGAAAGACGCGCGCCACCGTGCCATCCATGATGTCCGAAAGCGCGGCGGCCGCGAGGACCCCCAGCGCTGCACCGTAGTGCCGCTGGACGACCAGGATTGCGAACAGCGGCACGAACGCCAACCGCAGGATGGTGATCTGATTCGCGGTGGTCAATGTGCGAGTGGCCATCGTTAGGAGCCTGAAACCCGCGACAGAGTCGGAGGCGCGGGCAAGGCGCAGTAGGCGCCCTCCGAAAATCCCTGGGCTTCGATTCCCAGGGCGTGGTCGAAGCGCGCGCGATAGTTTTCCCAGGCAATCGAGGCCGTCAGTTCGACCAGTTGCGCCTCGTTGAATTGCTCGCGCAGTGCTGCGAAGAGCGATTCGGGAACCTCCACCGGAGTCCTGGTCATGGCCTCGGCATACTCCATCACCAGCCGCTCGAGCGGCGAGAACGCCGAGCTTGTCTGGTAAGCGTGCAATTCGCGAAGCTGCTCTTCCGTGATTCCCTCCGCCCTGCCCACGGCAGAGCCGATGTCGATTCAGAACGGACACCCAACCAGCGTCGCCGCCTTGAGCGAAGCGAGCGCTTTCAGGCGAGCGTCTACTTGCCGCGCACGTGCCAGCGCGAACTCGTACGCGGCATAGCCCTTGGAAATCGACGCGTGGTGTGCCACCACGGTCAGCGGCTCCGGCACCTTGCCGAAGCTGCGGCGCGCGTACCAGTAGGCGAACCGGGCCATCAGGCCGGCCTTACGTGCGGGAACTCCTTCAATTCGCGCCATGATGAACCTCCCGTTCTGCGTCCATCAAACTCGATACGTGCGCAATTGGGGATCGACCTTTAGCGTTGGCTCTGTCGCCTTCTGAACGGTCTCAACCGTCACGTCCGGGGCAACTTCTTTGAGCATCAGTCCCTCGGGCGTCACATCGATCACGGCCAACTCGGTGACGATGGTATCCACCACGCCTTCGCCGGTGAGTGGCAGGCCGCAGCGCTTCAGAATTTTTGGACGCCCGTCCTTGGTCGTGTGCTCCATCGCCACGATGACGCGACGCGCGCCCGCCACCAGGTCCATGCTGCCGCCCATGCCCTTGACCACCTTGCCGGGGATCATCCAGCTCGCGAGGTTGCCGCGCTCATCGACTTCCATGGCGCCCAGCACCGTCAAGTCGACGTGGCCGCCGCGAATCATGGCGAACGAGTCGGCACTGGAGAAGTACGCGGTGCCCGGAATCTCGGTCACCGTCTCCTTGCCGGCGTTGATCAGGTCAGGATCTTCCTCGCCCTCGAAGGGAAACGGTCCTACGCCGAGCATGCCGTTCTCCGATTGCAGGATCACTTCCATTCCCGGCGGGACGAAGTTTGACACCAGCGTCGGGATGCCGATCCCCAGGTTGACGTAGTAGCCGTCTTTCAGTTCCTGCGCGATGCGCCGTGCGATTAGTTCTCGTTTGTCCATGGTAGGGGAGCCCCCTCTGGCTTCCGAAAGGGGAGGATCCCTCCTTGACAGAGATTTAGCGGCTTCTTACCGTGCGCTTCTCGATCCGCTTTTCGTAATTCACTCCCTGGAAAATACGCTTGACGTAGACTCCTGGTGTAACGATCGCGTTCGGCTCGAGCGCGCCGAGGTCGACCAATTCCTCGACTTCCGCAATCGTCACGCGCCCGGCCGTCGCCATCACCGGGTTGAAGTTGCGCGCCGTCCGCCGATAAATCAGGTTGCCCCAGCGGTCGCCTTTCCATGCCTTGACGAAAGCAAAGTCCGCCCGGAGTCCGCGCTCGAGCAAGTATTTGCGCCCGTCAAATTCCCGCACCTCCTTGCCTTCCGCGACCACCGTACCCACCCCGGTCGGCGTGTAGAAGCCGGCGATTCCGGCGCCGCCGGCGCGCATCCGCTCGGCGAACGTCCCCTGCGGCATCAATTGCAGGTCGATTTCGGCCTTGAGCGCCAAGTCTTCGAGCAGCTTGTTTTCGCCCACGTAGGTGCCGATCACCGTTTTGATCTGGCGCGTCTCGAGCAGCCGTCCCAGGCCGAACGTATTCACCCCCGCGTTGTTGCTGATCACGGTAAGGTTCTTCACGCCCTTGCGGCGAATCGCTTCGATCAGGTTTTCCGGAATGCCGCAGAGGCCGAATCCGCCCACCATGATCGAGGCACCGTCGGGAACGTCCGCGACGGCAGCGTCCGCGTCGGGAAAGACTTTGTTCACAAGAGTTCCAGTTTTTACCGCAGAGCACACCGAGATCGCGGAGATTGTCCTGGGGCGCCCCCACCTTCAAATCTCGTTCAAACCCCAATACTCCGCGCCCTCTGCGTTCTCAGCGGTGAGATTGATGCTTTTCTAACTTAGCTTGTAGAACTTCTGCATGTTGCCCATGTGCGGCCACAGCGCATAGCGCCTCACTTCCATGATCTGCTTCAAGTGTCCGAGATCGTGGAACGCCCACTCGTGAATCATCTCCGCCGCCGTCACTTCACCGACCGTCTGGTGAACACCCTTGCGCCTGAGCTCGCTGGGCTTGAGCGTCCGCAGCCACTTGAGGTTCGAGCGGCGCCGACGAAGGAAACTTTCAAGGCTCTTCTGCGGGTTCCGGCGGTCGTAGCGCTGCTCGACGGCGCGCTTCTCCTGGTCAAAGGGCGCAAGCGTTGGCTCATTGCCTTCGAGGATTGCCGCCACACGCGCCCGCATACCGAGTTCTTCAACATCGTCGAGGTGCGCAAGGATTTCTTGCACCGACCACTTGCCGGGCGCTGGCCGGCGACGCATCTCGCTTGCAGGCATGCCCGTTACTTCACGGCGCAGTTTCTCCGGCGTCGCAGCAAGGATTTCGAGCACTGCGTTGAACATCAGCATCCCTTAAAGTCAGTATAGCGCCTGCTGCTGGCGGGATAAACCCACCGCTACTTGAGACGCCGCAGTCGCTCGCGCAGCTTGGCTGCCTGTTTGAACTCCCGCTCCAGCTCGCGATCGCTCAGGTGAAGTTTCACAGCTTCGAGTTTTTCGATGAGCAGATCGAGCGCCGACTGGATATTCTCGATGTTGGTCAGGCAGATGTCGCGCCACACGGCGTACGGGCTCTCCGCCAGGCGCGTGAGGTCGCGAAAGCCGCTAGCCGCGAGATCCAGCGGCAGGAAGTCCTCGGTGCCCTGCTCCGCGATCAGGCTCGCCAGGCTGGTGGAAAGAAGCTGCGGCAGGTGCGAGAGATACGCGACGGCGCGATCGTGCGCCGAAGCATCGCACAAGAACGGGCGTGCGCCGAGCGTCTCGAGCAGTTCGGAGAACGCTTTGACGCGCTCGTCCGCCAGATGGTCGGGCGTAAGCGGCGTCAAGGCATAGCGCGCGCCCTCGAACAACGCGGCGTCCGCGTTCTCGAAGCCGGAGAGCTCTTTCCCGGCGAGCGGATGTCCGCCGAGAAACAGCGGCTCATCGCCGAACAATTCGCGCGCCCGCTGGCAGATGAGGCGCTTGGTCGAACCCACATCAGTGATGAGCGCGCGGTTCGAAACCGCAGCCTTCAGCTTGGGCAGCAGATCAAGGATCACGCCGACTGGCGTCGCGAGCACGACAAGGTCTGCGCCACGAACCGCGGCTACCGGTTCCTCGGCGGACTCGTCGATGGCGCGCGCCGCCGCCGCACGATCGAGCACGCCGGGCCGGTCCGAACCCGTAATACTGCCCGCGAAGCCATGCTTCTTGAGCGCCAGTCCCCAAGAGCCGCCTACCAGGCCCAGGCCGATAATCGAGATTCGTTGAAAGCTGATCGTCACGGGATCCGCAGATTACGCAGGTTGCACAGATCATCTGTGCAATCTGCGGATTTATATCGTTCGGCCCACCGCAGGCGCAATCATCCGCAGCTCCTTCATCAACTGGACGAACTGGTCAGGATAGAGGGCCTGCGCGCCATCGCTGAGCGCCTTCTCGGGATCGTGGTGGACTTCGACCAGCAGACCGTCGGCACCGGCCGCCACCGCCGCCCGCGCCATGGGCATCACCTTGTCGCGCCGTCCCGTGGCATGCGAGGGATCGGCGATGATGGGCAGGTGCGACAGCTTGTGGACGACCGGGATCGCCGAGACGTCGAGCGTGTTGCGCGTGGCGCTCTCGAAGGTGCGGATGCCGCGCTCGCACAAGACGATCTCGTAGTTGCCACCCGCCATGATGTACTCGGAAGAGAGCAGCATTTCCTCGATGGTCGCCGAAATCCCGCGCTTGAGCAGGATGGGCTTCGAAACTTTGCCCAGCTCCTTGAGCAGATTGTAATTCTGCATGTTGCGCGCGCCCACCTGGAAGATGTCGACGTAATCGATCATCATGGGGATCTGCGTCAAGTCCATGACCTCAGAGACCACCAGCAGATTGTACTTGTCGGCGGCGCGACGCATCAGCTCGAGCCCCTCCTTGCCCAACCCCTGAAAGCTGTAAGGCGAGGTGCGCGGCTTGAACGCCCCACCACGCAGCACGCGCGCTCCGTGTTCGGCGACGACGGCCGCGACAGTGTCGACCTGCGCGGCGCTTTCCACGCTGCACGGTCCGGCCATCATGATGATTTCCGGTCCGCCCACGGCCACGCCGCGTCCCAGTTGGATGATCGAGCCCTCGGGACGGAAGTGGCGGCTGGCCAGCTTATAAGGGCTGGAAATGCGGTGCACCGCCTCGACGCCTTCGAGCAGCTCGATGTCGCGGTGGTCGAAGTCGGGCCGCACGCCCACCGCACCGAGCACCGTCTGCGCGACGCCCGTCGAGCGGTGGATATCGAATCCCATCTCCATCAGTTTGTTGATGACGCGCTGAATCTGCTCTTCGGGCGCGCCTTCCTGCATCACGACAACCATTCTGGCTTACTCCTTCTCTGGCGAACTTTTGCCGGCCTGGCTCATCCTCGGCGCCTCCGACGGCGCACGCCCGCGGGCGTCCATGGCATGGCGCTCGAGCGAGCGCGCCTCATCGATGATGCGCTCGAATAGCCGTCGGATTGCTGCGTCATCGAGCGGACCGCGATTGGACTTGACGACGTTGCGCAGGATTTCCGCCTCGCGCTGCGGCGCCCACGCCGGCAGATTGAGCTTGTTCTTGATGTGGCCGATCTCGACGGCGCAACCCGAGCGCTCGTTCAAGAGCTTCACGAGCTGCTGGTCAATCTCATCAATGCGCTTGCGCCAGTCGTCAAGATCGCTCATGCCCGTCATCCCTTCAGCCAACGTACGAACTGCTCGATGGCCGCCGCACCGCCAGCCGGATACTTCTCCTCGATGGCATGTACCAGCGCGCTCCCGACCACCGCGGCGTCCGCCACGCTCTGGACCTCGCGGACTTGTGCGGGGCTCGAGAGTCCGAATCCCACCGCCAGCGGCAGCGACGTAAACCGGCGCGCGCGCTCGACGAGCGGACGAACGGCGCTCGAGATCGAACTGCGCTCCCCCGTCACGCCCATGCGCGAGATCAAGTAGAGGAATCCCGACGAAGACTTCGCCACGCGCGCCAGACGTTCATCGGTCGAGGTCGGCGAGGCTAGAAACACGGTATCGAGCCGGTGCATCCGCATCGCGCCGACGTAGTCGTCCGCTTCCTCGGGTGTCAGGTCGACAGCCAGCGCGCCGTCTGCGCCCGCCTGCGCGGCGTCACGCGCGAAATTGTTGAGCCCATAGCGCAGCAGAGGATTGTAGTACGTGAAAAGGATCAGGGGCGCTTGGATTCGCGCGCGCCAGCGCGGCAGCCGCTCGAGGATACGCGCCAGCGTCGCGCCGGACTTGAGCGCGCGCTCCGAGGCTCGCTGGATCACCGGGCCGTCCGCCAAGGGATCGGAGAACGGGACGCCCAGCTCGATCAAGTCGGCGCCGCCGCGGTCGACCGCCGCGAGCAAGTCGGCGGTCGCGTCGAGCGAGGGATCCCCCGCCGTCAGATACATCACTAGCCCCTTGGCGCGATGTTCCCCGAGCTCGCGGAACCTGGCTTCAATCCGGGAAGTGGAAGCTACCGGCACCTTCGTCTGCCTGCCAAATGATGATTCGAAACCGGCACTCGCTGGTTCCTACTGTCCTTTACTTTCAACAAGTTAGCGATCCGGCTTGACTATCAAGCCTTGCGTTTTCAACATGATGCACGAATTACAGCATGTGTTTTTCATCTTTTGTTGATTCTAAGCCACTTCTTCGGTTCGTTCCTTCAACTTTGATATTTCCGCGTTTCCTCAAAGTATCCCCGCCGACTGGAAGATCCCCAGGTCCTTGTCGCCGCGACCCGAGAGGTTAATCACCACAATTTCCTCGCGACGCATTTTGGGCGCGCGCTTCGCAACCTCAGCCAGAGCGTGCGCGGATTCGAGCGCCGGGATAATTCCTTCGAGGTGCGCGAGCATACGCGCCGCATCGAGGGCTTCAGCGTCGCTTACGCGTGTGTATTCGACGCGCCCCTGGCGATAAAGTGCCGCGTGCTCCGGTCCCACGGCAGGATAGTCGAGTCCAGCCGACACCGAGTGAGTAGTCGAGATCAAGCCGTCGCCGGTCTGGAGAACGTAGGTGTACGTGCCATGCAGGACGCCGGGACTCCCGCCTGAAAAACGCGCCGCATGCTCGCCCAGTTGCGTTCCCCGACCGCCCGCCTCGACCCCGATCATCTTTACTTCGCGGTCGGCGAGGAAATCATAGAACAGCCCGATCGAGTTCGAACCGCCACCTACGCAGGCGAATAAGTAATCAGGGAGACGGCCCGCCGCGGCCACGATCTGCTGCCGGGTTTCCTGCCCGATGACGCGATGAAACTCGCGCACCATCACCGGGTAAGGGTGCGGGCCGAGTACCGAGCCGAGCAAGTAATGAGTGCTTTCGACGTTGGTCACCCAGTCGCGCATCGCCTCGTTAATGGCGTCCTTGAGCGTACGCGAGCCGGAGTTGACGCCGATAACCTCGGCGCCCAGCAGGCGCATGCGGAAAACATTGGGCGCCTGCCGCGCCATGTCCTCCTCGCCCATGTACACGGTACACTTCAAGCCCAGCAGCGCGGCCACGGTCGCCGTCGCGACGCCGTGCTGGCCCGCGCCGGTCTCAGCGATGACGCGCGTCTTCCCCATGCGCGCGGCCAGCAGTCCCTGGCCCAGGCAGTTGTTAATCTTGTGCGCCCCGGTGTGCAGCAGGTCCTCGCGCTTGAGATAAATCCGCGCGCCACCCAGATGCTCGGTGAGCCGCCGCGCCTCGAAAAGCGGCGTCGGACGCCCGGCAAAATCTTTGAGCAAGCGACTCAATTCCGCCTGGAACTTGGAATCGTGACGCGCTGTCTCAAACGCCTGCTCCAGTTCTTCCACGGGATGCATGAGCGTCTCGGGGACAAAGCGCCCGCCGAATTCACCGAATCGCCCGCGCGCATCAGGCCAGGAGCCGAGTTGTGGTTGGCTGCTCATACTCCGCCATCTGCCATCGTCAATCGCCCATCTCTTTGTTCGCTTCTTCGACCGCGGCAAAGAAGGCGCGCAGCTTTGCGGCGTCTTTCTTCCCCGGCGCGGACTCGACGCCGCTCGCCACATCGACGGCGAACGGCCTGCCTTCGCGGATTGCCTGCCCAACGTTCTCCGGCGTCAATCCGCCCGCCAGGATTACCGGACCAAACTGTTTCGCCTTCCGCGCCAGACTCCAGTCGAACGTCTTGCCGGTGCCGCCAATGAGCTGCGGGTCAAAAGCGTCAAGCAGGAAGGCGCTGGCGTGGAGAGCAGCCAGTTCCTCCAGCTTGAACGCCTCGCCCACAGCCACGGCGCGGATGACCAGGTAATTCCGCAGGCGGCAGTTCGTCGCGAAGAAGCGCGGCCCGTGCAGTTGCACCGCGCCGACGTGCGCCTCGCGGGCGATCGCGGCCACGTGCTCCGCGTCCGTCTCATCGGCGAAGACGCCCACTGGCACCACCAGCGGCGGCAGTTGCCGGATGATCTCCGCTGCCGCTGGCGGCGCGATGTAACGCGGCGACGGCGGATAGAAATTGAACCCGAGGGCTGACGCGCCGAGTTCGACCGCCAACCGCGCATCTTCAAGCTGCGTAATGCCGCAGATTTTGACTCGCGTCGGCATTGTGAGAACAGAAGACAGAAATCAGTAGTCAGCAGGTCGCTGTAGCGCCGGAGTTCCGCACGATAACCGCGCAGGGGCGGGACTTCAGTCCCGCCGTAAAGAAGCCCCCTCACCCCCTGCCCCTCTCCCACGAAGGGGAGAGGGAGACCGCGAAGCGGTGGGTGAGGGCGTGTGCGGCGGGGTTGAAACCCCGCGCTCCCAACCTGCCTTGTGACGGTCTTTTCCGTCACGAGGTACTAACCCATTCTGACTCCCGACTTCTGACTTCTGTCCGCCGCTTCAAGCAGCGCGGCGAGTTCCCTTCCCGGGTCCTCGGCCAGCATGAAGCGCTCGCCGATGAGCGCCGCGTCGAAGCCCGCATCGCGCAACCGATCGAGGTCCGCGGCCGTCCGGATACCGCTCTCGCTCACGATCAGGCAACCGGCGGGAATCCTGGGCCGCAGGCGAAGTGAAGTGTCAAGACTCACTTCCAGCGTCTTGAGGTTGCGGTTGTTGACGCCAATAATCCGCGCGCCGTGGGCGAGTGCCCGATCAAGCTCCTCCTCCGCGTGTACCTCGACCAGCGCGGCGATCCGCAGCCGGTCCGCAAGCTCGAGCAGCCGGCGCAACTCCTGATCCGCGAGCGCCGCGACGATCAGCAGCAGTGCATCCGCGCCCGCGGCCACCGACTCATAGACCTGATAGGCGTCGAGGATAAAGTCCTTGCGCAAGACAGGCACACCGGCCGCCGCGCGCGCCTGCTTCAGATGGTCGAGCGAGCCGCGGAAGAACTCCTCCTCGGTCAGCACGGAGAGCGCCGCCGCACCCGCTGACTCGTAACCGCGCGCGATCTCCCCCGGACGGTAGTCGCGCTTGAGCACTCCGGCGGAGGGCGACGCCGCTTTGAGCTCGGCGACGATCGTAAGCTCCGCCACGCCGTGGTCCTTTCCCACCGCGCGCTTCGGGCGGCGCCGATCGAGCGCCGCGGCAAAGTCGCGCCGGTCTCTTCGATCCTCCGCCGCGCGCTCGAGCCCGGCCAGCGGAACGCGGGCGCGCACTTCGTCCAGCCGACGCCGGCGCGAATGGATAATGTCGTCCAGGATGCTCAATGCTTTAACCCCTCGGCAGCCCGGCCGCTGCGTCCCTGTCGAGATTCATCGCGAAGGGATAAATAGCTACTGTAAGCGCGGGCGGAAGGTTAGTCAAGGTTGGGGGAGTACGGCCCTTCCACGTGCCGTGCGCTACGCGGCCAAGAGGGACGAGAGTCAGCGCTATAATGAGGGTCGGACCTCAAGTACTGTCTTCTTCCGGTTGATGGCAACGCGGTGGGCGCTAAAGTATGCACCTGACGGAAAGCTCTATAGGCCTTTGGAGGAGGATGGTGTGAGTGCGCACGTGACGGGGCTTGAAATCTTGAACCTCACCGAGGTCTCATTTCGCCGTCTCGGCACGCGGCAAGTGCGGGCCTTCGTGCATCTCCGGACGTACGATGTGACACCGGATGTGCAGAAGCTGCCCATCCCGAATCGGTTCAAGTATATGGTCGCACGCGCGAAACGATGGGTCGATGGCCTGTGCCATCGCTATCCAGGACTGTCGTTGCAACCTTTCGCTAAAGGAAACGTCATGAAGACGAAGCACCCGGGATGCGGGGGAGACGCCCGTGATACGAAGGCGAGTCATTCCGCGTGAAACGTATAACCCGCTTGCTTGATGGCCTTGCGATAGTCGTCCGACGACATTTCCACCAGCTTGCACATCTCGTAGAGGCGCGAGCGCAGCGTGACGCCAAACTGGTTGAGCGACTTCTCCATGTCGGGAACGGACTCGCCCGAGGGCTGGCGCACGTCGCGGCGCGGCGCGCTGCCGCCAAACGGAAGGGTGGTAGTGATGAGCGTAACCTTCTTCCGGTTGTAGCGTGAGTTGATGATGTGGGCAAGCGTTTCCTTCATCCAGTCGCTGGGGTTCGACGACGCCAGTTCGTCAAGCAGCAGCACCTCGACATCGAGCACCGGCTGGAGCACGCGCAGCTCGGAAGTTTGCGAGACCGGATCATAGCTTTCGCGGATCTCCTTGAGCAGATCGTGGAAGTCGTAGAACAGGCATTCGATGCCCTTGCTCACCACCAGCTCGCGTAGGACGGCGACCGCGAGATGGGTCTTGCCGACGCCCGTGGGTCCGACGAAAAGCAGTCCAAAGTCGAGCGGGTAATCCTTGGTGAATTTCTCGGCGTCAAGCTTGGCCTTCATCAGGGTGGGATTTGTCTGGCCGCTCTTCTCCTTGCGGACATCGAAATTCTCGAAGGCGCAGTGCTCGTAGCGCCGGGGGATGCGCGCTTGGGCGAGCAGCCGCGCCGAGCGCTCCCCGTCCAAACAAGTACAGCGCGTCATGCGCCGGACCCCGGCCACCACGACCGGCTTCCATCCCGTGCCCTCACACTCCGGACAAGCTTTCCTCGCCATGGCAGAGACTATAGCAGCATTGTAAACCAGGTGGCGACGCGAACGAGTACAGGATGTGGCGTGAAGGTGAGGAGTCTGGACGGCGCGTTATCCGCGGCGATGCGTCGGGATAATGCGCGGCGGGGCGACGCGCACCAGGGCGTTCTCCATCTGCTCGCCGCTCGCGTGAGAACGCTGCTCGAGCTCGCGGCGCACGTACTCCATGAAGGCCTGCATCTCCTTCTGCATGGCGTCCATGCGGTTGCGCATGTTGAGGATGATCTCCACGCCGGCGAGGTTGACGCCCAGCTCGCGCGTCAGCTTCAGGATCACTTCCAGGCGCTCGAGGTCCTCCTGGGTATAAAGGCGGGTATTGCCGTCGGAACGCGAGGGAATCAGCAGCCGCTCGCGCTCGTAGAGGCGCAGCGTCTGCGGATGGATGTCGTACATCTCGGCCACCGCGCTGATCATGTAGCCGACTTTGCCTCGCCGCTTTTTCGCTCGGGGCGGCATCGCTTAACTCCTCGTCCCGTCGCTCTTCAGCCCGCTCCGCGGATCCTCGGGGTTCAAGCGGGCGAGCTCGCGCAGGATTTCCTTGGTCCGCTCGTCAGCCACCTTGGGCACCACGACCTGGACTTCGGCAAACAGGTCGCCGCGCACGTTGCCCCGGAGCGACGGCGCACCTTTGCCGCGCAGCCGCAGCTTCTGGCCGCTCTGGGTGCCGGGCGGAATCTTGATGGTGCTCGGGCCGTCCAGGGTTGGGATCTCGACCTTGGCCCCGAGCGCCGCCTCAGTGACCGTGACGGGCACCTTGACGTAAATGTTATCGCCCTTGCGCTCGAACCGCGGATGGGACTCGACGTCGGTGACGATGTAGAGGTCGCCGGGCGGCCCGCCGTTCACGCCGGCGTTGCCCTTCCCCGGCACGCGGACGCGCGAGCCGTTGTCAGCGCCTGGGGGGATGCGGACCTCGAAGGTCTCGGGCTTCCGCACGAACCCAGCTCCATGACAAACCGGGCAGGGCTGCTTGCGGTGGCCGGTTCCTCCACAGTCCGGACACGGACCCGAGAAGCGCATCGCGCCCATCTGGCGCGTGACCTTGCCCGTGCCGCCGCAGGTCGGACACTGCACGGCCGGGCCGGGCGCCGCGCCCGTACCATGACAGCGCCCGCACTCCTCCTGCCGCGCGATGGTGATGCGCACCTGGGTACCGCGGATGGCGTCCCAGAATCCAAGGTGCATGTGGTGCTCGATGTCCGTGCCGCGCTCGGGACCCTCGGGTTCGGCTTGGCGAGCGCCGCCTCGGGAGAAGAACTGCGAGAAGAGGTCGCGAAACGACGCGCCGACGCCGCCGCGGCCTTCTCTGCCCTCGGCTTCCTCCCAATCCTCCGGGGCGACGCCCGAAAAGTCGAAGCCGGAAAAGTCGAACCCCGGGGTCGCTCCGCCCGCGCCCGGTCCCTCACTTGGTCGATGCCCGGGTCCGTAACCGCCGGGCGGGATGTTGTCGGAGTAAAAGCCGTACTGGTCGTAGATCTTGCGCTTCTTCTCGTCGCTCAAGACCTCGTAGGCGGCGGAAATTTCCTTGAACTTCTCCTCCGCCGCTTTGTTGCCGGGGTTGACGTCAGGATGGAACTTTCTCGCCAGATGACGGTAAGCCTTGCGGATCGCCTCCGGCTTGGCGTTGCGGTCTACACCCAGAACGGCGTAGTAGTCTTTTTGTGTTCCCACCGGCATATTGACTCAATTCGACCGCCCACGACGTCATGGAGCGACGGTTCAGTTCTTGCTCAGATTCGCAATCATCCCCAAGTGATCAGGACAGCGAGACCTCAGCCACGCTTCAAGCTGACACTTGATCTCCTGATAAAGCGGAGACTTGAGCAGATTAACGTCGACCCCGACTTCCATGAAGTGCTTCCAGTGGCACTGGGGGCACTCGACTCCGACCTGCACTTTCTGCTCCACTGTTCCCTCCTGACCGCACTGAGACTCGTTCTGCCGGACACCATCGACCGATCAGAGCTCGGATATCTTGGCTTGAGGATCAATTTCCCGCCTGATCCAGTCCGAGCACTGCCGCAGCGCCGCTTCTGCCGACTCGCCCGTAAAGTGCTTTTCCTTGAGCTGGAGCGTCGTATCCTCGGTTCCGCGGCGGAACCCGCTCGCGTCGTCCAGCACGACGGTCCCCCAGAAAAGGCCCTGCGCCTGCGAGACATATATCTTGAAGAAACCACGGCGCGAGTTCACAATGCACGTTTTCCTCAGAACGGGAGCGGGCACTTCAGTCCTTTCGTCTCAGACTCGTCTTCGCTTTCCAACACCCAAGCCATGTCGCGCCGAGCCGGCACCTCCGATGGGTCCGAATCAGTTCTTCTTCTTCTTTTCCTCGCTGTCGACCACTTCCGCGTCAATCACCTCGCCGTCACCTTTACCGCCCGAAGCGGAACCGCCCTCCGCATGAGCTCCCGACGCTGCTCCGGCGCCGCCATCCGCTCCTGGTGCGCCGCCCGGCGAACCCGCACCCGCTTGGCGATACATCGCCTCCGCCAGCTTGTGCGACGCCTGCGTCAAGCGTTCCACAGCTGCGGTGATCTGCGACGTGTCACCCGACTGGATGGCTTTCTTCGCCTCTTCGATCGCCGTTTCGATGTTCTTGGCGTCCTCGGCGGGCACCTTGTCGCGATGCTCCTTAAGCATCTTTTCGGTCCCGTAAATCATCTGGTCGGCGCGGTTCTTAAGCTCGACCTCGTCCTTGTAGCGCCGGTCTTCATCGGAATGAAGCTCGGCTTCCTTGGTCATGCGCTCGATCTCGTCTTTGGCGAGACCGCTCGAGGAGGTGATGGTGATTTTCTGCTCCTTTCCAGTGCCCAGGTCTTTGGCCGAGACGTTCAGGATGCCGTTGGCGTCGATATCAAACGTCACCTCGATCTGGGGCACGCCGCGCGGAGCGGGCGGAATCCCCACCAAGTGGAATTTGCCCAGCGTGCGGTTGTCCGCCGCTTTCTGACGTTCGCCCTGCAGGACGTGAATCTCGACCGAGGTCTGATTGTCCGCCGCGGTCGAGAAGGTCTCGCTCTTGCGCGTCGGAATCGTCGTATTGCGCTGAATGAGCGGCGTCGAGACGCCTCCCAGTGTTTCAACACCCAGGGTCAGCGGCGTCACGTCAAGCAGCAGCAGGTCCTTCACCTCGCCGCCCAGCACGCCCGCCTGCACCGCGGCGCCCACTGCGACCACCTCGTCCGGGTTCACGCCTTTGTGCGGCTCCTTGCCGCCAAAGAGGTCCTTAACGATTTGCTGGATGCGAGGGATGCGCGTCGACCCGCCGACCAGCACCACTTCGTCAATCTTCTCCGGCCCGACGCCCGCGTCCTTGAGCGCCTGCTTCACGGGATTCACCGAGCGCTGGAAGATGTCTTCGCACATCTGCTCGAAGCGCGCCCGTGTGAGCTTCAGGTTCAGGTGCTTGGGTCCGGAAGCGTCAGCCGTAATGAAGGGCAGGTTGATGTCGGTCTCGAGTACCGTCGAGAGCTCCATCTTGGCCTTCTCGGCTGCTTCCTTGAGACGTTGCAGGGCCATGCGGTCCTTCGAGAGATCGATGCCCTGGTCCTTGCGGAATTCGTCCACAATCCAGTCGATGATGCGCTTGTCGATGTCATCGCCGCCCAGATGCGTATCGCCGTTGGTCGACTTCACCTCGACGACGCCCTCACCCACTTCGAGGATCGAGATGTCGAACGTGCCGCCCCCGAAGTCGTAGACGGCGATGGTCTCGTCCTTCTTCTTGTCGAGGCCATAGGCGAGCGCGGCGGCCGTCGGCTCGTTGACGATGCGCAGGACTTCGAGGCCCGCAATCTTCCCCGCATCCTTGGTCGCCTGACGCTGGCTGTCATTGAAATACGCTGGCACGGTGATCACCGCCTGCGTCACTTTCTCACCCAGGTATTGCTCGGCGGCATCCTTCATCTTCTGAAGAATCATGGCCGAGATTTCGGGTGGCGAATACTCCTTACCCTGCGCCACCACGCGCACGTCACCGCCGTTCGCCGCCGCCACCACCTTGTACGGCACCGTCTTGATCTCGTTTTGCACTTCACTGAAACGGCGACCCATGAACCGCTTGATGGAATAGATGGTGTTCTCGGGGTTGGTAATCGCCTGCCGCTTGGCGACTTGGCCCACCAGTCGCTCGCCCGATTTCGTAAAAGCTACAACGGAGGGTGTGGTCCGGCCCCCTTCGGGATTAGCAATGACGGTAGGTTCACCGCCTTCCATGACCGCCACCACCGAGTTGGTTGTCCCCAAATCAATGCCGATAATCTTGGCCATCTTTTACATCCTCCTCATCGCTTGCTTTCCAGCAAGGTCTCAACGACACCGAAAGTTAAGTGCAGTCCTTGCGTTCAACTTATTTAGTTAGATGCTATCATAAAGGTTGAGTTGCAGCATGTCAAGTCATAGCTTATCTTGTTGGAAATAAAGGACAGCAAAGACTCTTTGGTGCCCGGTGTGGCCAACATCGTCCCCAACTGGCCGTCTAATCTCTTCGTGGCAGGAAGCCGGAAGCCTCTTCGGGCGCCTACTGTGCCTGGATCGACTCCGCCCGTGCGCCTCCCTGTCATGGCGCCGATGGTATAATTTCTGGGGAAGAAGTCCGCTTTGGGACTCGGCTTGCCAACGAGTATGAAATCACTAGAGGAATATCTCGTCCTGGCGGCACACAATCATGGACACATGTGTCCCGGCCAAGTGCTGGGCGTGCGTATGGCGATGCTGGGACTCAAGCAACTGGGCATCGACGACCCTGCCAGGTTTCAGAAGCGCCTGATGACCTTTGTGGAGATCGACCGCTGCGCGACGGATGCGGTGAGTCTGGTGACCGGATGCCGCCTCGGCAAGCGCTCGCTCAAGTACGTCGACTACGGCAAGGTTGCAGCAACCTTCCTCGACCTCGAGACCGGGCGTGCCACCCGCGTCGTCGCCCGCGATGATTCGCGCATCAAAGCCAAAGCCATGTTCAAGGAGAGCGGCCACGAGCCTTCGAAGTCCGAGTCTTATCGGCAGCAACTCGAAGCCTACAAGGTGATGGACGATTTAGACCTGTTCACCGTCGAGAACGTGCGTGTGCGCCTTAAGCCCGAGGATCTGCCCGGTGGTCCTCACTCGCGCGTGGTGTGCGAGCAGTGCGGCGAGGGGATCAACGATCGGCGGGAGTTGACGGTCGACGGGCGCGTCCTCTGCCGGAGTTGTGCGGGCGAGAGTTACTACGAAGTCGCAGCGGGTGACCCGTGACCGGTGACGAGCAGCCCGTCCTAATTTCAGGACCTGAACTCGCTCCGGGACCCGGTCCGCGCCGCTGGTGGCCGGTCGCGACGCTGGTGATCCTCGGCGTCACCATCCTGGTCTTCCTGCTCGAAAACGCCGCCGGCGGCTCGACCAACCCCGACGTACTGCTGGAACTCGGAGCAGCCTACGGCCCCTACATCCGCCGCGGTGAATACTGGCGGCTGGTCATGCCGATGTTCCTGCACGCCGGCCTGCTGCACATCGCGCTGAACAGCTATGCGCTCTGGGTGTTGGGCCCACTGCTCGAGCGCATTTACGGTTACGGCCGCTATACGTGCCTCTACGTTGGCGCCGGCGTAGGCGCGTCGATTGTCTCAGCCTGGCGCGCCAACAGTATCGCGGTCGGCGCGTCGGGAGCGATCTTCGGCATCGCCTGCGCCATGGTGGTCGTCGGCTACCAGCATCCCGAAGTGGTGCCTTGGCGCTGGCATCGCCTCTTTGGCCGGCGGATGATTACCGTGATTCTACTCAGCCTGGCGTTTGGTCCGGCGCTCGAGCTCGTCAGCCGCATCTTCAAAATCAACCTGCCGAGAATCGATAACTGGGCTCACTTGGGAGGCATCGCCACCGGCGCGCTGCTGGCGCTGCTCATCGCTCCACCCCGGCCATGGGATGAGGCGGAACCCGGCGAGGCCGCTCCCGAGGCACCCTCTCAGGCCATGGTCGTGATTCCCATCGCGATCGTGATACTGGCCTTCGGCTTCACGGCACGCCTTTACCGCGTGTCGAGCACGGTCACGCGACTGCTCACCGAGGGTGCGCGCTTCGAGGCCCTGCATCAGAACGACGCGGCTGTCGCGCGCTGGCAGCAAGCCGCGCACCTCGCGCCTGACGACGAGCGTCCGCACGACGCGCTCGGCTTCTGGTATCTGGAGCAGAACCGCAGCAGCGAGGCCATCGAGCAGTACCGCGAGGCGCTGCGTTCCGTTCCCGATTCGGACGAGGCCCAGTTGGGACTGGCGGTAGCCTACCAGCAAAGCGGCGATCAAGCGAAGGCGCGCGGCCTGCTTGACCAGGTGCGCCAAGAGAATCCTTCCGATGCCGAAAGCCAAGAGCAGTTGGCCGATCTGTGCGCGAAATTCAAGCTTTACGCGGACGCAATCCAGCGCTACCAGCGAGCGATTGTGCTCGCGCCTACACTCGCCGTCGCTCACAACAATCTCGCCTGGCTTTACGCCACCGCCGAAGACCCGCAGTGCCGCAATCCCGCCCAAGCGCTCGAACACGCCCAGCGCGCTGTTTCGCTGAGCCGGAGCCGGCAGCCTGAGTATCTCGACACGCTGGCGGAGGCCTGGTACGTGAACCAGAACTACGCTGAAGCGGTCAAGGTCGAGACCCAGGCGATGGCCCTCGCACCCAATAACGACGAGTACAAGGACCACATGGCGCGCTACCGCAAGGCCGCCGGCGCGTGAGCGAACCTGATTTCACCGCAAGAGTACGCCAAGCACGCGGAGAAGCCAGGCAGCATTCGCTTCACTCTGCGTCCTCCGCGGTCTCTGCGGTGAACAAGAACTCAAACCTTGGAGTGCTGGACGCGCACGGAAGGCATGCCGTCGGGCTCATCGACGATTTCGATGTCGTGGAAGATGTTGGGGCTCTCGCGCTTCAGCACCCGGCACACTTCGACCGCGAGCAAACGGATTTCAGTGTCGGCGTGCGGGCTGCCGCGCAATTCGAGGAAGTGGCGAAGGGCGCGCGAATTGCCAGTGACGAAGATTTTGGTCTCGCAGGCGTTGGGCAGAATCGAGCGCGCCGCCTGCCTCGCCCACTTGCGCCGGTCGCGCGGCGCCATCTCGGGATGCTTCTGCTGGACGTACTGGCTAGTGGCTTCCGCGAGTTCAACGTAGGCCTTCCGGATGCACTCGATGGTCTGCTGCCATCGCGCCCGCAGTTCGGGGTTCTCCTGGTAGAGTGGCGGCACGACATAGCGCGCCTCGCCTTCATCGACGTAGCGCTGCGAGAGCTGTGAGTACCCGAACCCGGCGCGGTGGCGTACCAGCTCGTGAGTGAGCGACCGGCTCACGCCCGTGATCAGCAGGTTCCACACCGCGTGCTCGAGCACACTGCCATGCTTCGAGGTCAGGATGTTTTCGAGATACTCCTGATTGCTCTTGCGGCCCTTGCCGAACGACATGTAGCAGGTGCGGCCGGCGATTTCGTTCAGGATTTCGGCCGCGACCTTGGTGTCGGTGGTAAAGGTGACACCTTCGTCCGCGAGAAAGCGCTCCAACTCCTCCGTGGCCACGGCCTGGCGTCCAAGGAGATAAACTTTCGGCTTGGTAATGTAAGGGTCAGGCATGTCGGGGATCCGGGAGTTGGAATCGGCGAAGGCGGAACGTCACGCCCAGGCACACGGGGAATCCATACGCCACCCTCCGAGCCGTGCGCGCCGCCGTCCTGAGGCTAAGTCGTTTTCGACACCGGCTCGGTCGCAGGCTTCTGCAATCCCGCGTACTTCCGCCGGAACCGCTCGACGCGGCCGGCGCTATCGACCAGCTTCTGCTTGCCGGTAAAGAACGGATGGCAGTGCGAACAGATTTCCAGGTGCAGCACGTCGCCCTTGTGAGTCGAGCGCGTCTTGAAGGTATTACCGCAAGCGCAGACGACAGTGACTTCGTGATAGTCCGGATGAATACCTTTTTTCATGGAACTCCTTCGTGGCTGACAATAAACCATTCTAGCGATTCTCCCGCGATCTTGCAATCTGAACCCCTCGATGCGCTCCGCCAGCCTCTACCTGGATCGCCGGTCCCTCGGGAACAGCCCCTGGAAGAAGCCGAGCCATGAACCAACACGTGCAGTGTGGGGAAAGCGGGACTCCGGCCCCCCGCCGAGAGGCCGTTCCCTCACCCCCGGCCTCCCCTGCCCTTGCGGAAAAGGGAAGCCAGCGAGCGGGTGAAGGCCGTTCACCGGCGGGGCTGAAACCCCGCCCTTCCTAAGTCGTTGGACTCTCTGTACGCTGGCCTTGCGAGTCTTTTGACGCGACTCGCTGGAAAAGGTTGTAAGGCGGGCTGCGCGGCAGAGTGAAAGCTCGCGACCGCTGGCGATGAGCCCCGGCATGGCTCAGTTGGTAACTTGGCTCGAGCGGCGAACCGAGATGCGTCCGTTCACATCGCTCAGGTGGACCTCCGGGCCGCCGTGTCCTAGTTCGCCTTCCAGGCTGTGGCCCACGAACCACCCATGCACGGCAATCTGAAAGTCGCTGCTGATTCCGCCCGTCACGCTGCTGGCATTGAGCCGAGCGTTCACGTCAGGCGGCAGGTTCAGAACCAGGCTGCCGTTCACCGAGCTCAGGCTGATTGGCTTCCTCAGGTCGGACTCGTCGACCGTCAGCTCCAGCCGGCCGTTCACTGTCGAGAGTTCCGTTCCGCCACGCGTGGCGTGCGCCTTGACGTTGCCGTTGACCAGCGATCCCTTCAGGTCGCCCGTCACGCCGTCGATATCGAGACTGCCGTTGACGAGGTCGACTTTGTCGAGCCGAGCATTGTGCGGCACGGTTAGCGTGTACTCGACGCCGCCGGGATTGTTGTTGAAAAGGTGGTGCGGGTACCGGGTCTTGATGTGGAGCGAGTCCGAGTGGGCGTCGATCTCGATGGTGATGTCAGCGAGGCGCTCCTGGTCGGATGCGTACTTGATGGCGTCGACCTTCACCTCGTTGCGATCCCAGGCCGAGATGTGCACGCTGCCATTCACGTTCTCAAGACTCACTCTTCCTTCAGCGTTCAGCGGATAAGTGTGGTGGAATTCTTCGGTCACCCTGCCGCGGGCGGGAATCGAGCCCACGCCCAACGCGAGCACCAAACCGATGAATACGAGCTTGCTCCTGCGAACCAGCTCAAACATTGCCCTACCTCCTCCCAGTGTTGCTCTCCTAGGCCTGATGCCCTTTAGACGGAGAAACACCCCGGCTGTCACCCTAGAATTACGCAGCGGCCTGGCGCAAGGTTCCGAGGTTTCAGTGAGGGGCATGGGCGTGTCACAAGGCATGACCGCAATTGCGACACTGGGTACGCCGACGCGCGTTCAACGTGTGGCAGTGGGGACAGGTGACGTACATGGCACGCGCAAACAGATGGGTGACGAGGTAAGCGCCTCCAAGGATTGCCACGGCCAGCGCGACTTGAACCAGAGTCGAACTCATCAGACGGCAGTTAGCCCTTCGTACCGGCTCGGGCGGACCGTACCGCTTCGAGGAAGCGGCGCGCCGTCGAGGTAATCACCTCGACTTTGCCTTCGCGCAGCGCCTGAAGATCCACGAGTTCTCCGCCCACCGCGACGGCGGTGGCTCCGGCCCGGATGAATTCCGGCGTCGTCTCGAGGTTCACGCCGCCAGTGGGAACAAACTCGATCTGCGGGAAGGGGCCTTTCAGCGCCTTGATGTATTTCGGACCGCCCACTGGTCCGCAAGGGAAAATCTTCACCAGACCGGCGCCCGCCTCCCACGCCGTGACGACCTCGGTGGGCGTCAGCGCGCCCGGCAGGCAGGGCTTCGAGTAGCGATGAGCGAGTTCAATCACGCTCCGGTTGAATGACGGCGTGACGATGAACTCCGCGCCCGCGAGCAACGCGGCCCGGCAACTCTCCGGATCGAGGATCGTACCCGCGCCCAGCAGCACCTTGTCCGCGTAGCGCTCCGCCACCCGCTCCATGACGCGAATGGCGTTGGGAACGGTCATGGTAATCTCCGCGATACCGATACCGCCCGCGATGATGGCCTCCGCGGCGCGCAACGCATCCTCGGGGGAAGGGGCGCGGACGATGGGAATGAGTCCGACTTCACGGATCAGCGCGAGGGATTTTTCTTTTGACCAGGACATCGTAGCACCTTCAGGTTCAGGAAGACGTTACCGCGGAGCACCCAGAGACCGCAAAGGCGGACATTGTACCTTCGTGATCTGCGTACTCTGCGTTCTCCGCGGTGAGTCCCTCTTTCACCTCGCCACGCGAAGACTCGCGCCCTTCAACAGGTTCTCCACTTCCGCCAGCGTCGACCAGTTGAAGTCGCCGGGATTCGTATGCTTGAGGGCGCTGAAAGCGTTGCCATAACGGACACCCGCCTCGTACGACTTCTTCACTAGCACGCCGTAGATGAATCCCGCGCTGAAGGAATCGCCGCCGCCGATGCGGTCGACGATCTCAAGCTCGTACTTCACGTCGTCGTAGAACTTGCCGTCGGCGTAGGCGATGGCGGTCCAGGTGTTGCGCCACACCAGCGGATTCTCGCGCAGGGTGATGGCGACGGCCTTGAAGTGGAATTTCTCTTCGAGGCGCCGCGCCACGTCCTTGTAGGATTCCGCGGAGACTTCGGCGAACCCGCGCGCGTCGGTCTTGCCTTCGGCTTTGATCTTGAACACCACTCCCGAGTCTTCTTCGGTGGTGATGAGCACGTCCACGTACTGCATCAGCGGCTCCTGGACGGCCTGCGCCTTGTCGGGTGACCAGAGCTTGCCGCGGTAATTCAAGTCGTAACTCACCGTCGCTCCGGCGCGCTTCGCCGCCTGCAAGGCTTCGAGGGTGACCGCCGCCGCCGAGTCGCTCAAGGCAGGCGTGATACCGCTGGTGTGACACCACTTCGCGCCCGTGAAGACGCGCTTCCAGTCGACTTCTCCCGGCTGGATAGCGCTGATGGCGGAGTGGGCGCGATCATAGAGCACCGAGCTCGGACGCGGCGCGGCGCCGAACTCGACGAAGTAGAGGCCCAGCCGGCCGTCCTTCGCCCAGATCAGTTCGGAGACGTCGACGCCTGCTTGGCGCACGCGGTTCTCGAGCAAACGGCCCAGCGCGTTCTTGGGGAGGCGCGAGACCCACGTGCTTTTGAGACCCAGCCGCGCCACGCCGACCGCCACGTTCAATTCGCCCCCGCCGATCTGGACGTCGAGCGAAGTAGTCTGCTCGAGGCGCTGGAAATGGGGCGGCACAAGGCGAATCATCGCCTCGCCGAATGTCACCACGTCAAACATCGCTCCCTCTCTGTTCCGGCGATGACGCGGGCAGTCCACGGCAGTCCGAGTGAGCCCCGCGTCATCTGCGGATTCTATATGATTCGCCTCCGAGATTCACCGAGGATTTGTTGACAAGGCGCGGTTGCGAGTGATAGTAGTTTAATTTACAGGAACGTCGCTCCGCTCTGGTCGGGGAACAGTCCATATTTAATCGAGTGTCAGGTGCAAGTGCGTTGACAGGCTTCGCAGGCAGTTTTATAGTGCGCTATCCTAACGAGCACTCATTCACTGCCGCAGGAAGTCGGTTCGCACAAAGAAGAGGTTAACCGATGGCGAATCCGGACGACGCGCGTCCCACAGCGGCCAAGCCACCGGCCGCAGGGACGGCGACCGTAGTTCCGCAGGCTGCCCCGAAGTCGCCTACCGCGCGGCCTTCTACACCCGCCGCAGCCGCTGCCCAAGCACCGAAGAAGCTGGAACCGAACCGGCTGCGGCGCAGGATTATCTGGACGGCGGTGTGGGGATACATCGCGGCCAGCTTTTTCATGTTCCTGCGGTTCTTCTTCCCGCGCGCGCTGTTCGAGCCCGACACGGTACACAACATCGGTTATCCTTCCGACTTCCAGATCGGCGTCAACGAGAAATACAAGCAAGCTTATCGCATCTGGGTGGTCATGGAGCCTCCGCGGCTCTTCTGCATCTTCGCGAAGTGCACGCACCTCGGTTGCACGCCCGACTGGAAGCCGGCGGAGAACAAGTTCAAGTGCCCCTGTCACGGGAGCGGCTACACGCCGGAGGGAATCAACTTTGAGGGTCCGGCGCCGCGGCCCATGGATCGCGCGCACGTCGAGCTGAACGCGCAGGGTGAGATCATCGTCGATACCAGCCGCCTGTTCTCCTGGTTCAAGAGCCAGGGTGGCCCAGACCATTTCGACGACCCTGGGGCCTTCATCACGGTTTAGGCGAAGCGCCATCTGCGGGAAGCAGCAAGAGCCTAGAGAGCAAAGGGTATTGAATCAGACGCCAGCGTCCCGCCCGCCCATTGTAAAGATGGAGAGAGGCGGGAGGTGAGTGAGGTCCATGGCAGACCAGGAAAAGGAAACCAACGGTAAGAAGGGGCTGGCCGTCCTCGTCGACGAAGTCCGCGAGGGCACCAAGGTCCTCAAAGAGAAGGCCAAGGAGGAGCTCGGGAACCTCAAGAAGCCGGAGAAGACGCCGCTCTACAAATCGATGTTCCGCGTCAAGCACGACGACTCGGAACGCAGCCGCGCCTTGAGCGTCCTGACCAACGTCTTCTTCCACCTGCATCCTGCCAAGGTCAACCGCGACGCCGTCCGCTACAATTACACTTGGGGAATGGGTGGGATCACCTTCTACCTCTTTATTGTCCTGACCTTCACCGGCGTGCTGCTGATGTTCTACTACCACCCGACCAAGGGTCAGGCCTACCGCGACATCGTCTACCTGATGAACGATGTCCCCTTCGGACGGCTGCTCCGCAACATGCACCGCTGGGCGGCACACCTGATGGTGATTGCCGTTTGGCTGCACATGTTCCGCGTCTTCCTGACCGGCTCGTACAAGAAGCCGCGCGAGTTCAACTGGTGCGTGGGCGTGGTGCTCCTGGTATTCACGCTGCTGCTTTCCTTCACCGGCTACCTGCTTCCTGACGATCAACTGGGATTCTGGGCGGTCACGGTGGGGACGAACATGGCGCGGGCGACACCGCTGCTCGGTCACGAGGGACCGTTTGGCCCGCAGCTTGGCATGACGCCTTACAACGACGTGCGGTTCGCGCTGCTGGGCGGCTCGATTGTCGACGCCAATGCACTGCTGCGCGCCTACATCTGGCATTGCCTCGCCATCCCGATCATCGTTTCACTGCTGCTGGGCGTACACTTCTGGCGCGTCAGGAAGGACGGAGGCATCTCCGGTCCGGCACCGGTGCAACTGGAGTCTGAAATCAAGCCGATCCGGAAGATTTGATGCGACCGGCTCCGTCAGCCTGTAGCCGCGACGAGGTTAGTTTATGGGCGGAATCGATTGGCGACAGATCTGGGACATTGTCTCGGCTCCTGACAACGTCCCCATCGTGGCGCTCCTGTTTTTTGTTCCCTTCTACACCTGGTACGCTTTCCGGCAAGCTCGCGCCAACGATCAGTTGATCGCTCAACTGGAGTCCGACCCGCAGCTTGCCAAGACCGCCTACCGCAAGACTTACCCCTGGAAGCCTGGCTGGCTCAAAGAAATTCATACTTGGCCTTATCTGATGCGGATGGAACTGCTGGTCGCTATCATCGTGACGGTAATCCTGACGGTCTGGTCGCTCACCTTGAACGCGCCGCTCGAGGAACTCTCCAATCCCAACCTGACGATGAACCCGGCCAAAGCGCCCTGGTATTTCCTGGGCCTCCAGGAGATGCTGGTCTACTTCGATCCCTGGATCGCGGGCGTGGTGATGCCGACGCTGATCATCGTGGGCCTGATGGTCATCCCTTATATTGACGAGAATCCGCTGGGTTCCGGCTATTACACGCTGAAGCAGCGCAAGTGGGCGATCATCACCTTCTGCTTCGGATTTATGGTCCTGTGGCTGACGATGGTCTTTATCGGTACGTTCATCCGCGGACCGGGCTGGATGTGGTTTTGGCCCGGCCAGACGTGGGATCCGGGCCGCGTGGTCTTCGAGCCTAACCGCGACCTGCCTGACCTGTTCGGTATCACCTCGATGGTGGGGAAATCGGTGTTCGGCGCCATCGTCATGGCGATCTACTTTGCCGCGGCGGGCTTCGGTTTTCACAAGCTGATTACCCGCAAAGGTTTCAACCGGAAGATTTACGAGCGCATGAGCCTGGTGCAGTACGCCATCCTGCAGGTCTTCCTGATCATGATGCTGCTGCTGCCCATTAAGATCCTGATCCGGCACCTGTTCCGTATCAAGTACATCTGGATTACTCCGTGGTTCAACGTCTAGGCACGCACCCCATACGCGCTGAGGAGGCACGGATTGCCTGAGACTCCTGAGCAAGATCCGGTGGTCGGCCAGTCCCTGGCGATCTACCTGCTTGTCGCATCCCTGTTGCTGATGCTGGTGCTATCCTGGTCGCTTTACGACGAGTTCTTCGGGTTGCGGCCGTGGAAGACCTATCAGGCCGACTTCGTCCAGCGCTACGCGGCCTTTCTGAAGAAAGAGGTCCCGAAGCAGAGAGCTGCCGAGCACACCCTCGAGACCTCCTCTGACTATCTGGCCCTCAAGCAGCAACTGACGAGCCTTCATCAGCAGGTCGACCCCCAGGTCAAGAAAATAGACGACCAGACCGAGCGCGTGGACGAGCGCGTCACCGCCGTGCTCAACGTGCTCACCACCGCACGGGCTTACGTAGGATCGCGCATCTACGTCATCGACCACATCGACTACAAGTCGCCCAGCGGCCAGCACGAGAGGCAATCCCTGCAAAGGGATCTCGCCGCCTACGAGAAAGGGCCTTTCGTGGTGAACCTCCCGGCGGCCGATGCGAGTGGTAAGGACGAGACACTCAGCCTCGATTTCGACCACCTGGAGAACGAGTTCAATCTTCTACAGCAAGAAAAGGGAAAGCTCATGCTGCAGAAGGCGGACCTGCTGAAGCCCGTTTCCGCACTGCAGGCCAAGGTGGATTCCTACGTCAAGGACCACATCCAGGGGCTGACGGTCGAGGCGCTCGAGGGACTGCAGAAGAAGGACGAAGAGTCCACCATCGAGATCCGGCAGATCAACAATCCCGACGCCGGCATCGTCGACCGCTGCGAGTCCTGCCACATGGGCATCCGCGAGCCCGTCACACTGACCCGCGCCAGCATGGGAGGCGCGAAGGACCCCGAGTCCGGCGCCTTCACCAGCCATCCGGACGCCGAGTTGCTCCAGATCCACGATCCGGAGACGTTCGGCTGCACACCCTGCCATAACGGCAACGGCATGGACATCGCGCACGTCGAGAAGGCTCACGGCCACGACGAGCACTGGCTGTGGCCGCTCTTTCCCGCCGCCAACGTCGAAGCCGGATGCCAGCAATGCCACACGAGTGACATGGTGTTGCCTCACGCGCCCACGCTCACCGCGGGCAAGGACCTCTTCCAGTGGCGGGGATGCGTGGGCTGCCACCGCTTCCAGGGATACGACTCGGAGCCTGAGGATCTGGTCGCGACTGCCCGCCAAATCGAGCAACTCGCCACGCAGCGCGCCGCGGACCTGCTCGACGCTCAGAAAGCCGTCCAGGCCGGTGACAACGCCCCCGACAATGAGACGGCGCGTAAGTTTTACGCGCAAGCGAATGACCTGCGGCTCGACGTCAGCAAAGTCGACCTCGAGACCGATCAGCTCAATGCCCGCACCAAGTTCCTGATGATGGACCGGAAGAAGGTGGGGCCCGACCTCAAGGAAGTGCGCGCCAAGCTGCGTCCCGAGTGGATTCCCGTCTGGATCAAGAATCCCCACGCCTTCCGTCCCACCACGCGGATGCCGCGGTTCCGCCTGGACGAAGACGAACTGCCGGCGGTGGCTGCCTTCATCTGGCAGAGCGGACTCGACGTCAAAGCGCCGTCGCAACCAGCCGGCGATCCGGTGAAGGGTAAAGCGAGCTTCGAGTCGCGCGGTTGCATGGGGTGCCATGCCGTGGGCGAAGGCGCGAACGCCGTGGGTGGATGGTTCGGCGCCAACCTCAGCCGCATCGGCGAGAAGGTCAACTACGATTACCTGGTGCGGTGGATTCACAATCCGCGCGAGCGCTCGGCGCCTTACTGCCCCTACGAGAAACGTGACCTGACCCCCGCCGACTATAAGAAGCACGGCTTGCCGTTTGTCTTCGATCTCGACCACTCGAAGTGTCCGAACGACGGCCACGAATTGCTGGTCGAGCAGATGACGCCCATGCCCAGCCTGCGCCTCTCCTGGGAGGAATCGCGCGACATCGCCAGTTACCTGAGGACGCTCAAGGAGAAGGATCCCAGCTCTTACGCGCCCGCGCCCTACCTCAATGATCCGAAGCTCAAGGCCCAGGGCGAGCTGATCGTGCGACGCTACGGCTGCGCCGGCTGTCACGAAATCGCCGGGCTCGAGGAGGAGGGGCGAATCGGCACGGAGTTGACCGTCGAAGGCAGCAAGCCACTCGAGCAGCTCGATTTCGCGCTCTACGTTGAGCAGTCCAAGGACCAGGGCTGGTGGACGCACAAGGGTTTCTTTGAACACAAGCTCTCGCGGCCGGAGATGTTCGACGACGGCATGGTCAAGCCGGAGGGCGAAGAGCTGAAGATGCCCGACTTCTTCGAGCCAGTGAGCTCGAAAGTGGTTGAGGCGAAGCCCGAGTTAAGTCCTCAGGATCAGCAGCAGGTCACTGAGCTGACCACCTTCCTGATGGGGAGCGTCAGCTCGCAATACCCGCCCCGCTATTTCTACCTTCCGGAAGGCCAGAAGAAGGACGTCCAAGAGGGCTGGTGGATCGTCAAGAAGTACAACTGCATGGGATGCCACCAGTTCACGCTGGACCAGGACTCGGTGCTGATGACGCTCCCGCTGTACCAGACGCCCGACGGCAAGGGTCAGCTCCCGCCGCGGTTGGTAACGGAGGGCGCGCGCGTCAGTCCCGAGTGGCTCGCCAGATTCCTCGCCAATCCTGCGCTGAACGACAAGGATACCGACCGGGACGGCGTTCGCAGCTACCTCAAAGTGCGGATGCCGACGTTCAACTTCTCGCCTATCGAGATTCAGAAGTTAGTGCGATTCTTCCAGGCGATGTCGGCTCAGCCGATGCCTTACATCGCGCCCAAGCCCGAGCCCCTCTCAACGCAAGAGGAAGCGATGGCACGCGCACTCTTTACCAGCAAGGGCGCGCCATGCCTGAAGTGCCACGCCATCGGCCTGGCGGCGCACGACCAGTACGCCTCGGCGCCCAATTTCCTGCAGGCTTCGGGACGCCTGAAACCCGACTGGGTGACGCACTGGATTCTCGATCCGGCGATGATTGATCCGGGTACCGCGATGCCCTCCGGCCTATTCAAGCAGTCAGAAGGACACTGGGTATTCAACGGGCCCACTCCGCCCATCTTCAAAGGCTACGAGGGCGACCAGGCTAATCTGCTGATGCGATATTTGTTCGAGCTGACTCCGGCGGAACAGCAGCGGCTGATTCAGATGACGGGCAGCGGGATGAGCACGGCTCCGGCCAAGCCGTCAACGACACAGTTGCGCAAGCCACGCCGCGGTTCCCGTGGTAATCTTGTTGGGATGCTCGTGAAGGCTCATTAACACGTTCCATTGATACGCGCACCATTCCAGCGTGAGGAAGGATTCTTGACATGAACAAACAGCGCTTTTTGTGGTTGTGTACCCTGGTCGCGGTGTTTCTGATCGTAGGCTGCAACAAGAAGGAATCGACCACCGAGGAAACGACGACGCCCGCAGAGCAACAAGCCACCCCCATCGACCAGGCGACCGTGGGCGAAGTGACCGGCAAAGTGGCGTTCTCGGGTGACAAGCCCAAGCTCGCGGTGATCCACATGGACCAGGACCCCGTGTGCGTACAGAAGCACCAGGGCGAGGCCGTCCATGTAGAGGACGGCGAAGTGAACGAGAACGGGACGCTGCCCAACGTTTTCGTCTACGTGAAGGAGGGCGCTGAGAAATATTCTTTCGCCACTCCCTCCGAGCCCGTGACGCTCGACCAGAACGGCTGCATGTACAAGCCGCATGTGTTCGGCATCATGGTCGGCCAGGACCTGCACATCATCTCGAGCGACCCGACGACGCATAACATCCACCCCATGCCGAAGGACAACCGGGAGTGGAACGAGTCGCAGCCGCCCGGAGCGGCGCCGCTCGACAAGAAGTTCGCCCGCTCCGAGGTCATGATTCCGGTGAAGTGCAACCAGCACCCCTGGATGCGCGCGTACATCGGCGTCACCAAGAACCCCTTCTATTCTGTGACCGGCAGCGATGGGACGTTTAGCATCAAGGGGCTGCCTCCGGGCGATTACACCATCGAAGCTTGGACGGCCATCGGCGGGCCCAATGGCCAGACGCAGGACCAGAAGGTTACTATCGGGCCAAAGGAAACCAAGTCCGTCGACTTCGCGTTCAAGGCGTCGTAGCGTCCACCACCTCTCTGAGGAGTGCCCATGGGTCTAGCGTTTTTTGTCGTCCTGGTGTTGATTACCGCCGTCTCGGTGTACATCTTCGGGGCGCATATCTGGTGGCCGCCGCACGCCATCTCAACCATCGGCCCGTCGGTCGACCACCAGTTCAATCTCACCCTGATCCTGACGGGCATCATCTTCGTTTGCGCGCAGCTCGGACTCGGCTACTTCGCCTGGAAGTATCGCGACCGGAAGGACGGCCGCAAGGTCATCTATTCACACGGGAACAACAAGCTCGAGGCCGGCTGGACCATCGCGGCCGCCGTGGTGTTTATTGGACTGAACCTGATCGGGTTTCAGATCTGGGCGAAAATGTACTTCACCCCGGCACCGCCTGACGCCCTTCAGATTCAGGTGCAAGGACAGCAGTTCGCATACTATTTCCGTTATCCCGGGCCGGACGGCAAGTTTGGCCCCACTCACGTCGAGAAAGTCGACGATGCCACCGGGAATTTCTTCGGACTCGACCGCGACCACGATCAGGATTCGAAGGATGACATCGTTACGGCCACCCTGGGTGTCCCCGTCAACCGCCCCGTCGAGCTCATCCTGCGCTCCAAGGACGTGGGCCACTCGTTCTTTGTGCGTGAGCTGAGGATCCACCAGGATCTCGTGCCGGGCATCGAGATCCCGATCCATTTCACTGCCACTGAGACGGGCCGGTTCGAGATCGTCTGCACCCAGCTCTGCGGTCTGGGTCATTACAAGATGCGAGCCTTCCTTCAGGTGATGACTGAGGAAGATTACCAGAAGTGGCTGCAAAGCCAGATGGCAGCACAATAGAGCAGGAGTCGGGAGGAATTGATGCCAGAAGCGCACGCTGAAACCGCGCATCAGCACCACGCGCCAACCAAGTTCATTTGGAAGTACATCTTCAGCCTCGACCACAAAGTGATCGGGAAGCAGTATTACTTCCTGGCACTGTTTTCGGTCGTGGTGGGGATGATTCTCTCCTGGCTGATGCGCATTCACCTGGTGTGGCCGAATGCCAAGCTCTACGGTCTGGATCTGCTATCGCCTGCCGGCGCGCCCGGAGGGGTGATGACGCCGGAGTATTACCTCTCCCTCATGACGCTGCACGGCACCATCATGATCTTCTTCGTACTGACCACGGCGCCGCAGAGCGGCTTCGGCAATTACTTCCTGCCCATCCAGATTGGCGCCGAGGACATGGCCTTCCCGCGGCTCAACATGCTGTCGTTCTGGACCACCTTCGTTGCCCTGATGGTTCTGCTTTCCACGTTCTTCGTCACCGATGGCCCGCCTATCTCCGGCTGGACCGGGTATCCCCCGCTCAGCGCCGTCGGCTCGTCGGCCGGCCCCGGTGAAGGACTGGGGCAGACGCTGTGGGTCATCTCCATCGCCATCTTCTGCATCGGCTCGCTGCTGGGTGCGCTCAATTTCATCGCCACCACGCTTGATCTCAGGACGAAGGGCATGAAGCTGATGCGCCTGCCGCTCACCTGCTGGGCGTGGTTCGTCACCGCCGTGCTCGGCCTGCTCTCCTTCGCCGTGCTCTTCGGCGCCTGCGCTCTGCTGCTGCTCGATCGCGTGGGCGGCACCAGCTTCTTCATCCCCGGCGGACTCATCGTCAGCGACAAGATTATGCCGCACTCGGGCGGCTCGCCGCTTCTCTACCAGCACCTCTTCTGGTTCTTCGGACACCCTGAAGTTTACATCGCCATCCTGCCCGGAATGGGCGTGACCTCGCACATCATTTCCTGCTTCGCGCGCAAGCCCATCTTCGGCTATCGCGCCATGGCCTATTCTCTGATGGCCATCGGCTTTCTGAGTTTCACCGTTTGGGGACACCACATGTTCCTGAGCGGCATGAGCCCCTACAGCGCCTTCAGCTTTTCGCTTTTCACCATGGCGATCGGCGTTCCTTCCGCCATCAAGACGTTCAACTGGCTGGGAACGCTCTGGGGCGGCAAGATCCGCTTCACCAGCGCCATGCTCTTCTCCATCGGCTTTGTGTCGCTCTTTGTCACCGGCGGATTGAGCGGAATCTTCCTGGCCCAACCTCAGCTCGACCCCATGCTGCACGCCACCTATTTCGTGGTGGCCCATTTCCACATGGTGATGGGCGTCGCCGCTATCTTCGGCATGTTCGCGGGCACCTACTTCTGGTTCCCCAAGATGTTCGGCCGCATGATGAACGAGACCTGGGGCAAAGTGCACTTCTGGACCACGTTCATCGGCGTCTACTGCGTCTTCATGCCCATGCACTTCATCGGCGTCGAAGGGGCGATCCGCCGGTATTCGACCTGGACCGATAATTACCTGATCCCCATGATTCCGGTGCACGAGTTCATGACCATTGCCGCGCTCTTCACCGGCGCGGTGCAGTTCATTTTCCTCATCAACGTGTTCTGGAGCATGTTCAAGGGTGAGAAGGCTACGGACAATCCCTGGAAGGGGACATCGCTCGAGTGGACAGTACCCTCGCCGCCGCCCTTCGACAACTTCGCCGGCAAGCACCCGGTGGTCTACCACGGACCCTACGAGTACGGCGTCCCCGGGAAGGACAAGGACTACGTCATGCAAGATTCGCCGGAGAAGATTGAAGACGACGAATGAGATTCGCGCAATATAGTGCAGATCATCACCTTGTAGCGGCGGCCTCTGGCCGCCGGCACCCGGCGCTCAGAGAGCGCCGCTACACGAGTTGAAATGGCGCCAACGGTTCTAACACCAGCCAAGCCCGAAGTCCCCGCCCGGACCGATGACCTCGGACCGGGCGGCGGCTCGAACGGGGGACACCGCTTCGGCGACGACGGCAGTGGCGGATACGGCGGCCACGCCTGGTCGGTCCCGGCGCGCGCCTACCGCACCGGCATGTGGATGGCGCTCGCCGCCATTGTCATGCTCTTTGCGGCGTTCACCAGCGCGCTCGTGGTGCGCAAAGGTATCTCGAACGACTGGGTACGCACGGCGCTACCCAACATCCTCTGGCTGAACACGGCGGTGTTGCTCCTGAGCAGCCTGACCTTCGAGTTGGCTCGGCGCGCCTTCGATGCTGGCGGCGATCTCTGGGTTGTGCGCGGCACGCGCTGGCTTTATCTGACGCTCGGGCTGGGTGTCGCCTTCATCGCCGGCCAGCTTGTCGCCTGGCGTGAACTCGCGGCGCGCGGCGTGTACTTGGCGACCAACCCCAGCAGCTCGTTCTTTTACCTGCTCACCGCCGCGCACGGCATCCACCTGCTGGGCGGAATTGTGGCGCTCGGCTACGCGGCGATCATCGTGCGCAAGATCGCGGCGGAGCCCCGCAAGCGCATCGTGGTCGACCTGACGGCGCTCTACTGGCACTTCATGGATGGACTTTGGGTGTATCTCCTAATTCTGCTGACGGTGAGGTTATAGATGGCGAGTCAAGAAGCAACGAGCGGTCTCGGAGCGACACGAGAATCGGTGTGGAGCGGTGGAGCATCGCCGTACGCCGTCCCTTCGAAGAAGCTCGGCATGTGGCTGTTCATCGTGTCGGACGCCATCACCTTCTCCGCCCTGCTCATCGCTTACGCTTTCGTCCGTGTCGCGAGCTCCAGTTGGCCGCTGCCGTTTGAATGGCCGAGCATCCTGAACGCTACCATCATGACCCTGATCCTGCTTTCCAGCAGCTTGACGATGGTGCTGGGCGTGCGCGCCGCGAAGATGGGCAACCGCAAAGGCGTCGTCGGGTGGCTGCTTGCCACCATGCTCGGCGGCGTGCTCTTCGACGTGCTGCACCTGCGCGAGTGGCTCGGCCTGATTGACGAGGGCGTGCGGCTCTTCAAGAATCCCTGGGGTGATCCACAGTTCGGCGCCGCCTTCTTCAGCCTGACCGGCCTGCACATGACGCACGTGACTATCGGCGTCGTCTACTTGGGCGTGATCGCCTGGGGCACGAATCGTGGAAAATACACTTCGGACGACGTCGAGGTGAGCGGGCTTTACTGGCACTTTGTCGACTTGGTCTGGATGTTCATCTTCCCGCTCGTCTACTTGATGTCGAACAAGATGGCGTAGCGGATCGGGCGCCAAGCAAGCGAGAGAATACGTGGGAGGTTGACGGAACTCATGCATGAAGCTGCGGATCACGCGCATGTGGAAGGCAGCAAGCGGACTTTCTTCTTTGTGTGGGGATGGCTGCTCGCCATCACCGGACTCGAGGTCGTCCTGGCATATCAGCATCTCGCCATCAAGTTGATGCTCACGCTGCTGATGATGCTGTCGATCGTTAAGGCGACGCTCATCATTTCGTACTTCATGCACCTCGCCTACGAGCGCCGCAGCCTGGCGTGGACGCTGATGCCGGCGTTGGTTTTCGTCGTGGGGATGATGTTCATCGTCTTCCCCGACAGCCTCCGCGCCTTGCTAATGCGCGCGCATTAGGGCGATTGAAAGGACGTATTTTGCGAATCCCAATACTGTCCTCGAGACTCCAACGCTATATAAGGTGGATGGTCGTCGGCGCGGCGTGCCTCGGTTCACTCGCCAGCTCGACCGTCGCCCGGGCGCAGACTTGTCCGCTGTGTTTCCGGGCCGCTGCAGCCTCGAAGGCGGGCGCAGTCGCCGCGCTGCGCAGCGGAATCCTCATCCTGATGATTCCGCCGGTCGTCATCTTCGGACTGGTTACGCTCATGGCGGTTCGCGGACGCAACCGGTTCAATGAAGCAGAGGGGGCTACTGCGGCCCAGACGGAGCGCGAATCCGAGTCGGCCGAAGCCCTGGCGGAAGAGGATCACGCTTGGAACTGATTCGTCGAACCCGGAACCGGTGGCTGGCGCGCTACGCGGCGTTTGTGGCCTTCGCCACGTTTCTCTTGATCATCGCTGGCGCCCTGGTCACCTCGAACGACGCTGGTCTCTCGGTGCCTGACTGGCCAACTTCGTTCGGTACGTTTCGCATGCCGCGCATGGTAGGCGGCGTGAAGTACGAGCACGGCCATCGCATGATCGCAGGGACGGTCGGCTTGCTCACCATTTTCCTCGCGCTCTGGCTCTGGCGCTCCGACGAGCGCCGCTGGGTACGCCGGCTCGGTGGACTTGCGGTCCTGACCGTTATCGCGCAGGCCGTGCTGGGCGGAATCACCGTGCTCTTCTTCCTGCCCGCGCCCATCTCGGTCGCTCACGCGTGCCTCGCGCAACTGTTCTTCTGCATCACCGTCAGCCTCGCGCTCTTCACCCGATACGACTGGCACTGGGATGGCCCTCGCGCCGAAGACGCCGGATCGCCCTCGCTGCGCCAGCTTGCCGCCGCGACAACCGCCGCCATCTTCCTCCAGTTGATGCTGGGCGCGGCCTTCCGGCACGACGCTTTCGGGATTATTCCCCACGTGATCGGCGCGGTGGTTGTGACCGTCGGCATCCTCTGGCTGCTGGTGCGCGTCCTGGCCAAGCACCAGGACGACACGAGGCTGGTGCGATCGGCCGTGGTCCTCACGGTGCTGCTGGCTGTGCAAGTCCTCCTCGGCATCGGCTCTTACATCGAGAGACTCGCCGAGTTGAAGGCGCCGCAGCCGCTGCCACCCGCCGTCACCGTGACCACGACGCACGTGGCCGTTGGGGCGCTGGTGCTGGCCGCGAGCCTGGTCGTAACACTCGAAGTCTTTCGAACTTTCGCCGCTTCCGGCCACGCGGTTCGCGTGGCCGAGACTGCGCCGTCGGGCGATGGGTTGGCGCACCCCAGCCGGGTATAGTTTCGATTGTAGCGGCGGTCTGCGACCGCCGTCTTCGGCGCTCCCCTGCAGGGCAGGCTTCGAGCGCCGCTACAGCAAATGATCTCAGTTCTCCCCTCTCCCCCTTGCGGGAGAGGGGCCGGGGGTGAGGGGATCCGCCGAGGCGGGGATAACGATCTGATGCTCGAAGCAAGTCGTCATCACAACTGGCCTTCGACGTTGTCCGACTACTGGACGCTGACCAAGCCCGAGGTCAACTTCCTGGTAGTTGCCAGCACGCTCGCCGGCTTCTATCTCGGGACGCGCGGACCGCTCGACTGGACTCGGCTCGTGCACACGCTCGTCGGGACGCTGCTGGTCGCGAGCGGCACCGGCACGCTCAACCAGTTCATCGAACGTCGGCACGACGCGCACATGCGGCGTACTGCCAACCGTCCGCTGCCCTCGGGACGTCTGGCCGCGTCGCACGCCCTATGGTTTGGGATCGCCCTGAGCGTGGCGGGTGGACTCGAACTCGCGCTGGCCGTCAACACGCTCTCGAGCGTGCTGGCGCTTGCGACGCTCGCGAGCTACTTGCTCTTTTACACGCCGCTCAAGCGCCGGACGCCGCTGTGCACACTGGTTGGAGCGTTCCCGGGCGCCATGCCGCCGCTTATCGGCTGGGCGGCAGCGCGCGGCAGCCTTTCGCTCGAAGCCTGGGTGCTCTACGCCGTTCTGTTCCTCTGGCAGTTCCCGCACTTCCTGGCCATCGCCTGGATGTACCGCGAGGACTACGCGCGCGCCGGCCTCAAGATGCTGCCGAGTCGCGACCTCGAGCAGGGCCGCTTCACGCGCCGCGAAATCTTCGCCTTCACGCTGGCGCTCGTACCCGTGAGCCTCGCGCCGGTGGCGCTGGGCCAGGCCGGAATGCTGTACCTGGCGGGCGCGCTGCTGCTCGGGCTGGCGTTTCTGCTGTACGGAGCGCGCCTCGCGTTCTCGCGCTCGAACGTGCTGGCTAGGCGATTGGTGCTCGCCTCCGTCGTCTACCTGCCGCTGGTGCTGGCGCTGTTGATGATCGACAAGACTCCTGTGTAGCCTATGCGTTCTGAGCTGCGAGAGTGCCTGCTTGAACTCACCCTTTGCCTGCTGGTTGGCCTCGCGAGCCTGCTGGTGGTGGTCTGGGACGTGGCGACCGGCCGCATCGCCTATCTCGACGGCATCGCGCTCGCGTTGCTGAGCCTCACCATCGGCGGCTTCTTCATGTTCAACGTCTTGTGGTCGTGGCGCACCAGCGAACTGAAGGCGCTGCTCGCCGAGTTGCGGCAGGGTTCGCATTCTGACCAGCCGCCGTCGTCGTAACAACGACGTTCCCCCCGTAAAGCGCAAGATTCCGAGAAGACAATCCCTCTGGGCGATAACGCGGCTGGCTTTCCTGAGCTTCGCGTGTTCGTCATGAGTTTTTCTTGCACGTCTTTTCTTTGTGCCTCTGTGTCTCGGTGGCGATATTTTTCGCCCGTGCCTATAATGCCCTGTGCTCCCGCTCGCTGACTTCCCTGCCCTCGATGCCACGCTCAACGCCGCGAGCACCGTCCTGCTCGTCATGGGGTTCATCTTCATCCGGCGCAAGAACGTGGCGGCGCACCGGCTCTCCATGCTCTCGGCATTCGGGACGTCGACGCTTTTCCTCGCCTGTTACCTGTGGTATCACGCCCACCACGGCGTGACCCATTTCCGCGGACACGGTTTCGTCCGCGGCTTCTACTTCGCGCTGCTCGGCTCACACACCGTGCTCGCGGGCGTCATCGTGCCGCTGGTGCTAATCACGCTCTATCGTGCGCTGCGGCGGCGGTTCGACCGGCACAAGCGCATTGCGCGCTGGACGCTGCCGGTGTGGCTCTACGTCTCGATCACCGGCGTCGTCGTCTACTGGATGCTGTATCATCTCGATGCGCAGTAGGCGAGGAGGGCGGTCGCGGCGCCATCCGTCGGCGCTCCCTTCCCGGGCAGGCTTCGAGCGCCGCTACAGTGCGGTCCGAAAACATGCACGTGACCACCTCCAGCCAAGTCGGACCTGCTTCCACCGTGCCGACGAACTGCGCCTTCTGCAAGATCGTGCGCGGTGAGGTGGAGGACGCCCGCGTCTTCGAGGACGACGTGTCGCTCGCTTTCCTCGATCACCGGCCGCTCTTCCCCGGCCACTGCCTGCTGATCCCGAAAGTTCACATCGAGACGCTCACCGATCTCCCGGCGGCGCTCATCGGCCCGCTGTTTGCGAACGCCACGTTGCTAGCGCACGCCATGGAAGACGCGCTCGCCGCCGAAGGGTCGTTTGTGGCCGTGAACAACCGCGTCAGCCAGAGCGTCCCGCACCTGCACGTCCACGTGGTCCCGCGGCGCCGCAAAGACGGCCTGCGCGGATTCTTCTGGCCGCGCCAGAAATATGCTGACGACGCCGCACTCCGCCACGTGCAAACGAGCCTGCGCGACGCGCTCGCCCGGCTCGCTCACCAGCGTTAATGCGGGTCATCTGCCAAACCGCAGCACCACCCCGAACGAAAGCCGCACCTGCGTGTGATGATCGGGATTGAGCTGGGCGTGGACGTAGTCCACCTGAGCGGCGCGAATCCACACCGGCCCGAGTGCCTTGATGTCCAGTCCGCCGCCCAGGGCCGTGGCAAAGGCGTTGCCCGTTTGAATAAAGGGCGAGCAGAAGGGAGGGCAGGGGGCTCCGAAGACAGCCACGCGGTCGGTGCCGTGCACTACGCCCACCAGCGCGTGCGCGAAGGGGATGACGCCCGGAAGGTGCGGCACCGAGAACTGCGGGCCAAAGAGCAGCGAGTACTGATTCTCGTTGATGCCGGAGGGTGAGGCGTACTGCCGGCTGAAGTCCGCCACGCCGCCCAGCCAGCTACCGCCCACTTCCGCCGACGCGTCCCAGCCGTTCAGGCTGAACCCCGAGGCACTGAAGTCGCGACCCGCGTGCCAGTAGGTATAGCCGCCAAACACCGCGACGTTGGACTGCGCGCGGAGCGGCAGCGCTCCCGCCAGCAAAATCGAGAGCAAGCCCGCCAATCTGCGCATGGGATCCTCCAGCGGGCCCCGCGTCATCCGCAAGCCCGGCTCGAAGCTTCCCCCTCGCTCCATATTCATCCAGCATTTGTGGACTGTCAACGCTAAGCGTCTTCCTGACACGGACCCGCTCTCGCTCGCGGTCAGCGCCGCTCGCAGCCCGTGTCATTCTGAGGAGCCGAAGGCGACGAAGAATCTCGCCGTGCGCTTCGCTCAGGATGACACGCAGAACTTAGAGCACAGCCCGAATTATGACAACACCTGACAACACCTTCCCAATTTCGCTTGACTCGCTCGCGCCAGAACTGGTAAAGTCACGTGACCTTATCGAAGGTGTCGACCATGAAACCGGCCGTCATTACACTTCTCTAGTCTCCCACCCTTGACCTGCCTCGCGCAGGATTAGGTTGGTCCGTCAGACTTCATTTCATCCAAAGACCCGGGAGTTTCTGTGAGCAGCGTTGTCACAACCCGTGAGGTGCCGCGTTTCTGGTCGTCGGTGCGCGAAGCCATTCGCGGCTCCGAGCAGGACTTCACCACCGGCAGCATCAACCGCGCCATCCTGCTGCTGGCGATTCCCATGGTGCTCGAGATGGCGATGGAATCACTGTTCGCGGTGGTCGACGTCTTCTGGGTGGCGCACCTGGGATCGAACGCCGTGGCAACCGTCGGCCTGACCGAGTCGATGATCATCCTCGTCGCTTCCGTGGCGCTCGGGCTATCGCTCTCGACCACGGCGATGGTGGCGCGCCGCATCGGCGAGAAAGACCACGAAGGCGCGGCGGTGGCGGCGGTGCAGGCCATCGCGATTGGACTCCTGGTGGCGCTGGTAGTCGGCGCCATCGGCGTCGCGGACGGGCCCGCCTTGCTGCGCCTGATGGGTGCGCCCCCTGACATGATTCGCGTCGGGTCAAGCTACACGCGCATCATGCTGGGCGGCTCCGCCACGGTGGTGTTGATCTATCTCAACAACGCCATCTTTCGCGGCGCGGGCAATGCCGCCATCGCCATGCGCGTGCTTTGGTTCGCGAACCTCGTCAACCTGATCCTCGACCCATGCCTCATCTTTGGACTCGGGCCGTTCCCGCGCCTGGGTGTGACCGGCGCTGCCACCGCCACCACCATCGGACGCGGCTTGGGCGTCGTCTTTCAGTTTGTGGTACTCGCGCGCGGCACGGACCGGATTCGCATCGGCCTCAAGCAGCTCCGACTGAACCTCGGCGTGATGGCGCGCCTGGTGCGCGTGTCGATTACCGGCATCCTGCAATTCCTCATCGCCCATACGAGCTGGATCGCACTGGTGCGCATCGTGGCGATGTTCGGCGCCGCAGCCATCGCGAGTTATACCATCGCCATCCGCATCGTCATCTTCGCCATCCTGCCTTCCTGGGGGATGAGCAACGCCGCGGCTACGCTGGTCGGCCAGAACTTGGGCGCGCGCGAACCCGAGCGGGCGGAGAAGTCGGTGTGGAAGACCGGCTTCTACAACATGGTGTTTTTGGGCGCGCTCGGCGTCTTCTTCATCCTGTTCGCCGAGCCGGTGATTCGCCTGTTCACGACCGACCCCGCCATCGTGCCGCTCGCCGCGAGCTGCCTGCGCCTCTTGAGCTACGGCAACATCTTCTACGCCTACGGCATGGTGATGGTGCAGGCGTTCAACGGCGCGGGTGACACGGTGACGCCCACCATCGTCAACGTTTTCTGCTACTGGTTCTGGGAGATTCCACTAGCCTACTACCTCGCGATCCACACGGGTCTTCAGGCGCGCGGGGCGTTCCTTTCGATTCCCATCGCGGAGGGGACACTGGCCATCGTCAGCATGATCCTCTTCCGGCGGGGGCGCTGGAAGACCCAGCAAATCTGAACCGTGCTTGGGAAGATTTGTCATTCCGAGCCCGTTCGCCCTTCCGCTGCGAACGGTCCTGAGCGCAGCGAAGAGCCTGCCCTGAGCCTGGCGAAGGGAGCTCAGGGTAAACTGAATCTCCCCCTGGAGGAATCTCGCTCTGACAGACGCTCGGACACTCGCCGTCCTCGATCACCAACCAGCCATGTGACGTGGCTGACGAGGCCCGAGAGCCGTCAAAAACTACCTATATTTTCAACAAGTTGGCGCAGACGGGAGTTCGTTCCTACTTCGTTTCAATGAGCTTAGTCATTTAGTATCAACCGATTATAACGAATTGGCGCTTCCAAAAAGAGTTCGTTCCTGAGTTCGTTCCTCGAGACTTTGCTTGTTTTCTATAACTTACAGGCATCGCGACCCCCAATAAACTATCTTTTCTTGTGTTCTGCCAGCTCTCTCCTTCCGGCGCAAGAATGGCGTCAGAAGCCATACGCGTAGGCAAGTAACCCCTGTGCGCCGGCGCCTGCGTCGCGAGTAGACCCTCTAAATAGTAAGAAAATATATCGCGTCCGATAATGCGTCAATAGTAATACAGCGCGGCCGATAGTCAAGTGAAAAAACCAGCATGATGAGACTGCAGGGCTGGAAGAGCCGGCAAATTTGATCCCCGCGTGAAGACACGTAAGCGAGGGTTGACCCACGGACCGACCTCTAAAAATCCAGTGCTGGAGTCAAAACCTGACGCTATCGCTGGGAATCATGGTTCGGAGTGGCAGTTTTACACCGCAACTCCAGCATGAGGTTTTCTGCCGGGGGCCGCACGACTTGATCAAGGGCGGCACAGCCGGCCTTTTTGACCTGTAAACGGACATCCTCACTTGCGAACGGCGCGAGCAAGCGGATTCGGAAGTTGCCATTGTCGTCGGTGAGATACGTTTCAGACCTACCGGCCAGACTGATGCCAGCATGGCTGACACCCGCATTCGTGCTCGGATCGACGACCCGACCAGCAATTACGGACCTGGTTTGCGATGATTTTGGCGGCGATGGAGTGTTCTGGAGAGGCTCCAGCCGGAGCTCTTCGTATGATGACGAGCCGGTGATCACGAAATTCTTTTCAAGGACGTCATAGTTGGGGGCATGAACATAGATCCTGCCTTCGGTACCCCGCTTCACACTATCTAGATGGAACGAAAAGTTGCCGTGGCTGTCGGTATATTGTTCGAGCGAACCGGCGGCGGCCTCCAAGGCAACAGTAATACGTGCGTCAGGCACAAACTCCTTCGTGTGCGCATTCAGCACTTGTCCCGTGAAAATGACTGGCAGTTTGTTGGAATCACCTTGGCCGGGGAAGTGCTGGGGCTTGTACACAAATTGCCAATAAGACCCTAGAATCAGAGGGATAGCGCCAATAATCGCAATGATGACCCGAGTAGTAAGCCACATCGGCCTACTGCCCAAGCGGACGGGAGCGGGCATCCCCACGCGAGCGGAACTCTCCCGTGCGATCGCTTCGGTCTTGTCCGAGTCGAGGCGCTCTACCTCAGTCCTATATTCCAAAGATTCCAACCGGTCCAAGCGTTCGGGCTTCTCGTGCTGGGGCTTCCGCGGCCCTTCGATACGCTGAAAAGTAACTTGAGGCAGGGCGCCGGGCCCGTGCGAACTAGTAGCATCGGCGGCCTCTCCGTCAGAGGCAGCGCCCACGGCCACGGGCATCTGCACGAGGTTCATTTCAGGCTGCGGGGGAGCTTCCGCCGAGTCAGCGACGCACTTGGTCACCAGACTGCGGTGGCCGCCCACAACCTCTTCCCACTGGAGCTTCACCAACACCTCAAGCCGGCCGACACGTCTCGGCGTCAGCAGGAACGGGCACTCTTCACTGTCTGCGTCGGGCGGAACGTAAATGTTCTCTATTTGTTCGGGGGGAGTGAAATCGGGTGAGGTAACCTTCACTGCTACCTTGAGTTGTTCGGGCTCCCCGGTGGGACCGAGGGGAAAGATTACTTTGAAGGGCTTTGAACGCACATCTTGCGGGCGTGCTTCGGCGTCCTTTTCCGACTGAAGAATCCCACGGAGGCCGGGAGAATCGGGAAGACGAATGAGAACGAGAAGCTTCGTAACCGCATCCTTGACGACGTGACTGGGAATAACGGCATCCACCACGCGAGGCTTTGGGATGCGTTTATCAACCAATGAGGGGGTGCCGGTCTGAGTGTCCGGCGCGGACAACTGGAAGCGCGTCACTACTTCCCGAACGCCCTTGGCCACGTCGGTAAAAGCGTCATCCCGATCATCCCATTTCGTGACGGCAATCCCATTGCGCGGCAGCGCTTGTAATTTTGCGAAAGGAGCGCCAGACCAATGCACGGGACGTAAAATCACAGGAATGACAACCGCCTCGTGTTTCCGCTGGCGTTCGAGCGCGATCTTCATTTCAATACCGTAGCAGTATTCTGAAGCGATGAAGTCCGCGCTGATAAGAAGCAGAATGATATGCGCAGAGTGCACGTGCGCATTGATTTGGTCACGCCATTCCTCGCCCGCGCCAATGCGGCGGTCGTGCCAACTGACGATGAGGCCCTGGCGTTTCAGCAACGCAAGCTGCTTTTCGAGCTCGTCTCGCAGCTCCTCGTCCTTATGTGAATAAGAAAAGAAGACTTCAAGTAACATATCGGGCAATTAGAATCTTCATCAGAATGAAAGTCAAGTGGCAACACCCGGCTCAATTTCACTTTCGAGAAGCTCGTCTTACATTGAAGAGCCCACTGCACTACTTGGCTCAAGAATCATAATGAAGGTCGATGTTCAAGATAGTATTCGGTCAGGTGGTTGAGAATAAAATCCGATAACTGCTCCGAAGGAGTCTCCCCGAGGTCTCCGACCCAAACAAGCTTGCCGAGGGATCTTTCCATCGCGGGCTGGAGTTTATAGCGCTCGGGCTCCGGGGGACTTGAATCAAAGTCAATATAGAATCCTTGGGGTTCACGCCCGAAGGAAAGCCTCAGGACGATCGGTGGAGCGTTCAAGATCGGCTGAATGAAGGAGAGAAAGGCGGCCACATTCCCTTGTTTGACGTAAGGACCACCTCTGCTGAACTCGAATTGTGGCAGATCCCGCAAGTTTGGGTTTACCTCGGAGACTTTCCTTTCCAGGATGTTAAGAAGGTTCTCGAACTCGAGCATCGCATTAGCGAAGATAAATTGATTGACCTCTTCCTGCGTCTTTTGGACATGCTTCTCCGCCTCCTCTTCAGCCTTCTTCTGTTGCGCAAGCCGGTTTAGGCGTTCTGCTAGAGATTCTTTGTCTCCCATGTGCTTCTCCCTCGTTTTAAGTGTTACTCAGATGGTAGCCGGCAGCTAAAAGTTCGCGACGGATCTCCTCTGCGCTATCCCTGACCTCCTTGCTAATCTCGATTCGAACGATCCCGTGGAGGTCTGATGGAAGTTCGACGCCTTTCCTGTAAAGGCAAGCCACCCGGTCTCTACCCAACTTGGCCATCAAATAGCCCCATTCAAATATCACGTTCTGGCGAGCCCGCGGGGCTAAGCTATCCTTGCCGACACCGCCGATGTCGTCGGGGGTAAGAAGCACAATCCCGTAACCAACTTCGGCGTTTGCTTCGATTTTCTCGATAACCGTGAGTCCCTTGTTGGGCTTGTCTCTCAGGATGATCGGCTCCAGTCCCCACCTGTGAAGGAGCAATTCGATCTGGTCTGCGGCTGCGATGTCATGGCCGTGGACAATGAAAATGCGATTGTTCGTTTCAGGCCTGGTCGCTTGTGGCCGCGCGGTCGGTCTCTTCAGCCTGTTCCTTCCTTCGTCCAGGACTCTCCGAGTGATATCGGTACCTTTGGAGGTCACGTACCAAGTCTCGGGTATAAAGGCGATTACATGGCTACTCCTATTTTCAGCGCGGATGAAGGGCAAGAGTTCGTTTGAGGATTGCCCAGTTTCATTGAAGTGGAGATCTTGAATGCGCTTTGGGTCAATAACCTTTCCCCCGCAGAAGAATGTCTGACCTTCGAAGTAGGGTAGGACAATTTTCGCAAAGAGGTCCTCATACGAGAGGTCGAGCTCCCACGCGTCTTCAGGGCTACTCTTCTTCCCTTCGGGCTTGAGCGTTAACCTTGCGTGATAGAACATGGAAACATTACCCCGAGTTAGTTGCCACTTGACGTGACCCGCCGTCAGCCTTGACCATACAGAGATCGCTGAGCTCCGGCCGCCGCCCAACCCCCCAAGGAATTGCCCGAAGGGTCGTACAAATAACTGAGCGATCCGGTGGAATTGTACACCCGACTAGCGCTACATCACTTGTCGCTTGCTGTATCCGCCGGACACCTGATGGTAAATCCTACCTCAACTGGCGCCGAGTTTCCTCATCGTCGGCGCGCACTCCATCTGCATCTCTGATTCAACGGACTCCTCGTCAATCATTTACGCGAAGGCCGGCTTTGGCATCCGCCTTGCCTTGGTACATGTGGGCTCATTCCAGTAGCTCGCTAGTGCAAGCTGGTTGCAGCGAAGTTAGCGCCAGAAAAAAACTCAAGAAAGCTGCGCATCATGCCGAACTACATTGAGACCGCAGTAGGACTGGCCGGAACCATGCTGCTGTCGCTGTCGGTCGCGCTTGCCATCGCCTGGGGAGTGTTGCGAGGCTTTTTCGGAGCGCTCCCAGCCGATGCCCTCGCGGCCACCAGAAGGACAAGGCAAAAGACCAGCCAAAGGAATGGGCCGCATGATGAGCGATCGCCGGATGGCAGGGGGCGAGCCGGGACTGGCTGAGCGCCCCGAGCGGGAAACCCGAGGAGCCCGCGAAGTTCAGGAAGTTCTGGAAGTCAGGGAAGAAGCGGAAGAGGTAAGTGGGGCGCGGGCTGAATTCCCCGGCGTGAATGGGGACCCCGCCTTAAGGCGGCAACTCGAGATCGTGAGGAGCTTCCAGGAGTACTGGGCGTTATACCGGATCTATTGCGAGGTCGCTTCGGACGGCGGCAACGCTTTGCTTCCGGTTGAGTTTCAGTGTGTGGTCGACCGCGATACCAACGCGGTTGAGGAGTTGCTTGGGATTGTAGCGGTTTGACACTGGTTGGGCTAGTTGGCCGATCTCCTTCCCCTGCTGCCCAACCTGTCCCGCCCCCTCGCGCTCGGCACGCCTCCCCCGCCGGGCGCGAGGGGTTCATATTTGCAGAGGATGTCCTAGGGAGGCGGCCGCGCCGGCGCGCCGATTGCTTTAGGCGCCGCCGAGCCGCTGGCGGACATATCCCGCCCAGGAACTGTCAGGATCGAGTTCCAGGTAGCGACGCCAGTGTGGACGCGCCTCGACGTAGCCGCCCAGTTCCTCGTAGACGCGGGCCAAGTTGTAGTGGGCGTCCGCGTAGTCGGGCTTCAGCCGCACGGCCTCGCGCAGGTAGTGGCACGCCGAGCCAGACTGCTTGAGTTCGTCGAGCACGGTGCCCAGGTTGAAGTTGGCCAGCGCGTTATCGGGCGCCAGAGTCACCGCGAGCTTGAAACGCTCTTGGGCTTCCTCGAACTCTCCCTGCTCGTAGAACAACATACCCAGATTGATATGCGCCTCGACCGAGTCCGGTACGGCCTCGACCACGTGCAGGTACGCCTCGATGGCCTGCGAGCGCAACCGGGGATTGACTTCGCATTGCGCGGCCACCCGAAGCCACTGCTCGACCGTCCGTCCCTTCATCGCGCGCAGCCGCGTTTCGCCGGCGTCAAATTTGAAGACGAATTGCCCAGAGTCGAGCTCGAGCGTCCTGCCCTCGTATTCGACGGAGAGCTTGCGAACGCCGATCCGAGCCGGTCCACGAGACTGGTTGGGGGGCTGGTTCGACGCGCGAGACCCGACCGGCTCCGCGGCAGGCGCTGTCGGGGCCACGGGTACGATACGGAGTTTGGCCAGCGAGACAGTGGGATCGCCCAGTTGCCGCCGCGCCGCTTCCACCGCTTCCAGCACGCGGGCCGCAGTGACACCCTGGCCAGTCAGTTGTTTGATGGTGCGCAGGCTGATGAGGTCTTCGAAGGAGTAGGCTTTCTCGCCGGGCTTGCCGGGGGATTCGTGCGGCTCGACCAAGTGGAGGCGTTCCCAGTGGCCGATCTCGCGCGCCGTCACCCCTACCATGCGCAGGACTTCATCTCGCGTGAATCGATCGAGCGCGGACAGCGGCGTGGTGTCCGGGGACGGAGTCGGCATGGGCGGCTATCGGGCAGCAGCCTTCTTGCGGCCTTTCTTTTCTCGGGCGATGGCGGCCGGGGCTTCGGCTTCCTCTGACGCCACGGCTCGCGCCGGCGGTTTGCTGGGCGGAGCCTCGCGCGCCGCCAGGCTCTTCTTCAGGGCCTCCATCATGTCGATAACAGGCGCGAGCTGCGGCTGAGCCGCGGCCACCACTTCCTGACCGGCCAGCTTGGCGTCGAGCAGCGCCTTCAGGCGCTCCTTGTATTCGTCGTGATACTTCTTCGGATCGAACTCCCCGGCGAGACTCTCGACCAGTTGCTTCGCGAGCTTCACCTCTTCCGGCTTCACCTTCACCTCACCCTGCTCACCGTACTCGGGCAGGGCGCGAACCTCGTCGGCAAAGTACATGGTGTGGAGCGTCAGACCGTGGTCGCGCGGCCGCACCAGCACTACGTATTCGCGCTGGTGCATGCACAGCTTGGCGATGGCGGCGCGTCCCGACTCTTCCATGGTTTTGACGAGCAACTGGTAAGCCTTGCGCCCAGCGTCTTCCGGCAGCATATAGTACGAGGCGTCGAGGAACAGCGGATCCACTTCGGCAGCGTTCACGAACTCCTGGATCTCCATAGTGCTGGCCGAGGGAGGCGCGATCTTCTTGATCTCCTCGTCCTCCACCAGCACGTACTGGCCCTTCTCATACTCGTAACCCTTTACGATCTCCGAGCGCTCGATGATGCACTGGTGGAAGGGGCAGTAGAGCGGCTGCTTGACGCGCGTCTTGCACTCCTTGTGGAGCTGGTTGAGCGAGATGTGTTCGGTGCGCGCGGCGGAGAACAGCCGTACTGGCACCGAAATCAGGCCGAAGGTGAGGTAACCTTTCCAGACTGAGGTGGCCATTGTGGCTCCTTAATCGAGTCGGATACGCCTTCCCAAGCGTCAGTTTACTGCGTTCATAACATCGATTGCAACTGCGGCCCGTAGATTACGGAATCGGGCTGCGGTAAAATGTCGGTGGTTGACCCGAGCAAAACTTCATACGTTCTTGAGGCCATCAGTAGGAGGTGGTCATGAAGGGACATTCCGTCGCCAAGGGACATTCCGTCGCCGCTTTCGGTCTTCTGATCATGTCAGTTCTGCCTGCGTCGCTGCCCGCGAAAGGGCCCACGGACAAGATTACGATCGAAGGCGCCGGCCTCACGACGCCACTCGAGATCACCGACCCGGCAGTCAGGCAATTTGAGGTTTTTGACGGTCCGGGAGTCTACGTTAATCGTGCTGAGCAGCGCGAAGGCTTCATCATCGAGTGTTCGAAAGGCATCGTTGCGCAACCGCCGTCCGGGCTTCAGCATTATAAAGTGTCGTTCTACACGAAGCTTGAGGGAGAGCGACCCGGTTATGAGGTCATCTACGTGGCGTTCTATGACTACGATCCTTCGATGAAGCAGGGTTATATCTATTTGCCTGGTCCGAGGGACGAATCGTTTAAATACCAGCGTATTTGGCATGGTCACGGCTTCGAGGGGCACTGGTCCTACGCGACGAGCCTATGGGAGAGCTTCGCGAGGCCGCTGATCGCGAAAGCGAGGGCAGCAAACCCAAACCATTAGGGTGCTGGTGGCTCCTTCTTTCCGGGGGAGAAGCTGTCTTCCTGTACTGCGCACGCAGGTTCCAGCAACCATCAGTCTACTGCGTTCACCGCGTCGGATCGCAGGTACGTGCTTCGATCAGAATGTTCCGCGCCGGCTGAATCAAAGCTACAAAGAAAAAAGGCCCGACGAAGAGTCGGGCCTTAAGTGATGAAAGCCTCAAGCAATAAAAAATTCAAGCGACGCAGTTATCTTGCGGCTTGAGCCTTGCTCTGGCCAAGTGCGGGAACGACGCCGAGCTGTTGCATCAGGCCGAGAGCGTCCGTCTGGACCCATGCCTCCACCAGCTTGCCATTCGAAAACCGGCTGATGGTAATCCCCGAGATTTTGCAGGGCTTACCGGTAGCGGCAATGCCCTGGAAATCGCCCTTGTGGGTTCCACGGCTGTTGAAGCGGGTGATCACCACGTCGCCGTCCGCGAACATTTCCTCAACGTTGAGTTGTAGATCGGGGAACGCGGTGCGCAAGGAGTGAACGCGCTTCTTGAAGCCCTCGAGCCCGTGAATCTCCGGACCCAGGGTATCGTGGCCGATATAGTTAGGTGCAACGACCTCGTTCAGCGCCTCCAGATTCCCGCGGTTCCAGGCTTCCTCAAGGATGCGCTTCGCGATGGACTTGTTATCCGTTGGCATAGGATTGCTCCTTTCTTGGTGAGATACGTAAATTGTAGTCCCTGCCGTGGTGAGGAGCAACCTTTTTTTTCAAACTGGTGGAGAGTCTCTCACCCCTGCGGCTCAGGCGGCTTGGGTGCGACCGGGGGCGGCGCGGGTGGATCGAGGCGCCGAGCCTGCACCACGGACTGGAATCCCACGCGCTTGTGACTGCTGTCGCAGAAGGGCTTGTTCTGCGAATGCCCACAGCGGCACAAGCTGATGGCGGTGCGGCCCGCCAGATCGAACGGCTTGCCGTCCTGATCGTAAATAGTGAACTCGCCCTCAACGCGGAGCGAGCCGTCATTCTTTACGGTAATTTTCGTTTCGGCCAAGGTTCCTCCTCTTGAATGCTTAAAAAGGTTTGATCGTGACTAGCACCAGGATTCCCAGGAACACTAGGGAGATGGCGCCGTGCAGGAGCTTGCATTCGCGCCGCTGGAGGTCGAGCCGCCCGGCGTGGAAGGCGCGAGTGCGAAAGTAGACGATGAGGTCGAGCGCGATCAGGATCGCGACGAGCGCCAGTTTCGCGTGCAGCCAGTGCTGATGCAGATAGTCGGGCTGGAGCACGACGACCACGATCCCCGCGAGCACGGTGATCGCCGCGCCCGGATGCGTGACGCCCTTGAGCAGCTTGGTCTCGAGATGCGCCAGAGTCGCGCGCGACTCCGGCGATTCCTCGTCAACATGCATGGCCAGCACCTGCGTCGTCACCAGCAATCCGCCCATCCAGAAGACAATCCCCAGAATGTGAAAGACCAGCGCCCACGCTACGCCGCTATTCATGCCGTCCTGCCTCCTCGAAAGTCAGCCTTCAGCTCCGGCGACAAAAGTCGTTGACTCCATCGCGGGGCATTTGGGACAATTTGAGTGGAAACGATCGATCCAGGAGTCATGTGAATGCCCACGTATTTCATCCCTACCGGCGAAGTCGTCAAGAGCGAACCCAAGTCCGAAGGCATCGCGACGCCGCGCAAGAAAAAGCCCCGCGAGCTGGCGGTGATTACCGAGTGCTGCACGGGCTGCGCGGGTTCGCCCGCTTGCGTCCCCTATTGCCCGGTCGAGGACTGCATGTACTGGGTCATCGATGAGGACCACCCGCCCATGGGCCGCATCGAAGTCGACCCCTACCTTTGTATTGGCTGCAAGAAGTGTACCAGCAAAGGCCCCGACGGCTCCTTCCTCGACGGCTGCCCGTGGGATGCCATCGAAATGATCCCCATCGAGGACGTCGAGGGCACGCTGGGAATCAAGTTCGCGATTTAGCTTTCAGCGGTCAGCTTTCAGCTATCAGCGGTCAGCAATCAGCCCTCAGCAATCAGCGGTCAGCCTCGCGTTATTGTCCCGTCTTGTTGGTCGCTGAATGCTGATCGCTGAAAGCTGAACGCTTGTGTATCGCCTGGGCCGTGAGCGCCGCCTGCTGCCGAACCCGCTCAGGCATGCCCGCGACACCGCTCGCGTAACGCTCGACATCCGCCAAGTCTTCCGGCCGTCCCACGAGATACAGAGCGCGCAACGCTTCCCACACCTGCTGCTCGCCGGGCGAGAGTACCGCAATCGGCGTGCCCGCCTCGACCTGAGCGCCATCATTCGTTACCTGCTGATCGAGTCGACCCGCCAGCGGCGAGCGGACATCCACCGGCGGCGCACTGCCCTTCTTGAGTTGAGCGATTGCCCCGCCACTTTCGACCGGGTCGCCGGGCTTCAGCCGGTAGTGCAGCAGGCCTGCCTGCGGCGCGACGACAGTATAAGGTCGCAGCAACAGCTTCAACTGCGGCTCACCGGTCGTGTCGCCGAAGCGGACGAGCGCCAGCGCGGCGTTCCAGCGCACGAGCGGCTCAGGGTCAGCGACCAGGCTTCGCAGCGCCTGATGGAACTCCTCGGAAGTGTTGTCCTGACCCATCACCCAGGCCGACATCAGGCGGAACTGCGGTTCGTGGTTGCCGGCAAGCGCGAGCACCTGCGGATACCAGCGCCGGGCCGCGGGGTCATGCCTCGTGATCTCTTGAGCCACTTGCGCGAGGGCGTGCTGCGTCCGGTGCGGGACTGACGTGTCCGTCAGGCACTCCGCCATCTCGCGATCACCGAGCGGCCTGCCAAACCAAGTGGAGTACCAGAAGAGAAACGTAATCAGTACGACGAGGAGCGGCACCGCCACGATGATCGGATTGGGGCGGCTCTTCGGCTGCCTGGCCGGGACCGGAGTGCCCGGGTCGCGCTCGGTCCGCAACGGCAAAGGCTGTTCAACCGCAGTCCTGGAGGCGTTCAAGAAGCCTCCCGGTTAGGGTGAAGACAGAGTTCGAGTCGCGCCGACCCTGTATTCCGGCTTTTCATGAGAATCACTGACCATTATAGCCAACCGGCAACTCGTCGCGCTATGCCGGCTTGGTGAGTGGCTTCCCTTTTTCAGCCAGGATCAGAGCGAGGAACCTGACGGGCTTGGTCGGGCTGGCGCTCGCCGAAACCGCGTGAACGCTTCCCGGCGGCTCATAGAACATCTCACCCGTGTGGATCACGGTCTCCGGCTGGCCGGCCAACTGGAAACGCAAATCGCCCTCGAGAACGTATCCAAGGACGAAGCCCGGGTGCTGGTGTCTCGCATCGACCACTCCGGGCGGCGTCGTGACCTCGGCCACCGACACCTGCCAGCCGCTCATCGTCAAGTCGGGCAGGTCGTGCTGAAAGATATCCTTCGCAGTCGTCTCCGCTGGGCCATCGGCGCTTCCGCGAAGGGGCATCAAAGGCAGGGTCAGAGCGGCGAGAGTTGCCTCGAGAAAACTCCGCCGGTGCTGGGTGGTTTCATTCGACATACGAACAGGCTCCCTTCACGACGCACCGGCCGCTATAGGTCGGCGCGTCGAGAGAATGGTCCCGATTGTAACCCAGGGAGCGTTACGGGAACACGGAGAACAGGTCCCTCAGATAGCTCGCGGTGCGCCTTCGCAATGACGCGGGCGCGCGGGCCTGCCAGAAAGTTTCTCCGGCTAGCCTCGCGCACCCGTCCTCTCGCCTTCTCACAACAATTCGCTGCGGTCTTGCGGAGACTCAATGCACCGTAATCGTCAAGCTTGCGGTTGTGCGACCGTACTGGTTGGTCGAGTAGAGCGTGTACGTGGTGGTCGCCGTCGGGAAGATGGTGATACTCGTCCCGCGCACCGGACCGACGGTGGGCGAGATGATGTTGTAGAGCTGGCCGCTGGTCGACCAGTTCAGGGTTACCGGCGTTCCCTTCGATACGGAGGTCGCGTTGGCAGTGAAGCTGCTGATAACGGGATTCGAGCCGGTGGGGACGTTGGACGACGTGTAGATCGTCCCCATCTGAACGACTTCGAAGTCCGAGCCGGTAAGGGTCTTCAGGTTCGCAAGGTCCGTGTTATTCCAGCGACTGTCCGGTGCGCCACTGATGAAGATAGCGCTGCCGTTGTCGGCCAGGATCATGCCGTAGTTCTTGAGCGCCGTCAGGATTACCTGATTGGCGGCAGAGAATCCCGAAGTATCGAAACTCGACTTGAGGCGCAGGCGCGTCCCCATGGGCGGGGCGCTGGTACTGGTGTTCGATGACGCCCAGTGCGTGGCCGGCAGAACAAATGCCTGACGCGTGGTCGGCACCGTGAAGCGGATAGCGTGCTTGATGGCACCCGCCGCCACTTCGTCGTAGCGCACGAGTCCCACGAAAATGGGCAGACCCGCCGCGTCCGCCGAGGTCCAGGTATAAGGGCGCTGCTCGTTGATCGTCATGTCCCAGATAGCCGAGGAGTCTGCACTCCACGCGCCACTCTTCGAAATCGCAGCGTGGAAAAGCTCGTAAAGCCAGCATCCGGACCGGTCAAGCACCAGGACATGGCGGTCGCCGTTCCCCGGCTTGGGATAACCCTCGATAAGCGCGTTAGAAGGAATAGGCATCGGCCCGGGGTCGCTCTCGCTGGCGTAGAGGCCGAGCGAAACGTTGACCATGGCCTGCGAAGTCGTATCCACGACCTGGTAAGGAATACCAATCGACTGGCGTTGGAAAGTCCCGGAGCCGAAGTCCGGGTGCAGCGTTACGGTTGAGCCGATGAAGTTGATGATGTTGGCCGAGTTGGGATCAACCGGCGCGGCCGAGATGTCAGTATTCCAAAGGCTGGTGCTGGGGAACGGCACGAAGCCGTTGAGGCTAGACAACTGGCCAGTACTCATTCCGGCGCAGGTGCCGGACTGGGCGAAGCCGGAGCAGGCTGCAAGCGCGAGCAGCGTGCAGGCGAGGAGCGCGTTCAGGATACGTCGCATGTCATCTCCCTCCAATTTGTTGGCTGCGGCGCCCCCCCGCGAGAATTCTTATACGCAATTATTATCGTGTTGTCAAGTCATTAGCTCGCCAACACTATCGAGAGCTGGGCCATCGCCAGAGGGTACGCCCACACGACCGCACAGGTTTAAAATGGCACCAGGTGTCGGGCACGACTTCGAGGGATACGAGATTGACGATAACCATGAGAGGGCTGGTGAGTTGGTGCGTGGTGTTGGGTTTGAGCTTTGTCCCAGAAACTGCGCACTCCGCGCAAAACGCAACCGTACCGGGACCAACCCGATTCTATGCTGTGAGTCACACGTTTTGGGACAACGGACCCATGTGGGACTATCACATCGTGGAAGCCAACCAGGACGGGACCGACACGGTGGTCCGGGACATACTCATCATTTCGCAGCATCTGCCATGCGGCTCGTCATGCACGGTCAAAGCGAAAATCAAGCGGCTTCAGAACACCAGCCCAGCCGAGTTGGTCGGCGATAACAATCCTTGCGCGGTCGACCCGCGCGAACTGCCCCGAGAGCTTCGCCGGGCCAAGCGGGCCCTAAAGCATACGCTTTTGTTTACAACGGCTAACTTCGGCATTGTCGCGACGTGCGGCGGTGAGGAAACCGTACTGCACCTCCCGCTATTGCCGTTTCCATTCCGGACTCAGGGACCACCCCGAATCTTGCGTTCATACGACCTCTTGCATGATGTGGAAACGCGCGTGTTCGGGACCAGTGAAGTATTCAAACCCGTTGCTGAGACGAAGATGTTCGAGGACCTCGATACCGAACCGGACACCAGGACAGATGAGAGTGAGGGCGCAGCGTTGGTCTCAGAGCTGAGAGCCGGTGTGTTTGACAAGGCGCTCGGGGAGGACTGCAAGAAGCCGGGATGCAAGGACGAGGGACTGAAGCAGCTCCTTCAAACGTACATCCCACCTCAGGACCGCAGTGTACCTAGCGTTGCATGGGTCGACCGTCCGCGCTATCAGTGTCTCAAGTGCGCCTTGCCCGCCTACCCGCCGCTAGCGAGATTGGCGCGTGTCGAGGGTGATGTCGAACTTGAGCTTCAGGTGGACGAGCGCTCCGGACTCGTCCTCGGCGCAACGGTCACGAGCGGGCACCAACTGCTGCAATGTGCTGCAATCCAGGCTGCAAGGGGCTGGCAGTTTCAACCCCAAGAGCACACCGAAGGTGCTACAACAAGCAAAGTCAGGCTTCGCTTCAGTATGAATTGCCCGCAGACCAAATCACCGACAGGAGAGTGAGGGCTAGGCGAACAGCGGCTCGATGGGCCGGCCGGGTGAACCCGGCATCGTGATCCCCAGCCAGCGGGCCATGGTCGCGGCGACATCGGGGAGCGTTGCGGCAGCCGGTGGCTGGGCGTGTGGCGAGGTCGCTGGCGATACCACCAGCATCTCGTCCACACCTTCTGCCAGCAGCAGGTACATGGTGTTGCCTTTGTAGGGCGGACCTTTCTCCGCGTTCAGCCAGATGTAATAGGCGAGCAGTTCCGAGTCGACAAACGAACCGAGCGGGTCCTGCATGATGGGGATCTGGTCGGTGGGGCGCGGTTTCGAGAAGAGCAGCAGGCTCGAGAACGGCTTCATCTTGTCGCGCACGCCGAACCTCGCAACCAGGAGGCGCGGCTGGGCCCGCTTGAGCGCCCGCACCGCTCCCCACTCGACAAACGTGTTGTTGATAATCAGCGTCCCGTTGCCCGCCAGGAACGTGTCGCGGATGAAGGCGAGCACAGCCGGATCGGAGTACAACGTGACGCCGTCGTGCGGCCTGACTTCGAGCGTCTTCACGTATCCCGCGAGCTCCAGCGGGCTGCGGAGTCCTGTCTTCACCTTGGCCCAGAGCATCTGGGTCAACTGGTCGCGGTAGTCGCGCAGTAAGTCGTAGCTGATGCCGGTGGCGCAGTGGGCGGCGGGGTCGCCCGCGCTGGTTCGAACAGCTTGACCGCCTTGTCGACAGAGCCGATGGAGCGCATCGCCCGCCTCGATGATCCAGGCGTTGAGGGGCGCGAAGTTCGCCGGTTGCGGCGCGAGAGACTGCCCGAGTACCTGAAAGAGCGTGGGCGCGGCCGCGGCGCCCGCGGCCCGCGCAGCCTGGATCGCGGGCTGGCCGGTGAACAGCGCCCGCAGAAACGGCTCTGAGGATTGCGCACCGTGAAGGTCGAGCGGCACGCGCGTCCCGAGCGTCCGAAAGCGCTTCCACAGCGTATTGCGCTCGATGGCGATGCCCTCGCCATAGAGGATCACGACGAGGCGAGGCGGAAGCGAGCCGCTGTAGAGTCGAGCCTCGACCATGGGCTCAAGCTTCTCGAACACGCCGTCGATCTCGTGACGCCACTCAGAGTACACGCCCTGGCGCTGGACGTACGCCAGAGCGCGCGCTTCGAATTCGTCGATGTCCGCCGCGCGCACGCGATCGCAACCGGTGCGCCGCTCGAAGTCCTGCAAGCTGCCGAAGATTTCGTGGAACCGCCCCACGTCGAGCGCTGCAAGCTGGTCGACCAGCGCGCGGAAGTAAGCTTTCTCTGGCTCAAAGAAGACCGGCCAGTGCTCCAGCTCCACCAGCGTGTCGACCAGAAAAGTGCGCGGCAGGCGGTCGAGCGCCGTCTCGTAGTCTCGAACCAGCGTGAGCGCCTCACCCGTGAGTGTCTTGTAAAGGTCCATGGCCAAACCTAGCGGTTTGTTGAGAAACCTTTCGGAACCGTGTCATTCCGAGCGCAGTGAGGAATCTCGCTCTGAAAGAAAAGCGGTGCGAGATTCCGCGTCGCCTGCGGCTCCTCGGAAGGACACCGTCCGTCGGTTGCCCCTGTTAGAGGGCCAGTTCCCCCAGCGGCTTCCCTTCACTCTCCATCTTGAACCCCAGAATCGAGGCCACGGTCGGCGCGACGTCGATGTGGCGGATGGGGCGTTCGGAGCCCGTACCGTGCGGGACGCCCGCGCCCAACGCCAGCAGCCAGACGCGGCGGCACGCGTCATCGCCGCTGCGATGGTTGGCGAAGCCGTTGCCGTGAATGTCGCCGTCGCGTCCTACCTCGGGGATCACCAGCATCGTCGTACGGTCCTTGTACAAGGGCGACTCCTGGACGTGCTGCCACAGCCCGTAGGTGAGCCGGTCGGTGCGTTCGATGGCCTGGAGGTAGAGCGAATACGAGCCGTAGTGCGCGATGTCGATGTCCCAGAAATTGATCAGCAGGAGCGACGGCGCAAAGCGGTTCATCACTTCCTTGGCCATGAAAAAGGTGAGCTCGTCGCCGCTCGAAGGCACGGTGGGATCGTTGAAATAATCGAGGAGCGACTTCGAGAGGCTCGCCTTCAGCTCTTTGTCGAGCTTGTGGCCTGAGTCGTACACCTGCCAGCCGTAGCTTTCGTATCCCTCGTCGAGCGCTGAGAGCATCTGACTGAGGAACGCCTGGCGATCCTCGACGCCGGGCCCTTTGTCCGTCGCGACCGCCGACTCGATGGCCTCGAGGAGAAGCTGTTTGGGCAGGATGACGTTCGCCGCCACCGGGTCGCCGTAGCCGTGCACCCGGCTAGCTCCAATCAGGCTGAAGCTCTTGTTCGTGGCAATCACCCAGGTCTCGTCGGCAGGAAGCCGATGCTCCTTGCGGAAGTACTCGAAGACCGTGGGCGTGACGGGCGGCTCGCTGCCGAAGGTGTCGACGTTCTGCCACGCGCCGGTGATGAGTGCGGAACTCGAGTTGAAGTGGCCCGTCAGTCCCTGGTTGAGCGCGACGGGATACAGCAAACCTTGGGGAGCGAGGTCGCGGGTGAGGTGCGGGATATTTACCCAGCCTTCCGGCGCGAAGGTATCCTGGTAGCGGCAGCCGCCGCCGAAGGTCACAACGATGACCCGTTGCCGTGGCTTCGCGTAATCCTCGTTGCTCCCGCGAGCCCACGCGCGGCGCGGCAGGAAGTGGTCGGCGAGGAACGCCGCCGTCAGCTTCATGAAATCGCGCCGGCGGGCAAGCCACGTGCTTCCAGGTTTCTCACTCGGAATACGGAGGAAGGATTGCATTCCCAGTTCTCACTCACGACTCCTGTCTTCTGACTTCTCACTCCTTGCTTTCAGTAGTCCATGATCTCCCCGCCCTTGATCTTTCGCGTCTCACCCGGAAAATCGAACGGGTGATCGTACCCCGGTTCGATGTCCCCGGTCTGCGAGTAGTACGGCCAGGTGTCCGCGACCACACCTTGGCCGCCCTTGTTGGTCAGCGTGAGCTTGGTAATCAGCTTGGACGATTTGTAACCGTACTTGAACGGCATCACGAGGCGCAGCGGCGCGCCGTGCTCGGGCGTCAGCGGCTCGCCGTTCATGCCCAGCGCAAAGAGCACGCGAGGGTTCAGCAGCTCCGTCATCTTGATGTAGTCGTAATACATGTCGGCGCAGTCGATGCGCACCCACGTCGCCTCAGCTTTAGGATGCGCGAGGCGCAGCAGCTCGCCGCAGCGGAACCCTTGCCACTCGATCCGCGCCGACCAGCACTGAACGCACTTCATCCGGCTGCTCTGCTTGATCTTGGGGAGCCGCTTCACGTCCGCGAGCTTCAGCTTCAAGGGACGCTCGACCAGCCCGCCGATTTCGAGCTCCCAAGTGGCGGGGTCGGGCGCGGGGATGGGATTGAACTCCATCACCTTCGCCTTGAAGCGATCCGGGGTGTCGCTGGGGATGATAAGCTTGCGCTGTGTTGCGGCGGATGAAGCCGGCGCAGAAGGTAACGCCGCGCGTGGGGAGCCATCAGGCGCTCCGAGCGAATTCGTGGCACGAGTCAAGCTGCTCGTCGCCCAGGCTGCCGCGGCAGCCCCTCCCCGCGCCGCCACATCCAGAAACTTCCGCCGGTCCATTCTTTGTGGCCTACTGGCTCTCTGCCCTGCTAATCGGAGGAGCGCCAGAATCAAATTTTAGCACTGGCTGGCCCGCGCGACGACAAAAGTTGAACGAACGCCGGGCACAGGAAGTGGTACGCTTCGCCCGGGGACGATGAGACACCTCATAAAGCCCGCGGTTGCCAGCGCGCTGGGATTCACGATATTCCTTGCCGCTGCTGTCGCAGTCCAAACCGTTGCCTCTTCCGCTGCCGAGCGCGCTGCCGATATAGCGCGCAGCTACCTGCAGATATTCTGCCGGCAGTTTTCGCTCGATGATTCATCGATACCGGCGGAGATTAGGAAAAAACTGGACGCATCGCCCGCCCGCGACGTCCGCGATGCACGCGGCACCCTGTGGCGAGCAACCGCGCAGGGTCTGCTCGAGATCGATAATCTCAGTCCGAAATCAAATGCCGAGCAACCCGAGTCCGCTGTCCGAACAAAACTCTGGACCGGCAAGGATGGCCTGCCGATCGTGCGCCCGACAGGAATCGCCGCGGACTCATCCGGCGGACTCTGGATCGCGACCGAAGACGGCGCAATCTACTTTGCATCGCACACGGACGGCGCGCACCCCCATCGGTGGTTTTACTTTTGGGGTAAGCGCTATCTGCCCGACAATTTCGTCGAAAACGTTTCGGTCGACGAGAACAGCAAGGGGCGAAGTGATGCGCAGGTCGAACGGGCGTGGATTCGCACCCGCACGGGTATCGCGCGGATCGAATTCCAGCCGTTCGATCTCGAACAAAAGAGCGCATTGTTCATCGAGCGCCTGCAGCACCGGCACAATCGCTACGGCTACGTTGCCGACTGCGACCTGCTGCGGCCCGGCGATACGAGTTCGTACCGCATGACGCCCAGTGACAACGACGGATTGTGGACGGCGATTTACGTTGCCGCCGAGTGCTTCCGCTACGCCGTGTCGCACTCACCTGAGGCGCTCGCGAACGTTCGCGCGTCGCTCGCCGCGCTCGAACAATTGGAAGCCACCACCGGGATTCCCGGGTTTCCGGCGCGCGCCTTGATCCACCGCGGCGACTATCGCGATCCCGGCGGCGAGTGGCACTGGACGCCGGACGGCGAGTTGGAATGGAAAGGCGACACGAGCTCCGACGAGCTGGTCGGGCACTTCTTCGCCTACCAGGTCGCCTACGATCTGCTGCCTGACGAGCGCGACCGGCAATCCATCCGTCCCGCAGTCGAGCGCATGGCCAGCCATCTGCTCGGCCACCACCTGCAACTCGTTGGGTACGGCGGCCGCGTCACCACTTGGGGCAAGTACAATCCCGAATACTTCGAGACTCCGGACGGCCGGTCTGACCGGTCGCTCAATTCGCTCGAGTTGTTGTCACACTTGCGGGTCGCTTATCGCGTGACCGGCAACCAGCGATTTCTCGCGGAATACCAGCGCATCGGCCGCGAGCTCGGTTACTTCGATTCCGTCATGCGCATGGGCACGGACAAGCCAATTGAGATTAACTATTCGGACGAGGAGCTGGCGTTCCTGGCCTGGTATCCGTTGATGCAGCTCGAAGACGATCCCGAGCTGTGCCGCCGCTATCAGGAGGCGCTTGAGGGATTCTGGCAGCGCGCTCGTGACGAGCATAATCCGCTTTGGAATTTCGTCTATGCGGCCTCGACGGGAGCGAAGGATTACGCGCGCGCTGACGCCGTCGATACGCTCGAGCGCGTCCCGCTCGACACGGTGTCCTGGACGGTCAAGAATTCGCAGCGCGCCGATCTAGAGCTGGCCCCGGCGGGTGGCAGGTTCGGAGAGAAACAAGCGCGGCGCGCTATTCCTCCGAACGAACACTGTGTGATGAAGTGGAACGGTAACCCGTTCGAGCTCGACTGCGGCAGCGCCGGCCGGTCAGAGGACGACGGCGCGTTCTTCCTGCTGCCCTACTGGATGGGCCGCTTCCACCGGTTGATCCCGTAGCCAGCTCAGGTCTGGCGCGCAGCCCATAGCCGACCTTCTACCGCTATAATCAGGCGATGGCTTCGCTCAAGGAATACCGCGCCAAGCGGCGCTTTGCCGAGACTCCTGAGCCCTCGGGCGAAAAGGCCGCGTCGCCCGCGGGAAATCGCTTCGTGGTACAGAAGCACGACGCCACGCGCCTGCACTACGACTTCCGCCTGGAGATCGACGGAGTCTTGAAGTCATGGGCGGTGCCCAAAGGGCCGTCGCTCAATCCCGCCGACAAGCGACTCGCCATGCAGACCGAGGATCATCCTCTGGACTACGCCGACTTCGAGGGCGTCATCCCCGAGGGACACTATGGCGCTGGCCCCGTGAGTGTGTGGGACAACGGAACGTATGAAATGGAGGGCGGCCTCCCGGCGAGCCCGCAACTCGAGCGCGGCGAGCTGAAGTTCGTCCTGCACGGTCACAAGCTGCGCGGCAGCTTCGTGCTGGTCAAGCTGAAGCAGCCGAATCAGAAAGGGAAACCCTGGCTGCTCATCAAGCATCGCGACGGGGCCGCAGATCCCAACTGGAACATCGACGAGCACGACGGCTCCGTGCTCACCGGACGCGTACTCACCGAGATTGAGGCGGGACTGCCCGGTGACGAGGTCGCGGACGAACCGGGTCCCGCAGCGCTCGAAGGCGCGCACCGGGCGAAGATGCCGGCGCGCCTCGAGCCCATGCTGGCCACGCTGGTTGACAAGCCCTTCTCGAATCCTGACTGGCTTTTCGAGATCAAGTGGGACGGCATCCGCGCACTCGCCTGGATTAAGGACGGCAAGCTTGAGCTGCGCTCGCGGACGGGGCGCACGATTACCCCACAGTTTCCCGAGCTCCACGATCTGCCCAAGCACGTTCGCGCCTCGGAAGCCATCCTCGACGGCGAAATCGTCACGCTCGACGGGCACGGCCGAAGCAACTTCGAACACCTGCAGTCACGCATCAACGTCGCGCGTCCAACCGCCGCACTCGTGCGCCAGGCCCCGGCCATTTACTATCTCTTCGATGTTCTCTACGCCGACGGCCATGATCTGCGGGACGCGCCGCTCCTCGAGCGCAAGCGGCTGCTCAAACAACTGCTCGAGCCGGGCGACGATTTTCGCTATGCCGACCATCAGATGGAGCACGGCCGCGAGCTGTTCGAGCTCGCAAGGGAAAAGGGACTCGAGGGCATCGTCGGCAAGCTCGCACGCAGCACCTACACCAGCACCCGCAGCACGAACTGGGTGAAGTTCAAAGTGACTCAGGAACTCGACGCCGTGGTGGGCGGCTGGACGGCGCCGCGCGGCTCGCGCGAACATTTCGGCGCGCTGCTGCTCGGCCTCTATGACGGCAAGTCGCTGCGCTACATCGGCAGCGTGGGAACAGGATTCAACGAGAAGACGCAGCGCGAGGTTTACGAGCAGCTTAAGAAGCTCGAAGCTGCGCGCTGTGCGTTCGACCGGGTCCCCGATACGAAAGAGGAAGCCTTCTGGACGACGCCGTCGCTCGTCGCCAGGGTGAAGTACGCGAGCTGGACCCGAGAGCCACGGTTGCGTGCACCCGTCTTTCTCGGTTTACTCACCGATCGTAATCCGGAGGACTGCCGGCTCGAGGCCGAGGCACCCGTCAGCGCGCCCGCCGTGGTGAACGTAGCGCCGGCGATCGCCGGCCGCGTAGTCACCAGCCCCGAGGCGATCGAGAAAGAATTGTTCCACGGCCGAGCCGAGAACGTCAGCGTAGAAATCGACGGCCAGCAGTTACAGTTCACCAATCTCAATAAAGTCTACTTCCCCGAGTCCGGCTACACGAAACGGCATCTGCTGACGTATTACTATCAGATTGCAGACTATCTCCTGCCCTTCTTGAAGGATCGGCCCTTGGTGCTGCGCCGGTATCCCAACGGCATCGCGGAGAAGTCGTTCTTCCAGAAAGACGCCCCCGAGTCGGCGCCCAAATGGCTGAGGACCATTGCTGTCCGCCACGAGGAGCGGCCCGGTGAGACGCACTATTTCGTTGGCGGCGAACGCGCGACGCTGCTTTACCTGACCAACCTCGGTTGCATCGACCACAACCCGTGGGCGAGCCGCATCGACGACCTCGAACACCCCGATTACGTCTTCTTCGACCTCGACCCGAGCGAGGGCACGGAGTTCGACACCGTGGTCTCGATCGCCCAGGCCATCCATAAGAAACTCGAAGCGCTCGGCCTGAACGTGCACCTCAAGACGTCAGGCGCCACGGGATTTCATATCTATCTGCCCATCGAGCGCGGCTACACCTACGAGCAGGTGCGCACCTTCGCCGACATCGTCGGACGGCTGGTGGCCGCTGAGCATCCGCGCGAGGTGACCGAGGAGCGGACCGTGGGGAAGCGTCCCCGCGGCACGGTGCTGATCGACGCGTACCAGAATGCGTCAGGACGGCCGCTGGCCGCTGCTTACACGGTCCGGGCGTTCCCCAAGGCGCCTGTGTCAACGCCCATTGCCCCGAGCGAACTGCGCCAAGGACTGCGTCCCGAGCGCCTGAACATCAAGACAATCCTCACGCGGCTGAAGAAGCACGGCGACCTGTGGGCTGATTTCTGGAGCCGACGTCAGCGACTCGAGGAAGCGGTCGAAAGACTGGCCGCGAGCCAACGGACTTCGAGGTAATGCGGCCGTTGACCGTGACGAAGACCAGGCGATTGAGGAGTTTCTTAGCGTACTGGTAGAATCGAGGGTTGAAAGACTTCATGGACCGGAGACCCGATAGCTGGGCGAGACCACTGTGCATCTACGTCTACGCCGTTGTGCTCGTGGTCGGAGGTCGAAGTGTAACGTGGGGGCAAGCGGCTCCCAGGCCATCGTCATCCGGCGCCGCTACATCGGCCAAGAGCGCAGCCCAGGAACGCTTTCGAGCAGCGCAGCAGCTCGCCGGCGAAGGCGCAGTGGACAAGGCGCTCGAGGCAGTACGCGAGGACCTGAAGATCGAGCCGCGCAGCGTCGAGGGCTGGAATCTGCTTGGGATCATCTACGACCAGCAGCGCGACTATGTGCAAGCGTTGGCCGCGTTCAATCGAGCGCTGGAGATTAATCCGCGCTCAACCGAGACGCACAACAATCTGGGCATCAGCTACTTCACGCAGAGAAAGCTGGACCTCGCGACGGCGGAATTCCAGCGCAGTCTGCGGCTCAATCCGCGCGACCGGACCGCAAACTACAACATGGGCATGGTGGAGCTGGCCGAGGGCAACGCCAAAGAGGCCATCACTTACCTCAGCCGCGTGCGACCTCCCGATGACGGTACGTCGCTCAACCTGACCCAAGCTTATCTCGGCGCCCACGAGACGGCGGAGGGATTGAAGCTCGCCCAGACTTTATCCGACCAGGCGCCGAATGACGTACGGGTACACTTCTCGCTCGGAGTGATCCTCGCCGCCCAAAAACAGTATGCCGCGGCGGTTCACGAACTTGAGCTTGCTGACGCCTTGAAGCCCGGGACGCCCGAAATCCTTCACAATCTGGGACAGGCGTATCTCCGCGACAAGAAGCCTGAGAAGGCGCAGCAGGTGCTCGAGCGAGCCGTTTCGCTCCAACCCGACTCCTCCGATACGCTCTACCTGCTCGGCCAGGCGTACAACGACCAGCACAAGATCCTGCAGGGTCTCGAAGTGCTGTTGCGCGCCCATAAGCTGGCTCCCGAGAACACCGACGTCATCTTTCTCATGGGTCGGCTCAGCATGCAGCAGTCCTACTACGAGGACGCGATCCAGTTGCTCGAACAGGGAGTGAAGATCGCTCCCAAGCGTGCCGATCTGCGCGCCGCCCTCGGCGAAAGCTACTTCACCGCCGGCAAGGTCGATAAAGCAAAAGAGGAGTTCCAGACCTTGCTCGCACTAGAGCCCTCGGCGCGGTCCTACGCTTTCATGGGACTGTGCTACCGGCACCTGGGGAAGTTCGATGAGGCGAAGAAATACTTTGAGGAGGGGCTGAAGAAGGATCCCCAGAATCCCGCCTGCCTCTTTAATCTCGGTTATATCGCGAACAAGCAGGGTGACCAGACGGGGGCCGAGAAGCTGCTCGAGCGGGCCATTCAGGCGGCTCCTGACTACGATGATGCGCTCTTTGAACTCGCCAGCGTGAAAATGTCCCAAAGAAAATTCTCCGAGGCCGTCCCGCTGTTGCGCCGATGCACGAAGCTCGCGCTTCACCCTGCCGAAGCGTATTACAAGTTGGCCACAGCGGAACGGACTCTACATCAGACTCAGGCAGCCGAACGGGACATGAAAATCTTCGAGACGCTGGCCAGGGATCCCAAGCCCGGACCTTATCCTTTCCAGCACCTGTTCGATTACCTGAGCCAGCGGACCGCCCTGCCGGAAAAGAGTCAAGCGGAACTCGACCTGGCGGAACTCCAGCAGGAAGCCAAGCGGCATTCGGAGAATCCGCGAAACCTCTACCTTCTCGCCGAGGCGTACCTGAAACTCGGACAGGCGGACGAAGCGCGGAAGGTCGTCGAGCAACTCGACCAATTGAGCGGAGGCGATGCCCGGACCATGCTCGGCACCGGAGTCTTGCTGGCACGCTACCGGCTATACTCGGAGGCTATCCGCCACTTCCAGGCGGCGCTCACGGCCGACCCCACCTCAGACGATGCCCGCTATAATCTGGCAACGACTTACTTCCAGATGCGCGATTATCCTCACGCGCTCGAGATGATGCAGAAGGTGTCGCCCCAGGCCCAAGACGACGCCTACTTGTCTTTGCTCGGTGACATCGATACGCATCTCGGCCGGACCGCCGAGGCGATCCACATCTTCGAGCAGGCGACGCAGGGCAATCCGGACAACGACCTGAACTACTTGTCGCTGGGGCTGGCACAGTTGGGTGCGGGCGACGCCGGCGCGGCGCGCCAAGCGCTTAGTCGCGGCCTTGTGCGTATCCCCGACTCCGGCCACATTCTATGGGGAATGGGTGTGCTCTCGGTCTTCGAGGGTGAGAACGCCAAGGCGGAGGCGTACTTTAAGAGAGCGGTGGAACTGCTTCCGGAGTGGCAAGGCGGCTATTCGGCGCTCGGGACTTTTTACTATCAGACGGGGCAGGTCGACAAAGCCCGCGAGACGCTCGACCGCTACCAGAAACTCTTTCCCCATGGCATGCTGAATGTGAGCCGCATTCAGCAGACTCTTCAGGCCGCTGCTCTGAAACCGCAACCGCCCCAAACGCTGTCGTCGGAAGGACGCCACCAGTTCCTGGGAATCGCTCTCGCTTTGGCCGACGAGACTCCGTGAGGTGCGAGCGGTCCAAGTTCAACATTCGGTGGCAGCGGCCGACTTGGATTTTGCTCGGCCAAGGCGGAATCCTTCTGGATTGGCACGCGCCGTCGATTTGCGGACCACGAGCTCCGTCTCGACGACATACTCCCCACCCTGGCGCTTTTTGTTACGCAGCATCTTGCGAAGCGCCTCGAGCGCCAGCCTCCCCAGGCGCTCTCGTGACAGCCGGACCGTGGTCAACGGCGGCACGGCAAAGCTGGCGAAGTCAATATCGTCAAAACCGACCACCGACACGTCTTCAGGGACCCGCAAACCTGCATCCTGGAGAGCGTTCATGGCCCCGATGGCGATCAGGTCGTTGCTGCAGAGAATGGCCGTCGGAAAGCGATCGGAATCGAGCAGGGTTCGAACTGCTGCGATGCCGCCTTCCACCTTATGACTGTCCTCCAGCGCCCAGTGAGAGGATAGTCCCCAGTGGCGGAGGCCCTCCATGAATGCCTTCCGCCGGATGACCGCCGAGCGCAGGGTTTGTGGTCCGGCAATGAAGGCGATGTCCTGGTGTCCCAGGTCGTGCAGATGGTTGATCGCCTGGAGAATTCCGCCTGAATAATCCACCCGGATGTTGCTCAGATAAGGCCCCACTTGCCCGAGGTCCAGAAAGACAACACAGACTTGGTTCGACGTCAACTCCTCGGCCAGCGCCGCGTTGAACTCGGACGTCATCACGGCTACGCCGCGCACTTTGTTTTCGATCATTTTCCGCACGGCCGCTTCCGTTCGCTTCGGATCGTAGCTGGTGTTCGAAAGCAGAACATCCGAGTGCTTCTCCAGGGCCGCGGCTTCAAAGCTGGAGATAATGTCCGGGAAAAAGGGGTTCCGAATGTCGGAGACGATCAACCCAAAGAAGTTGCTATGCCCCACTGCCAGACGCCGGGCGTGGGCGTCCTTGTAATAGTTCAGCTCGCGAATGGCGGCGAGCACCCGCTGGCGGGTCTTGACAGCGACAAAGCGTGTCCGGTTCATCACGTGAGAAACCGTGGTGACCGAGACGCCCGCGTGGTCGGCGACGTCTCTCATCCGATGGGCCATTTCCCTGATCCCCCTCAAGAACGGATGCTGTACTGTACTGCGGGCAGCAACCGGGTAACGCACGCTGAGGTCCGGCTGGGATGACTCGCTTGTATGACGCCCCCTCACCTTGAGACGTTAGCTGTTCTCAAGAAATCGATTATTTTTGGGCTTGACAACATACTACTGCATGGCTCAACATAGCAAGCCGATTGCGCAATCGGTTGCGCACACTTGCGTCGGGTCGTTGGTTTTGCATTTAAGGCGGCGAAGTTCATTTCTTGAAATTCGTATACCGTTAACTGGAGTTTGGGACGGACTCGTGCCCAGACCCTAATGCAACGACGCGGGCAATCTAATCAGAATCAATTACTTTCCCAAAACGTCGACTTCTTTGCTTCCTGGCCACTAAGGTGCGGTTCCTGAATCCGCTACCTTCAACCATCTTGTGAAACGCAAGAACCTCTCGAAAGGGGGCGGAAATGAAGCAAGGTGAAAGCGTACGGAGACATCGCGTTCTTCTCGTGCTGGCGACGCTCGCGTTCTTCGTGGTGGCGCCGACGTTGATGGCTCAGATCGACACCGGGTCCATTCTAGGCACGATCTCGGACCAGAGCGGCGCCGTCATTCCCGTCTATGACGACGCTGGCATCTGTCAATACGAAAATGAGCGCACAACACCGCGGGCGGCGGGGCACGCTGTCAAGGGCGCCCGCAGGGCGTTCATCTCGACCCTTGACAGCGTGCCCGCCGTCACGATCTTCCTCGGGACAA
>DASZAI010000054.1:0-80567 GCA_035945295.1 Terriglobia bacterium | reverse complement strand
CTGCATGCAACACTTTCAACCGGTCCCGGTCTCGCGTGCTCATCACCAGCATCTCCTGTTTTCTCATCCCGCCAGTTTGACGGTTCCCAACAGGAACTTTCTACTTTGCTGGAATAGGAACTTCTCACGTTGCTGCGACATGTTTAGTCGTCGGCCTTGCCTGGTCGAACGCCGAAGTGTAGCATGGTGCGCTATACCACACAGTCTGACGCCTGGAGAATTCATGAGAAGATTTCTGCTCGTCGCCCTTTTCCTGTTCCTGCCAGCCAGGGCGCGGCCGGGACAAGCTGCCGACCCGTCTCCCGCTGCGCCATCGCTCTCACCCGTGGTGAAATCCTTCGTCACCGTTGATTCGCCGGTCTTCGCGCTCGCCCACGTCAAGGTAATCGACGGGACAGGCGCGCCGCCGCTCGACGACCAGACCATCCTGGTAGATCATGGCCGCATCGAGTCGATCGGTCCTGCCGCGGCGACTCCGGCGCCCGCCGGCGCGAAGGTCATGGAGCTCCGCGGCTACACGGTGGTGCCGGGGCTGGTGGGCATGCATGACCACCTCGTCTATCCCATCGACTTCGCCTCGGCGCGCGGACCGGAGGCGCTGCCGCTCTATGGCGAGATGGGATTCAGCTTTCCCCGGCTCTATCTCGCCTGCGGGGTCACTTCCATCCGCACTACAGGGAGTCTCGACCCTTACACTGACCTCGAACTCAAGAAGTGGGTTGACGAAGGCCGGTTGCCCGGACCCAAGATACACATTACCGGGCCGTACCTCGAGGGCGTGGGCGCTTACACGCCGCAGATGCACGAGCTCAGCGGCCCTGACGACGCGCGCCGCATGGTCGAGTATTGGGCCGGCGAAGGCGTGACGAGCTTCAAGGCGTACATGCACATCACGCGCGCCGAGCTTACGGCAGCAATCGAGGCGGCGCACCGGCGCGGAATCAAAGTGACCGGACATCTCTGCTCGATCGGCTTCCGCGAGGCGGCAGCGCTGGGTATCGACGATCTGGAACATGGCTTGCTCGTCGACACCGAATTTGTCCCGGACAAGAAGCCCGACGCCTGCCCTCCAGGCAAGGCCGCTTCAGAGAGCGTGGCGAAACTCGACCTCGAGAGCGCGCGGTTCCAAGATATGATTCACGACCTCGTCCAGCATCACGTCGCCGTCACTTCGACTTTGCCCGTCTTCGAAACCTTCCTGCCGAAGCAGTCGCACCTCGATGAGCGCGTGCTCGACGTGCTCGCGCCTGAGGCTCGGCTCGACTATCTGACGTCGCGCACCCGCACTGAGCAGCGGACCGGATCGAGTTTCCCAGAAGAGTTTAAGAAAGAGATGCAATTCGAGCGGATGTTCGTGAAGGCCGGCGGACTGCTGCTGGCCGGTGAAGACCCAACCGGCTACGGGGGAGTGCTGGCGGGATTCGGCGATCAGCGCGAAGTTGAGTTGCTGGTGGAGGCCGGATTCACGCCGGTCGAGGCGATACACATCGCGAGTTCGAATGGCGCCCAGTTCCTGGACGAGTCGGACCACATCGGCACGCTCGCGCCCGGCAAGCAGGCCGACTTGGTCTTGATTCACGGTGACCCGGCGGCCAAGATCGCCGATATCGAAAAAGTCGATACGGTCTTCAAAGACGGCGTCGGCTACGATTCCGCCAAGCTCATCGATTCGGTGCGCGGGGTGGTCGGCAGACGGTGACCGTTTGACCCGAGAATAACCCTCTTCCGGCAGTGGCTGAAATCGGCCAGACCTGGTTGGAACCCACCAACGTTCGAGGATCATGTCCTCCCGCCCGCATCCAGCAATGCAGTTGCAAGACATTGACAGTGCGTGGGATATACTCCAAGTCCTCTGCCGCAGCAGTTTGGCTTATGGCGTGCAACTCCCACGTCGGAGGTCTTGGCTCTAGGTATGTCGCCAAGTCTTAATGCCATGAAAAACCGACGCGTTCTCGTCTTAATGACGATCATGATTCTGACCCTGGTGGGCGCAGGAGTTTACAAGGCCCAGGAGCCTCAGCAAGGCGCTCCGCAGCAGGATGATCAGCAGGGTGACCAGGCCGCGCCAGGCGTGGGCCGCTTGAGCTTCATGAACGGCGAGGTTTCGACCCAGCGCGGCGGCTCAGACGAGTGGGTGGCGGGGGTGGTTAATGCTCCGGTCGGCGTGGGCGATAGCGTGTCGACGGGACCAAGCTCGCGGGCCGAGGTTGAGCTCGACTACGGGGACGTCCTACGGCTCAACCAGAACGCCGAGGTCAAGGTTGCAGACCTGACGCGGCAGCACATCCAACTTCAGGTGGCTCAAGGCCTCATCAACTACACGGTCCTGCCGGGAGCGCAGGCGGACGTAGAAATCGACACGCCCAACATGGCCGTCCATCCACAGGGCCAAGGCGTTTACAGGATTGAGGTCGAATCGCCCTCCGAGACGGAGGTGACGGTGCGTGAGGGCCAAGTTGAAGTCTCAACCACGCAGGGCAGTACTCCCGTCAAGCAGGGCGAGAAGATCGAGGTTCGCGGTACGGATAATCCTGAGTATCAGGTTGTCGCGGCCCCAGGCCGCGATCAATGGGACGAATGGAATAAGGAACGGGATCGTAGTATCTACGACGCGCAGAGTTGGCGCCATACCAACCGCTATTACACCGGCACCGAGAACCTCGACCAGTATGGCCGGTGGAAAGAAAAACCCGGGTACGGCGACGTCTGGCAGCCTTACGATCAAGGTGGCGACTGGGCTCCCTATCGCGATGGTCGCTGGGTCTGGGATCCGAACTACGGATGGACCTGGGTGGACTACGAGCCGTGGGGTTGGGCGCCCTATCACTACGGTCGGTGGTTTATGGATGATGATGACGAGTGGGCATGGTGGCCGGGTCCGGTCTATCCGGCTTACTATCCCGCTTGGTCGCCGGCCTATGTGACGTTCTTCGGGTTCGGATCGGGTTTCGGGTTTGGCTTCGGGTTCGGCAATATCGGCTGGTTCCCAGTGGGGCCGTGTGACTCGTTCTTCCCGTGGTGGGGAGGATTCGGATTCGGGTTCGGAGGATTCGGTTTCTTCGGCGGACCGCACTTCACCAATATCACCAACATTACGAACATCACCAACATCAACAACATAACGAACATCAACAATTTCAATAGCACACGCGTGGTTGCGCCGCTGGCTGGCAGGAATCGGCCGGTCATCTCGAACGCCCAGCGGATGTTCACCAATTCGCGCGTGCGCTCAGGCATCAGTTCGATGGCCACCAATCGTTTCGGTACTGCACGCGTACCCATGCACCAGTCTCCGATCAGCACCGCGGCGCTGCGACAGGGCCGGGCGGTCACGGGCGGACTTCCCGCGACGCCGACGCGCGCCAGCTTGAATTTCACTAATCGCACACCCAATCGCGGCTCGATTCCGTCGCGCGCCGCGGGCACGCAACACTTCTTCGCCTCGCATCAACCTCCCGCCGGGCCGCAATCGTTTAACCGGCAGGTGTCGCAGATCCAGAGCGCGATGCGCAATCCTGCTGCTAACCAGGCCGCTAACGGAGCGATGAACCGGGCGGGCCGGACAGGAGCTGTTAACGGGCGGGCGGGCGCTGGTCTTGCGTCAGGCGGTCGTGGCTTCGCAACCGGGGCAAGTCCGAGTTCACAACTAAGCGGACGAGCCGGTGCTAACGCACGGGGGGGCGTCGGAGCCGGTGCGACAGCCGCAGCACGCGGTGGCGTTCCCGCCGTTCGGTCGTTCCGAGGCGCACAGCCGAGTCAGCCGGCAAACGGCTGGCAGCGATTCGCTCAGCCGTCGGCTTCGCGGGCGCCTGCGGGGCGTATGACGGCTCCAGCTTCGCGTCCTCAGGGCGGAGCGCCATCCACTTTCCGGCCGGCAACACCTTCGTCCAGAGCGCCTGCGTCCAACCGGAACGGTTCGAGCTGGCAGCGGTTTTCGAGATCGCCCGCAACGTCCGGTAGAAGTGCCGCACCTTCCGGCTTCCCAGGGATGAGAGTACAGGGCGGTCAGGCAAGCTCGGGTCGGTTCGCAAACACCCCCAACGGCCGCACCTCAGTGGAGTCGGGAGGTCGGTGGCAGGGATTCACTCCTCAGCCTCGATCGGCGGCACCCGCCCAGCGAGGCTACTACTCACCGGGCAGGCAGGCTGCTCCACGTAGCGGGTCGAGTGGATTCTCCCCTCAGCCCGCCCCGCGCTATTACCGCGGTGGTGGTGGGAACAGCGGCAGCTATGGGCGACCGCAGCTTGACGTCCACAAGTCGATCGTCGCTCCTCGGCGGAACTACGGCGGTGGCGGTTATAGCGCTCCGCGTGGTTACAGCGCTCCTCGCAGCTATGGCGGCGGATCCTCCGGCGGCTCTCGCGGCGGGTATAGCGGAGGTGGCTACCGAGGCGGTGGAGGCGGTGGTGGCTACCACGGTGGCGGGGGTGGTGGCGGTTACCACGGCGGTGGCGGCGGGGGTGGAGGACATTCCTCGTCGGGTGGAGGCGGGCACAGCAGCAGACACTAAAGCGAATTGGTAAGGCGGAGGACCCGGATGAGAACTCAGACGAGAAGGCTTATGGTGATCGCGATGCTGCTGGGCTTCGCCAGCGTGGGCTTCGCGCAAGGACGCGGCGGCAGGGGTGGATTCGGTGGCCACGGGGGATCCGGCGCTCGGGGCTTCAGCGGACACGGGTTTAGCGGTGGCTTTAGCGGACGGGGCTCTGGAGGCCGCGGATTCTCCGGCGGATTCAGGGGAGGAAATGGCGGCTTTCGCGGCGGCTTTGCCGGACGAGGCTTCAACGGCCGGGGCTTTGGCGGCGAATTCGGAGGCTTTCGTGGCCGCGGGTTTGGCGGGGGATTCGGCCGCTTCGGCTTTGGTGGACGAGGGTTTCGGTCGTTTGGATTCGGCTTTTCTTACTGGCCCGGCTACTACCCGTATTGCGATCCCGCCTGGGGCCCGTGCTACTATCCACCAGCTTACTACTATCCTGGGCCCGCGGTGGGCGTCGGCGTCGTGGTAAGAGGAGGCGGCTGGCGCCGCTTTGGTCCACGTTAACGGAATCTTGAACGTCCCCGGAGCCGCGCCAACTCGGCGCACTGAACCGGCGGTCACCGCTGCCGTCTTTGACTTCTTGAAACAGCCGAGACCCTGGCTTATCCTCTCCAAGTGGGACGAAAGTCGAACTCTTGGTTTCTCATCCAAGATTCCTGCTCGATAACCGTTGTCATCGTGGTCGCGGCGTTCGTCGCCTCCTCGACCCTGCCTCTTCGGGCGCAATCGCCGAGCCCCACGGTGAACTCCCAGCAACCCTCCACAAGCTCGAACGGGCCGGAGGCAAAACCCGCTCCCCAAACGGGTCTGCCCCAATCACGAGCCAAGCCGCCAGCGCACCTGATTCTCCAGGTCATGGTCATCGACGAAACCAAGGTCGCTGTGCCCGACGCGCTGGTGACCCTCACTGACGCCAGCGGGGAGACGGTGGCTAGGAGTGCGACGGACTACGCTGGGCGGTGCGAACTCCGCAACCTCGGGCGCGCCAGCGATACGCTGCGCGTTGCCAAAGAGGGATTCTACGAATTCATCCAGCAGGACATCCACGTAGGTGAAACCGAAAGCATCGAGGTCACGCTGAACCACCAACAGGAGTTCAGCGAGTCGCTCAATGTGGTCTACTCGCCGCCCGCCATTGACCTCGAGAAGACTACGTCGAGCGAGGGCCTGACGTCCCAGGAAATCATCGACCTTCCTTATGCCGTACCGCGGGATATCCGTTACGCACTCCCGTTGCTGCCCGGGGTCCTGCAAGATCCTACCGGCCAGCTTCACGTGGATGGCTCGAGCACCCGCCAGATCGTCGACACGCTCGACGGCTTCAACATCACCGATTCGGGAACCGGCGAGTTTGACATGCGGGTGAGCGTGGACGCAGTCCGCTCACTCGACGTCCAATCAAGCCGTTATCCGGCGGAATTTGGTAAAGGCTCGGGTGGCCTCATCGACTTGAAGACCGGCATGGGCGACGACCACTTTCGCTACTCCGGAACGGACTTGATTCCCTCCCTCCAAAGCCGGCGCGGACTTCACGTGAATGGCTGGACGCCGCGCGCCACACTCTCCGGCCCCTTGCGGCGCGGAAAAGCTTGGTTTCTTCTCGCTCCCGAAGGCGAGTACGACGTCAACATTTTCCAGGAATTGCCCCCTGGCGCCGACCAGAGTACCGTCTGGCGCTTCGGCAATCTCGCCAAGGCGCAGGTCAATTGGGCATCGGACCAGATCCTGACGGGCACCTTTCTCATCAACCGCTTCGGGTCGCCCGAGACAGGGCTCTCGCGCTTCGACCCCCTGGAGACGACGGTCAACCTCCACGAGTCTGCTTACCTCGCCTCGATGAAAAACCAATCGTTCCTCGCGAGCGGCGCGCTTCTCGAAGTGGGATTTGGCGCCAGCCGCTTGTACATTGACGGGACACCGCAAGGAAACCAGACCTACGTCATCAAGCCCGAGGGCACGAGCGGGAACTTTTTCGAAGCTTCCGCACGCCAGGCCGCACGCAAGCAACTCATCGCGAATCTCGTCCTGCCGCCGGTCAAACGCATCGGCCGGCACGAGATCAAGGTGGGGACGGATCTGGACCGCATCACGTCCCACGAGTCCTTCACGCGCCACCCCTTCGAGATTCTCCGCGAAGACGGGACGCTGGCGCGCCAAGTGAGCTTTACCGGCAATCCCTCGTTCGAGCGCGACAACGTCGAGGCGAGCGCCTACGCGCAGGACCGATGGTCGGTGTCGGACCGTCTGCTCTTCTTTCCCGGTGTGAGGCTCGACCGGGACGAGATCGTCCGGCAAGCGCTCGTCTCGCCGCGTTTCGCCTCGAGCCTCATGCTGACGCGTGACGGTAACACCAAACTTACGGGAGGAATCGGCGTCTACTACGATGCTTCGACCCTCGAAGTCATCAGTCGGCCTCAGACCGGACAGCGCGTTGACCTCTTCTACGATCCGACCGGCCGGACCCTGATCATGCCGCCGGTCATCACGAGCTTCAGCCTGAACCAGCGCACTGTTCCGGCGCCCCGCTTTGTTAACTGGAGTGTGGCGCTCGATCGACGCTTGCCCGCCTCGGTCTACCTCAGCCTCGAGTATATCCAGAAGCGCGGTCACGACGAGTGGACCTACATCACTCAGCCCGCGGCCAGCCCGGGTCTTTTAAGTGGAGCTTACCAGTTCGCGAGCTCACGACGCGACCGCTACGACGCAGTCGAGGTCACCACACGCCGCCGCTTCAAGGGCGATCACATGGTTTTCGCCGCCTACACCCGATCCTCCGCGCGCTCGAGCGCAACCCTGAACTTCACCCTCGACAATCCCCTCTTCGCTCCACAGGTTTCGGGACCGCTCGCCTGGGACGCACCCAATCGTTTTCAGTCCTGGGGAATCCTGCCGCTAGTCAAGAAGTTTGATCTCGCATATTCCACCGACTGGCGTGACGGCTTTCCGTTTTTCCTGGTAAACCAGGAGCAGGAACTCGTCGCGCCGCCCGGCGCGCGCCGCTACCCCACCTACTTCACGCTGAACCTGTTTCTCGAGCGCCGGTTGATGTTCCTCGGATACGCGTGGGCCCTGCGCGCGGGGTTCGACAACGTCACCAACCGCCATAATCCCAATTCCGTGGACAACAACGTGGATTCCCCGCAGTTCCTGACGTTTGGCTCGCTCGAGGGGCGCGCGCTCACGGCGCGGATACGATTGTTAGGAAGGAAGTAAGGCGAGCGGCAGCGTCTATGCGGTGGAAACTCCGCGCGCCAGGCGGTCGACCCGCTGGCTCACGTCACGCAGATAAGCCTCGTCGCCACCGTCGAGCTCGGTCGTGGCTGTGCCGGAGTAGCCGATCTCGGCGAGCGCTTTGCGTACCTCCGGCCAGTTGACGTCACCGTCGCCGAGGTTGACCCACTTATAGCCGTCTTCGAGACGCTTGAAGTCCTTCAGGTGCAGCTCGACAATTCGCTTGCCTAGCGTGCGAATCCAGTCCTGGGGATAGCCGTAGAGCACCACGTTGCCCACGTCAAACCAGACTTTGACCCACGGACTCCGGAACTGGTCGACGTAGGTCGCCATTTCGAGCGGGCTCAGCAGAAACTTGTTCCACACTTCTTCGATGGCGATGACAGTGCCCAGTTCCTGCGCCAGCGGAACCAGCTTGCGAATCTGAGTCTGCGAGCGCGTCCAGGCGTCGCGATAGCCGGTGTCGGCGTTAACCACCGCGGGCACCAGCAGCACCGAGTAGGATCCCCACAGTTTCGCGTTGTGGAGCGAGGTCCGCATGGCGTTCAAGCTCTTCTCGACCACCACAGGATCGCTCGACGAAAGCGGCCATTCCCAGTGCCCTTCGTTCATCACCGAGTCGATCTTGATTCCGGCCGCGTCGGCGGCTTTCTTGATCTCCTCCGCTTCGTGCTGATCGGGCGTGGTATAGGCCTGTACGGCCTCGAACCCCACATCGCGCGCCAGTCTGAAGCGGTCGGCATAGCTCAACTGCTTGGGCAACATGCCGAGCAGGACACCCTTCCTGATGGGCAGCGGCCCGGGCGCTGGCGCAGGCTTCGCGCTCGCCGGACGCGTGGCGGCCGACAGAGGTTGAGCCAGCGCGCCGCCCATCGTCGCACCGCAAGCTCCCACGGCCGATGTCTTCAAGAAGTCACGCCGGCTCAGTTCACTCTTCATTTGTGCCCTCTGCAATTGTCGCCTTTGCGCCCTCTGCGTTCGCCGCGGTTAAGCACGGCTTTACGCCAGCTTCTCGAGATCGATATGGGAGTCCCACGCGAGATCAGACTTGACCAGCTCGTCCCAGTTCATCTCGTGCCCGGCGTACGCGGCTTCACGTCCCAACATGGCGGTCAATGCCGACTCCACGCCCAGCGCCGCCTGATTGTGGAACTGGCTGCTGGTGATGCTCTCGACGAACGCCTTCTTCTTTTCGGGATCAGCCTCCGCCAGGTTGTCGTGGAACGTGCCGGTTGCCGAGAACTGCGTGGACTCGGGCTTCGCCTCAGAGGCTCCGGTGTTCCAGGCCCACGGCTCGTCGCCGTAGATGGCGCAAGGACCCGAGTAGTGCGACTCCGAAACGCCCTTGCTCCCGAAGAAGCGCTCGTTCACGTCCCACCAGCCCTTGTCAAATTGAGTGGAGTTGAGCGTCACGTGAACGTCGTTTGGATAAGTGAAGACCACGTTGAAGTGGCCGTAGACGTCGCCCGAGTCGGTGCGGACTTTGCGCCCTCCCGCGCCCGCTGCCTTGACAGGATGTCCTTGCAACATCCAATTGCAAACATCAATCGCGTGGATGTTCTGCTCGACGATGATATCTCCTGACAACACGCGGTCCCACACCCAGTTGCGGATTCGGCGCTCGACGGTCGAGGCGTTGGGCCACGCCGGACGCTCGAGCGTTGTGCCGTAGTAATACGCTTCGCCGCACGCGATGGTGCCCAGCGCTCCGCCGTGGACGCGCTTCGCGAGCTCGACGAAGGGCGGCGCGTTGCGGATCTGGAATCCGACGTCGAGGCTCAGGCGGCCTTGCGCGTTCTTGCCCGCCTCGATGACGCGGTTCGCACCCGCCACGTCGACGGCGACAGGCTTTTCGCAGTAGACGTGCTTGCCCGCCGCGACGACGGCCTCGAGATGCTGCGGATGGAAATAAGGCGGCGAGGTGATGACGATCGCGTCCACCTCCTTCGAGTTGGCAATCTGCTCGAAGGCTTTCGGACCCACGAACATCTGCGACGAGTCGACGCCAGCGTAGCCCTTCGACTGTGCCAGTTTGTCAAAGTGACTCTTCGCCTTGTCCAGTTGGTCCTGAAACAGGTCGGCGAGCGCGACAACGCGCGCCCCTCCCGTCTCAGCGAGGTCGGTCGCGTCCGCGTGGCCGCGTCCACCGCAGCCGAGCAGCCCGACGCGGATCGCCGAATTCGCAGCCGTCCCGCGTACCAGGCGGCTGTTCATAAGCATGACTCCGGCCGCTGCCGCGGTCGTCCCGATGAATTCCCGACGGCCCATTTTCTGTCTTGATTCCATGGTTATCCTCTCCTTAATTCGACATCCGTCCCGTTGCGCGCGCTAGCCGATCAGTTTCTCGACGTACGCCTTCTCCTTCCGGATGTCCTCGAGTTGCTGAGGTCCTGAGATCTCGCGCTCGATCGTAACCGCACCTTGATAGTGCATTTCCTTCAAGCGCCGGAGAACGCGCGGAAAGTCCACTTTGCCCTGGCCGATGGGAACCTCCTTGCCGAGATTCCGCGGATCGGTGGGCCAGAGTCCGTCTTTAGCGTGCATACCCTGAACGTGAGGCCCGAGAATCTCGACCGCATCAACCGGATTGGCCTTGCCGTACAGGATGAGATTGGCGACGTCGAAGTTTACGCCCTGGTTGTCGAGGCCCACGTCCTGGATGGCGCGCACGAGCGTAATCGGCGTCTCCTGCCCGGTCTCGTAACGAAAATTCTGGCCGTTCTGCTTGCAGTAGCCCGCCACCTCGCGAATCACCGCCACCGTTTCTTTATACACCGGATCGTTGGGATTCTCCGGGAGGAATCCGCAGTGGGTCTGGATGGCAGGGATACCCAACTTCTTGGCGAAGTCGGAAGCTTGCTTCGCGCGCTCGATCCTCTTGGCGCGCCACTCCCGCGGAACGAAGCCAATAGTCAGAGGGCCGTGGTAGAAGTCGTATTCCTCCGGCCCCGGTCCGCCGATCACCAGCGCGGTCGCCTCGATGTGATAGCGGTCAAGCGCCGCACGAAGGCCGCTGACAATCTCCGGCCCGAAGGAATCAACCTGGACCTGAGCCGTGGGCACGCCGAGGTCGTGGACTTTTTGGATCGCGCCGTCAGGATCGCTGCCTACACCGACAATCAATCCAAGTCGCATGGGTTTCTTTCCGGTTTCCGCGGCGCGAGGCGAGGCAGAAGTCCCGGCCGCCGGTGAGGCGCCGTCCGCTCCGGCCGCTGCCGTCCCGCCCAGACCCGCTGCCGCCGCCGCCATGGAAATCTGCAGGAAATCGCGCCGCTTGTATCTGCTCATCGGCTAATGCCCGTCCTCCTGAATCTCGATGTCCTTCCAGCGGACTTTCACGCCGCCGCCGGTGTGAATCTGCAAACCGATCACGCCGTCCTTGAACCGCTGCGCCGGGTCCGTGTAATCGACGATCTGGGTACCGTTCAGGTGGGTCACGATGTGTTTGCCATGCACCGAGATCTCGAGGTCATTCCACTGGCCGATGGGCTTCAAGGCCCGCTCGCCTTCCGCCGTCGGCTGAATCACCCATCCACGCCCGCCGCTCTCATAAAGGCCGCCGGTGTGATTGCCCACGTTCGGGTCAACTTCAACCTGCATGCCTTCGATGTCGGGGCCGTGCTCGGGGTCGATGCCGGTGATCCGCGAGCGGACAAAGACTCCGCTATTGCCGCCTTCCTCAGCCTTGAAACGCAACCGCAGGTTGAAGTCGCGGTACGTCTTCTCGGTCGTCAAATAGCCGTACTTGCTGTGCGTGCTCTCGCAGAGAATCGTGCCGTGGTCGACCACCCACTTCTCTTCACCGTTGTTCTTCCAACCCGTAAGGTCCTTGCCGTTGAAAAGCGGAACCCAACCGTTGCTCGCCGCCCGAGCCGGCGCCGCCCCGCAAAGTGTGAATGACACGAAGGCGAAAAGCATGAAGCTGAGAACAAGTTTGGTGACATTCTTCACGATGGTGGGTCTTTCCCGCAGTCGCCTGCTCTGGCTTGGCGAATTAACCGTGCTTTATCTTAAGGCACAAATTACCACAACTTTGGCGCGAGAGAACAAAAAAGCGTGACGAACGGCAAGAGTGTCGAAAACGCCCACCGATTCGGACACGGCGGAACTCCCCCGGGCGGCGGGTTGGGAGCCATCCTTCGCCAACCCGCGGCCGAAGTTATCGTATCCGGTTGACCACTTCGGGCTGCTCCGGCTCCGGAGTTACGCCGGGCTCGGGCTCGCGAGGCGCAGGCTGCTCTTCACCTCGCCGGCCGCGACGGCTGAAGAACTGCTGCACAGAATCGAGATAGGTGTAATAGACAGGCGTGATGTAGAGCGTAAGAAGCTGGGAAACGACCAGGCCGCCCACCACCGCGAGGCCCAGCGGACGGCGCGACTCAGCGCCCGCCCCGAAACCGAGCGCGATGGGCAGCGTCCCCATCAGCGCCGCCATGGTGGTCATCATGATGGGCCGGAAGCGGATCAGCGATCCGTGGTAGATGGCCTCGGTTGCGCTCTTGCCGCCCGAGCGCTGCGCGTCGAGCGCGAAGTCAATCATCATGATGGCGTTCTTCTTCACGATGCCGATGAGCATGATGATGCCGACAAAGCCGTAGAGGTTCAGCTCATAGCCGAACAGCATCAGCGTCAGCAGCGCGCCGAACCCCGCCGATGGCAGTCCTGACAGAATGGTCAGCGGGTGGATGAAGCTTTCGTAGAGAATCCCGAGCACGATGTAGATGACCAGCACGGCGACGGCCAGCAGGATTCCGAGGCCGACGAGCGATGATTCAAAGGCCTGGGCTTCTCCCTCAAAGCTGGTGCTGACGGTGGCAGGCAGAATCTCGTGCGCCACCCGCTCTACCTCTTTCACGGCATCGCTCAACGACACGCCGGGTTTCAGCCCGAAACTCAGGGTGACGGCAGGAAGCTGTCCGGAGTGGTTGACGGCCAGCGGGCCAAACGTTTCGGTGAGATGCGCGACCGAACCCAGCGGAACGAGCTGGCCGGTAGAAGAGTGGATGTAGAGCATCGAAAGCGACGTCGGGTCCGTCTGGTATTGCGGCTCGAGTTCGAGGATCACCCAGTATTCGTTGTTAGGGGCGTAAATTGTCGAGACCTGGCGGTCACCGAATGCGGATGACAGCGCATCTTCGATCTGATAGGGCGAGACGTTCAGCGCCGCCGCTTTGTCGCGGTCGATCTCGACGTTGACCTGGGGATTCTTGATCTCGAGGTCGGTGTTTACGTCTTCGAGACCGGGCACCTTCTGGAGCTGGGCGAGAAGCTGGTTGGAGTCGCGATACAGCTCCTGCGTATCCGGACTCTGCAGCGTGAACTGATACTTCGCCTTGGTCAGGTAACCGCCGATACGGATGGGCGGAGGATTCTGCATGAACGCCATGATGCCGGGGACCGAGAAGCTCTTGGCGCGCAGCTCGTCGATCACGTCATCGGTATTCATGTGGTTGGGATGAATGCGCGTGAGAAGGTTGCAGAACGCCTGGGCGCCCGGAATCTCGGCGAACCAGCCTTTGGGATGCAGGGGAGTCGTCATGCGCTCGGCAGGATCCTTCAGGTGGAGAAAGAAGAAGCCGGAGTTGCCGCCCCCGCCCGGACCGCCCGGTCCTGCGAACGACATGCCCGACGCGACGTTGGGATCGCTGCTGATGATCTCGGCCAAGGCGCGCTGGTGCTGCTGCATCGAATCCACCGAAATGCCTTCGGCAGCCATCGTGATACCAAAAACCAAGCCCGAGTCCTCGTTGGACAGGAATCCCATCGGAATGCGGATGAAGAAGAGCGCCGTGGCGGCGATGAGCGCGAACGAGAAGAGCAAGGCCGCCAGACGGTGCCGCAGAACGCCTTGCAGCGTGCGGTCGTAGACGTGCAGCATGCCGTCGAAACCGCGCTCCAGCGCCTGGTATAAATGACCGTGGCGCTGGGTCTGCGGCGGCCGCAGGAAGCGGCTGCAGAGCATCGGCGTCAGCGTCAGCGAAACGAATCCCGAAACCAGGATCGCCGCGATGATCGTCACCGCAAACTCGTGCAGCAGGCGTCCGATGATCCCGCCCATGAAGAGGACGGGAATGAATACCGCGGCCAGCGACAAGGTCATGGAGAGGATGGTGAAACTGATTTCCTTCGAACCGTGGAGCGCCGCTTCGAGCACACCCTCACCCATCTCCATGTGGCGGACAATGTTCTCGAGCATGACGATTGCGTCATCGACGACGAAGCCCACCGAGAGCGTCAAGGCCATCAGCGAGAGGTTGTCAACCGTGTAGCCCAGCAGATACATCACCGCGAAGGTGCCGATGATCGACATGGGCAAGGCCATGCTGGGAATGATGGTGGCCGAAACGTTGCGCAAGAAGAGAAAGATCACCATCACGACTAGTGCGACCGTCAGGTACAGGGTGAACTTCACGTCGCGCACCGAAGCCCGGATCGACACCGAGCGGTCGTAGAGCGTGTCCATGTGGATCGAGGCGGGAATCTCCGAACGGAAGGTGGGGAGGAGCCGTTTGATATTATCGACCACCTCGACGGTGTTGGTGCCCGGCTGGCGCTGAATGGCCAGCACCATGGCGCGGCTGCCCTGGTACCAGCTTGCCGCCTTGTCGTTCTGGACGCTGTCGATTACCTCGCCGAGGTCGGAGAGCCGCACGGGCGAGCCGTTCCGGTAAGCGACGATCACTGGGCGGTAAGCCGCCGCATTCGTCAACTGGCCGGTGGCCTGCACGGTCAAGGCTTTGTGGCTGCCCTCCAGTGTGCCGGTGGGGAGGTTGACGTTGGCGCGCTGCACCGCCGTCACCACGTCGTCAATGCCGATCTGCCGGGCGGCCAGGGATTTGGGATCCAGGCGCACGCGCACGGCGTATTTCTGCGCGCCATAGACCGACACCTGAGCCACGCCGCTGATCATAGAGATACGCTCCGCCATCAGCGTCTCCGCATACTCATCGACGGTCGAGAGCGGCAATGTGTCCGAGGTCAGGGCCATGTACAGAATGGGCTGGTCGGCGGGGTTCACCTTCTGGTAGGAAGGCGGAGTCGGCATGTTCTGAGGAAGCTGGGCGGAGGCTTTGGCGATTGCCGCCTGAACGTCCTGGGCTGCCGCGTCGATGCTGCGGTTGAGACTGAACTGCAAGGTGATCAGCGTGCCGCCGAGCGTGTTCATCGAGGTCATCGAGTCGAGGCCGGCGATGGTCGAGAACTCGCGCTCGAGGGGAGTTGCGACGGCCGAGGCCATGGTTTCGGGGCTCGCACCGGGCAATGCGCCGCTCACCTGGATGGTCGGATAGTCGACGTTGGGCAGGTCGTTCACCGGCAGATAGCGGTAGGCCATGATGCCAAAGAGCAGGATGGCCGCCGTCACCAGCGTCGTCATGATGGGCCGGCGAATGAAAAGTTCTGCAAGGTTCATGGCTCACTCACGGGGCGTTCTTCACCTGCACTTTAGCGCCGGGGAAAAGGCGAAGCTGCCCGTCGGTCACCACCTTGTCTCCCGGCGCGAGGCCCTTCTCGATGACGGTCTCGCCGCTGTAAACCATTCCTGGCGAGACGGGCCGCATCTCGACCGTCATATCCGATTTGACTAGGAAAACATACTGGCCTGCTTGCCCGCTCTGCACCGCCTGACTGGGTACGACCACCGCGTTCGCTTGGGCGGTCAGCGTCAGCACGACGTTCACGAACTGCCCGGGCCAGAGCCGCCGATCCGAATTGGCGAAAGTCCCTTTGAGCAGAATCGTCCCCGTCGTGGTGTCTACCGTATTGTTGACGAACGTCAGCACGCCGTCCTCGGGATGCAGGGGATCCTGCGAAATGGTGGCGCGCACTGCCACCTTGCCGCGCGCCATGTAACGTTTGACGTCGGCGAGGTGCTGTTCGGGTACCGAAAAGTCCACGTACGCGGGCGTAATCTGGTTGATCACCACCAGGCTGGTGTCGTTGGCCTTCACCTCGTTGCCCGGATGGACCATCAAATTGCCGGTGCGGCCGGCGATGGGCGCATGAATCGTGCAATAGCTGAGGTCGACCTTCGCGCTCTCGACTGCCGCCTGGTCCGCCTTCACCGACGCCTCGAGCGCCTCGGAATTGGTGCGGAAGGTGTCATACTGGTCCTTGGAAATGATGCCTGCCTGAAACAACTTGGCGTAGCGGTCCACTTGCGCGGCAGCGTTTCTGGCTTGCGCGATGTCCCGCGCCAGGTTGGCCTCCGCCTGCTGCAGTCGCGCGACGTAAGGCCGCGAATCGAGCGTGAAAAGGAGATCACCCGCTTTCGTCTCCTGGCCTTCCTGAAAGTGGACGCTGTCGATCTTGCCGTCGAGCTGCGACCTGATGGTTACGGTGGAGTAAGCCTCAACGTTGCCGATCACCCGCACTTCGACGGGCACGGTCTTCTCGTTCGCCGTCGCGACGGTGACCGGGACCGCCATCGCCATCATGTTCGCGGCCGCCATGTTCCCTTTCGCGCCGTTGTCCGAACAGGCGGTTGCGAGCGCCATCGACACGACGAGCGCCGCCAGGAGTACCACCGGCCCGAGCCGACCGGCCGGAATTCGGCTTCGGCACGCCGGCCGGGAATCGCGCGCGCCAACCAGTGGGCTTGGCATCAGTTGTGTTCTCCTCGATACAGATGGCGCGACGGCAGCTTGTGGTTGTGCGCCCGCATGCCCTCGAGCCAGATATCGGTTAAGGTTTCGGTAACGCGCTGGGCGGCGAATTTTCGGTAGCGCTTGCCGCCGAACAATTCCTGAATCAGAAAGTGATAGCTGATCATCCCCAAGAAGCCGCGCGCCGCAAGCAGCGGGTCGACGGGGCGAAACGCTCCCGACCGAATGCGCTTGCGAATATGCTGGGCCAGCACCTCGTAGTAGTCGGCCACGTAAGTCCGGAAAAACCGGTGCGACAATCGGTGATTCTCGAGCGCACTGAAGAGCAGCAGCCGGCTGAGACTCGGGTCCTGGCTGTTGCTCCGCAGAATATCCTCCGCAATCGCCCGGAAAACCTGCCGATCGTCCTCACCCTCAGCCAGACGATCTTCGAGATCGGCGCTCTCGTTCTTAGGATGGATCTTGTCCTCGAGAATCGCCCAGTACAAGTCCTCCTTGCGAGGAAAATGGCGGAAGATGATGGCCTCATTCACTCGGGCCAGCTCGGCAATCTCCCGCGTGCTGGTCCCCTCGAAACCCTGGCGGGCAAAAAGTTTTGTGGCCGCCTGCATAATCTGCTCGCGCCGGTAAGCCGCGCCGTGATGGTTCTTTTCTTTCACGCCTGTAAGTAAACACTTACTTTAACTTGACAAAACGGCGAAGTCAACGAAGCTCGGTTGGTGGTAGTGTCTCAGTTTGAATCCGGTCGGCTTCTTAGAGTGAGGTGGGGGGGTCGGTTGTAGTCGGTAGTTAAGACTCTGAATCTTAATCCTTGTATCCAAGCTCTGCTCGTAGACTGTCGAACGCATCCCGCAGTTCTTCCGCGTCCTCCCTGACCTTGGGAACGACCTCCCGCCAATTTGTTGTGTCGAACTCCTCCACGCTGGATTCGAGACCTTCCAAGGAATCCCCAAGTTGCTTCATCGCTTCGTGTACCTTTTCCTGATTGAAAAGGGTTGCCGTAGGGTTAGGTTTTGGCTCTTCTTCACAGCCCGTCGCGGCCAGGACTAGGGTCGCAGCAGTCGCGATACCGAAGATTCTCCTGTTCACCGGAGTTGCCTCCATGTTCAAAAAACCCGTGGAATGCTAGACGGTTAGAGCGTGCTTGGAACTGGTATCTAGTTGAGTGATCTTGCGGATTGCAGACGTAGGGATCGTCATCTCCCCGCAGGACTGGAGATCGGCTCCGTCTCCATGCGGGAATGTAAGGTGAGGGGCGACCACCTTAATGTCGCGAGTATCTTTGATGAGCCAACCAACTGAACGACACACGAGTGGGCCATACTCTAAGTCTCCAACGTAGTTCCAGCGTTCCGTCGGACCCTGAGAGTCAATCCACTCGATAAGCACGAGGCGTATCTTAGCGGTGCTTCGCATTGCGACGCCGTTGAGCCATCGCCGAAGCCGCTGTTGATCGACAACGCTTCGAGGCTCGCCGATTCCGCATCAAACGACTGGAGATTCTTCCAACCCGTCTTGAGGTCATCGTTATTTCCCTTTCGGTCCGATTATAAATCAGGGAAGCGAGTTCTTCAAACAGGTTTTCCCGTTGCCTCTATGCGGCCTCGTTCTGTCGCACGTCCAAAACTCCAAGCATTTCTTCGATTGTCCACACGTGATCGGTCAAGCCCGCTTCCATCGCTGGCGTGACCCGAAGAGTTGTGTGAATCCGGCAGAAGTTGTAGTGCATGAAGTGTAGGGCAACCTGATAGGCGTGGTTCTCGACTTTCTTAGAAAAAGCATTCGTCAGACGGGTAAATCTCCGCATCCCCATTCGCATGGTGAGGTTCTGGCGCTCGACGTAGCTGGTAGAGATGTGCTTCCGGTCGGGTTCCCCCTGAATCACTTGCCGCTCGCAACCGATGCATTGCGCCGGGCTGTACTTCCGCGCTTCTTCCTTCGTCGCGGCGCTGTACAGCTTCACCAGTACCGCGTAGTCGATCTCACTCCCGAAGGCTCCCTCGACCGCATCCAAGTACGCTTTCAGGCCATCGGTCGTCAGTTGCACGCGATGAGCTAGGCGAGAGGCTAGGTCATCAATGAAAATCCTGGCCGTCTGCCCGTCGCGGTTGCCCACCATGAACGAAGGCACGAGCTTGGTATCCGCGTCGATCGCTGTCCACGTCCAAACGTCACCGTACCCGAACTGACCCTTTTTGTCGGCAGGGACGTTCTTTTCCTTGGCGTAAACGAATGCCCAAATCTCATCGCACTGAATGCGACGGCACCGCAGACCTCGAAGAGCCTTGTCCTGGTACTCGGCAGAGGCAGAGCCGACATCCACGAGGAGTTTCGTAACGGTGTTGATCGACACGTCCGCGAGTCGGCTCGCGGCTCGAAGGCTCATGCCCTCGATGAGCATTCCCACGATCTGCGTGCGCTTCTCAGTTGATAGCCTGTTCATACTGAACATTATGCTTGACAAAATATAGATTGTCAAGCATAAAATGCAGTTTGATGGAGAAATCTTTTAGACGCGGGATATACGACTGCGATAGGATTCGATTGGACTGGGAAACGAATCGCTGGCACGCCCAAACGCGCAAAGCGAGCTGACTCTACTCAGCAACGGGAAGCGCGGTCTCCTACTGGTGTCTAATTTACACCAGCGAGGGCGTGCGTGTCCATCGAAAGATTTTCCCTTCCTTACCAAAGTCCGGCGAGATGCATTCCAGCTAGCCGAATCAAGCGCCGAAGATGGGGACAGCCGATGACTGCGATTGTAGGACTGTTTTGCAGCGAAGGAATAGTAATCGCCTCCGAAAGCCAAGAGAGCGAAGACGAAATCGGGCTGAAGAGGCTCGACGTAACAAAAGTTTATGACACAAAAAGATTCGGATTCACCGACGTGGAAATTATCGTTGCTGGCACGGGGACATCCGCTTATATCGCACGGGCGGCGGAACTGATCGCCGAGAAGGGATACGCTCCCCATTTCCCCACCCCGCGCAGCGTTGCCAATCTCGTCGAGGATTGCATGGGCGATATGAAAACGAGGTACGGGGACAAGCTAGACCTAGAGTTGTTAGTTGGAGTGTATTGTAAACAATGTCCTCTAAAAGACGAGGAAAGAGACACCGATACGCCACCACCAGAGATAGGATTGTTTAGTATTTCCGCTCCGGAAGAGGAAGAAAAGGTTGGAGTAGCTGAGTCAATCACCGATTATTCGTCACTTGGGAGCGGCGGTTTGTTCGCTCGCTATCTTCTAAATCGCCTCCACGACGAGGACCATTCGACAATGAGCCTTGATATGGATTCAGCGATTCGTGAGGCCGCTTACGTGGTCGAGGAGGTTAAGAAAGTTGACTTGTGGTGCGGAGGACCTACGCAATTGATTTGCATTAGGAAAAGCGGCGATAGCTACGTTCTGGAAAGAAAGAAACCTAAAGAGCTTGCAGTAATTGCGACCGAAATGGATGCCTTGGATCAGAGGATCAAACAGCGACAACGATTACTTTTTTCTCCACCTCGCCCTGGCGGCGCGAGACGCAATCGCTGAGCGCTTCCTAGAGGATAGTTTCCGTGCCCTTGCAGTGCCGCCCCTGATGCCCCCAGCGCGCCCCCTGACGCTCTCCGGATGCCTCTTAGATTCACTTACCGTATCCTCGGCCTGCCCAGTCGCAATTTCCACGATGAGCTTGGCAAGCTGGTTGGGGTCGCGGGGACGCTTCGCCATGCCGTCATTATGCCACGGTCAGGAATCAACGCAAGGGTACGCAATCCGGTTGCCACTTATTTTTCAAACTGAGACACTACCCGGTTGGTCAGTTTGAGGTAGCGGCGGCTTTATGCCGCCACAGATGGCGGGCTAAACCCGCCGCTACATCGCAAATTAGGACACCACCAACGCGCGCCGGGACTGGACTTAGCTGGTATACTGGGCCAGTCTGCGAAGCGGCTCAACGCGCCGCAGACGCGTACCCCCTTGGTCAGGGGATTTTCTCCTTGGTGAGGCGAGAAGAGAGGGAATGGCACCCCGCTGCCCGACATGCGGAGTACTCAACCCCGAAGGTGCTGCGACCTGCGCGCAGTGCGGCAGACCTTTGCGCGACGGAAACGCCTGGGATGCGGGGATTGACCCGGCCATCGATTCGCAGGTCTGCCCCGCCTGCCAGAAGTCGGTCCCCGCGGGCAGCAGGTTCTGCGCTTATTGCGGGGCTACCATGCCGCCACGCTCCGAGCCAGTCGATGATCTGATCGCCGAGCACATGACGGTTCGCGTCACTGTTCCTCCGGTTTCCGAGGTTGCCGGTGGCAGACCCGCTATCGCTGCTTCGCTGTTGGACTCCCCCACCGCCGACCACGCCCTCCCCGGCGAATCGGTTACAGGCGGCGCCTACGTCGCCGTCCCGAAGATTGAGGCCTGGATCCTGGAGCTGAAGACGGACGGCACCCGAGGCGAGCAGCGCAAGGTGGAGGGCGAGACTTCGATCGGACGGCAGGATTGCGACCTCACCTACTCCAACGACGCTTTGCTTTCACCGCGCCACGCAACGCTCGAGGTTCGCGAAGGGCGGGTCTACCTCAAAGACGCGGACAGCCTGAACGGCACGTTCGTCAAGCAGCGCGTCGATAGCGAACTCGCTCCCGGTGACGTCTTCCTGCTGGGCCGCGACCTGTTTCGCTTCAACACTCAAGCGCTCGACGCGAACCAAACTCCCATTCCCAACCAGACCACCGCCTACGTGGTGGGCGCACCCAAGTTGCAGAAGGGACCGGTGACCGCCAGGCTCGAACACATCCAGCTCGACGGGCAGGTGATCGAGGAGTTCGGACTCGAAAAGCCGGAGACCACCATCGGCCGAACGCGGGGCGACCTCGTCTTCAAGGGCGATCCCTACATGTCAGGCATTCACGCGCGCGTCGTCGCGCAGCCGGGCCGCTTTCTGCTGCAGGACCTGAAAAGCAAGAACGGCGTCTACCGGCGAATCCGGCAAGAGGTCGAACTGAAGGACGGCGACGAGTTCTTCCTGGGCGAACAACTCTTCCGCATGCAGGTCCGGACCATCGTCGCATAACTCAGTCCTGACGCGCGGCCACAACCACGCATGCCTGCAAGCGCCTCCTCCGCGGATCCAACCTCGTAGGTGAGATCGCCAACCGCCCGGCACCGGCCACTTGTGGCTCGTCGGCGCCTCACGCGGATTCCGCATTGGGCGAAATGAAAGTTGATGGAGATTAACTCAGAGAAGTTTCCAGGGACTTCAGTTTCGCGCCAGCATCCTCAGCCCGCACTCACCCGGCAAAGTCTTCGTCGCGATAAGGTCTCACGTCCACAGCCTCGGTTGAGTCAGGCGACCCGAGTCCCGGACCGTGGATTTCCGCCATAACTGCCGTGATATTGTCGGTCCCTCCCTGGTCGCGCGCCATACCGATCAGCGCATGGCACTTGCCCGCAAGGTCGTTGCTGTCATTCACCACGCTCGAGAGGCCCGGAGTCTTGACCATGTTGTAGAGGCCGTCGCTGCACAGCAGGATGCGGTCGCCGTCCATCACCTTGGCGTACGTCATCTTGGCGTCGACGCTTTCACTGGTTCCCACGGCTTGGGTCAGAATACTCTTGCGGCTATCGTTCTCAAGATCCTCCGGCAACTCCGCCCCAATGTCCGCCAGATAATTCAGGAAGGTCTGGTCACGCGTCAACTGAACCAGGACGCCGTTGCGGTTCAAGTAGGCTCTGGAATCTCCGACCTGGGCCACGAAAAGGTAAGGACCGAACAGCGCCGCGGCAGTGGTGGTCGTTCCCATGCCCCGCAGGGTGCGGTCGACGCGGGCCTGTTGAAAGATGACTGAATTCGCGTGTTCCACCGCTTGCCGAAGCTGGCCGGCGAAAGCCGACGCCGTGACCGTTTCCAGCGACTTCAACCCCTCGTGCAACCGGTGCGGGACGTTCTCGGCCACAATCGAACTCGCGACTTCGCCCGATGCTTCGCCACCCATGCCGTCCGCAACCAGGAACAGCGTTCCGAGCGGTCCCAGCGCGTGCTGGCACAATGACGCGGGCTGGCACTGCTCGCTGGTGGAGAGGTTGAAAATAACGAAATTGTCTTCGTTATTCTTTCGTACTCGGCCCACGTCCGAGATTCCGAAGGCGCTCACGTTGATGGCAGTGCTGTCCACGGTTTCGGGTTGGCTCACAAACCCCATTCTCCCGTCATCCGCCTTATCTTGCGCCGCCGGTCGTTGCAGGCGCGCCGAGGCTCCTCGGAGGCGACTTAGGCGGTCCCCCAACAGCGTCTCCTTGGTCGAACGATGCGGAGACGCGGAACTCGCGAAACCCATCGATCATCAGTCTGAACGACGGTTCTAATTTTTATCATAGCCCGATACGCCACCGCAAGCGGCGTCACCACCCTTAGCGAGCGAGACTGGCGCGAAGTTCCGAGACGATCTCGCCCGCCACCTCACGCGCCCGATCCAGATCTCCGGGCGGAAGAGAGATCGCCGCAACCTTAGCATGCCCGCCGCCGCCAAATCGCTCGCAGATAGTCGCGAGGTTAGTGGTCTTGGGCGTGGCATTCCAAGGATTGCTTCCCACCGCAATCTTGGTGCGCTCGCGCGAAGCGCTGACGGATACGCTGTAGACCGCACCCGGGAACAGGTAGTAGGGCACGAACTTGTTATAACCCTCCACGTCCTGGTCCGACACGTCGAAGAACAGCACGCCGTCCTTGAGTACGGCGCGCGTGCGGATGAGGTCCATAAACCTCAGGTGCTGAGTGTAAAACTGCTCAAAGGCTTGCCGGATACGCGGCAGCGCCGCAATCTCTTTAAGCGGCTTGGAGGCCAGTTCCGGAATCAGGCCGGCGACGAAGTCCTTGGACCGCGTGCTCTCGATCACCAGGGTCAGTTGCGTCGCGGGATCTCGCATCTCGACCGCAGTCTTGGTGTCCGGGTACTGCGCCCCGTCGATCAGGTCCGCCCAATGGACCAGGTCATCAAGGTCCGGAGCTTTGAAGCCGAACTTCGTCCCGCCGACATGCGCCAGGAATTTCGTACAGGAGCGGTATTCCGGACCGTAGAACTTCTTGCCGCTGGTGTCCCGGCGAAAATGTTCGGCATCCGCCTCGGTGAGAAACGCGCTCTGATGATGATCGAACCACCAGATAAGCCGGGGCGAGCTCGAGTACTTGAAATCGACGATGGCATTTTCGTCGCCGTCGAAGTAATCCTCGTCAAAGAGCTGCCCGGCGCGATGCACGAGTCCACGATAGGCGAACTCCGCCTGCGGATTGACGCATTCCCGGTAGAAGCGGGTGAAGAGCGCTGCCGAAGAGGCGCCGTCGAAGCACTGGTCGTGGAAGCAAACGCGGACTCTCATAAGCGGGCCAGGCGCGCCGTGAGCGGAACCCGTCGGACGGCGTAAGCAGCCGACGGAAACTTGCTAAATTGCGCTCCCTGTACTGAATTGTCAAGTGGAAACCAGTCAGGCTCACGGCTACGCGTCCTGAGGATAGTTGCCCCGACTCGCCCTGGACGAAACTCGGCCGCTTTGACGGACGTCCCCAACTCACCCCTTAGACCCCTTTCCCAATTCGCAATAGGAGGCATAGCTGAGAGCGATACGCATTGATGATAAAGGACATTCCGGTTTTGCTTTGAGTGATGGCGACCGATTCTTCGCTCCTTTTAGACTCCTGGCTCCTGACCGCTGACTCCCGACCTCTGCTTCGTTGATTCTAAACAACTTCTTCGGTTCGTTCCTCGATTTCTGAGAAAAAGAATCCGCAGATTTCGCAGATGACGCCGACCGAGTCCTCAGACTGCAAGACTCAAAGACCCGACTCCTGACTACAAGTCTACACTGCCCGCGCTAGACGGATGAGACGGGTGAGACACAAAATTCGGGTTACGGCGTCAACCCCGTTGGGGTTGCTGGGAGGTGGGAGCGGGGATGCGCTCGATCGTAGGTTTCACCTGCGGCTATCCAAGGGGCGGCCCCTGCCGGGGCCTTCAGGCACAGGTGTCACGCAAGCTGGACTCGGCCTGTGGTCGGCGTGCGCTAGTCGCATCGCTGAACTTCATCGTACTTCGGGGCGAACGTCACACACCGGCTTGCTTCGCCGCCAGCGGGCCGATGACCGGCAGCTCGAACCGCTCGTTGTTGTACGCTTTGTACATCAGGAAAAGCCAAGCCCCAAGAATCGCGAGGCGGATGAGCCAGAACACGCTGGTAAACATCCAGATCATGGAGAAGCCCGAGCCCCACCACGCGGTGACGGCGAAAGCGGTCATCGCCCAGCTCAGCACGAAGCAGAAGATCGCGAAGAAGATCGACTGGAAGGCGTGGAAGCGCACGAATCGGTCATTCTTGTACGGCTCGACCACCAGAAAGACGATGGCGATGATCCAGCCCACAAAGGGAATGTAAGCCAGCAAAGCCGCCGTATTCGACGTCATGCCGGCCAGCGGCGCTGCCGATGCCGCAGGAGGCGGTGTGGCAGCAGGGACTCCGGGCCCGGCAGGAGCCGCGGCTCCGACAGGAGTTCCGCATGACCCGCAGAAAACTGCGCCTTGAGCTAACGATGCTCCGCACTTCGCACAGAATGCCATGAGATCCTCCTCTTAACAGCGCGTCGAGCTGCTTGATGGTGAAGCGTGCTCGCCGCCTGGCGACGCCTCCTCCACTTCAGGCCCGTCCAAAAAATCGCCTATCCATACCACAAGCGGGCTCGGGATACAACCGGAGCGGGGGCTTAACCGTCCTGTCGGAAATCCTGTTGGCTGCCGACCGATCGTACGATGAGTCAAAAGGGTCGAGATCTGCCCGACCCGCTAAGATTGATTACCGGCCGTGCAATTGAGAGCGCGCCATTGATAATCAGGCGAATCCAGGCGGGCCGAAGATCGACTGCTCTTTTCGTTCAGCAGAGTGGTTTCCCACTAAGAGAACAGGAAAAGAGTGAGCCGCGGAAATTTTTTTATCAGGAACGAAGCCACTTGTCCCTTAGAATCAACAAAAATCTCCGAAAGAGGGGCCAAAACGAACCCATTCAAACCCACTCGGCCCTGGCCCGTTGTGCGCGTTCCGACACCGGGGACCGAGAAGGCGTTCAAATTGGCGGAGGCCCCGAGGAATACGAAATCCGGCGACCGCGGCTGGTAATCATCTCAGACAGGTTTAGCTTGAGTAGCAGTGCTTGGTGTCGTTTGAAATGATTGGTGTCGTTTGAAATGATACGAGTACCTGCTAACCAACCGGGTTGACTTGAGGTTGCACTTGCGCTAGGCTTTCGAATCAGGGGCGTTCCAGCGCTTGATTCACCTAGGACGCCCGAAGGGGTAAAGAGTCTCGCCCAAGACGAGAAGGGGGTATCGATCCCACGGCTGGCTGTCCAAGTGTGGGAATCCTGAAGCATGAATCGGCCAATCACCAAGGCGGGTAGGTATCAGATTGTCTCGGAACTCGGTCGCGGCGCGATGGGCGTCGTCTACGAAGGTTTTGATCCGGTCATCGGCCGGGCCGTAGCCATCAAGACCATGCTCACGGAGGGCCTCTCCGGAAACGAGTTCGAGACCTACCGCGCGCGCTTCCAGCGCGAAGCCCAAGCTGCCGGGGTTCTCGCCCATCCCAACATCGTCACCATCTACGATTTCGGCGAGGACGAGGGTTTCCTGTTCCTTGCGATGGAACTCCTAAGGGGGAAATCGCTCGAGAAGCTCCTCCAGGAACAGACCGTTCTCCCCATCGAGACCATCATCCCGATTTATCAGCAGGTCTGCAGCGCGCTCGATTTCGCCCATCAGCACAAGATCGTGCACCGCGACATCAAGCCCGCCAACATCATGATCCTGGAGAACGGCACGGTGAAGGTGGCGGACTTCGGCATCGCCAAGATGCTGATGACGGGCATGACGCGCGCCGGTCAGATCCTTGGCACGCCGAATTACATGTCACCCGAGCAGGTGAAAGGGCGAGGCGTAGATGGACGTTCCGACATCTTCGCACTCGGCGTGATCCTCTACGAGCTGATCACGGGAGAAAAACCCTTCGCCGGCCAGAACGTCACCACGGTGATCTACAAGATCATGCACGAGAACCCCATCTCGCCCCGGGAACTCGAGCCCACTATTCATCCGGGCCTCAGCGCCGTGATCACGCGAGCGCTCGCCAAAAACATGGACGAGCGCTATCAGACCTGCGCCGAACTCGCCGAAGACCTAAAGAATTATCGAAACCTGGGAGGTCAATCGTCGCCAAGTTCAACCGCGGTGATCCAGCGGCCAATGCTCGAGCTGGGTTCGAACGCGACGGCGGCCCTGGACGCGTCGATGCTTCGCGGAGCGACAAAGGTCCCAACGGCGGGACTTCCACTGTCACCGTCATCGCCGCCGGCCCATCCGCCACAGGTGCAAGCACCACCGCGAGTTTCATCGCCTCCCGCTCAAGTGCGGGTGCAAGCCACGCCCCAAGTTCGGCCGCCGGCTGCGGCACCTCCTGCACGAGTGGCGCCGGCCGTCGTAGCTGCGCCCCCAACGCCCGTCGCACCGCGAATCGATCCTCCGGCGCCACCCATTTTATCGAAAGTATCGAAACCCGCGCCCGAACCGCGGGCGTCGGCGCTGCTTGAGAACCGTCTGGACCAGCGGGCACCCGCGCCATCGGTCGTGTCCACAGAGGCTCCAGCGACCCAACCCGCCGCGGTCCCGGCCAAGCGACTTTCACCTCTTATCTGGGTAGGCACCGCCGTCCTTCTCGTCATCGCCGCAGCGGGCGGTTACTTCCTGCCGCACCGGGGCGAAGTCGCCTCGAGCAACCACACCGCGACGAGCACGCCGAGCGTTGCTTCCCCGTCCGCGAATCCTTCTGGAACAGCGCCGGCTGGAACGACGCCAAGCGCTGCCGTGGTCCAAGGAAGCGAGCCGGCTGGTCAAGCCGGGACGCCGAAGACCTCCCAAGTTTCGCCGGCCCCCGCCGCCAATCAGCCTTCTCAACATCCTCAGTCGGCGGCCAGCGAACCTCCGGCGAAGCCCACGCGCGAGCACGCGGCCGCTGCGGCCATCGCCGCGCGGGAAACGCCGAAGCTTGAAACTTCCCGGCCCAGGACTACGGTGACCCCCACAGGCACAGGTCGACTCTCGATTACGGCCAACGTCGACGGCGCGAAGATTTCGATTGATGGTAAGGGCGATGCCGATTGGATCGTACCGCACACTTTGAGCCTGCCCGCAGGGACGCACCAGGTCGCAGTCCTCAAGGATGGTTACGTAACCTGGGGCAAGAGCGTGACCGTCGAAGCGGGAGGTTCCCAGGCCGTCGCGGCGCAACTCGCACCGCCCACCGGCGAGGTCGACTTCATCACCGACCCGCCCGGCCTCGAAGTGTTCATCGATGGGAAATCCGTCGGAGTGACTCCCCTGCAAGCGATGGTGAGCGTCGGCGAGCACCCCTACAAGATCAACCCTCCGCCGGGGCAGAGAGCTGCCGAGGGCACCGTCACCGCGAAAGAAACAAGCATCGCCAAGAAGACGATCTCCTTCCGCTGAACGCCGCGTCAAACATTCCGCGTGACTGCCATCCCGGCGCGCGACTGCAGACAGCACACGAGCCGCGGCGGCTTGCTTTATAATGTGACGGTGCGAAAGTGGCGGAATTGGCAGACGCGCCAGACTTAGGATCTGGTCCCGCAAGGGGTGGGGGTTCGAGTCCCCCCTTTCGCACCAACAACTTAGCCCGAAGAAAACAGAGGAACCAGACGGAGAATCTGATCGCACTCCCTACAGTTTGCGAGCCGCGCCGGACTTCGCTGCGTGGCGCCCGATGAATGGATCGCGTACGAGTACGCTAGAGGACGATGAAATCTCAAGATCGCGTCGTTCAAGGGACCACCGCACCCGCTCCGCGATGAACGCCGCAAACGGCTCGATATTCATGTCGATGCTCGCGCGGTCCAGCGCCGCCAGATAGGCGGCGCGGTCCTCGACGCGGATAACCGTCCACGGATAGCCGCCCGAGGCCAGCATCGCATTCATCAGAAAGCGCGCCATGCGGCCGTTGCCGTCCGGGTATGGATGGATGTAGCCGAACAGCCAGTGGCCGAGGACGGCGCGGACGCCGGGCTCGAGTTCCTTCTCGAGATGATCGAACAGCGCCGACATGGCGTCGCGCACGGCTTCCCAGCGCGGCGGCACATAACGCGATGTGCGCAGATAGACCGCGTCATTCCGGTAGCCGGCCAGCGCCCCGGCGGGAATGATGCCCGCCGCGACGCACGGCTGGAACAGTTCGCGATACCAGTCCCTGTGCGCCGCGCGCGCGAGGGCGCCGGGGTTGCCGCCCGCAATGATTTCCGCGACGGTTCCCTTGACGCTCTGGAACGCCTGCCAGTAACCGCGCGCCGCCAGCGCATCGCGGCTCTTGCGATCATCATCATGATGCTCGGGATCCCAGCCCCCTTCCCGCACCCTTTCGACCAGCGCGGGCGTGACGCTGTAGCCTTCAATCGACAGGGAGTGGTAGGCGTCGCTCTTGTAGATGTCGTCCACGAAGCGCAGATACGCCTTCTGGTCTTTGGGCAAACCCGGCGCCTCGGGAAACGTCCCGGCGACCTTTCCCCGCATTGATTCCCACATGGCCTGCATGCGCCCAACGATAGGCGAAGCCGCGACCGGCAACACGCCGAACGTCTTTTCCGGCGGGAACGGATCGGCTTCGCGCACATCGTATCCGGCGCCCTTCATCGTTCTGACGATCTCTTCGGCGACCTGCGGGCGGCCGATGCGGCGAAACGCGCCGGCAATTTGCCCCGCTTTTGCAGAATGGCCGCCGTTCAGCAGAAGCCTCAGCACGTCCGACTCGTCGGGCATGCCCGTCAGCACCACCTGCGTTTCGACGGGGTTGCGTCCAAAGAAAGCTTCCGGGACCCTCACCAGCGCTGCCGCAGGAGAAAACAGCCGGAGCCCTTCCCTGACCGTCACGTCTGTCTCAGGCGGCATCTCCGCCTGCCTAAGATCATAGAGCGACGTGCCGAACAGCAGCTTCATCGCGTGGTTGGCACCCTTCGGGCTGCAAACCACGACCTGCCTCGGAATCACTGTGTTCTGCGCCTGCAGAAGCAGCGATTGCTCGGGCGACAGGTGCCATCTGTCACCGAAGCGCGCGTCGCAGTATCGGGCGCAAAATTCCCAGAAGGACGCATACCACGGCGTGCTGTCGCCCGCGCGCACGCTGGGGCTGGACGAGATCAGCCAGCCCTTTAACACGTGCCTCAGAAAGCCACTGCGAAGCAGCCGTTCCCGGTGCGTGCGCCTCAGCTCGCTCGATCGGAAGACGCGCCGCCCGCCCCGTTGGAGCTTCTGCAGCGCGGCGAGCGATTCAGCCAGTTTTTCGTTCGGCTTAGGCATGGTGGAATGTCCTTCCAGGCTGGCTACAAGCCTATCGTGCCGTGCCATCACAAGCAGGATGCGCTGTGCACATCCAAGCATATGACGCCGTGCAATTGCAAGCTTATTTTGCCACTGATTCTGACCGTCCCGTTTCTCGGCCGGCCGGCATAAGGCGGAACTCCTGGAGCGGATTGGCCAAACTCATCTTGCGGATCAACTCCAGGACCTCCCAGTCGATCGTCGGCCTTCCAGCTTCGCCCTGCCGACTCTTCCCTCGCCTATACCAACGGAATCCTCTTCCCTGCCAGGCGATCACCATTTCGGGCTTTTACGATAAGCAGCGCGGAGCGCCATTGCGACCAGAGGCGGGAAAGCCAAACCCAAAGCAGGCGGTCTGCAGGGGTTTAGACTAACTCGGCCGCGCCGCGACCTCTACAGTTTGCGACCCACGCCGGACTTCGCTGCGTGGCGCCCGATGAATGGATCGCGGACGAGTACGCTCTAGAGGACGATGAGGCAGATGGGTGTTTCTTCAGAGTCGGGAAGTGGGGGTATTAGTGTGTTGCTGCTTCCGCCCTGTTTCCGCCGTCTCTGACCTGCGCCAAGGCCAGAAGGTCCCAGCTTTGGCCGAGATAAGAGGTCGGGCTGGCCCGCGCCAGACCTCAAAGGCCCTATCTCGTAGCCTCCTGTCATTCACCAAAACGAGAACGAGGCCGAAAAGTTGCCTCGATGGCCGTCTTCAACAATGTTAACGCCGAGGGCCAACCTATTGAAATTGTTACAGCACTAGTTTTGGCGAGCGACAAGCGGGCATAACGTTTTCAATTCGCCACCCGACGCAGGAAGGCGTCCCGGACCCAGCGGGCGTGGTGTGCCGGATGTTTTCTGTTGAACTTGGGAAATGCGTGAGTGTACAGTGACGGGGAGTTCGCAACCAAAGCCATGACAGAAGACGGCTGGAAAGTCCTCCTGGGAAGGATTAAGGAAGGCAAGTGCACGCCTTTTCTGGGCGCCGGCGTCGACTATGTTAGCACCGCTTAAAAAGTGACCATTTCCGCCGGTTTGTTGGGATCCAGTTCGGGCTTCGCACGCCCGTTGGGCAACACACCGCCCTGCCACCTCAACAGGCGCAGCCTCCGGTTGCCGAGCTCTTTTCCAATGCGATTGAGTTTGATTCAGGACAAGCAACTACCTTCCGGCGCACCCAACAGGAGAGGCAAGGTTGAAATACAGCGCATGTGGCGGCTATCGCGGGTCAATTCCATGGCCGGGTCGTGGTCGCTCGCAGCGTACCCGAGATCCTATCGGTCGGTGAGCCTACGCGAGAAGCTACCAGCAATTTCGCCGCATTCCGTCGGCAAGAGCACACGCAAAAATCGGCACCAGGGTGATTTTCCGCAGATGGCGATCAAATGGCAAGCAGAATCGTCGTGGTCAGTTGCCGCGTCGAACGATTAGCTAAGCCTTCGGTAAACACGCCGTCAGGCGCGAGTGATGACGGCTGTTGCCCCCTTACTGGCGTGGGCGCGGGGCGCCGACGCGGCAAGGCCGTTTTACGGGGAACCGGATCGTTGCGGGCAAGGGGAAATCGACCATCTGATATAATGCTGGCAATCCTGATAGAGCCGAGGTGAGGTATGGTTCCGACGTGTCCCGGCCCTGTTGGCTGTTGCGCTTCGCTGATTTTGGTCGTTCTGTCGACGAGCCTGCTTGCGCTAGGCGACAACAACCCACCGACGGCGCAAGCTGAGGCGAACGTGATCACTGTGTGGAAGGTGGGCTCTCCTTGGAACGGCGATGTCCCAGACACTGCCGTGCCCCCGAGCCTAGACCTCGCCGCTAGGCATTTGGGTTACGTGATTAAGATTCAATCATTCCCATCGCGCAGTTTTGCCAGTGCATTTTTCCGGGCTTTCGAAGCCAACCGGCCGCCTGACGTCCTGGCGTTCGACAATGACTACATCCGCTATGGCGGCGCTGCCCCACATGGCCAGGTGCAGGGTATAGCATCCGACCCGAAGATCAATGCGGCCTTGGAGGAGATTGCCAACTCTTTGCCATCTGTCCAGCACCCGAACGGCACAAGAGCCACAGCGGACATGGAGCCGGTTGGAGGGCCGCTGACAGCTTTGCAGGACAGAGGATGGGAATACCTGGTCCGCACCTCGCCCAACTATCAGGCCGCGCGAGCCCTGGCGACAGAGCCGTCAGCTTGCGTGGCCGACTCGGACCCGTCAGTGTTGCCGACCTCGATCCGCGAGGTCGCGGTGCGGGCGGCCAGCGCCTATCTCGAGAACAGCCCCTCACTCAAAGACTATGAAGACTCCGACCGGCTTCACACTAGGGCGAGGAATCCGAAGGGACGGCACGTCAACACGGTCCGGGCGTGCGGTTATTGGGGCATCGGTGATTTGGCTTTCGTCCAGACGGTGGCTGGCTACTCCTCGGACAATGGAGGCGGGAAGCTCGATGCCTTGATAGTCCTGAGGAAAGAAGGCAGCGAGTGGCGAATGCTGCAAGCCAGCACCGACCCAATTTCCACTACCAGCTTCATAGATCAGCTCCCGTTGCTGGCGAGCTTGGTGAGCGGACAGTCGGAGTCTCAGGTCCTTCTGGATGCTCCGATCCTGCTGACGCCTAGAGAGGGAATCTTGACTCCTGCTCCGGGGGCGCGGTTTGTCGATTTTAGTTGGCATCCGAGCTCGCGAGAAGGCGAGGCAGCGGAAATTGTGGAATTCGCATATAACGGCGACGCTCGGCTGTTCACTGTGTTCTTTTCGGGGAATGTGCCCGAAACGGAACACCTTTCGTCAGGCGTCCTGTGGAGCGTGGGGAATACCTGGCTTTGGCGCGTTTGGTCTATTTCGGAATCCGGCGCGGTCTCATTTTCTTCGGCGCGGTCATTTGAGCACTGACCAAGTGCACGGCCTCGATTCATTTCAAACTGACCCAAAGACCTGTAGAGTCTGATGTGTGGACGGTGAACTGCTTCTGGTGCGACAACAGCGAGCCGAAATCCGCCTGCTGGATTTCGCTCAATACTTCTCTGTTTCTTATGGCCATGCTGGCCGGCGCCTTGGGAAGCCTACTCCATTCACTGCGCTCGCTCTATTGGTACGCCGGAAACCGGAGGCTGGTCTGGAGTTGGGCGATGATGTACATGCTGCTGCCGTTCAGCGGCGCCGTCCTCTCCACCATCTTCTATATCATCATCCGAGCCGGGTTCTTGCCCACGACTGGGACCACGCCCACAGTGCCGAGCACCCCGTTTGGCTTCGCAGCCATGGGCGCCCTGGTTGGACTCTTCAGCGAAGAAGCGGTGCTCAAGCTGAAGCAGGTGGCTGAAACCGTGTTTGCCAGAGCCCCGATCGGCAAGGATCACGCGGCTCCGCCACCCAAAATAGCAGTGATCGCGCCCAACTCCGGACCGGCAGCGGGCGGGACGGCAGTGATCATCACCGGAAGCGATTTCGTGGCGGGCGCGAAAGTGAATATCGGCGGCTCGCCGGTGACTTCCATCGTCCCGGTCAGCACGACCTCGATCAGCGCCACCACACCACCCGGCTCCGCGGGACCGGCCGACGTGGAAGTGGTAAACCCGGACGGCCAGAAGGGCGTCCTCACGGGCGGATTCAAGTACGTGTGAACCGTGCCGCCGCTGGAAACTTCGAGAAACCTTTTGAGAGCTGGAGAGTTAGTGGCAGCGATCGGCTTGTATGTCGTAGGCGGCAGATGCCATCGGCGCGCACCGTCGCGACGAGTCCGCCTGGGTAGGTTTCGTATCGGAATGTGATAACCTGTATAAACGCTTCACTACTCAAGGGCGAGGATAATGTCCGGGACGGTAATTTTCTTAGGGGCCGGAGCCACTAAAGCTTGCGGCGGGCCGATGACCAACGAGATTCTGCCGGCTATTCTGGGCGTGCCCGCCTATGATCCTGCCGGACGAATGCCAAGGCTCGGCCAGTTTCTGCAACAGCAGTTTCATTGCTCCCCTGGCTCGCCCCCGCAATCCTATGCCGGACTACCCATGCTGATGAGCCTGCTCGACACCGCGCTCGATCGCCGACAGGCCCTTGACCCGGCCTGGGACGCGAACAGCATCCTGGAAATTCGACGAAGCCATCGAGTTGGGCATCTTCGAGGTTCTCGAAAAGCCGGCGGGGAGCGCATCCCATCGCGATGCGCGCTTCGCCGATGTCGCGCAGGCATACTCGTTCAGGCGCAGACCAACAATCGTTGGCAACTCCTCAATCAGGTCTACCGTAACCGATTGCCGCAGGGGCCTGACGTTTCCTTACCTGGAAGACTGCAACGTTCCTCGCGCAAGGCGGGTATTTGGCGTAACCTCTGTGTCATATGCCAACCGTACAAGATCACGTCGATCGCAACACCCCGCTTGGGGCCAATAGCATTTCCGGCGGCGTAACCTTTCGCGTCTTCGCTCCCGCCGCCCACGCGATGTACGTTCTTACCGGCGCATCGCTTGCCGCCGCGCAAGCGCCGGGCTTCGCTCCCTCCGCCTCGGATCAACTTTTCCCCCTGGGCGATAACACCTGGGGCGCGTTTCTCCCCGGTCTCGGAGAAGGCGACCCCTACCGGTTCTGGGTTGTCGGCAGCGCAGGGTCCGGTCTCAAACGCGATCCGCGTGCTCGCGCTCTCGGGATCAACCCTCCCTATCCCAACTGCGATTGCCTTGTCCGCTCGCCGGCCACTTTCTCCTGGCACGATGCAGGTTTTCATCCGCCCGCGTTCAATGACTACATCGTGTATCAGCTGCATGTTGGTGCGTTCTATCGCGTGGACGCTGCGGGCCAGGATCAGCGGAGCCAGATCGGCCGTTTTCTTGACATCCTCGACCGCGTCGATTACCTCCGCGATCTAGGGATCAACGCCGTCCAACTCCTTCCCATCCAGGAATTCCCCACCGAGACCAGCCTCGGCTACAACAACCTCGATTTCTACTCGCCCGAGATGGCGTATGAAGTTCACGATGAGGAACTCCCACGCTATCTCGCGAAAGCCAACGCACTGCTCGCGACCCGCGGCCAGAGTCTGCTCACACTCGACCAGCTTGCGCCCGGCCCCAACCAGCTCAAGTGCCTCATCGACATGCTGCACTTGAACGGCATCGCGGTGTTTTTTGACCTGGTTTACAATCACGCCGGCTCACCGGGCGGCTTCGATCCTCAATGCATCAACTTCTTCGACTTCCAATCCACCAGCGACGAGAACCTCAGTCTGTATTTCACCGACCAGACCTATGTCGGAGGCAGGGTTTTCGCCTACTGGAATGCGGACATCCGGCGGTTCCTCATTGATAATGCCGTGTTCTGCGTGAACGAATACCACATCGATGGTATACGCTATGACCAGGTGAGTGACATGGAGGGCTTCGGCGGCGGGCCCTGCAGCCAGGATATGACGAGTACGGTCCGGTTCGTCAAACCCCAGGCGATTCAGATCGCTGAATACTGGAACAGTAATCGGGCGCGAGGCGTCACGCCTGTTCCGGACGGGCTCGGCTTCGATGCCGAGTGGGGCGACCGACTCCGCGACGGTGTCCGCACCACCATCAGCCAGTTGACGGGCGGGCAGTCCGCATTCGTTGACCTCGGGGCGGTGCGCAGTGCACTCGACACGCCGCCTGGCTTCCCGGCCTCATGGCGCGTTGTAACATGCCTGGAAAATCACGATATCGTCAAACAGGGAAGTTCGCCACGCGTTCCCTCCCTGGCCGATTCCTCGAATACGCGTTCCTGGTATGCGCGCAGCCGGTCCCGTGTAGCCCTGGGTATCCTTATGGCCGCTCGGGGCATCCCCATGCTGTTTATGGGTGAGGAGTTCTTAGAGGACAAGCAGTGGGATGACGCAGTACAGTTCTTTCCCAAGTTGCTCATCAATTGGGCCGGCTTGTCGGTTGACCCAACGATGCAGGACTATCTCGAATTCGCCAAAGCTCTGATTGGCCTGCGCCGGGCGCATCCTGCCCTGCGCAGCGAGCAATTGCGCGTCTTGACCGCCGACAGCTTCAGTCGTGTCATGGCTATCCATCGTTGGATCGAAGGCCTGGGCGAAGACATCCTGTTCGTGTTCAACCTGCAGGAATTCAACCGTTTTGGGTACCGGATTGGCTTCCCTAGTTCCGGCCAATGGCGTGAGATCTTCAACAGTGATTTTTACGATCAGATGCCGAACCCGAACACTGTGGGGAACGGCGGCAGTATCTTCGCAAGTGGGCCGTCCTGGGACGGCATGCCCACTTCGGCGGACATCACCATTCCCGCCCATGGCTTTGTCGTTTTCAGCCGCTGACCCATCGCGCCGCAGGCTTAAATGCGAGGCGCCGATACGGGCTTCGCTTCCTCCACCTGGACTTTCTGACGCTTGGGAAAAGGTTTCGCGACAGCAACTTGAGCTTAAAGTCCAACTCCGACAGCGGTTATCGGCTGGGCGATCTTTACAGCTTCGAACGCGACTGCTTGATCCGCTGTGCCCATTGCCTGCCGCTATCCGTCAGCTTCACAAATTCAGTGAGATCGTAGGTATCTCCTGACTTCATGTCACCAATATGGCGTCCTGGGAGTTTCTCCAGCAAACCTACTGAGACGAGATGCCGCAACTCGGATCGCAGGGTTTCACAACCTTGGTAATCCGTGGTCTTGCCTTCCGCCAGATTCGCCAGATGCTTTTGTTGTGTTTCCGGTAACGCAAGCGAAAATAGAAGCGCCAGGCTGCCTCCCTCGCTCGGGGCGAGAGTTCGGACGGTGCCAGTATCCTGGATCGCCCGCCGAACCTTATTACACGCGGGCCCGAGAGCCGCTACGAGCCGTCGGACACCCGTCGGGATAGCGAACGTAGCCATGTTCAGGCCAACCAGGTCGCTGGGAAGGTGCAGCCCTTCGATCCCCTTCGGCATGACTACGAAACTGCGTTTGCGCCCTAGACGGCCGACAAACAACCCGAGCTCGAAGATAATGTTGTCGCGAGTGGTCTTCATTTCTTGTCCGCGGATCTTGGTTAGATCGTCCGCTGCAAATAACGAACACGCCGAAATCAGCGTCGTCCAGAGCGTCTAACAGCGATTCGAGAACGAACTCCGATACGACCTCTCTTCAATCGGTGTCCCGCTGAGCTAGTTCTGGGAGATCGCTCGAGCGCACGGCTTTCTGCCCATCATTGACGCACCGACGCCACTCAGAGCGAGGCGTGGCACTTCGACTGTCGGGGCAGCCACGATGCAGTCTACCCGTATGCCAAGCAAGGGAAGGCTGGAGCCGGCGTCAAACCCTACACACAGATGGCTCATAGCGCCATTGTTGCGATTGGTGTGCAAGTGGACGGCCTGCTAGACCAGGGTGTCGCGTTTCTTCAGGCTTCGCTAATCAGACTCGGCTTCGATCCCGGCGCCATCGACGGGATCATGGGGTTGCGGACCCAGGGCGCACTGCAGGATGCAGGAGCCGACGCGAACTCACCTGCCGATTCCGTGTCCCAACTGCTGCGGCAGCGCTCCCCGGCGAGTTCTGAGACTTCTGTGCCCCTCGATCGAGAAGGCACCACCTGGAACAAACTGCGGATCCGTTTCGTTGATCCGCGTGATTTGGGAGTGTTCTCCTAAAGCTGCCGGTACTTGCCCGGTGCGAATCAGACGACCCCGTTGAAGGGGCGGGCATACGTCTCGCGCCCCGGCAGGCCACCCCACTTTGCCGCGTAATACCTCTCATGCAGCGGAAAGGTGACACCGTTCAAGAACAGACGGTGCGAGTCGCTGTTGATGGTGTTGCTTCCTCCGGCGGCGTGGGTGACTGGAAGACCGGTCTCGATGATCTCGTATCCCGCCAGTCGGACACGGCGGTAATAGTCGTTGTCGGCAAAGTACTGCGGCAGGTTGGTGTCCCAACGCCCCACCTCGCGCACGGCGGTCATATTGAAGCTCGCCAGTGTATCGTAGTGAGTGAACGCTACACCCCAGCGCCGCCCGGAAACAAGCGCCTCCCCGGCAATGGCCAGCAATCGTTCCGCGGTGCCCGGGCCTGCCTCAGCGTCGTTGTGCATGTAGAGAAGCGCATCGCACAACCCTTCGGAGGCAAGCCGCTGCAGGAGGTTCATGGTCTGTGAGAAAGTCAGCGGTACTGGCGGGGGCACGACCTGGACTGGCCAGGCCGCAGGGTCGAGGCCCGGCTCCGAGTTGTCGACGATCAGCGCGTGGGGCCACAAGGGCTTGACGCTGGCAATCGCTCGCTCCAGCAGATCCTTGCGGTTGGTGAAGGGAATGCCCAAAAGGTATTTCATCCTGACGAGAGCTCACGAGTTGCCGGTCCGTAACGTCGAGGCGGCAGCGGCTGCCCCGAATGGTTTGAGCAGGGGTCTTGCGGGCAGCATGAGGCTACGCTGAACAATGAGCCCCCAGCCCGTCGGCGTAAAATCGTGATGCGCGGCGTCGCCCACCAGCCGCGGGTCGGCATTCCAGTTCGCGGCTGCCCATCCAATTCCGTATCGATCGAGGAGGTCGGCAACGTAGCCTGACAAACGACCAAAGTCCGTTCCGCCGTTCGACCACTCCGATGCGAATACGGGATACGACTCCACTAGAGCGCGAAGTTCCCCGTCGTCTGGGCTGGGATGGTGCTCGGGTGACACGTCGATCGTGTAAACAATGTTGACGGCGGATTCGCCGGTGGTGAGTCGCAAAGGCAGCTCGGTCACCGAGACCCCGCCTGCCTCGCTCCCCAGGAAGATCAACGACGCCGGATTGTTCTGGCGAATGAGTCCCACCAGCGCTGCCGCCCTTTGCAGCCAGTCGGGCGAACGGGGCGATGCCGACGCGAAAATTTCGTATAGAACACCGTGCTCTGCCTCGTAGTGCTTCGCCAGTTGCTGCCAGGCCTGAAAGGTGTTGGCATCTGGGGCAAGCGGCAGCTCGCCTGGCGGCGCTTCGAGAGCCAGCAGGACGTAGGCACCCGCCACCGTGACCGTCGCCACGAGGTCATCGAGCCCCGCCAGAATATCGTCCCCAGAGAGTGAGCCGTTGCCGGACAGGATCGTCTGGGCCTGAAAAGGTACTCGCACCAGGTTCACGCGCCACAGACCGGTGAGCACAGCGAGATTGCGGTCGTCGAGCGCCAGAGCGGCGGGAAACGTTGGGCCTGGCGCCGCTGTCACCGTATCCAGACCGCGCACCGTAACGCCCCGCAGGTTCACCGCGCCGCCGTTGTCGTCGACAACGAAGCTGTCCTGCGTCTTCAGGCGAAGAAGTTCATCGACGGGCTGCTCGGGAGTGGTCCGCTCCGCGGCCCGGCGAGGCGCCAAGTGAGCTTCTGCCTGTGGAGCCGCACGGCGCTGCGCCAGTTGCTGCTGACGCGCCGCACCGCGCGTAACCGTGGCCTCAGCCTCCCGTTGTCGCTGGCTGCGCACATCAGCCGGCGCCGGCTCCTCGGCGGCCGGGGGCCGAGGTCGCAAGGTTTCCGGCTGAGGTTCTGCCGGTTGTGCCAGTTCGAGAGCGGCTTCCCGTTGCCGCTCCTCAACCTGTCGCCTTCGTTGCTCTTTCCGAAGCTGGGCGGCGCGACTCTCCTGTTCGCGCTGCTCCTGTTGTACCTGCTGCTGACGCCGAACCGACAGCCGCGGCTCGACTTCCGGCCGGGCTCGCGTCGTTTCACTCGGAAGCGACAATCGATGCTCCGGCCGAAGCTGCGCCGCCCGTGTCGATCGTTGCACGTCCTGCGATTCCGGCGCTCTTGCCGCGCGCGACTCCTCTTCCCGCTGGGTTCGCGCCGCTGCCGTCTGATGCGCGAGCCGTCGCTCCTCTCGAAGCTTGGCCGCACGGGATTGTCCTTCCTCCTGCCTTCGCCGGACGGCCGCCCGCAACTCCTCCTCCCGCTGAACCTCCGCCGCCTCTCTCTGCCGCCCGAGCCGTTGCTCCCCTCGAAGCTTGGCCGCACGGGATCGTCCTTCCTCCTGCCTCAGCCGGACGGCCGCCCGCAACTCCTCCTCCCGCTGAACCTCCGCCGCCTCTCTCTGCCGAGCGGGCCGCTGTTCCTCTCGAAGCTGTGCGGTGCGGGGTGCTTGCTGCTGTCTTCGCTGGCCTGCCGCGTGCAACTCCTCCGCCCGCAGAGCCCCCGCTGACTCGGTCTGCTCTACCCGACGATCTTCCTCGCGAAGCTGGGCGAGCCTTGACTCGCCCTTCTCCCGCGGACGCGGCGCAAGCTGGGAGCGCGGCGAGCGTTCCGCCTGGAGCTGTTCCAGGAACTCCTGACGCTTCCGAGCGGCTCGGCGTGTTTTCACTTTCTCGGGTGCTGGTTCGCGCGGGCTCACGGCAGTAGGGTGGCTGCAATCCTGGTTGTGGCGTCGAGCGCGGCCTCCAGCGCATGAAGATCACCGGCCACAAAGTTTGACCGGGTTGCCGGATCGAGGGCCTTGGTGAGAGTGGAAAGCGCCGCCACCACGGTTGCAAAGGCCGACACCCGCTCCTGCGGCGCTGTTCCTGCCATGAGCGCCGAGAGCGTAGTCTCAAAGCCTGCGATAGCCGCTGCTTCCTGAACGAGAAATGGAAGGGTCCAAGCACCGATATTCGCAAACACCTTGGCAATCTCGGCGACAATCTGCGCCGCGGGTTGTGACGGCGGAGTGCCGGCCGCGAACCGGATCCAGAAGGGGTTGGTGAAAAGGGACTGCTTGTCCTGGAGCACGGCGTAAAGGTCGCGAGGCGCCGGGGTACCCGCAGGGGGAGCCACTTTGGCGATCTCAAACGACGTAGTGGCCAGGGCGTTGGGCTGTCCCAGCTCAGGCTGATAAAGGCGCACTCCGGCGACCTTGGAGTTGGCATCGAACGTCAGATACGTTTGCAGCGTTACGTTGACGGAATTGAGGGCACGATCCGGCATGGATGCTTCAGCTAGCGCCACGGCGAGGCCAAGTGAGGAGATCAACGCGTCGAGAGGCAAGTCAGGACTCACCCGGCCGGCTTGATCCGCCGTCAGTTGCGCGTTCGACTGCACCTGTCCCACCGTGTACTGGGTCAGGAGCTTGGCCCGGTCCACGATCACACTCTGGGTGGAGCGGAGGTTATCGACGGTCGCCTGAAGCGTCGTGGTCGTCTGCTCGGCTGACTGGACGCGCAACTCCAGCGCGGAATAGGCGGCGCGTGCTTCGAAGAGGTTTTGGGCGAGCAGGGGCATGGAACGCTCTCTTCTTGCTGGTCTCGGCTTGACCAGCGCAGCTCGGCTAAGACATCGGTTCGGTGCGCCGCGTCCCAAGTGAACGGATCTTGTCCACCAGCCGCTCGGTGATCGACTCGTGAGCCTTTTGTCCTTCGGGCGCTGCCGGAGTCTCAGTTGGCGGCGCCTCAGTCGGCGCCGGGGGAGCGGCTGCCGGGTGCGCCTCGGCGGCGGTGGCGTGGGGCGTTGGCGCGGGCGCCGGTGTTGGCCCGCTTGGCGTCGGCGCCGGGGCTGCCGCAGCCTTCAGGTTCGGGATCGCGCCGAACGAAAGCGTGAGGGTCGACAAATGATTGGGATCGGGCAACGCCGTCGGGTCCGGAAACACCAGAACGGCTTCCGTCGTGTTCGGTTGCGCGCCCGGCTGAACGTTGACCAGACTCTTGAGCTGGATGTTCATGTTTGTCAGCGTCGTCTGGGTTCCGCCCGCCTGCCGCGCCGCCTGTTGGATCTGGTCGACAACACCCTTGAACGACTGGGCGACATCCAGGGGAGACGCCGTCTGGTGTTTGGCGGCCGCCAACTGGCTCTGAAGCTGGGCCACCGTGGCATTGAGTTGAGTGACCTGCGCGTTCAAGTTCGCGACCTGGCTGGTCAGGTTCGCGTTCTGCGCATTCAAGTTGTTCACCTGGCTCTTAAGATTATTGATCGTCGTTATCTGAATATTCGCCCAGCTAGACAGATTGTTCACGGCTTGTACGAGGCCGGGCTGCTGGGCCGGGAACTGAGCCGCCGTCATCGTCTGAATCGTGTTGAGAACGGCTTCGATGCCGGTGATATCAGGGATGATGCTGAAAGGCACCGCATTCGAGCCGGCGCCGCCCGGGTTGGTCACGGTAACGTTGGCGGCGGGCGGGAGCTGGCCGGCGGCGGTGGCCGCGATATCGGCGGCGGCAATCGATGCGGTGAGCAGGTTGGCGCTCACAAAGGTGGTGGCGCGGGCCGCTCCGTTCCAGTTCACCGTCGCGCCGTTGGCGAAACCGCTGCCGTTCACGGTCAGGATGAAAGCGGCGTCGTTCACCACGGCGCCCGGGGGAGATAAAGAGCTGATCGCCGGACCGCTAAAAAAGATCGGGAAGATCGGATGCACGATGTCGATGGGCGGCCCGGGCACGACGCGCCTCCTTAGGGCGTGCTGATGACACGCACGGATCCCGTGGCGTCATCGACGGCGACTACCACGGGTACAACGGCCGCGTTCGAGGGCGCGTACTGCATCACATACCAGATTCGCGCCACGGCGTTGAAATTCGCGTTGAAGACCAGGGTGTTGCCCTTCCCGTCCGTGCTCGCCGGCGTCTTGTTCCCATGAGCATCCGTTACCGTGACGAATGGGGTGGGACTGCCCAGCGCCGCCGCCTGGACGGCTGCCAGCGTCATCTTGGGCGGCGACTGGTCTGCCGCCTTGGGTGGAGGGACGGGCACCATGGTGAGATTGATTTGGGTGGCCGCTTGCGCGTCGTAGTTGAAATGGGTTTGAAAGGATGCGCTGAGCGGTTGCGCCACGAGATGCAGCCTGCTAAGAAGCGACGGACTCGACGCGCCCGAAGATGGAGTCGAAGATTGATCCTCCGCAACCGCCAGCGACAGTTTGAGCTGCAGATTCACGGTGGGAAACTGATACCAGGTGGCCTGCAGCCCGTATTGCGACAATACCGGATCGGAATCGATCTTCTCCTGGGTCTGGACCGAATTCTGGTCGAGCGCGCGCTGGGCGTCGGCGACACCCTGGCCCAACGCCACAATCAGGCCCTCAATCGGAGCCGCGAAGGTTTCAACTGCGTTGGAAAGTGGATCATTGCTCGGCATCGGGACACCTCTCTCGGCAAGCGGCTCGGCGCGCCGGTTACGGGCTGACGGTCACCGACGGCTGCTTGCCCGTCAGCGTATTCACCAGGATGTTCGAGGGCAGCAGACGCGTGTTCGGCGGTATCGGTTTCAGCGTGGCGGTTACGCTCGAAGAAGCATCGACCTGATAGGAATAGATATTCTGCGTCCGGAAATTCACGTGGGAAGCAAATGCAAAAATCGGCAGATTGCCCTCGGCGTCGGCCTGGGTGGATTGGCGAAGCTGGATCGACACCTTCAACTGGATGGTCGCCTCGGTGAATTGATAAAAGGTCGGCAGCATGCCCGCCTGCAACGCCGTCATCTGGACCGGGTCGGAGGCGTTGGCCGTGACTCTCGCCCCGGTTACCTGGACGGAAGGCTGGCCGGAAATCGGGATCGTTAGCGGCTGGGCGGTGACAACCTCGGTGACTTCGGGAATGATGTCGACCATGGTCTTGGAGAGGACGATGAGGGTTTTCACGGCGGCCAGGTCCAGAGCCTGCTGGCCGTCGGCGATGCCCTGAGCGATGGAGCGCAGGATCTCTCCGAAATTCGCCTCTTGGAGCTCGTTGCCGACTTGAGTGATGGTGGGTAAAGGCATCGCTCCTCCACAAACCGAAGGCTATCCGGCCCCACATCTCGTCCCGGCGCGCAGTACGTCAGGGCGCGGAACGCGGTCGAGACAAGGGCCCCGGACCTTTCGCCAGAGTGGGGCGGACGCCAGCGCGACCGCCCCACGACACATCTTTCGAACCAGCTCTCGTCCAAACCAGACCTAGCTCTGGCTGATGGTGATCTTCGCCGGATCCATGGCGTTCACCAGGAAGAACCTGGGCATCATATTCTTCGGCGGGGGCACGGGAGCCAGCGTGGTTGACATCGAACTCGACCCGGTCACCGAGTACGAATACTTGTTGGAGGCCGTGAAATTCACGTGCGAGGTGACCGAGCCCGAGGCGAACAGAAAGTCGGCCGAGGCCGTCACCTGCACTCCCACATCGAGCGAGTTCGAGGATTCCTGCGTGCTGGTGATCGACATCTTCACTTCGATGGTCGAATTGGTGAAAGCGTAGAACGTAGGATTCACGCCCGCCTGGAGCAAGGTGAGCGGGAACGGTTTCGCGACGTCGGTATCCACTTGAACGCCGGTAACCATCACGGGGTTTCCATCCTTGTCGACCATCGGTGGCTTACCCTTCGGCTGAATTTGCCGGGGGTTGGGCGTCAGGACTTCTACGACGTCGGGAACGTAGTCGAAAGTCGTGTTAGCCAGGACTTTGACTAGCTCGATTGAGGCTTTGTCCAGGGCGATCTGGCTTCGCGCAATCGCCGAAGCCATGTCATAGATCATCTTTCCAAACGGAACACTGGCGAGCTCTGCTCCGACATTGGGCATGGATTCCTCCTGTGTGCAACGCTGGTTCGGCCTTACTCCGTCTTGATCTCGAGCTGCTTGCTCAGATTCTCGGCAAAGATTCGTTGCAGCCGTTCGGCGGCGTAGCCGCGCGGATTAAGCGTCACCCCGCCCACGAGCGCGACATCCGGATGCTTCTCGACCATCGGAGCCTGAGAGTCGTCCAGCGCCACGATGACGCCGGTTCGCACGACCATCAGGATGAGCCCTCCGTGTTGGCGCACGCAGTGCTGCACGTTGCGGGATACCTCCTGGCTGAATGTTCCTTTGAACGCGACGATGTACATCTGCGTGGCCATGGGCCTATCAACTCGTCGACGCCAGCACGGGCGATGACTGCGCCGCGTGGAGCTGGCGAAGCCACGCCGCCGCATCTTGCTCGCTCGGAGAGTAGACCTCCCGGCAAGCCGCCTTCGCCCAAGCCGCGATGCGCCGCAGCCGCGCGGCGTTCGTCAGCAACCCGCGAGCCAGTTCCGTGGCATGAAGCGGGTTCTCCGCCACCAGTTCAGGCCATAATGTTCGCTGCACCTCCGAAGCTCCGGCGCCCACGCACGGGACGCCATAAAGCGCGGCGTCAACGAGCACTTCGTCGGGAAACTCTCGGCTGGCGTTGAGCAGCAGCACGGACTGCGCCAGGTCGTACCGCGCTTCCTTGAAGTCGTCCAGCGGGATCACGCTGAGACTCTCGTCCGCCGGCTCGACCGGCGCCGAGAAACTCGGGACCCACCCGCCCAAAACGGGGAAGATCAACTTCAGACTGGCGAAGACCTCCTGGTCATGCGGCGCCACGCCCAGGTAACCCGGACTGCGGAGCAGGCGAAGGCCGGCCACTTCACAGGCTTTTTGAATCGCGGGAATGCACACGTCGGAAAGGTGCCCTCTCGAGTCCGCCTTGATGCCGGCTTCCAGGCGCCCGAACTGCCGCTCCACGACATTAAGCTTGACCGTAGCGCCTGGAATCTCCGGAATAATCTGCGCCGCCACCCTCGAAGGCAGGGGCTTGGCCTGGGATACCCTCAAGATGCGCCGCCGCCGCCGGCCGATGGAACCGAGCAGCGCGTCCCACTGGTCGATGACTTTATCCCAGCCGTAGGACAGGGCAAACTCACGCGAGCGGGCGGAGCGTTCCCGCAGCAATTCGCGATGGTCGTAGAACATCGCGAGCTTGCGAACGGCGTCGTCGATGTCGATCAGCCCGCGCCGGATCCCGAATTCGTTCTCACTCCACTCCGCGATGGCGATGGACTCACCGTGGCCTTCCACCAACTCCCGGCTGGCGCTGTAGTCGCCGGCCATGGGGACGGCGCCAGCGGCGGCCGCTTGGAGCGTGGGTAAACCGAATCCCTCGCCGGTCGAGGCCAGCAGATGGACGTCGGCGGCCTGATAGTAGGCGGCGAGTTGCTGAAGTGGGATGCCTCCCCCACGCTTCATGCTCAACCCCGGTGTGAAACGCACCTTCGACTCAATCCCCAGGTGGCGCACGTCGGCGCGAACGTCGTAAGAGTAGATGCCAGACTGCGTGAACTCGTCCTCGGGGTCGGTGTGAAGATGCAGCAAGGTGTCGGGCCGGATCGCTGAAAACCGCGCGAAGATCTCGAGCAGGCGCGGGAGCATCTTGCGCGGCTGATTGCGGCTATCCGAAAGGACCAGGAACTTTCCCTGGGCGCCGATCACAGCCTTGGCTGCCTCGCGGTCCGGCGGCGGGCAGAAAACATCGAGGTCCACACCGTGGGGAATCACGTGGCAGGAGACGCCGCACTGGCGCACGACGCGCTCGCCATAACAGCTCATCGCGATGGGCACGTCCACCTCCCGCAGCAGTTCCACCCAACCCGCTGGAAGGCGTTCGCCCTCAATGTCGCCGTCGATGGGAAAGTAAAGCGCCCACGGTGTGTCCGTCAGCTCCATTTGACGCCGCACGTGCGGCGCCGAGAAGTAGGGCAGCCACCAGACGTCTCCGAGCGCGATCACAATCTCGGGGCGGTTCCGCACCAGAAAGGGAAACAAAGCCTGACTGCCCAAAGTCTGACCGGCAGGATAGACCTTACATCCGTTCCAGTCGTGGATGTCGTGAGTCTGCCATCCCAGGATGCTCAAGCTGTGGCCGCGGCGGGCGAGGCCCTCGCAGACGAAGCGGGTTACGTTGCCAAACCCCGATGGGGTGTCCGGACTGTCCGAAATCCAGAGCACTCGCATAGATGGTGCCGCTTGGTTGGGATTGATCGATAGTTCCGGTGCGCTCCGTTTGAACGCCGTAGACAATAGCAAGTCTTAAATTTAAGTCAAGTGGAAATTTCGGAAAAGAGGAATTTGGAATGGCAATCTGCTCTGGCCAAAACCTGTGAGTTCAGGTATCCGAGGCGCGTAAGTGCCTCGGATACCTAGAGATCGCGGCAGACGCCGCCGTGAATCGTCAAGCGTAGACAGTGCGTTGCATTTCGGCCTCACCATTCAGAGTTATCACACGCCCATGGACTCTATACCGAGGCAGCGATCCTAACCGATTGTGGTCTTACACCATCTCTATCGTACTGAAATTCTCGACATCATCGCGCTTGACATTAGGCAGTCAGGTTTGATAGGGTCTCGCGGCGTTTGGCTTAGCCGAAAAACTTACGACGGCATCAGTTACCCGGTGAGCCCTCCTTGGGCGTGTGGGGTGGCCATGGCGACATCCAAGAAAAGCTCGCGCAAGTCGTCAGCGAAGCGCGCACCGGCTGACACTCCGTTGGATTCGAGCGACAGTTCTTCACCCGACTCGAGTAGTTCCTCAGACCCGGGGCTGTCCTCCGACTCCAGCAGCTCGTCTGCAGACTCAAGCAGTTCATCAGACTCAGGCGCGTCCTCCGAGTCCAGCAGCTCCTCGTCGGATGTCGGTAGCTCTTCGTCCGATTCGAGCAGCAGCGCCTCCTCAGACTCCAGTACCTCGTCCGATTCGAGCGGCAGCAGCGCCTCGTCGGACTCCAGCAGCTCGTCGTCCGATTCGAGCAGCAGCAGCGCTTCTTCGGACTCCAGCAGCTCATCCTCGGACTCGAGCAGCAGCGCCTCTTCGGACTCCAGCAGCTCATCGTCCGACTCAAGCAGCAGCACGTCTTCGGATTCCAGCAACTCATCTTCCGATTCAAGCAGTAGCGCGGCTGGAGTGCGAATACGCAGGGATGCTAGGAAGTTAGCTACCTGGGATCCGATCCTTCTGTGGTACGCCAAGGCTATTGGTGAGATGCAAAAGCGCCTCATTCAAGATCCCACCAGTTGGCGATATCAAGCCGCAATCCATGATTACCCTCCTCCAGCGGCGGATTCACCCGCCCAGCCGGGGGATGTGCTCCCTTCCAATGGAGATCAACAAACGTTCTGGCGGCAGTGCCAGCACAGCTCGTGGTTCTTCTTATCGTGGCATCGCATGTATCTGTTCTATTTTGAGCAGATCGTAACAGCAGCGATCGTGAAGCTGGGTGGCCCGTCGGATTGGGCTCTTCCTTACTGGAACTACAGTGATGGGAACAACGAGGACTCTAGGCGGCTGCCTGCCGCGTTCATCGCCCAGAAAATGCCGGATGGCTCTCCCAATCCGCTCTTGGTCCAGGCTCGCGATGAGGGAAATAATGGGAACCCCGTCGGGGACGCTGCAGATGTCGACGTCAGCGCGTGCCTGGGTGAAGCCGCCTTCCCCGCGGCCTCAACCGGTGGTGATCCGGGGTTCGGGGGCCCGCAGACAACGTTCCATCATTCAGGCGGAGTGACCGGCAGCCTCGAGACGACGCCCCACGGCAACATGCACGTGGCGGTCGGCGGCTGGATGGGGGCTTTCAACACGGCGGCGTTAGATCCCATTTTCTGGCTGCATCACGCCAACATTGACCGGCTGTGGAACGTTTGGCGTCAGCGCGACTCTAAGCACGTGAATCCCGGCGATTCACAGTGGCTGACCGGAGTAGCGTTCCAATTCCATGATGCTTCGGGGAACGCCGCTTCGATGACATCCGGTCAGGTTGTTGACAGCACGGCCTCTCCCTTATTATATAAATACGAGGACGAGTCTGACCCTCTACCGCAGCCGACTCCGTCGGCCGTTCCGAGGTTCGCCATGGCCGAGCGTCCAATTCCCGAGATGGTCGGCGCTAGCTCCGAACCGGTCACTCTCACCGGACAGCCCGCTCATGCCCGCATGGTTGTGCATCCCCCGACTGGACCTGCGCGGGAGGCCAGGGCGGTCGGCGCGGCGCCACGAAAAATCTATCTGAATATTGAGAACGTCACCGGTTCAGGCCGGGCCAGACGTTACTCGGTCTACTTGAACGTTCCAGAGGGGTCGGATCCAGCGAACCATGCCGAACTCTATGCAGGTGATCTGCCGATGTTTGGCGTCGTCGAATCCAGCCGCGCGGATGAGAGACAGCCGGGCACCGGTCTGCACTACCGGCTAGACGTCACCAAGATCATCGATGCGCTCGAATCGAAAGGCGCTTGGGACCCGCAGAACGTTCGCGTGACCTTTGCTCCCAAACCCTGGGGGAGCGCAGAGAAACATGCACTCAGCGCTGCCGACCGGACTAGCGACCACGAGATTCACGTAGGACGCGTAAGCCTGTATTACGCGTGAAATCCTGGCTTACAAAATCGGAACCATCGGGGATAGGGTTTGCCGTGTGTGAGGCGCGGTTATGGTTGTGGCGACACCCTGAATGGTGGAGCCTAGGCCTAAGTGGAGCCGCGTGGCTACTGCTAGTAGTGCCAGCCGCCTCCGAACGCCATCATCACGTCGAAGTCGGGCTGTGGAGTTCCTGGACCACAGAGGTCTTCCATTGGTCCGTGATGGTCATCGCCATGATGGTGCCTCTGATTGTTGATTCGATCCGCTACGTGGCAGCCAGAAGCCTGTGGGCACGACGTCACCGCGCAATCCTCGGCTTTGTGGCGGGTTACCTGGGAGCTTGGCTGGGTGCCGGTATCTTGATTTCCGTCGCTCTCTCCCTACTGAGACAGCATGTCTCGCTGGATTCAATGATCATGGGAGGAGCCTTTGCTCTCGCCGCCGTCTGGCAACTGACGAAGGCAAAGCAGCGCGCCGTACGCTCGTGCCACCGAACTGTTCCCCTTGCGCCCCAGGGGTGGCGCGCAGACCGTGATTGTCTAAGATACGGATGGATGATTGGAGGCGGGTGTTTGACCAGTTGCTGGGCCTTGATGGCAGCCTGCGCGCTTGCGGGCCACAGCCTCTGGCCGATGGCGTGCGCCACACTGATCGGGTTGGGGGAACGTTACAGCGTGCGGCCGGACCAGCGAGTACTCGCCGGCGCTCTCGCAACCCTTGCTGGTTTATGCGTCGCCATGGCGCTTTTTTCACCGCGGTGAATCGGGCGTGACGTAGTTTTGCCGAGCGAGACCCATCCTCGACGTGTTACTTTCGAAATTCGCTACCACGGTCCCTCAGCCAGCCGAGACCTCAGAGGGTTGAGCCGTCCGGCCGCCACTCTCAGGACCTCCATGAGCTCGTCGATGCGGAAGCTCATTCTTACCAACTTCCAGTCTCCCGGCGACATCGTCATGCTGACGGCGGCGGTGCGCGACCTGCACCTGTGTTATCTGAACCAGTTTCTGACTGACGTGCGCACTTCCTGCCCGCAGCTTTGGGAGAATAATCCTTACCTCACCTGCCTCGACGAAACCGCACCTGAAGTGGAAGTGATCGAGTGCCACTATCCTCTGATTCACCGCAGCAACCAGGCTCCTTACCACTTCGTCCATGGATTCATCGAATTCTTGAGCGAACGCCTGGCGTTAAAGATCAGGCCCACCGCATTCAAGGGCGACCTCCACCTTACTGACCGGGAGAAGTCCTGGATATCGCAGGTGCAGGAGATCACCAAGACTCCGGTTCCGTTCTGGCTCGTGGTGGCGGGAGGGAAATCCGACTTCACCATCAAGTGGTGGGACGCTCGGCGGTATCAGGAAGTGGTGGATCATTTCCGCGGCAAAATCCTGTTCGTACAGGTCGGCGAACGGCGGCACCATCATCCTCCCCTCAATGGGGTGATCGACTTGCGTGGCCGGACCGACTTAAGGCAGTTGGTTCGGCTGGTCTACCACGCCCAAGGGGTGCTGGGGCCGGTCAGTCTGTCCATGCATCTGGCGGCAGCAGTACCCGTTAGGAGCGGAGGACCCAAGAACAAGCCTTGCGTGGTCATCGCCGGCGGCCGGGAGCCGCCGCATTGGGAAGCCTATCCCCACCATCAGTTCATACACACCGTCGGGGCGTTGCGCTGCTGCGACAACGGAGGATGTTGGAAGTCGCGGACGGCGCCTCTGGGTGACGGGGATGCCAAGGACCGCCCGGAGAGTTTGTGCGTCGATGTGGTGAACGGTCTACCGCACTGCATGCACATGATTACGGCCGCCAAAGTGTGTGACCGCATCCGAAGCTATTTTGAGGGTGGAGTTGCGGCCTACCTCTCGCCCGCGCAGCGCGCGGTCATCGAACCTATCATCTCCTTGACCGACGCGGTTCAGGAAAATGGTCACCGCCTGACGGCACCACCATGACCAAGGTGTATTGTTCTGGTATCCCTGGCCCTAGGCTGGATTGTCTCTCGTGCAGCGAATCAGGAAATCCAAACACCCGGGGCGGATCGCTCCGACTAGGGGCGCACGGAACGGCGTTGTCAAGATGCTTAATCCCATCCCCTTCAGAGCCGAATCGAGCTGGGAGGAGTAGCTGCTGTCGTGATAGCGGATGAGGAAGCGGTACAGTTTCTCTGCCCTGATGCCTCCGGAAATCCCGGAACCTCCCGTCCCCGATGGGATGAGCCGTGACGTTGAAGTGAGCGGTCCTGCGTGTTCCCACGTCCATGACCAAGGGGCATCCAGCAAGAGATCCAGAGCGTTCGTCACAGGTTAGAAAGAGAATCGATTTTCGGCGTCAACGACAGGATCGCACACCTCCGACCTAGTCGCTATTTGAAGGTGTGAATCGGCGCATTCACAATTATTGCGGACGACACCGCCCTTCCATGCCAGAATTGGCTGACGCGTGAGGCGTAAAGCGTTGCGAACGGCATTCGCCCAGTGATGCCCTCAGCGCGCCGACCCTATCAGAGTCGACAAAGATGTACCAGGAGCGTCCACACCGCAGAACGCCAGATTCGTGCTGACAGCAACTTCTCTGTCAACCGCCATGCGCCGTCACTCGGAATCTCCAACCGTGCGTACTAGCTCGATCGATTCCACGCCGCTCAGAAGCGCGCGATGGCAGTGGCGAACGCGTCGGTGCATCATGACCTGGGGCAGGTAGGCCTCGGTCAGGAGTTAACTAACTTGTGGTAAATAACGTTACGGCACTGCTTGGCGAAACTGGCGCCAGGCGTCACGCTCCACCGTCTTTCTTTGCGCTCGGCGTCAGACGATGGATTTGATGCAGAATCCGGGTTGCGCCTGGGGTTGCGGATTTTGCCCGACTTGTTCGGAATTTGCCGAGTTAAGTTGTTGATCTGCTTCAGAATCAGTGGGGCGATCTAAACTTAGGATCTGGTCCCGCAAGGGGTGGGGGTTCGAGTCCCCCCTTTCGCACCAAGCGTGAAGACCGCCGGGATTGCAGCGGTCCGGTCGCCTGAATCAACTCTCCGTCCTCACCAGCGCTGACTCGTTCAATTGATCGCATGAGGTGTAGCCGCTCAGAGCCAGCGCCAGATCGAAGTCGGCCAGAAAGTTGAGCAGGACCTCGCGCACGCCCTGCTCGCCCGCCACCGCGAGACCCCAAAGATAGGGCCGGCCGAGGAGCACAGCCCGTGCGCCGAGCGCGACAGCCTTGAGCGCATCCGAGCCGCGCCGTATGCCGCTGTCGACGAGCACTGGGATGCGCCCGCCGACCGACCGCACCACCAGAGGCAGCGCGTCCAACGCAGCGATGGCGCCGTCCACCTGACGGCCGCCGTGGTTCGACACGATGATGCCATCGACCCCGCCCCGCACCGCCTCCGCCGCGTCGTCCGCGTGCAGGATCCCCTTCAGCAGGATGGGGAGTGAGGTGTGGCGTCGCAAACCTCCCAGGTCGTCCCAGGTCAGCGCGGTGTTCGAATAGATGCTGAGCCAGTGGCGAACCGCCGCCACCGGATCCTGCTCGGGCGGCTTTGCGAGCTGAGCGCGGAACGCTGGATCGCTGAAGTAATTCGCCAGGCCTTCGCCGCTCAAGAAAGGCAGATACGGATACTCGAGGTCACGCTCACGCCAGCCCAGCAGAGCGGTGTCGAGCGTGACGACGATGGCCTTGTATCCAGTGCGCTCGGCGCGCCGCACCATGCTGGCGGTGATCTCCGAGTCCTTGCTCCAGTAAAGCTGGAACCACCGTGGCGCATCACCCATGACGCCGGCGACCTGTTCGATCGTCCTCGAGCTCGCGGTGCTGAGGACAAATGGAATGCCCACGCTGGCCGCGGCGCGCGCCGCAGCAAGCTCCGCCTCGCGGTGGACGATCCCCTGTACTCCGATCGGCGCGAGCAATACGGGCGCCGGCAACTCGAGCCCCAGAAGCTTCACTCGGAGATCTCGCACCGAGACGTTGCGCAGCATTCGCGGCACGATGCGCCAGTGCGCGAAGGCAGCCAGGTTCGCGCGCATCGTGTCTTCGCCGCCTGCTCCGCCGGCGATGTAGTCGTACGCTTCAGGCGACAGACTCTCCTTCGCCTTCCGCTCAAGTCTCGCCAAGTCCGCAGGCACCGCGGGTTTCGCCCCTGTCACGCCACTCTGGTAGATCTGCATCTGGCGGTCGATACCATACGACCGCGGTGCAGCAGCGTTCTCCATATGCTGGCCCTCCCGATGGTAATTGCGCTTCCGAACGCCTTCAGTGAACCACCTTGTCAATGATCGCCGGCGTTTGATCGGCGCCGGGCTGGGGTGCGGCTGGGACTTCGACGACGGAGTAGTCCCACGCGGTCCACAACAGTTCCACGCCTCTCACCGACTTGCTAAACAGCCCCACGTGGGTGTTGCGCAACATGACGAGGAAAGGCTGTTGAGTCGAGCGCGCGAGTTCAGCTAGACCAGCCCCATCCACGAAGAGTGGAAGCCCAGGACTCGGTGTCACACCCATTGGCTGTCCGAGGGAACTCGGCTCGCTTGGAAGCCGGCTCCACTCCGAACTGATGTAATTGCTCGTTGTCTCACCGCCACTCTCGGTGACCAGCCCCACAGAGCGCTGCAAATAGAACGGCAGGCTCGTGCGAAAGTAGTAGAAACCGTAGACCGGCTGATTGCGCTCCGGGCTCGCGAGCAAGGTCGAAGCGAGCTGCCGGCTGGAACTGGTCTCGGCATAGATTCTCAGGGGCCGAAGCCAGCGCAACAGGAGCAGTGGCATCGAGATCGCGAGCAGGACGAATGTGGCAAGCGAAAGGGCCGTTCCCTGGCGACGTACTGCGAGGTGGCGTCCGAAAACTCCGATCGCCGCCAGGATCACGCCGCTGGTGAACAAGGATCCCTTGAGGTACGCCGCCACAACGGGCGGAACCCTTCTCGCGGTAAGTGTCGCAACCGACGGGAAGCGGAGCAACTGAGGTGACGCCGCAATCAGGATTCCCAGGACGAGTAACGTTCCAAAACCTGCGGTCAGCCAGTCCACACGCCGTCGCGGTTCCTCTTCCGAGCCGACGTCCTTCCAGACGCGGCCCATCAGAATGCTCAACGGAACCATCGCGGGCAGGACGTAACCGGGAAGCTTCGAGCGTCCAAGCGAAAAGAAAATGAAAGGGGCAAGGGCCGAAGCCAGTAGGAAAAGTGCCGCCCTATGGACGTCGTCCCTCAGTGCCCGCCACTTCCGCAGGCGGTTCCATGCCGCAAACAGCAGGAAGAAACTCCAGGGCATGAAGCCAGCGAAGAACACGGGAGCATAATAGAAAAGGCTGCCGGCGCGGCGCGACTTGGCGGTCGCGTATCGGAGCAGCGTTTCCTGCCAGACCGCGTAATGCAGATAGTCAGGGTGGCGTATCGAGATCACGACGTACCACGGTGCGGCGGTCAGGAAGAACACCGCGAGCCCGATCCCCCAGCGCAATCTGCCAAGGTCGCGAAGCCGGCGGCGCGCCACCTCGTAAGCTCCGATCGAGAGCAGCGGGATGATGAACCCCACTGGCCCCTTCTCGAACGTCGCCAAACCCATCGCGCTAAACATACCCACATCGAGCCAAGGTTCACTGAAGCCCGATGCTTCCGCGAACCAGAAACACACCAGCGCCGCCGTCACCAGGAAGGTGAGCGTCATGTCAAAGATGACGGTGCGAGCGTAGGCGATAACCAGCGGCGTCGCCGCCCAGACGATTCCGGCGCGGAGCCCCGTTCGTTCGTCAAACATCCGTCGCGCCAGCAGCCAGACGAGAAAAGTGGTGCCCAGCGCAGCAAGCGCGGAGGGCAATCGCGCGGCCCACTCAGAGACGCCGCACAGGCGGAATGAACCTGCGACCAACCAGAAGAACATGGCGGGCTTATCGAGATAGGTGAGCGTGTCGAAGTGCGGTGTGATCCAGTCCCGCGTGAGGAGCATTTCGCGAGCGACCTCAGCGTTTCGACCTTCGTCCGGCTCGACGAGGGGAAGCGAGCCCAGGCTAACGAAGAACAACACGGCCGCAACGACGAGCACCAGCGCAAGCTGCTGTCGGGGAGTCGCGGCGAGGTCCTTCAGCGTGAACGAGCGAGCCGGGTGATCAACGACCAAAGGGTTGAACAAGCTCCGTCGTCAGATAGATTGGCCTCCGCATTATAAGACAAAAGACTGTTTTGCATGGATGCGAGAGTGAGGAGCAGCGTCCCGACCGGATTTTCTGCTAGATTGGGAGACGTGAATCGTCCCAGCGTGCGCGCTGCCATGCTGATCGCGGCGATCTGGCTTGGCGTTTTCCTGCTGCACTATCCCTGGCGATGCCTTCCCTATTACTGGGACGAAGCCGGTTACTATGCGCTCGCGGCTCTGGATTTCTATCGCCACGGCCTTTTGATTCCCGAAAGCACACAGAAACTCGGCCACACTCCACTCCTTACAGTACTGGTGGGCACGGTGTGGCATGTCTTGGGACTGTCACCTTGCTGGGCACGGCTTGCCATGATGCTGGTTGCCGCCACGGCGATCGGAGCAACCTACGCACTTGGCCGGCGCGTCGCCGGGAGATCGGTCGGGGTCTGGGCAGCCCTGCTCCTCGCCGTCTCTCCCCTCTTCTTCGCGCAGAGCTCGATGCTGCACATCGACCTCGGACCCACGCTTTTCGTTACACTCGCCCTGGCGTCGCTCCTGCCTCGCGTCAATCAAACTCCTGAGGCTTCTTCAACAACAGACAGAATGCAACCCCGGGATCTCGTGTCCTTCGCGGCCGTTGCCTCGCTCGCCATCTTGAGCAAGGAGACTGCGGTCATTGTGCTTCCCGTGGCCTGGGCTTACGCCTGGCGAGTACGCCACGAACGGCGCGCTGGAGCGTGGTTCGCACTCGGCTCTCCGCTGTTGCCGCTCGCGGTCTGGGCGCTCTACTACCATCACGCGACCGGCTTCTGGACCGGGAACACGGAATACCTGCGCTACAATTTGTACTCCACGCTCAATCCGGCCCGATTTTTTCTGAGCCTGCTGCGAAGACTCTATCAATTCCTGATCGCCGGCTTTGACTGGATACTCGTGGTAGGAGGACTCGCTGGAGCATGGTGGGAGCGGCGAAGCCGGCGAAAGGCGGCAGCCGTATCGGCAGGCATGGCTGAGGTCGGCCAGGGGTGGGTGGACGAGCAGTTGCCCGCTCATGAAGTCGAGTTTCTCCACCAAGTGCTGCGTCAAGCCGGCGTCCCTGAAACGTCGCTCCACAAAACTGAGAATCCTTCCGAGGACCAGGGTGAAGCAGGCAATCAGCCGCCACCAGGCAGGCCTTTAGCCAGCCCGTCCGTTTCCAGCCAGCAAACCGGCGAACGGTCGAAAGGCTTCGGCGACTTCCTCTTCCTTGCGATCGGCGTATGCGCCGTCTACCTCATATTCCACAGCTTGATCGGAGGCGCTCTTTTGCGCCGCTACCTCCTTCCGGTTTTCCCGGCTGCTTTTGTGGTCGCGGTTGCCTTCGTCTGGAAGCTACCGAAGAAATTCGCGCAGGCCGTTTGTTTCCTCGCGGCCGCGTACTTCATGGCCAGTTTGTTCATCAACCCACCCTATCCCTTCCCCTACGAGGACAACCTAGCCTACGCCGACTTCGTGCGCCTGCACCAGGACGCCGCGCACTACCTCGAGACCTGCAACGGACAACCACGTATTCTCACCGCCTGGCCAGCCACTGGCGAACTCACCATTCCGTTTCTGGGATACGTCGACAAGCCTCTGAGAGTTGTCCCAGTCGACGGCTTCGCGACCGCCGACTTTAGCGGAGTCTCTGCGGATTCGTTCGAACTGGCCTGCCTCTATTCCCGCAAGTGGGAACCACGTGACAACTGGCTGGCGCGCTTCCCTTTCCTTGGGAAGATTCAGCAGCGCTATTTCGACTACGCTCCCCAGATCGATGGTGACACCCTTGCGACACGCTACCACCTGAGGCTCGTCGCGCACTTCGAGCGCCGCGGTCAGTGGGTCAGGATCTACTCGAAATAAGGGCGAGTTCCCTTGCGGTTCCTTCCCTTTCCATACTAAGCTCGGACATCCGGGTTAACCGCGAAAGGTAAGCACGGAAAAGTTCACTCATGACGCTGAAGGACAAGATTCTGGATCCTGCCCTCCCAGCGAGGTTCTTCGAGCTGGTTCCCCCTGCGGCGGAGAATCCCGCTATCGAGAGCGCGCTTGCGGAAGTAGGCAAAGTCCGCCATTTGGCCGACGCCATCAATCTGCCGGAGGTTCATGACGAGAGCCGTAGTTCACCGCGCACTGCGCGTTTCGTTCCGCGGATGGAACCGCGCGTTCTGGGCGCTCGAATCGTCCGCGAGCTTGGAACCGACGTGGTCGTCAACCGTTGCGTTGTCTACGAACCGCAGCAGCGAAGCTGGTTCGAGGAGACGAGTGAGAAGTTCGGCATTCAGAACATCGTACTGGTCGGAGGGGAGTCGAGCCGCCTCAGCTACCCGGGGCCCAGCGTGATCGAGGCGGCCCAGGAAATTCGCGCTGCACACCCTCAGGCCTGCCTCGGCGGTATCACCATTCCGAGCCGCCTCCACGAAGCCGAGCGCATCCGCCGCAAGGCAGACGCAGGACTGAGTTTCTTCACTACTCAAATCCTTTTTGACTCCAACGACATCGTCTGGCTGATCCAACAACTCAGTGGCCTCGAAGCGCGTATTTTCTTGAGCTTTGCGCCAGTCAGCCATCCCCGGGATCTCGAGTTCCTGCGTTGGCTCGGCGCGGATATTCCCTCCGACCTGGATCGTTTTCTGCTGAAACCTGAACCCTCCAAGGCGACGGCAGACGCAGAGCCACCAATCGCTCCCTCCACTGCCGCTGGCCAGTCTTACCTGGATCGCTCACTGAATCTAGCGCAGCGCATCCTGATGGATGTCTTTGACAACCTCCCGCCCGATCCGCCGCCGCTGGGATTGAATGTCGAGCACGTCAACCGGCGCAACTTCCGTGCCGCCCTCAAGATGCTCGAGCAGTTGGGTAATCTCTACTCGAGCCTTGTCGCCACTCGCGTCCGAGCCGCTTTGAACCACTGATGCTGGTTCGTCGAGTATCATTGGAATCCGCACTGAGGCCGCATGTCACGAAAGAAGCAGACTGATCGCCTGATTGATGTCGCAGTGATCGCTGCCATCCGGCATCCGCTAACCTACCGGGTCCCTGAGTCAATGGACGTGCGCACTGGACACCGGGTCCTGGTGCCGCTCGGCAATCGTCGCGCCATGGGTATCGCACTCGAACCGAAGACCCACATCGCGCCGGGCGTCAAAGTCCGTGAGATCCTGCGTGTCGTCGATCCGGTTCCGCTTCTCTCTGCTGAACTCCTGACGCTGGGACTCTGGATCGCGGATTATTACGTGGCTCCGGTGGGAGAAGTCTTCCGCGCGATGCTGCCCCTCCGCTCGACGACGCGTCGCGTGCAGCTCATCCGGATCACCGACCTCGGGAGGGACACGCTTGAGGAGCTGGATTCGAGCTTGCTCGAGGAAGTTAAGCAGGGCGCTGAAGTGTTCCTGCTGAGGCATCTGGCGGAGAAGCAATCCTCGCATCCCGGTGGGATTCCTCTTGAGGGTGTCCAGAAAAAGTTCTCCGCCGTGAACGACAACCTCGTTGGCCGCGCTATCGAAGAGGGCTGGGCCTCTCTTATCGAGACGGAACGCGAGCGAGCGAGGCGAAAGACCTTTTCAGTACAGCTTCGGGCTGAACTCATGTCAGGTAGTGTCCAAGGCCCTGTGCCCCAGCACGCGTTGCGTCTGTCGCCGTCCGCGCAGCGCATCATCGAGGCTCTGAAGGAGCAGGGCCCGGCCGAAGACCACCGCGAGCTCCTGAAATCCACACGCGGCAGTTTGCCCACTCTGAGAAAACTCCACGACCAGGGCTGGGTCGAGCTTAGTAACACGAGCAGCGAATCTGTCCCGGAGCCACGGCTCGAGGATCAGCTTTTCGCGACTCAAGCCGAGACTCCAAGCATGGCAGGTCCGGAACTGACTCTTCAGCAGAGTGTGGTCTTCGAGGATCTGGCGCCGCGGCTCGCAAGCCATCGTTTTGAGGTAGCGCTGCTTCACGGCGTCACAGGTAGCGGCAAGACCGAAGTTTACCTGCGCCTGATTACCCGGTGCCTCGATCGAGGACGCGGAGCGCTCATGCTCGTCCCCGAAATTGCTTTGACACCGGCGGTCGAGTCACAGTTCGTGGCGCGATTTGGCAATCGAGTGGCAGTACTGCACAGCGGCCTGAGCGAGCTGGAGCGGCATGAGGCGTGGTGGCGAGTCCGCCGTGGGGACGGCCGAGTGGTCCTCGGAACGCGCTCGGCGGTCTTCGCTCCGGTCGATGATCTCGGTCTGGTGATTGTGGACGAAGAGCACGAATCCGGATACAAGCAGGAGGAAACGCCGCGCTATCACGGGCGTGACGTTGCGGTAGTCCGCGCGCGGTTATCGAAGGCTCTCGCGGTGCTCGGTTCCGCGACCCCGTCGCTTGAGTCCTACTCGAACGCCAGGGAAGGCAAGTATCACCTCTGCACGCTGGAAGAGAGAGTGGCCGGACGCTCACTCGCGCGCGTCGAGATCATCGACATGCGCCAGGAGTTCCGCGAGACGCATACCCAGGTACCGATGTCCCGCCACCTCCGGCAGGAGATCGAGGCGCAGCTCACGGCGCGAGCGCAGACCATGATCCTCCTGAACCGGCGCGGATACTCGTGGTTTCTGCTCTGCCGCAACTGCGGGCAGTCGGTTCGCTGCGTCAACTGCTCGATCTCGCTCACCTATCACCGGCGCGAACACCGCCTGATTTGCCATTACTGTGGCTACTCAACCAGCGTCCCGAGCTGTTGTCCGGGCTGCCAGAGCGAACACATGCATTACGTCGGCGAGGGTACGGAGCGGATCGAGCAGAAACTGGCGGAACTTTTCCCGGGCGCGCGAGTCGAACGGCTCGACCGCGACGTAGCTCGCCGTCGAGCACATTTCCGGCGGATTCTGCAAGACTTTCGCGAAGGCAGAATCGACATTCTAGTGGGTACGCAGCTCATCGCCAAAGGACACGACTTTCCAGGGGTAACCCTCGTGGGCGTTGTCTCGGCCGATATGGGACTGGGTCTGCCAGACTTCCGCGCTGCTGAGCGCACGTTCCAGCTCCTCACCCAAGCCGCAGGACGCGCCGGCCGCGGCGACGCTCCAGGCCGCGTCCTCGTACAGACGTTCTTCCCTGAACACTACGCGATCCGCCTGGCCGCGGAGCAGAACTACGAGAGTTTCTTCGCCAAGGAGATGAGGTTCCGCCGCTTGATGCATTATCCGCCGATTACAGCGCTCGCCAACGTCATCGCCCAGCACAGCGAACTCGAGCAGGCGGCGCGCTATGCCAAACAGATCGGGCACTTCCTCGAAACTTCGCCGGTCGCACAGCGCGAAGTGAAGGTCTTGGGCCCCAGTCCGGCGCCCCGTGCAAGGATTCAAGGGTTCTACCGCATCCAGTTTCTGCTCAGGTCCCGTTCACGCGGCAAGCTCAACAGCGTGCTGCAAGAACTCGTCGGCGAGTGCGAGCGTCTTGGCGTCCCGCCGCGGTCCGTAATGATCGACATGGACCCCGCCAGCGTCATGTAGGAGCAGACGCGTCATTCCTTTCCAACACCCTTTAACAGTTCCTCCGCGTAGAGAGCGCCGTCGGGGGTCTCCTCGTGTTTGAAGAACACAAAGACGTCCTTTCGCTCCGCCAGCAGCTTTTGGACGGTCTTCGAAATCTCTTTACGTTCCTGCGACGAGTACTCCGCCTTGCGAAGGCGGAAGTACACGAAGTCCGCTGTCACGATCTCGGGAATGTCGAGCTTCTCAGACTCCGCCCAGCAAAGGGCGACGTTGTGCTTCTTCAGAAGGCTGTAGACCTCGTCGACGAGCCACGAGGTGTGGCGGAACTCGAAAGCGTAGCGCAGGTCCTGAGGGAGGCTCGAAAGGAAGTCAGAGAGCAGGGTTACGTCACAACGCGAGTAGGGAGGCAATTGAAAAAGCAACGGACCGAGCCGGCGCGTGGCGCGCAGTGGATCGATGGAACGGAGAAAGACTTCGGTGAATTCTTGCGCATCCTTCAGGCGCAGCAGGTGGGTGATACGCTGATGAGCCTTAGGCGCAAACACGAAGCCTGGTTCGGTCGCCTTAATCCAGTTCTCAAGTGTCGTCGCCGCCGCGAGGCGCCGGAAGGTATAGTTGATCTCCACGCTGTTCAGCCGTCGCGAGTAGTACTCAAGGAACCGCTTGGCCGCCAAGTCAGCAGGATAGAAGCGCGGCTTCCAGCTTGGGTACGCAAATCCTGAAGTTCCGGCGTAAACCTTTGCCATGTGCACGCCTCCACATTGTTGGGCTGACCCGCCATCCGCAAGTATCGCCTGACTCTCACAAATTCGTCGCGCACCCCAGGCCTGGTCCACCGATAAGGGAACAGGGCTTGGCCCGAATGACGGAGTTTAACGTGGAAACAGGCGGTTCGAGCGTGGTATTTTGCTGGCTCGCTGACGGGCGCCGGCGCGTGAACGGCGTCCCATTAGCTCCGCACGAGCATCCAAGAGGAGAAGCAGCGTGAATCAACACAGTGCATCTACGGACCCGACAAACCTGACACTGAGTCGCAGGCGTTTCTTGCAATCAAGCCTTACAGCAGGGGCGGCCCCCATACTTGTCCGGGGCGTGGACCCTCCTCGCACTTTCCCCTCGGCATCCAGCCCGACACCCTTCGAGTTCGACGAGACGACAATCGCTGCCCTTCAAGATGCGATGCAGTCAGGGCGGCTCTCGGCGAAGACGATCTCCGAGAAGTATCTCGAGCGCATCAACGAGATCGACAAGCGAGGGCCGGCGGTGAACTCTGTAATCGAAATCAATCCTGACGCGCTGGCCATCGCCACCGAGCGCGACGAGGAGCGCAAAGCCGGGGGTTCTCGCGGCCCCCTCGACGGTATACCTGTGCTCATCAAAGACAACATCGGCACGCATGACCGCATGCGCACCACCGCAGGCTCTCTGGCACTCGAAGGATCGGTGCCGGCTCTGGATGCTTTCATCGTCCAACGACTTCGCCAGGCCGGTGCGGTCATCCTGGGCAAAACGAATCTGAGCGAATGGGCAAACTTCCGCTCCAGCCATTCGACCAGCGGCTGGAGCGGGCGTGGCGGATTGACGCGCAATCCCTATGCGCTCGACCGCAGTCCTTGCGGCTCGAGCTCGGGATCGGGAGCGGGAGTCGCGGCGAATCTATGTACCGTTGCAGTGGGCACCGAAACCGACGGCTCGATCGTGTGTCCTTCCTCAGCCAACGGTATCGTGGGGATCAAACCCACGCTCGGCCTGCTCAGCCGCAGCGGGATCATTCCCATCGCACACGACCAGGATACTGCCGGCCCCATGGCCCGAACTGTCGCCGATGCCGCGACCCTGCTGGGTGTCCTGGCTGGCGTGGATCCCGCCGATAACGCGACCGAAGCCAGTCGCGGCAAGGCGTTCGCCGACTATACCCAGTTCCTCGACGCGGGGGGCTTAAAAGGCGCCAGGATTGGAGTGGTTCGCAAACTCTTCGGTTTCAACGATGCCGTCGATCAGTTGATGGAGACGGCCATCGATGCGATGAAACGCCAGGGTGCGGTGCTCGTCGACCCTGCAAATCTCGACAAAGCTGGAGAACTGGGCGAATCCGAGTTGGAAGTCCTCCTTTACGAATTCAAGGCAGATCTCAATGCTTATCTGGCAGGGCTCGGGGCGCGTGCACCCGTCCATTCGCTCAAAGAGCTGATCGACTTCAACGAGCGACACAAGAAAGAAGAGATGCCCTACTTCGGCCAGGATTTATTCCTCAAGGCAGAGGCCAAGGGGCCGTTGACCACCAAGGAGTACTTGGACGCGTTGGCGAAAGACCGGCGGCTCGCCCGGACCGAGGGAATCGACGCCGTCATGGACAAGTTCAATCTCGACGCCCTCGTCGCCCCCACCGCAGGACCCGCCTGGACAACCGATCTTGTGAACGGCGATCATTCCGCAGGCGGAAGCTCCACGCCGCCCGCCGTCGCCGACTACCCCAATGTTAACGTTCCAGTCGGCTTTATCTTTGGCCTGCCGGTCGGCATTTCCTTCTTTGGTAGGGCGTGGAGCGAGCCAACGCTTATCAAGCTTGCGTACGCCTTCGAGCAGACCACGCGGTTCCGCCGGGCGCCCGAGTTTCTTGCTACCGTGGACGTTCACGTGTGAGCCGGCCGTCCCCTTGCCGCTCAGCGTCGCGAGCATTCACAGCCCACACATTTCGACTGCACTATACCGCACATAACCGTATATATTTCTATCGAGAACTTGACGTAGACTGATTGTCAGCATAACAATCACTCATGCGCCAGTCTACGTCGCCCACCTTTGGGGTTCGCAGCTTCGGACCCCTGACGGTGTGGATCGTTCTGGCCGCTTTGCCGGGCTGGCCGCAGGTATCCGCCTCGATATCCGGGACAGTTACCGATCCGTCGGGAGCGGCTTTACCGGGGACAGCCATCATGGCAACGAGCCTGGAACTGGGAACGCTCCGACGAACCGTGACTGACGAGAGCGGGCAGTACGAACTCCTATCGCTTCCCGTGGGCCAATACCAGGTAAGAGCGGAGAAACGCGGTTTCAAGACCGAGGTTCGGGCGCGCGTTGATCTCGCGGTAGGCCAGGAAGTGATCGTCGACTTTGCGTTGCCGCTTGGGGAGGTCAAGCAGCGGGTGAGAGTCACGGGCCAAGTGCCCGTCGTGAGTACGACGACCGAGCAGACGTCCGGCCTGGTCGGCGAGAGAGAGGTGAAGGAACTGCCCTTGAACGGCCGGAGTTACGACGAGCTCGTCACCTTGAACCCCGGCGTCGTGAACTACACCTGGGAAAAGACCGGAGGCATAGGGATCTCGAACTCCGCTGTAGGCAACATGTTCGCGGCGTCAGGTCGTCGGCCGCAAGAGAATTTGTTTCTGCTGAACGGAGTCGAGTTCACCGGCGCAGCCGAGATCAACATGCAGCCCGGCGGAACCAGCGGACAGTTGTTGGGCGTCGAGGCGGTGCGAGAGTTCAACGTATTGAAAGACACTTACGGCGCCGAGTACGGCAAGCGGCCTGGAGCGCAGGTGACGATCGTCACCGAGTCGGGGACCAATCAGTTGCACGGCACAGCCTTCGAATACCTCCGGCACAGCGGGCTCGACGCGCGAAACTTCTTCGATCGCGGTTCGAAGCCTGGGTTCCAGCGCGATCAGTTCGGAGGCGCACTGGGCGGACCGATCGCCAAGGACAAGACCTTTGCGTTCGGAAATTACGAGGGCTTCCGGCAACGGCTGGGACTTAGCGCCGTGACCCTGGTCCCAGATAACAACGCGCGCAACGGCCTCTTGCCGAATCCAGACGGGACCCTGTCCAACGTGGGAGTCGCGCCTGGCGTCGGGTCATTGCTGGCGCTGTGGCCTGTCCCCAACGGACCCAGACTGGGCGGCGGAATTGCGGAAGCTTTCAGCCATCCATTGCAAAGCATTCGTGAAGACTTCGGCACGACCCGCGTCGATCACACTTTCTCGGAAAAGGATTCGCTCGCCAGTGTCTATACGATCGATGACGGCGCTGATGTGACGCCAACCTCGAATCCTCTGAGTCTCGACCTCGAAAGTCTGAGAGAACAAGTCCTGAGTCTGGACGAGACTCACGTTATTTCACCTACGACCGTCAACACGGCCCGTTTTGGTTTTTCGCGAGCCAGCTATTTTTACACGGGTGAGCCTGCGCTCAACGTGCCGGGCTTTGTGGCCGGACACCCCGTGGGGGCGGTGGTCATCGGCGGCAGCGCATCGCCTAACTCCGCGAGTCAGATCAGCCTGGCCGGAAGCAACGTCGGAAGCAATCTGCGGATCGCCCGGAATCTGTTCACTTACGAGGATCGCATCTCCGCGGTCCGAGGACGGCATCGGATTAGCTTCGGTGCCTGGTTCCAGCGCATCCAGTCGAACGAGAATCTCGCGCTCACTCAGTGGGGACAAGCGACGTTTTCCAGCCTCACCAACTTCCTGCAAGGCAAAGTAACAACCTTCCTCGCGGCGCCTTCGCCGACGCCTCTCGGCTGGCGCTCACTCGAGGGGGCGGCGTACCTCGAGGACGCTATCAGGTTGAGGCGGAGCTTTACGCTTTCTCTAGGCCTGCGCGACGAATTCACCAACGGCTGGAATGAAGCCTTCGGGCGAGCCGCGAATTTCGTCTTCGACACAAGAGGTGTGATCGTTACTCAGCCGCGCGTGGCCCATTCGGTCTTCACGGTCAACAAGGCGAAGTTCCTGCCCCAGCCTCGAGTCGCACTGGCATGGAGCCCTCTCGGCCAGAACGCCGGGACGGTCATTCGCGCAGGATTCGGCCTTTACAACTATTTGCAAGACGGCTTGGGCTACCGGTTGGATCAGGATGCCCCCTTCAATACGACCTTCGCGATACGAAATGCTTCGGTTTCCGGCCTTAAGATCACGCCGGGAGGTCCTCTGCCAGCCGGCGCCAAGGTTACGCCCGCCGGCGTTCAGCCCAATCTGCTAACGCCAACCATAGAGTCTTACACGTTCAGCATCGAGCAACGACTATCGCCCAATACCGCCTTGCGCGTTGGCTACGTTGGCTCCCACGCCTATCACGAGATCGTCAGCATCGATGCGAACGAACCATTTCCCATAGTTTGTCCAACCAACCCTTGCCCCGCGTCCCTCCCCACGGGAACCATTTTCTACCCGAAAGGCGCACCGCTCGCCAATCCGGCACTCGCAAACTCCTGGAGTTGGTTCTCCGAAGGAACGTCTTCGTATAATGCGCTCCAGATTGATGTGAATCGCCGTTGGAGCGCAGGTGTCGCGCTGCGGGGCGTCTACACCTGGTCCAAGAGTCTGGATAACGGCGACACCTTGAACGGCAGCGCGGCTGCGAATGCTCCCGGACTGGTTATGAATCCTGCGAACCTCCGCTCCGACTGGGGACCATCGACCTTCGACGTAAGAAACGCCGTCACGATCAACGGCACTTATGACTTGCCTTTCGGTAAGGGCAAGTCGTTCCTTCGCGGGCTAAGTGGATGGCGCGATTTTGTCGCCAGTGGCTGGACACTCGACGGCATCGAAACGCTGCAGGCAGGTTTTCCTTTCACTCCCCAACTCAGTTTCAATCCGTCGAACAACGGCGACACCCGCAATCCCGTCCGGCCTTCCTGGAACGCGAGTTTTCACGGGCCCGTGATCCTAGGAGGGCCCGACAGGTTTTTTGACCCTCGTGCGTTCGTCGCGCCGCCGGATGGCACTTATGGGAATGTTGGGAGAGACACCTTCGTAGGTCCGGGGCTCGCTACTCTCGACCTCTCTCTGCTGAAGAACAGCCGCATCACTGAAAGGCTCCGCCTTCAGTTCCGAGCCGAGTTCTTCAACGTTCTCAACCGAGCGAATTTCAACACACCGAATCTGATCGTGTTCACTTCAGCGGCCGGGATTCCCTCCAATGCCGCGGGGGTGATCACAAGCACCTCGACCACTTCACGGCAGATTCAATTCGCGCTGAAACTCCTCTTCTAGCGACACTGAGGTCGGAGACTACGTCTCCGCGGACCCGAAACCTAAACGCTGACGAGTCCACCCGCCTAGCAACCTAAATAAGAACCCCTCGCATCACACTGTCGATTGTGCGACGTTGCGAGTCGCTTCGGAGCCGTTCGATTGCTTTGCCTGTCGAACTCGTGCACCATATTCGCCGTGTTTCCAACCTCACTGATAGAGGAATCCCTCCAATATGCCTGTTGCTCGCACTCGGTGTGATTGTCGCGGCCTGACGCTGGCCGCCGTTTCAGTTTTCATTTTTCTTTTGGCCTGGGTTCAGCGAGGTGACGCCGGCGACCCTGTGGGTCCACCCAAGCTTTGCACGATACTGATGGATCTCATCCGCACGGTTCCACAGGAGCAGCCGGGTGTCGCCGCTCGAGGCGGAGGTGGCGAAACGCACCTGGCGCCCGAAGCCTTGCCCAAATCGGTACGCGACGCCATACTCGGACGGCGGCTGCGCATGAACTCGAGGGATGAGGCACAGGTGTACATCCTCATGACGGCGGTCACGGACGTCTACCTCCGGCAGCTCCGGGATGAAGGCGCCACCATCGAGTTGACCGATCCCGGCCACCGACGTATCCAAGCACGCATTCCGGCTTCGCTACTTCAATCCATCGCTGACCTGCCCTTCGTCAACTTCATTCGATTGCCGAGCTACGCGGTGCGCCGGACCGGATCGGTCGATACAGAAGGCGACGCAATTCTGCTGGCCGACCAGGTGCGCCAGCAACTGAAAGTAGACGGCACGGGAGTTCGCGTGGGCGTGATTTCTGACGGACTCAAAGGAGTCTTCGCCACCGGCTGTACAACCTGTGGTGGCGCTCCCGGCGGACCCATCTCGACTCAAGATCTCCCGAACACCACTGGCACTCGAAACTCCGCGGGCGTGTTGACGTCGTCGAGCGGCGGAATCATCGGGCAGTCCTTCCAGTCGAACAGCGACCTCGAAGGCCTTCCTCCACCCGGCTGTGGATTCCCGGGAGCAGGAGCGGAAGGCACGGCGCTACTCGAAGTCATTCACGACATCTCGCCGGGAGCGCAGTTATCCTTCGCCAACGCCGACACGGACATCGCCTTCGAAAAAGCCGTTAACTCCCTCGCTTCGAAGAACGACGTGGCGATGGACGACCTTGGATTCTTCGGTCTGGCGAGCGACGGCACGAGCTCGGTTTCAATCAACACTGCCAATGCGCTCAACAATGCTGCCAACGCGATCCGCGCGTACTTCACTGCGGTAGGCAATTCGGCGAACGAGCACACCTACGGGCTGTTCACGGACTCGGGAGTGGATGGAACAACGATCAACGGAATCAGCAACTCCGGCCATCTGGATCTGTTCCAGCAGACGGCCGATACTACCGACGTCCTGGGTCTCGGCCCGAAGCCTTACAACGTCATCAAGCTTCCAACCAACGGTGAGGTTGTGATCTTCCTCACGTGGGACGATGCTTTCGGCGCCTCGACGAATAACTACGACCTCTATTTGGTTCAAGAAAGCACCGGCAAGGTCGTAGCTCGCAGCACGAACCCACAAACCGGCACGCAAGACCCGGAGGAGGACATCGATTTCGTCAACACTGGCTCAGAGGACAACTTCCAGATCGTCATCCAGAACGTGGGAAATCTGGCGCAAGCGAAGCACCTCAACCTGTTTTCCTTCCAGCCCGAGTGTGCTGCCGCAGGCCCGGCTCAACTCACAGCGTCGAGCCTGGACTTACACAACTACAACACTTCCAGCCGAAGCATCACGGCTGAGAATGATGCGGGCGGCTCTCCCGTCAGTGTTGTCTCAGTAGGCGCGATCTGTTCGGCGTCAATGCTCGCGTCGACCGCCTTCCCCGGCAACCCTTCCTGCACCGATAGCAGCCACTCCACCCTTGAGTTCTACAGCAGCCAGGGTCCAACTCTCGATGGCCGCACCAAGCCCGAGATCAGCGGCATCGATGGAGTGTCCGTCACCGGCGCCGGTCATTTTGAAAACCCGTTCTTCGGTACCTCTGCCGCGACCCCCCATATTGCGGGCATCGCAGCGCTTCTCCTCGAGGCTGCTCCCTGCCTGGTCAACGGCGCGAGTAGCGCGCGCGATGCTGTCACCGCGCGCACCAACCTGCGCAATCTGATTCTGGATAATGCTGTTCCCCTGGGCAGCCCAGTCCCCAACGATGTTTTTGGCTTCGGCCGCGCGGATGCACTGGCCTCCGCGGAAAAGACGCTCCCCGTTTTCAATGGGCCATCCACCCTCACGGTGAGCGGCAGCGCGCCGACCGGCGTAAGCGTCACGGCAGCGCAAATTGGCTTTGTCGATCCGAATAGCTGCCCGCTGACGACGTTGAATTGGACAGGAGGATGCGGCGCCGCGCCTGCTTCGAGCATCAATTGCCCGTTCGGCACGAGCAATCTGAGCGTGGCAGCCAGCAATAATGCCCTTGCGTTCTCGGCGCCCGCGAACATTCAGGTTGTCGTGACGAGTTTCTCCGTGGGCGCCTCGCCTGGGTCGGCGACGGTTGGGGCAGGGCAACCGGCAACTTACACGGTGACCGTAACCGCAAAGGGAGGCCCATTCAGCAGCAGTGTCACGCTGGGTTGCTCCAGCCTGCCGGCCGAATCCACCTGCTCTTTCAATCCCGCGACGGTCACGCCAGGATCGACGTCGGCGCAGTCCACGCTGACCGTCTCGACCATGGCGCGCTCACTGGCTCCCCTTGCAAACCTCAGGCCCTTGAATCGTGCGCAGCGATGGACACCCATCGCGAACCTGCTTCCAACCCCTCCACCGTTCGCCATATGGCTGGCCGTCGCGACGCTCGTCGCCCTCAGCTTGATTGCCGTCAGGTCACCACGCACACGCTGGCGACGGCATGCCGCCATGGCTGGAGCGTCCGCTATGCTAGTCTTGCTGGTGATTCAAATAGGATGTGGGAGTGGCAGCGGTGGTAGTTCGACGCCACCCGCGCCATCGGCGAGTCTGTCCCCCGGCAGCCTCAGCTTCGCCACCCAGGCACTGAAGACGACCAGTGCCGCTCAATCCGTGACCTTGACGAACAGCGGCAGCGCCGGGCTAAACGTTACGGGTATCTCGACCAGCGGGGACTTTGCACAGACAGACAATTGCGGAGCGTCACTAGGCGCGGGCGCAAACTGCGCTATCAAGGTCACCTTTACGCCCACTCAAAGCGGCGCACGGACCGGCACACTCAGCGTGAACGACAACGCGACCGGCAGTCCGCAGACGGTGTCGCTCACCGGAACGGGTCAGGCGGGAACACCAGCAGGAACCTACAGTATCGGGATCAGCGGAACTTCGGGCACGCTTGTGAATACCAGCACCGCGACGCTCGTCGTGCAGTAAGGTCAGGTCAACATAACCTTGCCTCGTCAGAAGTCAAGACACGTCTCTGCATGATCGGGCGCGATGCTATCTGAGCGGCGAGACGCGCCCATAAGCGGCGGGACTACGACCGCGGATGTCCGACCACAAGCCGGGGAAAGAGGTCTTCAGGGATATTCCATCGTGCGGCATATCCCCTTTCGGCGAGCCATTGCGCGATCCAGTCTGCTGACTCCGCATGGTGCACCTCGCAAAAGAGGACAGGTTTAGACCGCGAGAAAACCTTTTCCGCTCCTTTCAACACTTCGCATTCTCCACCTTCGACGTCGACCTTGAGGATATCCGGCAGCGGATTCCCTTGCTCGGTGAAGGCGTCCAGGCTGATGCTGGGGACGGGTATGGTGTCGCCGGCAGCCAGAACCGGCACGACGCCGTCTGCGGCAAGTCCGCCGTAGCTCTTTCGAATACCACCCAACCTGAAAGGAAGACTCGGGCACGAATAGGACCAAACTGCGGCTTCGACTACCTGGATCTGACTCGACAGATTGTTTCGGGTGGCGTGTTCTTGAATCCGTACACAGTTCCCGTGGTCAGGTTCAAAGGCAAATACTTTACCCGCAGGTCCTATGGATTTAGCGATGGCAAGCGAAAAGAATCCGAGGTAAGCCCCAACATCGTAGGCGACGTATCCCGGCCTGCAGAATTTCCTGAGATTTTCCTGGAGGTCGGGCTCGTGGTAACCCAGCCAGTAGTTACCTTCCAGCGTTGGATTCAAACGAAGGTGAAGGCCCTCGGCCAACCCGCTTTCCACCTTGACCCACACCTCGGATCGATCGGAAATCAGGACCTTGGCCGCCCAACGAGATAATGGAAACCTCCGCAGGAACTTTCGGGCATCCGCGAGGCTGTCACTCCTCAACGCGAGTTTTAGGCGCGCGAGCGAGGTGTAGTAGAATGGCGGCACGGTTCAGGTCTCCACAATTACAACTCCTCTTTCGGCACTCACCGAGCAGACCGAAGCACACTACCGCCGCGATCCTGTCGCGAAACATCAGTGCAGCACTTACTGCGACCGGCCTTCAGCGTCCGCCGGCGCGTAATCTTTGCCAGCGATGAGATTCCCATCCGTAGTACAACGCCGCCTTCAAATGATGGAGCACGCGCTTCACACTATAAAGGCTTTGCTTCCAGGCTGCGCCGAGACGGTCGGAGAGTTGGCGGCTGGCGGCCACCGCAGCTTGGTTCGGCCGTTGCATAGGGAAGAGCAGCTTTCGACGAACTTGTCGCCAGACAGCCGGGTCGTGCACAAACTCACGATGGAGAAAAAGTCCGAACTTGTTGCGGGAGAAATTGTCCAGGGCGGAGCGTCGTCCGTAGCGTTCTACCCAGAGGGCAAGTGCGCTGGGCAGAGTTTCAACGGTCTCCGCCCGGATGCGGGAGGGGATCGAAGCGCCAAAAAGCTCAGCGGCCAGTAGGAACACGACGCCCGCAATCTCGGGGAGGGGTTCGCGGCCGCTGATGCGGTTCGAAAACCGCTCCCAAAGCGCCGCGTCCGAGGCATGATTCTCTAAGAAGTATGCGATATCGTGAAGGGAACAAAGGCGACACCAGTTGTACAGAATGTGGCGGAAGGCGTGGAGGACTTGACACATCAGCTCGTCTTCCTCGGCGAGAACCGAAAAGCGAAGGCCCTGTCCCGAGCGCATTCTCGCCGAGGCCAGCATATCCTGTGGAAGGTCGGCCGAGATTCCGAGCCCGCTTTCCCAAAGATGATGATGCAGCTCGATCGTCCTTGGGAAGCTCGGAGAGTACAGATCGTCCCGCCCGATCGGAGTCCAGACAGGGCATGCCGCGCGGAAATAAACGAGAGGGTGGTCAACCCTTTCCTTCTTACGCACCCAGCCCGCTGCGGCCAGGCCCTGCTCGGCCCGGCACACATCCAGAGGCGAAACCAAATAGTCATAATCGTAGGTGGTACGCAGGACGCTATCCGGACAATAGTCGGGGATTAGCGCAAAGCCTTTGAGCGCTGCGTATCGGATGCCTGCGTTCTCGAAACATTCGTTGATCGTACTGAACTCGGCGGTCATCGCAGTGATGCGGCGCCGGTGCTCATCCAGACTCCGAGTCAGTTCCCCGCCGATCTCCGCCGGTACTGCGCCGGCGGCTCTGAGACCCGTCAACCGGTTCCAGAACAGAAGAGCGAGTCCGCTAAGATCGAGCCAGTCGAGGACGCGCTCCCATTCGCGGTAGCCAAGGGTTGACCATCGACTGGGAGTCTCCAAGTGGGGCCCGCTCGAAGAAACACCCAGGAAGTTGACGACCTCCCCGGCCAGTGACTGCTTCACACTCCTACCTTCCCGTTAGGCTGACCTTCGAGCAGTCTCCGGAAGAATCCGGCCGCTTCGGTCGAGTTGCTGCCACAGGCGAAACAGTACGCCGGTAATCGGGCGAGCGCGCGAAGGACGTCATCGTGCTGCGCACTGAAGTTGCGGTCATCGTCAAACAGCAGATAGGGGCGAAACCGCTCGGCAAGCCCCACCGGTGGGAGCGGACCCTGCAGCGGCGCGTCACCCGATTCTCTTTCAACGAAAACGTAGGCCCCTAGAGCCGCGACGCGATCCGGCCGGGACGCGCCCCAAACCCGGAGTCCGCCCGATGTGGGCTCTAGAAAGATCGTCTCACCTGCAAGGGACTCAAAGCCCGACTCTTCCGCTAAGCACAAAAGGTGCCGATTGTCGCTCGACTGCGCCCCAACAATCAGGAGCGCCTTTCCGCCCAGTCTCGCCACGGTCCCCCGGAACCCCGTCACTCCCAGGGCGTCAGCCGTCATTGAGAGGAGTGGGGGGAGCACGGTTTTCTTGAAGCCCGCTTCATCTCTCGTCAACTGTTCAGCCACAAACCCCACTGCCTCGCGCGACGCAAGATCCACGGCCACGAAACTGGACTGACCAAGACTCGCGTAGCGCAGGCCGTCGTCAGAGACGATTGAGGCCAGAGGCCAAGCGGACTCCGGGGCGGCGTCGGGATCGCTCACCAGTCTCCAGCGAAAGGCCGATGGCGCAGACGCCGTCTTCCCCTGCGCGCCTTCGCCACGGTCCTCGAGCACCTGGCGCATCAACTGAAGGATGACAGAACTGTTTGTTTCGAAACGAATAGTTCTCTGCATTACCGGCAGGTCGACCCACAGTGGCGTTGGCGTGAACCGGCCAATCAAGTCCTGGGCTGTTCTTGCGACCTGCCCATCGTTCAAGGATGCCACCTCGATGTCGGAACTCGTACGCGGTTCAAGCATGGGCGACCAAATTGGCCACGGCCTCGGCGACTGTCTGAGGCTTCCCACCGTACCGGACCAGCCAGGAGCGGCAGCGTCCAAGACTCGCGATGGTTCGCCGTCTCAGATCAACCGCCTCGGGACACTGTGGCGGAAGATTACGGTCCAGACGAGCCGCAGCCTCAAACGGAGGTATTTCAGTCATATTCAATCCAGGACGAGTCTCGCGCTCGAGAAAGATCATCCAGGTTGGCTCGCAGTATGTCGCCCGACGGACGCCAAACGCTTCCACGGGGTCAACGTTGAATGCCAGTTCGCCATTCAGCGAAACCGATGGTTTCTGGCGGCGAAGGTCTGGAAAGTGTTCCACCGCATCCGGCAGTAACTTTATGGTTGTCGGCAGGCCCCAGGCGAGAAAACGCCCGTCGCGGTGGGAAAAATATGTCCAGTCGTCAGCGAGCAACGCGTGACCACTTATGGCTAGTGCTAGGGCGAGCGTCGACTTGCCTGACCCCGATCCACCGACGAGCAGCAGGCCTTTCCCATCTCGCACACTGCATCCACAGTGGAGCGCAGTGACGCCGGCCGTGGGTCCGACGATACCCATCAGCGCCGGAAAGATCACCGTCTTCCAGTAAAAGCCATCGGTGGCCAAGGCAGGTGAGACACGGCCAATGATGCGCCGGCGTCGCAGGTCGATCAACAGTGAGTCCTCAGGGCTGAAACCGGCGTAGACGAGATGGTCCAGCCCGCCAAAATAGGGTTGAGGCCATGGAGGTGAAGCTCGAACAGTGGCATCCATCCACAGGCGCAGCGTGACTTCCGCGGAGCGTGGGGGCGAGGCGATGGGGGCGAAGCTTTCGCCGGCGGCGGAGAGGATGGAAGGGGAATTGGTCGAAACTTCAAAGACCGCGCCCGCCGCGAGGTAACATTCACGGAGAGGCGTCTGCCTGTGCCCGGTGGCCGTCGACAGGTCCACAGAACTCATAAAACACAAGAGTACCAATCAGGCCACGGTTCTAATTCTAGAACCCGAACCGCCGGCGAAGACGGCGTCACACGCTCATTCTTTCAAACTCACTCCAAGCCGTCAAGGAGCAGACGGCGGCGATTTGCGATAAACTGACAACCCTGAGTTGGCCGCGCTCGACTGGAATTCTAGTCGCGTGGCTCCTATGCGCCGATACTTTTCTTCCCTCAATCAGAAACGGGTAGGTTGGCCACTGCTGGGGCTTCTGCTCGGGGCATTCGTGTTCTTATATCTGAACCAGTTCATTCCTCCGTCCACCCCGCTGTGTTTGGGCGAAGACGAAGGCATCTGGCTGATGGATGCCATGCGGATGCTGAGGGGACAGGTGATGTACCGGGACTTTTTCCAGTTCACCGCGCCGGGCGCACAGTATGTTTATTTCATTCTCTTCCTGCTGTTCGGCACTCGTACTTGGATCCCTAACCTTGTGGTTATTATCCTTGGGCTCGGTTTCGTGTGGCTTAGCGTGGCTGTTTCGCGACACGTGCTGAAGGGAGCGGCGGTATTCCTTCCGGGCCTGCTGTTTCTCACTCTGACGTTTCGTAGAGCCTTCGCGGTGACGCATCACTGGTGGAACGCACTGGCAGTCATGGGAGCGATAGCGGTCATTATCGAAAAGAGGACGACCGCCCGCATCGCCGCGGCTGGCGTGCTCTGCGGTCTTGCTCTGTGGTTCAATCAGACTCAGGGGATGATGGCCGTGCTTGGCTTTGCGGCATTTTTCGTTTGGGAACACCAGCAGAAAGGACATCGCCCGGGCGCTCTGCTGAAGCAGGAGGGCCTGCTCCTCGCCGCTTGTGCTCTGACAACACTGGGGGTGTACGCTGACTTCGTCTGGAAGGCGGGTGCGAAGCAGTTGTTCGAGGACACAGTCGTATTCGTGATGCGGTATTACCCGGCATTCGATTCGGAGAACACGTGGAGGCTTTACCTGACTGAGATGCCGCGCCCGACCCACTGGTACACGCTGGCCAAGTTGGCGGCGTACGTCTTCATTCGGGCGCTTCTCCCTCTCGTCTACATAGTTTTTTTCACCAGCTACCGGCGCGAGGCACGCACCCAGACCCAGGAGCCATGGGATCGCATGATGCTGCTCAGCATTGTGGGATTGTCTTTGTTCGTCGGTATTGCGCCCGCTGCCGCTTGGTTCAGATTTTGCACGGTGTCGATGCCCGCCATCATCGTTCTGGTATGGCTTGTCAACCGCTCAAGGCGCTTCGGCCGACCCTGGAGCGGGGCGCTTTGGGTCCTCGCCCTGCTATTCGCGTTGGTTGAACCTTGGTGGTGGCAGCGTCACTGGCGCGCCTACCTCAGCCCGCCCGGAGGTCGAACGGCGCTCGTCATGCCGGCCCTCTACGAACGGTATCAGTGGGTGCTCGACCACACCACACCTTCAGAACTGTTTTTCGAGGCCGTTGATGCCGACATGTACTTCACGCTGGGCCTTCAGAATCCGACGAGCGTGCCGCTTGTTTCGCCAACCGATTTGACCCCGCCCGAGCAGGTCGAAGGGGTGATCGCGGACTTGGAAAAACACCGCGTTCGACTCGTGTTCTGGTCCCCGGCGCTGGACGGCGGAAGAACCTACCGTGCCGCGAGAGACCATCTCGGTCCGCTTCGCGACTACCTGCGCAATCATTACCGTGTCATCAAGACTTTCTCGACCGGCGATCAGGTTTGGGAGCGGAGTGAATATTCGCACAGAGGCAACTCATGAGATTTCAGCGGCATCCGGTGTTCGACGGCAAAGTGAACACCCTGGCGGAGGGTTCGTGCAGCCAGAGCTAGACTACTCGACCCGAGGAAGCGCCAGCCCGAAGCAGTTGTGGTACTTGCTGGGTACGCTGCTTTTCCTCTACCTCCTGCTATTCATACCATTCCGCGCGCCGATCTATCTTCCCGGCGACGTCTCCCTCTATCTGCTCGACGCTTCTCGGTCGCTCGCGGGCCAAGTGATATACCGGGATTACTTCGAATTTGTCCAGCCCGGCGTCCAGTCGGTTTACTTTGCCCTCTTCAAGCTGTTCGGGCCCCGCCCATGGATTCCCGGCGTCGTGCTCGTCCTTCTGGGGTTCGGCCTGACTTGGCTCACACTGGCGATTTCGAAGCAAGTCCTGAGGGGTTGGGCTGCCTTCCTTCCGGGCCCTTTGTTTCTCACCTTCGCCTTCCGGAACGGGCTCGACGGCAGCCACCATTGGTTCAGCGTTATAGCGGTCATGGCCGCAGTGCGAATCGTAATCAAACAGAGGACGATGATGCGTTGGGCGGCTGTAGGCGTGCTCTGCAGTCTGGCCTTATTCTTCACGCAAACGCGGGGGCTGGCAGCCATTCTCGGGTTCGCGGTGTTCTTGCTTTGGGAGCAGCATAACATCGGAGAGAGCCGGCCTTGGCTGCTCCGGCGTGAAGGCTGCCTGCTCGCAACATTTATCGCGACGACCGTGGCATCAAATGCTTACTTCGTCTGGAAGGCCGGACTCCAGGCGTTTATGGAGTGCACCGTTGTGTTTGGCCTTCGATATTACTCCGGGTACGACAAGGCAAACACCCTGAAGGTCTACCTGTATTCCCCGCCCGGCCTCCATCCCTGGTACGCACTGCCTTGGGTCGGAATCTATGTCTTCATCCATGCCCTGCTTCCCCTCGTTTACGTCCTATTCTTCCGGCGGTATTACCGCGAGAAGCGGAGATCTTACGACGAGCCATGGGACCGGCTCATGTTGTTGAGCATCGTAGGTCTGTTCCTTTTCTTGGGCGTGGCGCCCGCTCCTTCTTTGTTCAGGCTCTGTACTGTTTCCCCGCCGGCGCTGATCCTGGCCGTCTGGCTCGGAACTTCACAAACCAAGCTGGATTATGTGCTTGGCCGTTTGCTGTGGGCCTTTACTCTGATACTGGTAGTCGTCGAGCCTCTGGCCGTCCAAAAACATTGGAGGGCTTATCTCGACCTGCCGTGGGGACGCACCGCCTTTGAGAACTCGAACGTGTATCAGAGATATAAGTGGGTGGCCGAGCATACTCGCCCGTCCGAGTATTTTTTTGAGGCCGTTTGGGGTGATTTGTACGTACCTCTGGCCTTGCGGAATCCGGCTGAAGTACCCTATGTCACGTCTTCGGAGTACACGCGTCCGGAACAGGTTGCGAATGTCATCGAGTCGCTGGACAAGGATCGGGTGAAGCTCGTGCTGTGGTCAGTCGAGCTCGACGTTCTTTTCGCTGACGAACCAGCGGGTGATCACCTCTGGCCGCTCCGTAAGTATCTACGCGAGCATTACCACGTCGTAAAGACCTTTCCAGACGCGGACCAGATCTGGGAGAGAAATTGATCGTCACCAAGGGTCACGGCTCGTTCTTAGACGTTATGCGTAGGACGCAGATGGCCGCACTGCTGATGCTTCTCGTCGCGACCTTGGCCTCTGCCCAGGCCCCTGAATTACCCGGGTGGAAGCTGGTGTGGTCGGATGAATACAACTACACGGGCCACCCCGATCCCGAAAAGTGGGGATACGAAGAAGGATACGTGCGCCACAACGATATCCAGTACTACACCATGAGGCGCCTGGAGAACGCTCGCGTGGATGGGAAAAATCTGTTAATCGAGTTGCGGATGGAAACGTCGGAGAGCTTCTTGCCAACGTCGCTCAACGATGAATGGCATCGCTACACCTCGGCCAGTCTTACAACTCGCGACACGGCGTCGTGGACCTATGGCCGATTTGAAATCAGGGCCAAGATGCCGCGGGGCAAGGGCACGTGGCCGGCCATCTGGTTTCTGAGCCCGCTCCGGACGCCCAATGTCCCTGGACCTCCTCGTCCCAGGCAGCCGGACGGCAAAGAAGTTCAGGGTTCCTATCGAGGGCCTAACAACGGGGAATCGTCCGAGGGGGAAATCGATCTCATGGAAAGCTGGGGCAGCCATCCCAACGAGATCGCTGTCCACATCCATGGGACCAAGGGGCCGACTCCCTCGACGACGGTTGCAGTGGACGATCTATACGACAAGTTCCACGTTTATGCTTTGGAGTGGTACCGCGATCACATGGACTTCTTCCTGGACGGGCGGAAGATTCTCACCTACACCAAAGACCCGGCCACGGGCTGGGCCTTCGATCACCCCATGTATCTGATCATGAATGTTGCTTGCGGCGGGCCTGACGAACCCGCCCCGGACAATTCCAGGCTGCCTCAGTTTATGACGGTGGACTACGTTCGCGTTTATCAGCAGACCGCCTCCGGGCTGCGGTGAGTCCGCGGGGACGGAACGACGTCAGTGCTTTGTGCTCGGCTCGGCTCTCGACCGGGAGCGAATGCTCTAACCCGCTCCTGTCGCGTGATCGAATCGTCGCCTGTCGGTCTTCAGTCCTCATTCCGCGCGGAACGTGTCCTGCCCGCTTGATCGCCTAACAGCTTTGCTCAGAAACCTCCCCAGCCTTGTCATTCCGAGCGCAGCGAGGAATCTCGCTCTGAACGTAAAGGACGTGCGAGATTCCTCGTGCCTTTGGCCTGGAAGCTGGATCATCGCCGTTTGAAGAACTCCCGGAAATGCTCCAGCACCTACGGTACCGCCACAGCGCGAGTTTGCGAGTCAATACGTCTCTCGTAAGATTAGAGGAATCAAAGTCAATTGGACACAAAAGGTCTGGCGGAGAGGGTGGGATTCGAACCCTGACCGCCTATTGATGATACGTAACTTGCTGATTCTACGAAAAGCCAGAAACGGTGAAAACGGCCAAAACGCCACTTCGAGGTACACGGCGGGTACACGATCAAGAGCCGAATCCCCCCGTGCGGCTAACGCCCGCCCATTGGAGTCTGTCTGATAAGGACATTTGCAACAGGTTTTCCCGCCGCGTCTCGGTCGCGTGACGCTTGGCAGTTACGTGGTCTGCACCGTGCGCCCCCCCCGCCTCAAATCAGGCGGCGTCAGAGGGCGTCGGCGACGCTATCTCCGATACTGTCTGGGCGGTATCGTGGATCAATCAGACATCCGTCACTGACGGTGTCAGGAACGCGTCGCGGAGACTATCGGACATGCCCCGCCTGCCTTTCGGAATCTACGGTTCCGGCGTCGAGCACCCCCAAAGCGTTGCCCCCCCAACTGCGCCGAATATCGGCCTCCAATTGCTCCTGCCTCGCGCGCACCCAAGGCGAATAATATCTTTCCGTGATCTTGATGCTGCTGTGGCCGAGCAACACCGAAACCCGCTCCATGGGCACCCCGACCTGAAGCAAGCCGACAGCGAACGTGTGCCGGAAGCGGTGTGCATGGCCGTCTGGAATCCCCGCCAACAGAAATACGGCCTTGAGCGTTCGCTGCCAGTCGCCAGTTGCGCTCTCGATCTTTGATTCCCCAGTCCAGAAAAAATACTTCTCGCTGCTCCTGGGCATGGCGTCCAGGGCGTTAAGAACGAAATCGGGCAGCGGGCAGTAGACCGGCGTTCCGGTCTTGGCAGTGTAGAGAAACAGTTTGTCGCCAGTGATCCGGCTCCGCTCCAACGTCACGGCGTCCCCGATCCTTAACCCGGTGTGACGAAGCGTGAGAACAAACGCGCGAATTCGACGGACGTTCTCAGGGCCTCTGTACTTGCCGCCCCGACACTTCATTCCGTACTTCTCGCACGCAGTCAGAATGTCGGCCACTCGCTCCGGCGTAAAGGGCATCGTCGGACGCTGTTTCACCTTGGGGCTTTCGAGCTTGCGGGCGGGGTTCTCATCAATCCATTTGCAGTCGTGTGCAAAGCGGAAGAAAGCCCGCAAAAACTCGAGCTTCTTAAGAGCGCCAAGGTTCTGATTCGGCCATGACGCCCGGAACCTCCGTAACAAGGGCAAATCCAAATCCCGGATGAAGCGGACTCCGCAGTCCTGGGTGAAGCGCTCCATTTGGCGCGAGAGTAGGTCGTACTTGTAAATGGTCGGCTCCCGCAAGTTCCGTGCCTTGGCGTCGGCAAGAAACTCTTCCCATGCGTGGGCGACGGTGACGGGATCCGGTTCTGCGGGCTGCGAGCCTTCCGCTTCCCATTCGCGGATTATTCCCTGGGCCTTTTCCCAATCGCGGGTGTTGAGGGTCTTGCGGATTTCCTGGCGGCCTATGAACCCGTCCGCCCAAATCGGGCAACGGCAACGGCGGTATTTCCTTCCTTCCGATCGGTGGGCACACCTCTTGATGTGCCTGCGATAGATGTTAAGCATGTGCTGCCTCGGCTTTCTCTGTCTGAGGGGTTGCGAAAAATGGGCAGGTCGGATAGATAGGTGATAGCCATTTTCGGCCTCTCAGTCAGGCTGAAATGGTCAGGGGCCATCAGTTGTTAGTCGCAACTGGTGGTCCCGACTCGCCTGAGCCTACGCTTGGGGCCGTCGCGCTGTCAAGCTCGGATTGCGCAATGTCGCAGCAACGTGAGAAGTTCCTATTCCAGCAAAGTAGAAAGTTCCTGTTGGGAACCGTCAAACTGGCGGGATGAGAAAACAGGAGATGCTGGTGATGAGCACGCGAGACCGGGACCGGTTGAAAGTGTTGCATGC
>DASZAI010000053.1:0-231221 GCA_035945295.1 Terriglobia bacterium | reverse complement strand
GTGGCGCGGGGTGAGGGGTGACGGTGTTGGGCGGCTAACCTCCGTCGCCCTACGGGCTCCTCCGGTTAGCCGCCCGACACCGCAAAGCGGAACTTTCTACTTTGCTCAGATTAGGAACTTTCTACTTTGCCTTGACACCAGCAAGAGGCTGATTTGACCGTCACCCATGACAAGCGTAGACTTGGGCGGCTGTGCGGAAGGGGGTTCGTGATGCTGTTTGACAAGCCCAATGTGCTCGAAGGACTTCGCAACGCTGAAATCGCGGGTGTCGGCCAAGCCGCCGCGCTGCAGGTCTTCGGGCTGAAGTGGACGATCACCGACGGCCACGACTACTCAACCCTCGACGAGGCGCTGGAGCAGCAATCGCTCGAAGTGAGCGAAGTCGATGCGAGCGGCCGAGTGCCGACCATCAAGGTGGTCAACAAGTCCGACCGCATGGTGTTTCTGATGGCGGGCGAAGAGTTCGTGGGCGGCAAGCAGAACCGCGTGCTCAACGCCAGCATGATGGTCCCGGCGCGAGGCGAGATGCCCATCCCCGTCACCTGCGTCGAGCGTGGGCGCTGGGGATACAAGTCAAGGCACTTCTCGAGCGGGAACACCTCGTCGCACAGCACCCTGCGCCGCATCATGACCCAGCAAGTTTCCGGCAGCTACAAAGCGGCAGGCAGGCCGTCCACCGACCAGGGCGCGGTCTGGAGCGAAGTCGACCGCAAGATGGAGAAGATGGGCTCCAAGTCCTCCTCGGACGCCTTGCACGACCTCTACACCGATTACGCCAAGAAGCTCGACGAGATGGTGGGTCGCTGCTCGCTGCCCGAGGGCGCGAACGGCGCGGCGTTTGCCATCAGCGGTAAGATCGTGGGCGCCGACCTTTTCGACAAGCCGAGTACCCTGCGCAAGCTTTGGTCGAAGGTGGTGCGCGGCTATGCGGCCGACGCGCTCGAAGTTGCGACCGAGAAGCCGCCGACAGTGGAGGCCCGCGAAATCTCCGAATGGTTGAGGTCGGCGAGCTCCGCCAAACAACACTGGTTTGATTCCCCCGGCGTCGGCAAGGACGTGCGCATCGAAGGTCAGAGCCTCGTAGGCGCGAGCCTGGTGGTCGACCAGCATCCTATTCATCTTGAACTCTTCCGGGAGGAGCAGCCCGAAGAACAGCCGGTCGCCGCGCGGTAGCCGAGGCGCGACTGAAAAGGTCCGTGCATGACAAGTTTACGCCAAGGGTCGATTCATCTGTTCCGCTTCGCCGGGGTTGATGTGTTCCTGCATTGGTCCTGGTTTCTGGTGGCGGCGTTTGAAATCGAGAGCCGGACTAGAAGCTATTCGTCGCTGAGCTGGAACGTGGCGGAGTACCTGGCGCTCTTCTTGATCGTCCTGCTGCACGAGTACGGCCACGCGCTGGCGTGCCGCCAAGTGGGAGGAGCGGCGAATCGCATCGTGCTCTGGCCTCTGGGCGGCGTGGCGTACGTGAATCCGCCGCAGCGGCCGGGAGCCACGCTGTGGAGCATCGCAGCAGGTCCGCTGGTGAACGTGGCGCTGGTGATTGTCCTGTCGGCGCTCGGATTCCTGAACCGGGCAGCGGGTTGGGCGGCGACCATGCCCAATGCTCACGCCTTCCTCAGGGCGGTCTGGTTCATGAACGTCGCCCTGCTGATCTTCAACCTGCTGCCCATCTATCCGCTGGATGGCGGCCAGATTCTTCGCTCCCTCCTGTGGTTTGTCCTTGGACGCGCTCGCAGCCTGTGGGCCGCCACGATCGTCGGCTTCGTCGGTGTCGCCGGACTCATCGTCTTCGCGGTGTGGATGCAGTCCGCCTGGTTCGCCATCCTGGCGGTGTTCATCCTCATGAATTGCTGGAGCGGATTGCAGCACGCGCGAGCGCTGTCTCGTTTGGCCAAGCTGCCACGCCACGAAGGGTTTGCCTGCCCTTCGTGCAAGACCGCCCCGCCGGTGGGAACCTTTTGGAAGTGCAGCCGGTGCGGAAAGCCCTTCGACACGTTTCAGACGCGCGCCCTCTGTCCAAACTGCGCGGCGCAGTTCACCTCGACGATGTGCCTGGACTGTCGCGCCCAGAATCCGATGAGTGCGTGGGTTATTGTTCCTGCCCCCATAGTTCCGAAGTAGGCGCTCAACCCGAACTCAGAAGTCGAAACGGTAGCCGAGGATCGCCTTAACGATCAGGTGGTCGGTCGAGCGCGTCATTCCCCAGCCCACTCCAAAATTGAACTCCCACTTGGGCGAGACGTTCAGGTCAATGGCGGGAAAAATCTGCTGCTGCTGATCCCGGAGCGGATCGAAGCCGGTAACGGGGCCGAGCGCGCCGTAGTACTCGAATCCGGCGGCGACCTTAGGTGTGACGTCGTAGCTCACCTTGAAATTAGGCGAGAACTCGAACCCTTTGCTCACGCTCGGCCCGTGGAACGAGCGGTCGAAACTGGGATTGAACGACCAGTACCACGGCCCCATCTTCTTGTCGATGATGGGGCGTATCTCCCACGTCCAGGTGTCGGGGGAGAAAGCGCGCCGCTGGTAGCCGATCTCGTTCGAGATGGAGATGCCCACGGGCCAGTGCCAGCTCTCCGGCACGCGGAAGCGCGGCCGAATGTGGTCGCCCACCCAGTCGATGCCGTCGCCCGAGCGCGCACTGGTGAAGATGTAGAAGCCCGTTTCAAACCACGAAGTGAACCCATGAGTGATCTCGATGGTCTCGTGCTCGGCGTGGTTGGTGGGCCGGGTGCCGTCGGTCGGAGTGGTACTGCCTTCAGCGGTGAAGTTGCTGTGCAGTTCGACCATCGTGTGCCCGGGATCGACGGTGTCGTAGCTGTAGACCTGGATTTCGTAGTTGTCCTGCGCCCGCAAGCACTGGGGCGCGAGCAGCAGCGCGAGTAACGCGAACGCGACGCTACTAAGGCGAGTAGGAATTGCGTCGCGATGAGGGATCGCCATGGGAAGCCGTTTACATCGACGGCGGCTCTATCCCGTCGGGTAAGGTGTGGTCATCTTCAGGTTGACGCGCTGGCCGGAAGAGTCCACCTCGACCGCCTGGAAAGGATTGGGTTCGTTCGGATGCTGGGTCGGCCAAGCGAGTCGCTGGAAGGATTGAAGGCCGTCGAGCAATTGTCGCAGGCTCATCGCTGCCGCGGGCGTCGTACAGTCGAGCTTGAGGTTCAGATGAACCTGCGCGGCGGCGTCGATGCTGTAAGCGAGCGCTTGAACGTCGCCGAAGGCCTGCGACCAGTCAAGCTCGAGCGAGTCCTGGCCGGGCATCAACTTCTTGAACCAATTGACCACCGCCGGCCCGACGGCAACGCCCCAGATGGGAGCGCCCGACGTATCCTCGCCCGCCAAGGCCTTCAGGCGCTCGTCCATCGCCACGGTGTAGCTTCCGCCGTTGCGGACATGGAGGATCGAGCCGAGCGACTTGAGCGTGCCAAACGCGCCCATGGAATTGCTGAGGACCATCACGCATGTCGTCTCGGCGCCGGCGTCGCCCGCCACGCAGTAGGCGCTTGTGGACGACGCGCCGCCCATCGGCACCGGTTTCACCTTCGCACTGGCGGCCCGGTTCGCAATCGTCTGCGGATCGAACCGCCCTTCAGCCAGGCCGTAAAAGTCCGCGACCTTTCCGCCTCCTTTGCCCCAGCCCGTCACCAGCTCATCCACCTCATTTTCCTGGACGCCCAGTTTCGCCAGCGAGTCTTCAAGGTTGCGGAGCTGCTCGCCCAAGTAGCGTTCGCGCAGGCTGGCGTAGTTGGGGAGCTTGCGGAGCTGCGCCGGATTCGAATATTCCACGCGCACGGTCTCGGGCGGGAAGTCCTGCAAAGCCTCCTTAACCAGCTCCGGCTCCTGCGCCACGAGGCAGGAGCTGCCCACAAGAGCGAACACCAGCGCCCCGATGAAATGTCTTCTTGATCTCAAACTGGACCTCTCGCGCCCGGAGTCCAATCTCCGCGCGCGTCCAGATTCTACTTTAGCACGAGTATCTCGCGGAGTCCGGCGCGAGTGAGGAAGGTCTTCACGCTGGCGGCAGGCACCAACAATTCCATCTGGCGATTGGTGATGGGCGGGTAGGGGAAAGCGCCCTTATCTTCTCCGCTTCTGCCCAGCGAGGTGAGCGTTTCGAGCCGCCACTCAGTGGTGGACCCCTGGGTGAGCGACGGCTCACGCACCAGACAGAACATCACGCCCCCCGGCTGGAGGTACCCCATTAGCCGAGTGACCAGTTCGGGCAGCGCTTCGCGCGGAACCAGATCAAAGAGCTGCCAGCCGAAGATGGCCGCGATGGATTCCTCCGCAATGTCCGGGATCTGGCGTAACAGTTCAGGGAGCTTGAACCTCGCGACTTTCTGGGAGCGGTCCCAAAGGTTGGGAGCACCATCGTGCAAAGGCGATATCAGGTCGGCAACGTAGATCTTGGCGCTCCGGTGGAGCAAGGCCTGCATGGTCGCCGAGCGCATGCGGCCGCAGTCCAGCACCTGAGGATGCCGAACATCGCGGAGTTGCTGCCAGAGCCATTCGAGGCCCCGGCTCAGGTGACCCGCTCCCGTCGCAGCCTTACCTTGGTTGGATGACGCCTCTCGGTGGGAAGCAAGCTGCATCAGAAATGGCCTTCCACAGGCCGCGCCAGGGGCGAGCGGGGGCGAGCCTCACACCCCTGACTTCGATCGAGCCTCGCCACAGTCAGGCAATTCCAGAGTGCGGCTCGGCATGCCCGAGCTAGGCGACAGTCGACAAAGCCGTCGATTTCGACGCTACCGTCGACGCCTGGGGACGCGCTCGCTCCTGGCCAGTCTCGCGGACGATCTCGATGCTGCCCTTGAAGTAGGCGCCCTCTTCGATGGAGACGGTGGCCGAAACCAAGTCGCCGATCACGTTGCCGCTCTTGCGCAGGTCGATCTTGTCGCGCGCCGTGACCTTGCCTTCGACCGCGCCGTGTACGACCACTTGGCGCGCGCGCACGTCCGCTTTCACTCGGCCCTGCGGACCGACCGTGAGGCAATGTTCGGGCACGTCCACGCTGCCCTCGAACTGCCCTTCGATCAGCAGGTCCTCCTTCCCTGACAGTTCCCCTTTGAGCGCGAGCGAGCCGCCCAGGACGGTCGAGTGGTTCTGGCTCGGGGGAGTTGAAATCGGCATTCTCGGTGTATTTATCTCTGGCATAGGTGTCGTATCCATTCTGGGAGTCGCAGGCGGAGTGAGAGAAGCAGGGGTTTGCACCGGAACGGGGGCCGGAGAAGGCGCCGGTTGGGGTTGCGGCGGCGCGGCCGGTCGGGCTTTCTTGTCCCAAAGCATAAGCGCTCCCTTGTCTCGACCTGCGCTAGGTTAACGTACACTGGACTTTACCTGAGCGCGACGCGAGATTTTACAGCTCGCCAGGCTCTCGCGCTCAGGGCGCCAAATACCGGGCTGGCAATGTCCATCCCTGCACTCAGCGTCGTGACAGACGCCTGCGCGTACGACCTCCCCCTTGGCCGTTAGAAGGGCGTAGCATACCTCAAACAAAGGTTCATTGTCGATAAAAATTATTGCTTAAGTGGGTACCTTAGCACGCTTAGATAACCTCAGTCCACTGAGGAGGTTGGCAGGTAGTGCTGTCACACCATCACCGTTTGTCAAGCCTGGGGAGGCAGGGGAGTCCAGGGGGAACTTTTCGCGCGGATCGGGGATTGGCAAACCTTTGCAGGCTCTGCGGCGTTTGCTGACCCATCCCCGAGTTCAATCGAGACCTGCAAACCCATCGCAGATCAACCGACTACCGGTCACCCCTCGAACTTTTCTGCGCTGACATGAAGTAGTTCATGACCGTGGCGGCTTGTGTGGCGTTCAGTGATTTCGAGACCAGGACGCAGCGGTACGGTCCCTGGCTGAAGGAATACGTCTCCTGGTAAGGACACTCCAACTTCTGACAGCGGATGCCCCCGACATGGGTTTCGACGCAGGAACCGCTGCCGAACGAGAAATCGACTCCGCGTGGTGCCACAAACACGCTGAACCCTTGCTTGCCGTTGCCGTAAACCAGTTGGACCACTCGCTCTCCGTCGGTTCGGCAGGCCCGATAGGTCACGAGCCGGTAGCCGGGCAGCGGGGCCATGTCCCTAGCCGATGAGCTCAGCCCGGCCGTACGCAGTGCTTCCTGGCGGTCGACGCTCGTGAAACGCGGCAAGGCAGTCGAGATCACTCGAAAGCTCGCGTCACGAGGGGCCGCCATCACCGGCTCGACATAGGCGGCGAGGTCGAACTGCTCCCTTCCCGCAGACACTCGTGCGGAAGGGGCGGTAACTGGAAGCTGTGAGACGGCTGGCTCGGAAGCATTTGCCGAAGCATTTATTCGTCCGCCTGGGCGCGGCAAGACGCGACTTGCGCCCAAATAAGCCAGCAAGCCCACCAGAAGAGCCAAAGTAATAGCGGCGGCCCATGTGGCGAAGACGGGCATCGCCCGCCCGCGCGGCATTCCTGCGGTCGGGGCTGTTCCCTCCTGATGATCTTCTAACCGACTTACGACTGAACTCCAAAGTCCCTCGGGCGCCTGTACTCCCAAGAGATGCGTCGCCAGAGCCGCTCCAAAGCGGATTTCGTCATATTCTTCACGGCAGGATTGGCAATGTCCAAGGTGTTCGGAGATTCGCTCGGACTGGTCGGCCGGTAGGACGCCGTCGGCAAAGGCGGAGAGGTCGTCGATTACGTGCTTTCGGCGTCCTGGCCACAATGTCGTGGGCCAGAACTTTATACACAGGATGCTCATGGCATCACCCCCCGGAACCCGGCCAATTCGCGCGCCAGGATCTTGTGGCCGCGATTGAGCCGCGCCGCGACTGTGCCGGCGGGACACCCCAGGATCTCCCCAATCTCCTCGTAAGAGAGACCCTCGACGTAGCGCAGCAGGATCGCCGCCCTGACCTTGGGAGTCAAGCGCGACACGGCGCCCTCAACCGCTTCCTTCACCTGGCGCCTCAGGTAACTTTTCTCCTGCGGCCGGATCTCCGACACTTCTTTGCCGCCCGTGGTCTGTTCATCAAAGGGCACGAACCGGCTGTTCTTACGCTGTTCGTCGATGCAGGTGTTGATCACAATGCGATAGAGCCAGGTCTCGAACTTGGCCTGCTGACGGAATTCACCGAGTTTGGAAAACACCTTGATGAACACTTCCTGAGTCAGATCCCAGGCGGCGGCAGAATCGCCGGTCGAGCGCAGCGCGAGTGAATACACTTTATCCTTGTGCGCCTCGAACAGAAGACGCAGGGCCTCCCGCTCGCCGCGCTGGCAAGCTTCCAGCAGGTCGGTCTGCTGATCGTTCACTAAATTCACCGTGCCCACTGCATTCACAGCGTCCACCGGCATTTGCCCGTTAGACGAGCTAAGGCAATTTTTCCTTACATCCAATTTGGGGGAAATCTCGGCCGCCATGGATACTACTGATGCGCGTTCAGGGAGGAACGGAGAGTCCTGTCTCCGCGCTCTTCCTTGTGTTATTCTCGCGTCCCGCAAGCGCGCACTGACCCCAAGGGAGGCTGCTGTGGCTCATCAACACGACTTGGGAATCGACCGCCGAACATTCTTGAAGGGAGTCGGCGCGGGAGCCGCCGCCAGTTTGACCGGCTCGCGCGCTCGGGCGGACTCGAGTCCCGAAGGCCCCGAAGGTCTCGAAGCGCCGCCGGCCGCGGATTCGGCGGTGCCACCGGCGAGTGCCCGCCGCGACCGCGTCGTCTACCGTGGCGAACACTTGCGCGCCGTGGCGATGCCGCTCGGAGGCATCGGCACCGGGGTAATCGCCCTGGCGGGTGACGGCGGACTGCGCGAGTGGCAGGTGGTCCACAACGTCAATCACCTTGCGCACGTCCCGCACAGCTTCTTCGGCGTCTGGGCCCGGTCCGAGAACGCCGCGAGCGTGGCGCGCGTACTACAGTCGTCTGAGACCTACGACCAGAGCGGCTTCAAGCCTCCGCCTACCACCAACGACCACATTGTCCCGTCGGAATCGCGCCACCTGCTCGAGGCGCTGCCCGGCGTCAAGTCGCTCGACTTTGCGGGCGAATACCCGATCGCCGAAATTCACTATCACGATGGCGCTCTGCCCGTCACCGTCTCGCTCGAGGCGTGGTCGCCGTTCATCCCGCTCGACGCCAAGTCCTCGGGATTCCCCGCCATCATCTTTGACTTCACGCTGAAGAACTTGGGCGCGGCGCCCATTGCCGCGTCCGTGCTGGCGACTCTTCAGAACTTCGTAGGCTGGGACGGACACAGCCCCATCGCGGAAGTCGAGTACTTCGCTTACGGGTCGAACCGCAATACGCTCGAGCGCTCCACGGGACTCACCGCCATCGAGATGTCAAACCCGCGACTTCCCGCCGGCTTCCCGTTCCAGGGACGCCTGGCGCTGGCAGCGCTGACCGAGGGCGCGAGCTACGTCACCCAGTGGGACAATCTGGAGCTCCTGTGGGCCGACTTCGCCGAGGACGGCAGGCTGGCCGATACCGAGGGCGAGGCGCCGAGCGCCGAGGGCCGCACGTGGAACGGCGCGCTGGCTGTCCCCGTCGCGCTCAAGCCGGGCGAAGAAGCGCGTGTGACCTTCATCCTCGCCTGGCACTTCCCCAATCGCTATCAGAACTGGGGCCAGTCGTCGATGACCGTCGGCGATCGGAAGTCGCAATTCTGGCTCGGCGTGAGGTATGCGAACTGGTACAAGAGCGCGCTCGAAGTGGTTCGCGACCTCGCCCAGAACCTCCACGGCCTGAGCGAACAAACACGCCTCTGGCGGGATACGTTCTACGACTCTTCCCTACCCTACGTCCTGCTCGACGCCGTCAGCTCGCAGGCGTCGATCATCCGCACGCCGACCGGCCTCTGGCTCGAGGACGGCAACTTCCACGGGTTCGAAGGATGCTGCGGCGCTTCAACCGGCTTCTGCGGATACGAGGGCTGCTGTCCGCTCGACTGCACGCACGTCTGGGGATACGAGCAATCGCTCGCGCGCCTCTTCCCTGAGCTCGAGCGCACCATGCGGCATAACGACTGGGAAGTGCAGCAGGCGCCGGAGGGCTACGTCTTCACGCGTACCGCCCTGCCCACCTACCTGCCGCGTCCCTGGGAGATGAAGACGCCGGTCGGAGAACACGTGGCGCTCGACGGCATGATCTCGACCGTGCTCAAGACCTATCGTGAGTATCGCCAGGGTGCGGGGCGCGACTGGCTGCTGAAGTACTGGCCAAACGTCAAGCGCTGCATGGAATACATCGAGCGTACTTTTGATCCGGAAGGTCGTGGTGTGATCGAAGGCGAGCAGTTCAACACCTACGACATTTCAATCTACGGCCTGAACACCTTCATCGGCTCCTACTATCTCGCCGCGTTGCGCGCTGCCGAGGAGATCGCCCGCATCGCGGGAGACGAGCCGGCTGCCGGGCACTATCGCGGCGTCTACGAGCGCGGGCGCGCGACGCTCGTCCGCGAGCTTTGGAACGGCGAGTATTACATCCAGAAGGTCGACATGGAAAAGTATCCCAAGTACGAGTACGGCCTCGGCTGCCTCGCCGACCAGTTGCTCGGCCAGTGGTGGGCGCATCAGCTCGACCTCGGCTACATCCTGCCCGAGGAGCAAGTGAAGGGCACGGTGCGGTCGATCGCCCGATACAACTGGCGCGAAAATTTCGTGGGGTTCAAGCAGGACCCGCGCGTCTTCGCCTCCGAGCACGACCGGGGATTGCTGATCTGTACTTGGCCCAAGGGCGGGCGTCCGGCTCTCCCCATCCTTTACTGCGACGAGGTCTGGACCGGCATCGAATATCAAATCGCCGCGTTGCTCATCCACGAAGGCATGTTTGACGAGGCGCTCAAGATCGTGCGTGGGACGCGAGCCCGCTACGACGGCCGCGAGCGCAGCCCCTGGAACGACGTCGAGTGCGGCGATCACTACGCGCGCGCCATGAGCAGTTGGTCGATGCTCGAGGCCGCCTCCGGCCAGCGCACCAACGCCGCCGCTGCTTACCTCGCCTTCGCGCCGCGCGCCACGCCCGAGCACTTCCGTTGCTTCTTCATCAGCGCCGAGGGCTGGGGAACTTTTGACCAGAAAACGTCGGGCGCGTCGCAGATGAATACCTTGCATCTCGCCTACGGCCGAGTCCAGTTGCGGACGCTCGAACTCGCCTTTCAGGCGGGAGGCAATCCGCGTCAAGCGACGGCTTCAATGAACGGGCGAGCGCTGGCGCTGCGCCCGAACCTCTCGAGCAAGACAGTGCGCTTGGAGGCCAGTCCGGAGATTGAACTCAAAGCAGGCGACACGCTGCGCGTCGAGATCACCTGACGGGATGGCGACGCCAGGCGCCGGAATGATTCCGCTTGAGGTGGTATAATCGCGCCATGCCAGTCGACATTCGCCTGACCTACGACGATTACTGCCTGCTGCCCAACGACGGGAAGCGATACGAAATCATCGACGGGGAGCTATTCGTGACTCCTTCACCGCGGCGGTCGCACCAGAAGGTGCTTGGCAATCTCTATTATTACCTGACCCAGTTCGTGAAGAACACAGGCATTGGTGAGGTTTATCCCGCACCGTTCGACGTGGTGTTCTCGCAGTTTGATGTGGTCGAGCCTGACATCCTGTACGTTTCCAAAGTTCGATCCTCAGTGCTCACGGAGAAGAACGTCCAGGGAGCTCCTGACCTGGTCATCGAGGTCATCTCACCGAGCACGGCGGACATCGACCGCACCACAAAGCTTAAGCTCTACGCGCGCTTCGGCGTCCAGGAATATTGGATCATTGACCCGGACGGCCCGTCCGCTGAAGTTTACCGTCGCGAGAAGGCAGGCCTCGAACTGGGGGCCACACTTTATTCGGACGATTCCCTCGCTTCGCCGCTCTTCCCTGGTTTCCGCGTACCGTTAAAGAGACTGGCCGAGTAAGGACGCACGGAAGACAAGCCCTCTCACTTCGCCTCGTAAACCACCTTACCTCCGACGATCGTCATCTCGACGCGCGCGTCCTTGATTCTTTCGGGCGGGATGCTGAACAAGTCGTCAGATAGGACAACGATATCGGCAAGCTTGCCGGGCGCGATCGTTCCCTTCTCGCGTTCTGCGAACTGGGCATAGGCGCTGCCTTGGGTATAGGCGCGCAGGGCCTCTTCGAGGGTCAAGCGCTGCTCGGGAAACCAGCCCTCGGGATGCTTGCCATCGAGCGTGGCGCGCGTGACCGCCGCGTAGACGCCCCGCAACGGGTTGAGCGGCGCTACCGGCCAGTCCGTCCCGAACGCCAGCGGCGCGCCCGCCTCGAGCATCGACCGCCAGGCGTAACTAGATCGCGCCCGCTCGTGTCCGATGCGCTTCTCCGCCCAGCGGCCGTCGTCGATCGCGTGGTAAGGTTGCATGGAAGCGATCACGCCGAGCTTGGCGAAACGCGCGAAGTCCTCCGGGCGTACGTGCTGCGCGTGCTCGATGCGGAAGCGATGCCGCGCCGCGCTCGCGCCGCCCACACGATTGTAGATATCGAGCATCTCGGCGTTGGCGCGGTCGCCGATGGCATGGACGGCGAGTTGAATTCCCGCGGCCTCAGCGCCAACTACTGCCGCTTCCATCTTCGAGGGCGGCTGCATCAGCGCCAGCGGGAGACCGCGACTGCCCGGGTCGTCCGAGTAGGAGTCGAACATCCACGCGGTCCTCGACCCGAGCGATCCGTCGGCAAACGCCTTCACCGCACCGAGCACGAGATAATCACTGCCCATGCCGTGCGACACGCCGGCATCGGCAAGACGCTGCCAACTGGCGATGGGGACGATGGCGTAGAACCGGCAGGTCAGCCAGCCCTCGGCTTCCGCCCGGCGCAGCATCTGGATTTCGCCCGTAAAGCTGCCGTTCGGGGAATCGCTGCCGACGGTGATGTCATCGACCGAGGTCACGCCCACGCGACGCGCCTCGGCCAAACCTGTTCTTAGCGCTTCCTCGAACTCCGCTTCGGTGGGACGCGGGATAGCTTTGCCGATCAGGCCCTGAGCCGCATCCTTGAAGACGCCGGTCGGCTCGCCGGTCTTCGAGTCGCGGACGATAACTCCGCCCACGGGGTCCGGCGTTTCCTTGGTCACTCCCGCGAGCTTCAGCGCGAGCGAATTCGCCAGCGCCGCGTGCCCGTCGTAGCGGCTGATGAAGACGGGATTCGCGGACGTCACAGGATCGATCATCCAGCGCGTGGGCAGTTTCGCGTCCGGCCACGCTTCCTCGTCCCAACCGCCGCCCTCGATCCAGCGTCCAGCGGCGAGCGTCTTGGCCTTCTCCGCGATGCGCCGCACAAACTCGGCTTCGCTCCGCGCATCCTTCAGTTTGACTTCCAGAAGCTGGAACCCGCCGTCGATGAAGTGGACGTGCGAGTCGATGAATCCCGGCAAGGCCAGGCGGCCTCCGAGGTCGAGCACGCGGGTGTTCGGCCCGGCATAAGCGCGCATCGCCTCGCTGGCACCCGCGGCCAGGATCCTGCCGTTGGCTATCGCTACCGCCTCGACGATCGCGGCCGGCCGGGGCTTCTCACCCGGTGCGGCATAAGGCTCGCCAGTCCAGATTTTGCCGTTGAGTAACAGGAGGTCGGCGCCGCGCGGCAATTCACCCGCCGGAGAAAGGTGGGCCCTACCCGCATTTTGTGGTCGCGAGGTCACGAGTAACACTATAGCAAGCCCAACAAGCAGCACACGGCGCACAGCATTTCCTCCGGCGCGTCATTATTCAGAATTTGGATGAGGATGGCAACCGGAAGGTGAACCTGAGGCGATCACCACGACCGCTGCTTCTTGGCAGGACGATACTTGTGGCGGTAGTCGTCGAGATCCTGAGCTGAAATCGTGTAGTGGTTGGGCAGGGGCCGCTCGGCAGTTTCGGTGACCAGCTCCCGTTGCAGCTTCTGATAGCACAGGGAGGCGGCGTCCTGGTAAGGGACATTGCTGTCGAGGAAAGCCTGGTTGGAGATGGTCAGCGTAAACTCACGGGCTTCCGACTTGGTGTTCAGCACTCGATAGGAATAGACGCGGCCGCGAGGCTTGAGCTCAAAGCCGAGATACTGGATGTGCAGGGCCACAACGCCTCCTCTCCTCTTCCGCCGTCGAGCGCCGTCGTCAAGAAAAGCCACAACAACCAATGATTCGGTGGCTCGGTGTGACAAGTGGTGGGTCACAAGCACTAATCAGGCTCTTACAGTATACCTCCCGGCGGGCGCTTAAGCCAGCATCATCTCCGGGACAGCGCGTTGGGCCGCCACGGCAACGGTTGTGTCCCGCGGTTCTCTTCTTCCGCCGGCCAGAAGCGCTCCGGCAACGGAATCGCGCCGTGGCTAGCTTGATCCGATTGATAGCTAGATAACTGGGCTATTGCTGTGCTCTACCGGGGGTGAGCCTCTAGGCGGCGCGATACTTGCTGGACTTGAGCAGGCGTTTGATTTCGTCCGCAATCAGGTCGCCCATGCGGGAAGTCGAGACGGCGCGCTTGCGGCCCTCGAGTTCCGGAGTGCGGGCGCCGCGTTTCAGGACCTTCTCGATCGCCGTTTCGATCACTTCGGCAGCGGCTTCAAGGCGGAAAGAGTAACGCATCATCAAGGCGACTGACGCGATGGCTCCCACGGGATTGGCGCGGTTGCGGCCCGCGATGTCGGGCGCCGAACCATGCACCGGCTCATAAAGGGCGGTATGCTCGCCCAGGCTGGCTGAGGGCAGCATGCCGATCGAGCCCGTCAGCATGGCCGCTTCGTCGCTCAGGATGTCGCCAAACATGTTGCTGGTGAGGACCACGTCAAAGCGCGACGGGTGATCGATCAACTGCATGGCGCAGTTATCCACGTACATGTGCTCGAGTTCGACGTCAGGATAACTGCGGCCAATGTGACCGACCACGTCGCGCCAGAGCCGCGAAGTCTCGAGCACGTTGGCCTTGTCGACGGAAGTCACTTTGCGGCGGCGTAGCCGGGCCAACTGGAAGGCGCGATGCGCCACCCGCTCGATCTCGTGCTCGCGGTAAATTTCCGTGTTGATCCCCATGCGCTCGCCGTTCTTGGCGAAGATGCCGCGCGGGTTGCCGAAGTAGATGCCACCCATCAGCTCGCGCACGATTACCAGGTCGGTGCCACGCACGATGTCCGGCTTCAGCGCCGACATGTTCACCAGCGAATCGAGTACGCGCGCTGGACGCAGGTTCACGTAGAGGCCCATGCGCTGGCGGAGTTGCAGGAGTCCTTGCTCGGGACGCACGTCGGGACGCTTCGAATCCCACTGGGGACCGCCCACCGCACCCAGGAGAATAGCGTTGGCGTTGTTGCAGATGGAGATGGTCTCGGCCGGGAGCGGAACCGCAGTTGCGTCAATGGCTGAGCCTCCAATCAGTCCGCTCTGGATGCGAAACGTGGTACCCAGGACTTCTTCGACGGTTTTGAGCACTTTGATCGCTTGAGCCGTAACCTCCGGCCCAATGCCGTCACCGGGAAGAACCGCGACCCGATACAGTGTCTGCATATCTTTACTTATCTACAGTTTATAGTAAGGTATCACGCAAATGCAAGAGATTATTAGGGATTGGGCGATTCTTCTGGATCCTGGACGCTGAAGGGGTTGGGGATGTCAGAATGGACTCAGAATGGAAAACTCTGTTATCGCCTTATATCTCAATAAGATGCATACGATCTAAAAGCTAACTGGCTTATTTACATTTAGATACGAGGATTATACTGATCCCTTCAAACACGCTTACTCATTCTAAAGAACTTCTTCGGTTCGTTCCTTCAATTCTGAAATCTATTTTCGGTGTTCCTCAATACCCTGCCGGATACAGCCGATGGACGGCGTGTTCTTCCTCGGCGGACGCCGCCGCGGCGGCTCGCTTCTCTTCCTGTCGCTTGATTTCGTAGACCGCCTTGTTGGCGGCCTGAAGATACGCCCGCGCCGCCGCCTCGACCACGTTGTGGCTGGTCGATTTGCCGGTGAACTCGCGGCCTTCGAAGCGCGCCCGGATGGTCACTTCGGCGACCCCGTCGGTGCCCGGGCCGACCGTGTGGACGGCGAAGTCGGCGATAACGCCCGGCGTGCCGGTGATGCGGTCGATGGAGCGGAACGCGGCATCGCATGGCCCTTCGGCGGTCGCCGAATCGTGGAACACCTCGCCGTCTTTCTCGAGCTCGACGGTGGCGGTCGAGAGTCCCTCGGTCGACGCCACACTCTGGAACAGCCGCAGGTTGAACGTCTCCGGGATGTGGTCGAACCCTTCGCGGACGATCGAGAGCAGGTCCTCGTCATAGACCACTTTCTTGCGGTCGGCCAGCTCGCAGAACAGGTGATAGGCGCGCTCGAGCTCGGGCTTGCTCAGCTCGTACCCCAGGTCCTCATAACGCTTGGCGAGCGCGTGGCGCCCCGAGTGTTTCCCGAGGACAATCCAGTTCGATGGCATGCCGACGGTCTGCGGCGCGATGATCTCGTAAGTGATGGCGTTCTTCAGCACCCCATCCTGGTGGATGCCCGCCTCGTGCGCGAAGGCGTTGCGTCCAACCACCGCCTTATTGCGCTGCACGGCCATACCGGTCAGGCGCGTCAGCAACTGGCTCGAGGCGTAAAGTTCCGCCGTGTGGATATCGGTCGTGACACCCAGCGTGTCGCTGCGCAGCGCGATGGCCATCACCACTTCCTCGAGCGCCGCGTTGCCGGCGCGCTCGCCGATGCCGTTGATGGTGCACTCGATCTGGCGCGCTCCGCCGCGAATCCCCGCCAGGGTATTCGCCGCCGCAAGTCCCAGGTCGTCATGCGTGTGGGTGCTCAGCATGACGCGGTCCATGCCGGGTACGCGCGCTTTCACCTCGGCAAACATGTGCTCGTACTCGTTCTCGATGCAGTAGCCGACCGTGTCAGGCAAGTTGAGCACCGTCGCTCCGGCTTCGACCGCCGCGTGGCAGCACTCGATCAGGTAATTGCGATCGGTGCGCCCGGCGTCCTCGGGCGAGAATTCCACGTCGTCGCACAGGGATTTGGCGTGTCCAACGGCAAAGCTGATCTGCTTCAGGATCTCTTCGCGCGTCTTGCGCAGCTTGTACTTCAGGTGGATATCGGAGGTGGCGAGAAAGGTGTGGATGCGCGGGCGCGCGGCCTCTTTGAGCGCCTCCCAGGCGCGATTGATGTCGAGCTCGGCGGCGCGCGCCAGAGCCGCAATCACCGGCCGGCGGATTTCCGCCGACACCGCCTTCACGGCTTCGAAGTCGCCCACCGAGGCAATGGGAAAGCCCGCCTCCATAATGTCCACGCCCAGGCGGTCGAGCTGACGCGCCATCTCAAGCTTCTCGGCCAGGTTCATGCTGCACCCGGGCGATTGCTCGCCGTCGCGCAGGGTGGTGTCGAATACAAAAACCTTCTCGGCCATCGTAGTCTCCGTTCCCGGTTTGAGGCTATTGCGCCTTTCCTCTTACCTCTCGGAGCGTTCAAGTGACGCTTGTCTGCCAGAGTCTCAGCAAACAATAACACAGAACGGGCACGTCGTCCAACCGGTCGGTAGGGCGACTGGAGCGGCGGGCTCTGACCGCCGACTCGAATTCTCAAAGACTTTGCGGCGCTCAGAGAGCCGCCGCTACAGCAAACTGGGTCAGACTTACCGCTGCCCAGACTCCGCAGCCCGGCTCGCTTCGAATTGGCTAGCAGTCTAGCCACAGTTCCGACTCGAACGGGAGTTCGTTTTATCACGCCCCGATCGTTTGTTTTCAATCATATCCACGCCGAGGTGGCTCGGAATACCAGTTCGTTCCGGTTCGTTGAAGTTATAGTAATGGTTTGTATTCAAGCAGATACGCTGCTCGCTAGCCCCGCGGGGGAGTTCGTTCCCCAGGTCGTTCCTCGAGACTTCCTTTGTTTACTATAACTTGAACGTACTGAAATGGCAAAATAAACTATCTTTTTCTCTCCTCGCTTTCGCCCGTTCCTGGCGAAACACCGTCGCGGAAACTAGGCGCATAGGCCAGTGCACGACGCGCGTGTTGCCCGGGGCTGATTAAAGGGCGAGATTCCATATCAATGGCCTAGTATCATAATGGTAACATAAGGACGGCGATTGTCAAGTGGTAAAACGTCTTGAGCGCCTAGGGGAAACCGGTCGTCGACAGGACCGCCAAGTTCGACCAGGGGAGGACGCAGGGTCGCAACCCCTGGGTAGTGGGCCACTTTGCAAACGTCCTAAACTAGACTGGGCACACAGACTGCTCGACTCATCTGACAAGGTATAATGCCCCTTAGTTTCACGCGGGGTGGCAGATGACTCTGAAAAACGGCCTGCCTGTGGTTGCGGGGGCGGCCATGTCTGCTGAAGTCATCATCCAGCTACTTGTGACGCCAGATCACCTTGGATGGATCAGATGGAAAGTCGTTATCATAGCAGTAGCCGTCATAGGCGTAAGCGCCATTTGGTGGCAGGCGACAATTCAGTCTCGTGAAGATGGAAAACGGGCCGAACGAGATGATCGCGTAGACAAACTCCTGCACAAGTGGGATGAACATTTCCCGGCTTCAGTTCGTTTCCCCACGAAAGATTCGACAGCATAAAGGCAACTGACCCTAGAATTTACGTTGAAATAGACGAAGGTAAGAGACGGGCGATGTTCCAGGAAATAGCCTTCGTTTTACGCAATCACGGCGGCGACGTAGCCCATCGAGTAAGTGTACAGCCACTGAAAGTAACCTCTGGAGAAGCAACTTTTGAAACCATAGAAATGATCCCACCAGGAAAAGAGGGCCGGGCAGTACCAACAATCGACAGGTTCGGAAATCTTCAAAAGCACGATATCATCAGTCTAATGATGCAAGAATGGAACGCGGCTGGTGAGCTTACTGGCGAATTCTCACGACCAATGTTGATTTTATATGAAGATTTCTCGAAGCGAAAATTTCAGACAAAGTTTGATTTGGTCCTGTTTCCGGTAAAACAAGTCATGAATCAAAACAGGTACTTCATAAGGCCAGGGTCAGAGGAAAATGTATTGGAGGCTAGAAGCCTGGAACTCACAATGCCCAGATTTGTTGAGGGAAGCAATTTATTATGCGGCTCTTCGTGAATTCTGTTCTTCAGCTTCCAGCAAAGCGACTAGATCAGACACCTCACACAGCCGATCCGCCACGCGGCCCGGAGTGAGTCGAACGCCCACCCAGAGCAACCCCTCACCCGGCCCGCTCCCGGCTGGTTAAAGCGCCGGGCAGCGGGGCCACCCTCTCCCCACGGCCACGGGAGAGGGTTAAGATTTCAAACTGTCTGCGGATCGTGTTCCCCCACCAGTTGCCTCCGGTTGACGCTTGCCCCTTTCCTCGACTACGATGACACCATCGTGAGCCGGGAGACTCACGAGTTTCAAGTTCACATTGCAGACTCCAGGCTGCAGGACAGATTCCTGAAAGGGGTTCTATGAAAACGGACGAATCGTGTCACCCGCCGGCCGAGGCCGGTCGCGTCGCCGCGCTTCTGCTGGGTGCAACCATCCTTGCTGCGGCAGCCGTTCTAACTGTTCACGCCCAAACCTTTCGCGGCGCCATCGTCGGCACGGTCATCGACCAGAGCCAGGCGCCCGCGCCTGACGTCAAGGTGACGGCGAAGAACCAGGCCACCGGCCTGACTCGCACCGCCTCGACCGACACCTCCGGCAACTACGATATCCCCGAGCTGCCACTCGGCGATTACACGGTGACGCTGGAGAAAGAGGGTTTCGAGACCGTCACCCAGGCCGACGTCCGCGTGGACGTGGCGGCGGAGCGGCGCATTGACGTGACCCTGGTGCCGGGCAAGGTGCAGCAGACGGTGGAGGTAACCGCGGCAGCCCCTTTGATTCAGTCGACCACCAACGTTCTCGGCGGAACGATTGAAGGGCCCCAGGCTGAGAATCTGCCGGTCAATGGGCGCGACTATACCAAGCTCATCTATATGGTGCCCGGCGTGACCGGGTCCCCTGACCAGATCACCGACTCGCCGGGATCCTTCGGAGTTTTCTCTGTCAACGGGGCGCGTGGCCGCTCGAACAACTTTCTGCTTGACGGCACCGACATGAACGATGGATACCGCAACGACCCGACCATCAATCAGGCCGGCGTCTTTGGCACTCCCGCGACCATTCTGCCCGTCGACGCCGTCGCCGAGCTCGCTGTGCTCTCGAATTTCATGCCCGAGTACGGACGCAATGCCGGCGCGGTCATCAACATCGTCACCAAGTCCGGCACCAACGACTTCCACGGCACCGCCGCCGACTATTTCCGCAACAATGCGCTCGACGCGCGCAATTTTTTCAATCCCGGCCCCACCCCCAAAACCTCGTTTCACAACAACCAGTTTGGCGGGTCACTGGGAGGACCCATCATTCGTGACAAGACCTTCTTCTTCGGCGACTACGAAGGCCAGCGCGAGACGGGCGGGTTGAACAGCCTCGCCTGCGTTCCTTCCGTCCGCCAGATTGTGACTGCCGCCCAGGGCATCACGGTCAATCCGGTGATCGCGGCGCTGCTGGCGCGCCATCCCTGGCCTGCCCCCAACCTCGGAGGCGAACCCTTCGGTAATTGCCCGAACCTCTCGGCCACCACGCACATCTTCAACAGCGTCAACAGCGCCATCGCCAAGATCGACCACAGCATCAATGATTCGAACCTCGTGACCGGCCGCTACTACTACGGCACCAGCATCCAGAGCTTCCCGCTCGGACTCCAGGGCGGCAACAACCTGCCCGGCTATAACACGCTCACGCCCACCAACATCAACCTGGTGTCGCTCTCCTGGGTCGATACGCTCTCGACCACACGCGTCAACGAGTTGCGCGTGGGATACAATCGCTTCGCCGAGACTTTCTTCCCCGAGGACCGCAGCTTCGACCCGAGCTCGATCGGGCTCAACACCGGAGTGGGCAAACAGGACTTCGGGCTGCCGTTCATCGCCGTCAGCGGCTTTGCGCCCATCGGCGGCAACACTTCGCTGCCGCGCGGCCGCGTGGATTACAACTACCAGTTGATCGACAACTTCTCCTGGAAGCTCAACCGGCACGAATTCAAGTTCGGCTACGAGTTTCGCCGCACGCCCATCACTCAGTTCTTCGACGAGAACTACCGCGGCAAGATCAAGTTCGGCTCGCTCGGCGACTTCCTGCAGGGGATCCCGAGTGGCGGACGCCAGGCCGAGGGCAATTCCTACCGCAACAGCGCGCAGAATTCGCACGCCTGGTACGTCCAGGACAGCTTCCGCTGGTCGCGCCAGTTGACGCTGAACTACGGCGTACGCTGGGACTACTACGGCGTGATCCACGAGAAGCACAACCTGATGAGCAATTTCGACCCCGCGGTGGGCCTGGAGCAGGTAGGAAGCTCGTCCGCCGGCCTTCCGACCATTTCTCGGCTCTATGAACCTGACTACAACAATTTCGCGCCGCGCTTCAGCCTGGCCTATGACGTTCGGGGCGACGCCAAGACCGTGGTGCGCGCCGGATGGGGCGTCTTCTACGACGTGTTCTCGCAGGATTTCTTCCTCGGCCAGTTGCCTTTCAATACCTTCAATCCCGGGCCGGCTTATAACGGTGTCGGACGTGATCCCATCCTGTTCTCCTTCAGCCCCACCAGCCAGATCCAAGCCGGGCAGCCGGTGTTCTCGGGTTTCGCCGCGACCGACGTCTTCGCGGTCGATCGCCACGTCCGCACGCCATACATGGAGAACTACAATCTCAACCTCGAGCAGCAGATTTCAAACCGCGCCGTCCTACAGGTGGGATACGTGGGCTCCATCGGCCGGAAGCTCTTCCGCTATCGCGACATCAACCAGCCCACGCCCGCGACCATCGCGGCGCAGACTTCCATCTGCGACGGCTGCGTACCGCGTCCGTTCAACAACGGCCCTTTCCCGCCTTCCCCGCCCTCACCCGCCGGCACCACGTTCTTCTACGTGAATCAGATCGAGACCACCGCCAACTCAAGCTATAACTCCTTGCAGACCAGCCTGCGGATTCGCGGCTTCAGGGGACTCGAGTCGACCATCAATTACACTTACGGCCACTCCATTGACAACGCCAGCGACGGGCAGGATTTCGTCGCCAACGCCACCCAGCCCAACAACAGCTATGCCCCTAAGCTCGAGAAGGGGAACTCCAACTTCGACGTCCGCCACCGCTTCGTCTGGCTCTGGACCTTCACCCTCCCGACCTGGAAGGGGCGCTGGCCGAAACTCACCGACGGCTGGGGCATCAACGGCGTCCTCACCTTGCAGTCCGGACAACCCTTCCACCTGAACCTCACCGACGACTATGACGGCACGGGCGAGTTCTTTCCCCGTCCTGACCTGGTGGGCAATCCTTACGCTGGGGTCCACTCGCCGGACAATTTCCTGAACTTGAGCGCCTTCGCCGTACCCTGTGCTTTCCTGGCAAATCCCAATGGCGACGGCCTGGCGGACCAATGCGTTCCCGGCACACAGCACACCGGCACGCTGGGACGGAATTCGCTCTTCGGGCCGAATTTCCGCCAGTTCGATTTCTCCATCTTCAAGAACACTCCCATCACCGAGAAGCTGAAGGTGCAGTTGCGGGCCGAGTTCTACAACCTGCCCAACCACCCGAACTTCGCCAGCCCGCTGTATCCGGGATTCGAAGCCCTGGCCGACAACAACGGCATCGACCCAGTCACCGGGCACGGCATCGGCTTCCTGCCGCTCACCGAGACGGGCGACGTCGGCGTGGGCAATCCGTTCCTGGGTGGGGGCGGCCCGCGCGGGATTCAGCTCGCGTTGAAGTTTATGTTTTGACGGGAAGCTTTCAGCTAGCCGTCAGCTTTCAGCGATGAGCGGTGCGTGGCGGGGAAGTGTCACTCTTAGGAGCGCAGCGACGAAGAATCTCGCCGTGCGTTCTTTCAGAGCGAGATTCCTCGTCGCGTTCGGCTCCTCGGAATGACACTCTGGGCGAGTCTTTCAGCAACCTGATCGATTAAGGCCCTACATCGCGGATGGTGGCGTTCACCAGGAAGGGATCCTGGAACTCCGTTTGGTCGCCTGCCTTTTTCCCGGCGACGGGCAGTAGGCGCGCCGAGAGCGGCTTGTGCCATTTGACGGCGAGGGTCGCCATGTCGCCGATGATCCGCGCGAGTTCGTCTTCGGTGATGCGTCCCGGCAGCGGGATCACGTCGAGTCCCGTGCCGCACACCGCCGAGTAAGCGAGCAGCGCATCCATGTTGATGGCGCCCTGACTCCAGCGGTCGGCCAGCACCGAATCCTCGAGGATGGGTAGCATGAGGCCCGAGTAGCCCGCGTGCTTCACGGGTACGTCGTGCAGCGCGCCGGTGATGACCGCCGCCGCCGTCATGGTGCCGGGTGCGCCGACCCGGGCGCCCGTGAACTTCTCTATCGCCTCGCCAATCGAAACTTCCTTGAGCGGAGCTGGCGATAGATCGATCCCTTCGTAAGTCCAGCCGGTTTGCTTCTGAACCTGGCGCGCGGCGTTCTCGATGGCGCGAGCGTGGACCGCAAGCGCGTCGCGCAGCGCGACACGCGCTTTGCTCGGATCATGCACGGAAGAAAAGACATCAGCCACGACGTTGGCGGATTCGAGCGCCACGGCGAACTCGTGTCCTCGGCCGAGGTGATAAGAGCCGGGATAGAAGGGCGTGAGCGGCGGCACGAGCGCCGTCGCCGCAAAACTGAAGTTCCCCTGGCTGTGCGCTGAGTGGAGGCTCACGTACTTGACGAGCCGGGCGGCGGCGTACACGGCACGCCAATGAATGCCATCGTCTCCCGCGACCGCCAGACTGCCCTCGAGCGTCGTCGCTTCAGCCAAAACCTCACCCAGCAGCCGGGCGGGCGCGGGATCATCGTCATCCTTAAGCATGGCCGGACCGATCGCTGCGTCAAAGCCTTCCTTGTGCGCCAGGGCGTCGTAGGCGTGGAAGAAGGCGAGCGCGTCTTTGTGCGACATCCCGTGTGTGTACTCCGGGAAAGGTTGAGTCGTGATGCGGATGCTCTGAACTTCATAGCCTGCCTGCTCGAAGATCGCCTTGGCCTGGCGCAGCACGATCAGCGTGTCGCGGATTTCCGCCTGGTAGCGCGCGGGATCGAGTCGCACGAAGGCGGTGACGGCGCGAATCTTGGGCTTTACTGTAGACGCTTTTTGCGCGGCGTCCTCACCCGCCCCGCTCGGTCGTGGTTGAGCAATCACAGAAGCTTGTGCACAGACCAGCAGAGGGAGAACGAACGCCAAGGTCAGCGCCGCCTGCTCCACATGCAATCCTCGGGATGAGCGGAGTTTCATGGTGATTCACCTCTGCGGCGGTCGGCCGGAGCGGTCAGTACACGGCGCGTTGTTGCATCTTGCCTTTGGTAGCCAGGGTGAAGCGCGGCTCGAGCGGGCCGCCGGTGGTAATGCGCTCGGCTACGTACTCGCCCAGCGCTGGGCCATGCTTGAATCCGTGGCCGGACCCGCCGCCTACCAGCCACACATTTTCGAAGGCGGGATGGCGGTCGATCAGGAAATCGCCGCTCGAAGTGTTCTCGTACTGGCAGACGCGGGTTTCCGCGACCGGCGCGTCCTTCATCGCCGGGAACAGACGAGCGACATAGCGTCGAGCATCGGCCAAGCCCTCGGCGGTAGGAATTCGCGAGCCAGTATCGGGATCGAAGCGCGGACCATGTTTGTCGATGGCCAGCTTCAAGCCACGATTCTCAAGGTCAGGCATGCCGTAAGCTTCGCCGTCGCCCAGATTGATCCAGGTGGGCAGGCCAGGCGGCGCGAAGCGCGCGTCGCCGGCCGGCACGCCGAAGAAGTAGACCTCCTGGCGCGTCGGGAAGATGCGTTCGCCGAGCAGCTTGGGAAACACCTTGGGCAGCCAGGGCCCGCAGGCGAAAACGTAGGTACCGGCGCGAATCGTGTCGCCGCGGCGCGTGCTGATGGAGTGGGCTCGGCCCGAGCCTGAGGGCGCAACCGCTTCAGCGTCGAGATAGTCGACGCCGCTCTTGATAGCTTGCTCGACGACCGCTTGCACGGCGCGACGCGCCATCAGGACGCCGCTCTCCGGCTCGAGCAGCGCCCAGGTGATCGACTCGAGGTTGAACTGTGGATAGCGCTCGGCGAGTTCGTCATGGCTCAGCCTCTCGTGTGGCGCTCCTAACCTCGCGAGCGTCACCTGGCAATCGTGCTCGTAGCCGTCCGGCTTGTGCGCTAGCCACAGGACGCCAGTCTTGTTGAAAAGCGACGGCTGGAGGATGAGCGCGAAGAATTCCTGCCAGAGCGGCAGGGCGCGCATCGCCCAGCGCGAGTAGATTTCATCCTTGCCATAGCCCAGGCGGATGATGCGTGATTCGCCGCCCGAGCTGGCGCGGCTATTGGACGCGCCGTAAGCGTCCACGAGAAGCACTGACTGGCCCAGATGGTTGAGCTGGTACGCCGTCCAGGCGCCAAACACGCCCGCGCCGATCACCGCCACGTCGTAGGTTTTCGCTGTTGCCATCAGTGGTCCTCCCGCGGCCCAGATGTTTCCGTGCGTACCCAGCGCGACGCCCGCCGCGAGCGACTTCACGAAGGCGCGACGGTCCAGCCCGCTCGGCCGAGTTCGATTGCGTCGTGTTCTCACTCTTGTGATCTACCCAACCTCACCGGCCGTTGGGATGGAAGTGCGCGTCAAAGAAGTCAGCCGCCGCCTGGAACGCCTCGACCCAGCGCCGATGCGTCAGGAAATCGTGAATCTCATCCGGGAAGACGAGCTGCTTGAACTCGACGCGCTGCTGGCGCAGCGCCTCCACCAGATGAATCATCTCCGCGAACGGGACGTTGCGGTCGTCGTCCCCCTGAATCAAGAGCACCGGTGACCGCCAAGTCGTGACCGAAGCCAGCGGCGAGGACTCCCAGGCGACGCGCGCCGCGTCCGGCTTGGCGGCCGGGTCATACGACGGCAGCCAGTTGCGAATCTCCAGGTTCCAGTCGTGGACGCCGTGCATGTCGACCCCCGCCGCGAAGAGGTCGGAAGCGCGCGCCAGTCCCATCGCCGTGAGGTACCCGCCGTAGGAGCCGCCCCAGAGGCCGATGCGTTTCGGGTCGACGTCCGGGCGGCTGCCGAGGTACAGCCCGGCGCCTTGAACATCGTTGAACTCGCTCGCGCCCGTCGCGCCATAGTTCAGCGCCTCGCGAAACTCCATTCCGTAGCCGATGCCGCTGCGATAGTTGACGCTCAGCACGATGTATCCGCGGCTCGCGAGATATTGATTGAGCGCGTAGGAGTTCGAGTAGTAGCCCATGTAGTGCCAGCCGAGCAGCATCTGGCGGCGCGATCCGCCGTGGAAGAAGACCACCGCAGGATACAGTAGCTGGCCCCCAACCGGCGTCACACCGTCCGGCGGAGGTACGAAGAGCTGACCGTGGATTTTCAATCCGTCCGCCGCGGTGAAGATGACCTGCTGCGGCATCACCAACTGGGCAGCGGGAAAGTCGGCGGGGATTGCCTCGGGCGCCAAGTCCTTGATCTCGCCCGACGCCGTCAAGATCGCGGGGCGCGCCGGGCGTTGGGCGTCAGAATGCAGCAGCACGATGCGGCCGTCGCTCGTCATCACGGGCGACCATTCGATTCCAGTCCCTTTCGTGACTTCGACAGGCCGGTCGCCGCCCACCGGCTCACGCCAGAGGTGGCGGCGGTCGATGTCGTCCTGGTTCGAGTTGAAGACAACCTTCTTGCGATCAGGACTGAGCGATACCCACTCGACCTCGAAGTCGCCGGGCGTCATCAGGCGCGCCTGACCGCCCGCCACCGGAACCGAGTAAAGATGAGTCCAGCCATCGTGCTCCCAGGGGAAGACCAGGCGGTCACCGGCTCTCCAGAGCAACTGGTGTTCAGCCGAGACTTCGCGAAAGACGCTTCCCTTCCCTTCGTCCGCTCTCCAGACTTCGCGGCCGACGCCCGTCGCCGCGTCGGCAATGCGGATCGACCAGGGCTGGCCGGTACGCTTGGGTCCGAAAATCGCCGCTTCCTGCGAAGCGGGAACCCGGATGAAGGCAACGGAGCGGCCGTCCGGCGACCACACGGGATCGACGTTGTGGTCGACGCTCGGGTCGAGGTAGAGGAGTGTCTTGGCGGCGACATCATAGACGCCGATCAGGCTGTGCTGCTCGCGGTCGCTGACGAACGCCAGTTTCGCGCCGTCCGGTGACCAGCCGAGCGATCGCGCCTTGCCGCGCGCATGGATAAGCTGCTCCGCGGGCTGGCCGGCACCGTCGAGTGTCGCTGTCCAGATTTGGTCTTTGAATACAAAGGCGACGCGGTTGCCTGGGGGCGCAACGGCCGGTGAATGGCCCTCGCCCAGGCGCTGCGGCTTGCCTCCGTTCGTCCGAACCACCCAGACGTCCTGCTCGACTCCCTGCGGGAAGCTGCGCGGGTTCGGATACTCCTTGTCATTCTCGAGGTCGCCGCCGCGCGTGTAGACGACGGCCTTGCCGTCCGGGGTCCACTGAAGCTCGCCGACGTCCTGTCCATCGTCATCGGGATAGTCGGTGATGGCGTGCGCCCGGTATTCGGGCGGCTCGGCTACCCAAACGTTCCTGGCTCCGCGGGCGTTGAACACCCAGGCGACTCCACCACCCGCCGGCGCCGCGATGAGTTCAGTGGGAAACGGCGCGCCCATCACTTCTTCGAGCGTGAACGGCTTCTGCTGCGCGGTCGCGAGCGACAGCGTGCTGGCGATTATCGCGAGCACCAAGCCGAACCTCTGCATCAAGGATTCCTCCATCCTTCGTCAAATCCATGAATTCGGAATCAGACCGGCCCATCATCCTATGCCAAAGCGGTGAGTCGTATCAATGCGTGAATATAGCGGCAACGAGCACGTTGAAAAAGACTCGGCCTTGCCGGTACACTGTTCTGCCCTTGAAGGAGGAACCCCCCTGACCTGCCCGCGGAATCCTGGTACGACTGAACCGAGCATCATCCAACTCGCTACGATTCTATCTATCGCGGCACTCCTCGCGATCTCCGTCTGCTGCTCGCACAGCTCGGAGGGTTCGGCTTCGCTCGTGATCAGCCCTGAGCCGCTCGCCCATCACGAAGTGACGCAGGCAAGCCTGCCGGCGCCTTTCGCGACGCGCAGCGTCGGCAATCCGCCGCAGATCGTTCCCCGGCCGGCGGGCGCGCGCCTGCTGCTGCCTTCTGGATTCGAGATCGCAACCTATGCCTCGGGCGGATTCGAGATGCCGCGCTGGATGGCGCTCGCGCCCAACGGCGACGTGTTCCTCGCGGACTCGCGGGCCGGCGTGATCTTCGTCCTGCGCGACACGCGGAACTCGGGCGCGGCCGACACGCGGTTTGTCTTCGCGAACGGTTTGCACCAGCCCTTCGGCCTGGCCTTCTCGGGTGATTACCTCTACGTCGGCGATACGGATGCAGTACTGCGGTTTCGTTATAAGCCCGGTCAGACCGAGTCTTCGGATTTCCCGCAGAAGCTCTGCGACCTGCCGGCCAAGGGTTACAACAATCACTGGACCCGCAACGTTCTCTTCAGCCCGGATGGCTCGAAAATGTACGTGACGGTTGGCTCCGCCACCAACGTGGACATCGAAAAGGACCCCATGCGGGGCACGATCAACGAGTACAACCCTGACGGCAGCGGACACCGTTTCGTCGCGCAGGGCACGCGCAATCCCATCGGTCTGGCGTTCAACCCGACGACCGGCAAGCTCTGGGCGGCGGTCCAGGAACGCGACGGCATGGGTGATGACCTGACGCCCGACTACCTGATCGAGGTGAAAGACGGCGGGTTCTACGGCTGGCCCTACGCCTACGCCGGCCCGCACGAGGATCCGCGTCACAAGAATGCGCGGCCTGACCTCGTCGCGCGCTCGCTTCCACCTGACCTGATGTTCGTCTCCCACTCGGCGGTGCTCGGGTTGATCTTCTACCAGGGGACGATGTTTCCCGAGGAGCATCGCGGTGATGCGTTCGTCGCCCTACACGGCTCGTGGAACCGGTCAAAACGCACTGGCTACAAGGTGGTCAGGGTCCACTTCAAAGATGGCCACCCTGTGGGCGGCTACGACGATTTCGTCACGGGGTGGATGCTCAATGAGGACAGCCGCGACGTCTGGGGGCGGCCCGTGGGTCTGCTGGTCCTCAAAGACGGCTCGATGCTGATCGCCGACGACGGCGGTAAGAAGATCTGGAGGGTTACCTACCACCGGCCATAGGTGAAGGAGGAGTCATGGATCTGCCGAGAAGAATCACCTCGGTTCTAGGTGTGCTGGCATTGGCGACGCTGGTCGTCCTAATACACGCCCGGCGAACCACTGGGCTTCCTCTGCCGGCCGGCAACACGCCGCCGGGCGGCGCCAGTCCCTCTTCGGGCGTCATTTACTTTCCCACCGACAAGGTGCAATCCGCCTTCGCCAAAGGCGCGCCGTTGATCGCCGGACCCGAGGGCGGGCGCAATTACGCCATTCTCTGTGGGCGGCGCGACCGTCCCGGCGAAGTGGAAACTCACGCGCTCGACACCGACGTCTTCTATGTCGTAGAAGGCTCAGCGACGTTCGTCACGGGCGGCACGGCGATCGATTCCAAGGCGTCAGCGCCCAATGAAATGCGCGGCGCGCGTATTGAAGGCGGCGAAACCCGCACCTTGTCCAAAGGCGACGTGCTCGTGATTCCCAAGGGCATACCCCACTGGTTCAAGTCCGTCGAGCCGGGGTTCCTCTATTTCGTCGTCAAAGTTCGCTAGCGTCGAGTTAGAGGGTGACAGTCGCGGAGAGTGTCATTCTGAGCGTAGCGAAGAATCTGTTTTGTTTGCGTCAAGCAGATGCTTCGCTTCGCTCAGCATGACAAGGCTGATTGGCGCCTGCCACCGGAGTCACGGATGCTCCCTGGACACTCGCTTGACGGACGCGTGGCCATCATCACCGGTGGCGGCACCGGGATCGGGCGCGCCATCGCCCACGAATACGCGCGACTGGGCGCAAAGCTCGTGCTCGCGAGCCGCAGTCCGGAACACCTCGAGCCGACGGCGGCCGAACTGAGAGCGAAAGGTACACAGGTCATCGCCGTTCCCACCGACGTGCGGGTCCCCGAGCAGGTCGAGCATCTCTGCGCCGAAACCGTTCGCCGATTCGGCGCAATCGACATCCTGGTGAACAACGCGGCGGGCAATTTCATTTGTCCCGCCGAGAAGCTCTCACCCAACGGCTGGAACGCCGTGGTCAACATCGTCTTGAACGGCACGTTCTACTGCTCGCGCGCCGCGGGCCTCAAGATGATTGAGAGCGGCCGGGGCGGCAACATTCTGAACATCGTCGCGACTTATGCCTGGACGGGCGGCCCGGGGACCATCCACTCGGCATGCGCCAAGGCCGGTGTGGTCTGCATGACACGCACGCTGGCCGTCGAGTGGGCGCGCTACAAGATCCGCGTGAACGCCATCGCGCCTGGCCCTGTCGAGACGGAGGGCGCGGGCTCGAAGCTCTGGGCAGCACCCGAGGTCAGGAGCGCCATGCTCAAGGGCGTCCCGCGCGGGCGCATCGGCACGACGGAGGAAATCGCTCAGGCCAGCGCTTATCTCGTCTCCGACTTTGCGGACTTCATCACCGGGGAGGTTCTGGTAGTGGACGGCGGTCAGTGGTTGGGCAAGGGGGTGTTTGGACGCGAGTTCGGAGAGTGACTCAACGTGTGATGAGAGCATGCCTATCTTGAGCGAAACTGCACAACCCGCGCTTGGTCACCGGCTGGATGAAAGAACAGAGGGCGCAGGTAGGATTCGCTTTAGCGTTGCCTCGACCTCGGCGGGTTTGAAGCCGTAGGGACCGGGCTTGCTCTTGTAAGCGACGCGGCCGTCCTGGCCGATGACGTACAGCCGGTCGGGCCAGGCCGTATAAGCGGACTCGGTCGAGTTCGCCAGGTCGTCGATGACGGCGGGAATCTCGAGGTTGAGCTTGGTGACGCAGGCGCCGGCGGTCGAGCAGCGGTCCTCGATGCTCCGCGCGCTAGCCACGGAAATCTTGTCTTTCACATTGTCGTCATCCTGCCAGGCGTCGATGGGGTGCGCCTCGAGGATATAGACCACATAGAACGCGGCGCGGCCCTTATACTGTTCGTACAGTTTGTTGAGCGCGGGAACCTCCCGGCGAAAGGGCGGTCAAGTGTAGCTGCCGAAAACCAGTACCACCGGCTTCGCGCCGCGGAAGGCAGCAAGCGCGACCTGCGACTTGCGGTCTCCGGTGGGCAGCGCGAAGTCAGGGGCCGGATCGCCCACCTTGAGCTGTCCTGCCCGCGCCACGAACCACAGCCGCTTGAAGGGGACCACCGCGAACAGGGGCTCGGGAAACCGCTTCATCGCCTGGCCGAAGACGATCGGTTTGCGCATGACGACCAGCAATCCCGCCAGCAGCCCAACGTAAAGAACCACGACGACCACGGCGATTTTTCGCAGCACCTTCATAGTGATTACCCGAGGTCCAGAGAACCGAGCAGTTCCTCGGCGTTCGACTCATCTACCATAAGACTCCAGCGCTCAGAGCGCAAGTGCTCGCTCTCGTCGAAGGCGCGGAAGAGCCGCATTTTGGCGGCGGCGTACTGCTCGTTGGAATCGAGAAGGCGCCCGTGCGCCCCGCGCCAAGCCTCGAGCGCCCGGTCGGATACGAAGACGACGAGGGTAAACGGCGGATACTGGTCGGCGGTGACGACGAAGGTGAAGTCCGAGCCCGGTCCCTGCCCTTCCGGCCGGACCACGCGCCGGCGAGCCTCGAAGAAGTACTGATAGGAGACGCCCGTCTCACCCGCGTAGGTCTTGTAGCGATGTCCCGTCTTCATCTGCCCAAACTCGATCCGCCCGATCGGGCCGTCACTCCGCGCTCGAAGCTTCAGTTCCCGCCTGGGCGGCGCGCGTTTCCTCGATGACGCCTTCGCTCGTTTCCCGAATCAACTGATCGACGACGGCTTTGAGGTCGCCGGTGCGCGCGAACGTGGCAAGCTGGCGGTCGGCGCTGGTGCCGGTGCGCAGAATCTCGTAGGCGTGCTCGACTTCGCGCCGGCTCCCCAGTTCGTCGATCACGTCGCCGATGAACCACCCGATCATCTCGCGGATGAGGTCGCGCGCCGGAGCTTCCTGCTGCTTGCCGAGGTCGAGCAGGTTGCCGTCGAGCCCGTAGCGCACGGCGCGCCACTTATTCTCCTCGATGAGCTCGGCATCGTAGACGCGAAACGTCATGTTATCGCGGCGCAGCTTCCAGAGCTTGGCGATGATGGCCTGGAAGATGGCGGCGATACAGATGGCGTCGTCGACGCGGGTGCAGACGTCGCAGACCCGCAGTTCGAGCGTGGGATACTTCCAGTTGGGCCGCAGGTCCCACCAGATCTTCGAGCCGTCGGGGATGCAGTGGGTCTTGGCCAGCGCGTCGACCAGATAGGTGAGGTCGGCCCAGGAGCGGAAGACGCGCGGGATGCCGGTGCGCGGGAAGTTGCGAAAGATCACACTGCGATATGATTTGAGGCCCGTATTGCGGCCCATCCAGAAGGGCGAGCTGGTCGAGAGACACAACAGGTGCGGGAGCATGTAGCGCGCCACGTTCATGGCGTCGATCAAAAACTCGCGGTCCTCGATCTGGACGTGCACGTGAGTCCCGAAGATGAGCAGCCGCTGCGCGAGCTCCTGGAGGTCCTTTTTCACACCCATGTAGCGCTCGAGCGGCGTAATTTCCTGCGTCTGCCACGAGGAGAATGGATGCGTGCCGGCGGCGGCAATCTTGAGTCCGCCTTTGGCCGCCAGCTCGATGATCATGCGCCGCAAGCGGACCAGCTCGGCGCGCGCCTCGGCGGGCGTATTGCAGACCGAAGTGCCGACCTCGACGATCGACTGATGCAGTTCCGGCTTCACCTGCTCGCGCAGCACCACGTGGTCCTGCTCGAGGATCTCAGTGATGTACGAGCGGAGTTCGCGCGTCTCCGGGTCGATGATCTGGTACTCCTCCTCGATGCCGAGACAGAACGAAGGAGGCCTCATGAAGGTCACCTCTTGAACGCGACCGAACGTGCACTAATCCGATCTGCTTGCTCCCCTCTTGCCTCGCGGGAGAGGGGCCGGGGGTGAGGGGCGCGATTCACCTTTTCTCCACCAGGAACGTCGGGACGCTCGATCCCCCGCCCGCCGACACGTTGATCAGCGTCGCCGTCGAGAGGCGTGTCAAACAGCCATCGACGTAATCACCGTAAAAGACGTAAGGATTCGTGTCGAGCATGCGGTCGATCAAATGGACGCGCCCGCCCACCAGGCTGGGATACGGCTCAGTCGGAACCGGGGCGCGCTCCTGGACAATCGAGGTCAAACCGAGCGCCGCCTTGACTTCGCGCTCCCACGCGGAGGGTTCGCTCAGCCAGCCGAGCACGATCCCCTTCCCGCCGTATTCGTCGTTGGGCTTGAGCAGAAACTGCTCGCGCTTCTCGAGGATGAACGGGACGAGCTCGATCATCTCGCCGCGATAGAGGGTATAGCGCTCCTCAATGCGCCGCGTCCAGGGAATGTGCTCCGCAATCGCCGCCCGTTCAACGGCGCTGAAGAGTTCCGCATTGCGCTCGTCGCTCAGTACCGCCAGGCTCGCTTTCTTGTGCAGAATCTTGCAGCGGAAGGCGTTGACCATAGTCGCGGCGCCGTCGCGTACGGCGCGCAGCACCGGCTGCTCGAGCCCACCGCGGTCCACCAGTTCGCTCAGCAGCACACGCTTGTAGATGAGATTGATGGGGACGCCGTGCGCGATCAGCCGTCCGCTGCGATATTCGACCTCGCGCGGGTCGGCGATGATGCACTCGAGGCCCTGCGAGTGGATGTACTCGGCAAACAGCGTGAACTCGCTGTAAGTCGGCACCTCGCGCCAGTCAAGGATGGCGATGCGCGGCGCGTCCTGGCGCCCCGTCCACTGGCGATAGGCGTCGAGCAGCGCGTGCACCACGTTGTGGCGCGCGGGCAGCGGCCGCACGTCGTAGCGGCGCAGGAACTCGCGCATCACGCGCAGCCCGTAGAATACTTCCGAGAGCGAGTCATTGTACGCGATGCCGGCCGGCGTCTCGGCGTTGTACTCGGTGAAGTAGAGGGCGCGCGGGCTCGACTCGGTCGCAGGATGGAAGAAGGCGTCGAGACGCGACGTGGGACTCGCGTCGCGGAAGCCGGGCTCAAACTCCATCAGCTTCTCTTCCCAGTCAAACAATCCGAACTGAGCGCGAAAGGCGGGATTTCGGAGCGCCTCCTGATAGGCCTTGTCAAAGGCCTGGAGCAGGAGCTGGGAGCGCGCCTGGAGATAACGATAGTCGTCAGGGGTTAGGAACCGCGGCCGGAGGACCGTGCACAGCGGCCGGTCGCCGAAGTAGAGTCCGCGGCGCCGCAGTTGATCGTCGAGCTGGGCCTGAGACTCCGCCGCCAGCTCATCAGTGAGCAGCTCGTGGTAGGTTTGGATCGCTTCTAACATACAATCCTGTGGGTTGCTGAATAACTCGCCCAAGGTGTCATTTCGAGAACCCGAAGGCGACGAGGAATCTCGCAGTGCCCCCATTTTCAGAGCGAGATTCCTCGCTTCGCGCAGGATGACAGCGCCGCACTAGAAATGCGCCGGCTCGAACATTGGAACAGGAGCCAGGCGTGACTTGAAACACTCCGCGTGGCAGAACCAGACCTGCCACTTTTCCTGGCGTGTCTCCACCGTTACCCGGCAGGGATCGCGCTCGCTGTCGGCGATGAGCTCGCCGCAGAAGCAGCACGGACCCCACTCAACTTTTCGCTCGGCACTCATCTAGCCCCCTCAATCCTGATCTTGAAACACTGCGAGTTGCGTCGTTCTGCGCGCTATTCGCTGCTCGATACGCCCTTCCGCCTCGCGGTGACGAACTCACTCCAGCACAGGGCCTGGCGCTGCTTCCCCGGCGCTTGCTTGGCGAGTCGAATCGCCATGTCGGCCATGTGCTTCACGGCCCACTCGAAATAATGCGGCGTGAGCGAGTTGACATCCATGTCAGGCGCGGGATTCATGAAGTCGATGGCGTACGGGACGCCGTCGCGCACCGCCCATTCGACGGTGTTCATGTCGTATCTCAGGGCGCGCACCAGCTTCAGCGAGTCCGAGACGATGCGGCGTCCAAGCTCCGGACTCAAGTGGTCGTGCTCCACGTAATATTTGCGCTCGCGCGGGTCGTACTTGATCGCCAAGACTTCTTCCTGGCCCAGACAGATGCAGCGCACGTACTGCTCCCAGTCGATGTACTCCTGCACGATCATGGTCAGTAGGCCCGAGTGGTTGTAGTGATCGAGCAGCTCGTCGAGCGACCGGCAGACGTGGACTTCTTTCCAGCCGCCGCCGTGCGCGTCCTTCAGAATGCAGGGCAGCCCGACATAATCGACCACGGCTTGCCAGTCGACGTGGGCGAGGTTGCGCAGGCTGTCAGGATGGACGATGCCCGGCACGTAGTCCTTGTTGGGCAGGACGAGCGTCCTGGGACTCGCGACGCCCAGTTCTGTCGCGAGCGCCGCCTCGAAGAACTTGTCGTCGGCGGACCACATGAAGGGATTGTTGACCACCGTCACGCCCTTAAGCACCGCGTTCTTGAGGTAAGTGCGGTAGTAAGGCACCTCGTGCGAGATGCGGTCGATGATGACCGCGTAAGGACACGGCTCCTCCATGCGCGTGCCGGCCAGTTTCACGTATTCCGCCACGACGCCCGCGTCGCGGCGGTTTACTTCTTCAAGGAAGGCGGGAGGGAACGACCACTCGCGTCCAACAATGAGGCCGACTTTGAGAAGCATAAGAGGCTCCGGTTAGTAAATAGGGAGTAGGGAATAGGGAGTAGGGAGTAGGAGGAATCGTTCCTACTCTTTTACTACCTCTACTCCCTTCCTCTTTGCAGCGACCGAATGAGCGCCCGCAGCATCTTTCCGACCGGATCGCATTGGTCGAGGAGTGCTTTAAGAGTCTCCGTAGAACTCAGGCCAATTCGATGAGAGAGCAACAAGTGTGTTTCGAGTTCCTTCAGCGAGCCCTGCGCAACGCGCAGAAACTGGATATACTCTCCGCGGTTCTCACGACCGTTACCTCCGCGATGTTGGCTGGTACTGAGGCCGCCGCCCGCCGGATCTGTGATGTCAGACCGTAGAGCTCTTCCTTCGGGAACTGCCGAGTCTTTAGATAGCAGGCTTCCGCCAAGTCCATAGCTTGCTGCCACACTTTCAAATCGCGGTATGACTGAATGGCGTTTCCGTTGTCCTCCATGCCGTCTTGCCCTCTCTGGTTCCCTCCCCTACTCCCTATTCCCTACTCCCTACTCTCTTCTCAATCATGCCCGCCGATGTACAGCTTCAGCATCTGCTGCCAGTACGGCCAGTCGTGCGCGAAGCCGTCCCAGAGGCGCAGCGCGTGCCAGATGTTCTTGCTCCACAGGATTCCGGACAGGTAAAGATTGTTCCCGCAACTCGGGTCCGTGCGGCCTGTGGCCAGGACGATGTCCATGCGGCGCAGCGCCTCGAGCCGCGCGGACTCGTGCTCGTGCATCAGGAAGTCGCAAGGATTGTTGAAATAGACGACGTCGTCGGAATAGCCGCCGGTGAAGCGCTTGATGTCGTAAAAGCCGCTCAGTCCGAGCACCCGATTCACGTGCTCGGGATGCCGGAAGGCGAAGTTGACAGCGTGGTACGCGCCAAAGCTCGGGCCGGCGGAAATCACAAACGGATGGCTGTTGATCTCCCGCGTCAAGGGCAGCACTTCCGTCAGAAGATAGCGGTCGTACTGCTCGTGGCGCACCGCGCGGTCGTGAGGCGTGGCAGCCTTGTTGTACCAGCTTTCGGAGTCGAGGCTGTCGACGCAGAAAAGCTGGATGAATCCCTGCTCCAGCCGCTCGCGGAGCGCCGCCACCAGCCCGCGGTCCTCCCAGTCGAAGAAGCGGCCCATCGACGTGGGGAAAGCGATGACGCGCGCGCCCGAGTGCCCGAAGACGAGCATCTCCATGTCGCGTCCCAACGCGGCGCTCGACCGGCGGAAGTACTGGCGATTGATTCCGGACCCGACGGGTTGTACAGCGGTTGATTGCACGGTCGCGTGACCCCCTTTCGCGCGAGGCGACGGCGCTCTCCGGTTACCGCCCTTTGTCCGGACTCCTCACGAACAGCGCGCGGCCCTGGGCGAGCTCGATGCGCGTCACGTGGTCGGGGAGCGCAAAGGGTTTGCTCAAGTCGACCTTGTAGCGTTTAGCAACGTAGTTCTGGAGCAGCCAGTCGACCAGCGCGGGCGGCACGTTGATCCCGCCGATGGAAACGCTTTCGATGGTCACGCGTCCCTGGCCGTCGCCGGTCGCGAGCTTGCCGGTCGCGGCGACGCGCTGTTTGCCGGTGAAGAGGCCCGCGAGCGCCCGTGTGGTCCAATCGTTCGCTTGGTTGGCAGGCGTCGTCCCCTGGTTCAACTGGCCGAAATCCACGTCTGCCGTGCCGGATACGGAGTCCGAGGCAATATGCAGTTCAGGATCGTGGACGGCGGGTGGCAGGAACTGCCCGCTGCGATACTTCAGGTAGGAGTTCGCCTCGGCCTCGGTGATGGTCACGGGGCGGAGCGAGCGCGTGGCTGGAGGGACCGGAGTCTGGAGCACTCGCAGCTTATCCTCAAGCGACTGCGCAGCGGCGAGCGAGAGTCCCGTCGAGGCACTGGCACTCGGCGACGCGGTGTCAGCCGCCCCGCTGGCACGCGCCGTCCCCGGCCACATCATCCGCGTGGATGCGAGGATCGCAAGTACTCCCAGTCCGGCGATGGCCACCGCGAATCGCGTGAAGCACGCTGTCTTGCTTTTCTCCGCCATGCCTTTCATTCCCGGCAACCTCGAGGCTGCGTTCCGAGCCGCCTTCCCTTCAATTGTACCCCATTCATGGCCGTCGCCGTTGCTTGAAGCCGAGACGGCGGCGCCGCGTTTTGGTAAGAGCCGGGACCTGCAAGCTAGCCGTTCCGCGCTGCCCGCTTAAGCTTGGGGTGATGCTGGGCAATGCATCGCTCGACGAGTTCCCAGTACCCTTCTGTCTCCGCGAGCAGTTCGCGAGCCTGCGATTCTGTGACCACCTCGGTCCCGTCGTAATCAATGACGTTTCTCTTCCGTCGACAAGTCTCGAAGTATTCCGTGAAAGGCTGAGCAGCGGAACCCAGAACGAGGTGAGCAGCCTCGAAAGTCGTCTGGTGATGGCCAGGAAGGGTCGCGGACACACGATATCCCCCAGCGGCCAGGATCATTTTGGAGCGCTGCAGTGCTGCGTTGTAAGCGGTAGCGAACGTGCGATCGGCCGAAAGGCCGGGAACAGCCGCATCGCGAGTCTCGCTCCACCAGCTTCCGCAGGCCCGTGATTTCGCGGGCACTCTGTGAATGGCGATCGAGCCGCTTACTTGCCAAAAGCGCGCTTAAACTCACGCGGATCTCCCAACACGAACAGCTTTTTTGCGCGCAGGACGGCGGTGACGAAGCGGTGATTCGATTTCGCGTGGCGGGCGAATTCCTTCGGCGTGTAAATCATGGGATTCACCGCCCGGCTGAGCCTCTGCTCGAGTCGTCGCAGCGGCGTGGATAATTCCGCCAGCCCGACCCGGCCGATAATCATGAGGTCGACGTCGCTCGCGACATGTTCCGACCCTCTGGCGATGGAGCCGTAGATGAACGCCCAACGAACGCGCTCGGCAAAGGGTTTGAGCGCGGCGCGGACCACATCCACCAGACCCGCGGTCCTGAGAAAGATGCCACTGAGCTGCGGAAAAATCGGCGAGTCGGTAGAGGCCGCGAAGTAGACGTGCTTGCCCTCGCGCTTCCGACGAAGAATTCCCGCCCGCGCCAGAGAGTCGAGTTCGCGCTGCAGGCTGGACGGGGGAACGCCGAGGTGGCGTGCCAATTCCCGCATGTACCACCAACGCGAAGGCTGGAGCAGCGTGGCAACCAGAATTGCCTGCCGCGTCTTCGGAAACAGGGCATCGAGGTCTGCACATGTACGCATTTTGCGTAATTATGTACGTGAAATGCGTACATGTCAAGGGACTACCCGCCAGGCTTCCCTGGCTGGCTCAGGATTCGGCTCGTGCCAACGTGGCGCCGCGCATCCATCGCGACGAGTGAAGTCGTGCCAATCTGCGATCCCCCGACTGCAGCACTAGTCCTTCGAGGGGTCGAGCCGCGACTGCTCGGCGCCCGGAACCACTTCGAGCCGGTCGAGCGGTCCCGCCAGGTGGACATTGGCAAGCAGCCCCTCGGGATCCTCGCTGGCCGAAACTGCTGTTCCCGGCTGCTCCGCCGGCGGGCCGGCAGGCAGGGCCACAGCCGATTCACGCGCCGTTAGAGCCCGCGGAGTGCGAGCCGAAGTCAACCAGTGCCGCGCGAGATGCGTGAAATCCGTGTGCAGCGCCACGTCGAAACGGCCGTCGAAGGAGTAGCTGCCGGCGGCGTCGAGTCGCGCACCCCCCAGGTCAAAGGGGGTGGTCTTGAGCATCAGACGGCGGCCGCGAACCTGGAGCGCCAGGTTGGCGGAACGTATCGTCGAGCGGCGCCGCGCGGGCTCGAGCGTCCCCCAGTGACACTGTTCCACCAGCGCGTCCAGCGGATCGAAGTCGCCGAACGAGACGTCCTTAAGCGCGAGCGTGGCCTCGCCTTCCAGGTGTGCTGCCATTTCCTGGCGGGTTAGGCCGGTGGTCGAGAACTTCCAGTTGCCGGAGGCCGAGCCGCGCAACTTCTCGAGCGAGGCGGGCAGCCAGGGCGCGAGCGTCTGAAGATTCGATGAGTCGAGCGCGACCTCGCCTGAGATACGCGCCGGCTGCGCCGTCAGATCCACGGCGAGCGTGGCGTGGCCGCGACCGCCCAGGGTGCCGAACGTCGCGTCCGTAACGTGCACCACGCGTCCTCGAATTTCGACTGCCGCCTCGGGATTCACGAGCGTCAGTGACCGGTAGGTGATCGCTGCGGCGTGGAATTTTCCTTCGGCGCGGAGCGCGGCAAACAAGTTGGCTGCGGCGGCGCGTCGCGTGTCAAACGAGCTGAGTCCGGGCAGCAAATCGAGGATGGTGCGTGGCGCCGTGCGATGCCCGAGAGCCTCAAACCACAGCGCACTCTGCACGATACTGAGCTGGTCGGTCGAAATGTCAAACTTCCACGGGGTGTGCGCGGCGCCTTCGTGCTCGAGTCGGCCGGTGAACGCGTTGCCGCCCAGCGACGCTTCGAGCGGAAACACGGTGACGTGATCTCCCTCGACGCGTACGCCGGCCTGCGGGATGTTCAGGGGGTCGGTCAGTCCAGGCAGCAGCAAACGGGCGGCCGTTACCTCGATGCGTCCGTAGATTGATGGCTTGGCGGGCGGCCAGGCTGCGCCTTCGAGCCGAAGCGCTCCACTCACAGTCCCCTGCTCGGCTTCAATCCCCTGGATGGCCGTCCGCCCGCTCGAACGTGCAAAGCGGACCATATCCCCGAGCGGCAGAAGTTTGGCCGTCAGCGTAAGCTCATAACGGGGCTGCGCAACGTCGGATGGAACAGCTTGCCTTAATGCGCGACGTGCAGAGATACGTCTAGTGATTCTAAAGGACTTTTTCGGTTCGTTCCTCGAGTTTTCGATTTTTGCGCTGTTCTTCCCAGGCAGCTCTAAATGCCCAGCCGCGCCCTCGGCCACGAGTTCTAGACGAGGCGCGAGGGTAATCCGGACGGGTGAGAGCCGTACCCCTGACTCGTCAACCCGCAGGGCCGCGTCTGCCACGGCAACGCGTCCGGTCGGTGTTTGGACCTCTACCCCGCGCGCGGTCATTAAGCCGCCCAGATGCCGGTTCGACCAAGGGCCGCGGATCGCCACCAAGCCGTCCACTGTGCCCGAAGCTCCCAGCCACTTGGGGCCCGTCCAAAAGTGTTGAGCCAGGGACACGAGATCGCTTGCAGAAGAACGAGCTATTAGGAAAACCAAGTCGAGGTTCGGATCGTGTGACACATTCGTGACCGATCCTGCGACGTGCAGCCGCGCGTTACCAAAGGTGACGTCAGCGCCGTCGACCACGACGCGTCCTAGCGGGCGGTCGAGCGCACCCTGGAAGTGGACCGCCAGCCTTGTTGAGTCCGAGGGCGGCAGAAGGTCCCAGCGGTAAAACTGGCTGACGACGCTGTCTCCCTCGGCGGTCAGGTGGTTGAGCGAGCCTGCGAGGCGGACCGTGAGGTTGACGACGCCGTAAACCTCGGGATTGCGCCCGCTGACAAGCGGTACCCAGTCGTAGAGCAGCGACCTTTGGGTGCTGAGCGTGGCGTGAATCGGGCCGTCGAGGGCGCGCCCCGGAGTCCAGTCACCTTCAAGGGAGATCTCGCCTGGACTGGGCAGGGTAAGATCGGTGCGAACCGGCCTGCCGACCAAGCGGTAGCGTAACAGGCCGCGGGACGGCTCGAAGTTGAGCTGGGCGCGGAGGTCGGTGATCGAGAAAGACTTCTTGTCGTCGCCCACTTTGAAGTCGACGCGCGCTCCGTCAGCGTCGAAACCAAGGCTTGGGGGCGGGCCCCGGTGCGATCCGGTCCGGGCAGGTGAAGCGATGCCGCTTTCGCGCAGGAGGCTCTCGACGTTCCACTCGCCCGCCGCATTGCGGACGACGTTGAATGTGGGATGATCGAGATGAAGCCGGGAGAAGATGAAGCGGGAGCCGAGGAGGCTCCGCCAGGCGAGGTCGCAGTCGATGCGCTCGACGTGGGCAAACGGCTCGATGCCGAACCGCGGGTCCTCGTGGACGACCACGTTCTCAATCGCGAAACCCGGCCGCGGCAGGAGGCGCAACGACACCGCGCCAAAGTCGACGGGGCGCTTCAGGGCTTGCTCGAGTCCTGCCTCCAGCCGCCGCCGGTATCGCTCGACGCTCACGTACGACGGGAGAAACCAGGCCGCCAGCCCCAGAAACACCACGGCAATCAGGACTCTTCGACTCGTGCGGCGATGGCCAGGACTCATGGCGGAGTCTCAAGTAGCGAGACACATGTCTCAGCGTACCACTTTGAAGGTGCGGCGCCAGCGTGTCTTGCTGACAAAGTGCACTACCAGGTCGACGGTCTGGGCCAGCCGATCGTTGAGCGCGGTCCGGAGATACTCATCGGGAGGCGTCTCAAACGACCAGTAGATGACGAGAGGACGGCCCTGAATCATGGTGCGCGGCACGAAGCCCCAGAAGCGGCTGTCCCAGCTTCGCTCGCGGTGGTCGCCCATGACGAAGTATTCGTCGGGCGGCACCACCAACTCCCCATTCTGGACGTGCTGCCCGTATTGCGCCAGCCAGCGCGACGTCATATAGCGTGCGGCAGTGTCCTCGTCCGCGGGAGGGAAATCATCCGCCACCTCGGGCATATTGGGCTGATCGCTGTAGTTGGTGAACGGCTCGGAAACAGCCTGGCCGTTCACGAAGACCTGGCGATGCACGAGCTTGAGGTGATCGCCCGGAACCCCGATCACCCGCTTCACCAGGTGCTCGCCCGGCTCCTGCGCCTGATCGTCGTAGGGATACTTGAAGACCACAACGTCGTCCCGCCGGATGTCCCGGTAAGGCATGAGGTGAGTGAGCGTGCTCGTGTGGGGCGAGAAGATGAACTTGTTCACCAGCAGGTGGTCGCCGATGAGCAGCGTGTTCTCCATCGAGCCGGTGGGAATCTTGAAGGCCTGGACGACGAAAGTGGTGCCGAAGATCGCAAGAACCACGGTCACCACCAGCGATTCGACCGTGTCGCGCAGGGCCGACTTTCGTGGTTGCTCAGTCATGCGATTCCGGATTCCTTCCCAGGGACTTGAGCAGCGTCATGGCAGCTTGCTGCTCAGCGGCTTTCTTGTTTCCGCCGCTGCCGGCCGCCACCCAGCCGTCGCCGGCCGAGACTTCCACCGTGAACGTCTTCTGATGCTCGGGGCCTTGCTCGGCCGCCACACGATACTTGGCCAAGCGCAGATGCTGCCCCTGCAAGTACTCCTGCAGCGCCGACTTGTAGTCGATCGAAAGCAGCTCATTGGCGCAGGCCGCAAGGTCCGGTGGAAGCACAAACTGGTCGACGAACTTCCCCGCCGCTTCGAGGCCTCCATCGCGATAGAGAGCAGCCACCAGGGCTTCCAGGCCGTCGGCCAGCAAGGCGGACTTGGTCGCGCCGCCCGTTTTCTTCTCCCCTCGTCCCAGGCGCAAGTGTTTGCCGAGTTCGAGGAGTACCGCCACCTTGGCGAGGTGTTCGGCTGAGACCAGCCGCGCTCGGGCGCGCGACAATCGCCCCTCTTTGTAATCCGGAAAAGTCTCGGCCAACCGGATGCTGACCAGCAGATTCAGCACCGCGTCCCCGAGAAACTCCAGGCGCTCGTTGTCCCGTGTGCGGGCGCCCGCCTCGCGGGCATAGGAGGAATGGGTGAGAGCCTCAAGAAGCAAGGAGCGCCTATGGAACTGGTGATCGATGCGGGCTTGAAGACTTTTAAGGGAGGGCTTTACCATGCATCGACGATCGGTTAATCCGGCGATGCCCCACTCCACGAGTTTTTTCCGGGCTGCCGTGCGCGACGGTCCGGCCGTCCGCTCGCATCCCGCCGTCTCAGGGCTTGGCCGGCGGTTTGGCGGGTGCGGCGGGCGCGGCCTGCGCCGCCTTCTGCTTCTTCAACTCCTCGAGTTTCTGATCGGCGTAGGGCTGGATGGGTCCACCCTGACCAAACTGCGAAGCCTTGGTGAAAGCATCGATGGCCTCATCGATCTTTCCGTCGCTCGAGTACGCTTCGCCCAGCCGGAAGTAGTCCTGCGGACTGGGCTTGTCGATAGCGGTCGCCAGCTTGTATTCATTCTCTGCCTTGGCGAGCTCGTCCTTGTCCGGACCTGCGAGTGATTCCGCAGACCGCTGCAAATGCACCATGCCGAGCGAAGAATGCAGGTCGGCAGAGAGGGTGTCGCGGCGCTTCTTGGCCTGATCGTCAGTTTCGTTCGCCTGCTTGGGCATCTTCGCGACCAGGTCGAGGGCGTGGTTGGCGTAGGTTTCCGCCTGCGACAGCTTCTTGTCCTTGTCGGCCCCTTTGGTAGCCTGAGGCGTGGGCAGCAGGTCCGCCATGATGATAAGACTCATCAAGTTGTCGGGATTCAGCTTGAGGCTCTTTTCGCCAAACTCGATCGACTTCGCCACATCACCCTTCGACTGGTAGGCGCTTGCCGCGAACATGTCCACGTAAGTCAGCATGGTGCTGGTAGGATACTTCTTCTCGAAGTCGGTGGCGAGCTGGACGACCTTGTCAGTATCAAGCCCCGTGGCAGCTTCCTGGCGGAGCGCGTTCCAGTCATCGATCTCCTGCTTCGAGGGTGGAGTGACGGGCTGACCGCCGGGAGCCGTGTGCCCCGGCTGGGCGGCTTGGCTACCCTGCTGGCCCTGCGCGGGCGCCTGACCTTGTTGGCCCTGAGCAGGTTGCTGGTTCTGCGCCGGTTGCTGGTTCTGTGCCGGTTGCTGGTTCTGTTGGCCGGACGGCGCCTGCATCGACGCACACAACGTGGCAGCGCTTAAAGCAAGAGCGCCTGCCGTAGCCGCGCCCACAACAATCTTCATCGCCAATCTGTTCATTTTTAACCCAAATCTCCTCATTTTTGACCCACTCCAAAAAATGACACTTGATAAACCGAGCCTATCGCAAAAATTCAGTACTGTCAATCAAACCACGCCCAGTCTGCAGTCTAGGAGCGCGCTTTGCTCGCCTTTGTGGTGACAGGAAGCCGCCTTGACCTCAAAGCGGACCGCTATCGCGACGTCCAATCACTACTTGGTTCCGTAGGGCAGCCGCAGGCCGTCCTGAACCGCGCGCCAGGCATCCGGATAGGCGGCGGCCGTGACCGAGGCGGCGCGATACTGCTCGAGCGCCTTATCGCGCTCGCCCTTGAGGTCGTAAATACGGCCGAGATAGACGTGCGACCAAGTCACCAGGCGCAGGTCGCGCGAAACTTCGAGCGTCTTCTTGAAGTATTCCTCCGCCAAGTCCGGCTTGCGCGTGTTACTGGCAACGACCGCCATACCGTAAAGCGCGCGGGGGCTCGCAGGATTCTTCGCCAGCACGCTTTCGAAAACATCGTGCGCTTCCTTGTAGTTGCCCTGGTAAACGAGGTTGTCGCCCTGGTCGACGAGGCGATCCTCCGCCGACTCCGGCGGCCCGGGGGCGTTCGCAAGCGGCTTGGGCGCGGGCGCAAACTTTATTTTCGCCATCTGAGCCGACACCTCGTCGGGATCGATACCCAGGACCAGTTGTTTGTAGTAGACGCTCATCGAGGATTCCTGCTCCTCGTAGTCGGGGAGGGCGTCGTAGAAATAGGGTGCCAGGATCAGGCCCTGTGCGGCCAGGTCTTCGACCGTCTTTTCCGCCTCTGCCTTAGGGCGCTTGTCCATCCGAAGTTCGACGGCGCGAATCAGGCACTCGGTGAGGAGCAGCGAGAAGTCCGCCTTAAAGTCAGGAGCGAGCGCGGGCGCGCTGTGCGCCACGGCCAGGAGCTCGGACTTCTTCTGAACCTCGGCAGCATACTTGAGCGGCAGGGCGTCCAGCATGAAGTGAAGGTACTGGTGGCGAATCTCCGGCACCTTGAGTTCCTTGGAGGGCGTCACCACCAGGTAATAGTCTGCGCCGTAGATGCGCGCCTGGACCTGGTTGGGCGCCCCTAGCAGGCTGAGGTAGATGTGATAGTTCCGGCCAAGATAGGCGCCGCTGGGCGAGCGCAGGTAGACGTCGGAAAGCGTCACGCTCTGGCGTACCGGATCGCTATAGCGAGCGATTTGAGCCTCGTAGCGGGGCTGAATGTGCGACCAAAGCTCTACGAGGTCGGCCTGCTGGTAGAACTTCTTGAGCAGCGGAATCAGCCCTGAAACGTTCTTGGCATCCGGTGGCAGGTCCTGCATCGCCACGGTGGGCTTGAAATCCGGCGGCGGACCCAGCAGCAGCGCGAGCGAGATGAACTGGCCCAGGTCAGCGGCGGAGTCGTTGGCGATTTGGTGCGCGGTGTAGAACTTCCGAAGCGCCGGGAGCGCCGGAATGCTCTCTTTCGAAAGCAGCGCGCGCACCTGCGCCCGCGTGTGCTCGCCGGTGTCGGCGCTGATGCCGGTGTCGTACCCGGCAGCATTGACGGCCGCCAGGACTGAGAAGATCTGCTCGCTCGAGTCGAGTGAGACGTTGCTCGCCTGCTGGGCAAGTCCAGGTCGCGGTGCGGCCACGGCGAGAAATAGCGCCAGGATTATGGTGGGCTTTCGATTTCGGTCCTGGAATGCAATGTTTGAGCCTCGAAACCTGGAGAACGTGGCGCGTGGACCATCCATCTGCATTCGATTATTCTACAGTGTTTCCGATTCTAGCGGGTTCCCAAAACCGGGCAACGAGGCGGGCCGAGCGAACGTACGCGGATGATCAAGTTCCGGGCTTGCAGGCTTAGCCGCGCACGGTGATGCTGCGTAGCGACAGAACCACTCGGCCAGTGGTAGGACGGCCAAACATCGTGGCAGGATGGAAGATGCTGAAGTACATCATGCGGTCGAGGTGATTCTCGAGTTCCGGCGAGTGCTGCCCGGAGAGGATCTGATAATTCGTCACCCGGCCGTCAGCGTCGATGTGGGTCACCAGGACGACCGGCTGGTCCCCGGTATTGAAGTCGAGGGGCGCGAGCGTCCGCACGCGCGGCGGTGTGACAATCTGCACCGGAACGTCGGGGATATCCGCACCGCTGGGTGGCGGCGCCGTACGCGCATCCATGATCAGGCCGAAACAGATAATCGCGGTCAGCGCCACGCCTGCCGAGGCCGGCAGCAACACCGGCCGCAGCGCATTCTCCAGACGTACCCATAGCCGCCCCAGCAAGTTGCGATGCAGTTCCTGGGACAAGGCGACGCGCAGCCTCAGCGCGTGTTTCGCCGCCACCTGGAGCCGCGGCAGCGCACGCAGCTCGGCCCGCACCGCTTGCCAGCGCTCGAGTTCCTCGCTGCACGCTTCGCAGTAAGAGAGGTGATAGCGCAGGGAGCGCAGATCATCCGACGAACACAATCCATCCAGATAATCGGAAAAATGGCCGCGAATGTCCTGGCACAACTCGAACAGTTCCATGCCCTTCAGCCCTGAACTCCCAGTCTTACCATCTTCCGCCGCAGCAATTCGCGGCCGCGCATCAGACGCGACTTCACAGTCCCCTCTGCCACGCCTAGCACTTTAGCGATCTCCTCATAGGACAACCCTTCGATCTCTCGCAGCACTACAACCGTCCTGTAAGGTTGCGATAGACTCGCGAGCGCGCGCTTGACCAGCGCCTGGCGCTCGGAATGCTCGAGCGCCTGGTACGGCGTCTCACCCCGATCCTCGGCGAGCGAGACGACTGGCTGTGTCGTCCTCTCGTCGAGCGAAAACGGCTCCCGCCGGCGACGTCGGATCCAGCCGCGGCGGTGGTTGGAAGCCTCGTGCACGGCGATGCGGTAGATCCAGGTCTTCAGACTGCTATCACCGTGAAAGTGGCGGATCCCCCGAAACACTTTGAGAAAAACGTCCTGAAGCACGTCGGCGGCATCGGTGCTGTTTTCGACGATGTGCGCGATAAGATTGAAGACGGGATGCTGGTATGCTTCGAGCAGGACGGTGAACGCTTCTTCCGAGCCCGCCTGGAGTTCCCGCACAAACAGCGCTTCCTCGGTCGTCGCCGGGAAGGCTCGTTCCAGTGCCAGTCCTGCAGGCTGTGAAGCGCTCATCACCCACCCAACATAGCAGTTCCAGGCCCCAACCGCAAGGCCGGGTTAGCCTCCCACTTCGATGGACACCGTCGTCCTATGATTTGTTCCAAAATCGTGCTTGGCCCAGGACCGGGCTAGGGGGCGATCAAGCGGTTGCGGATGGCGTAACGCGTAAGCTGGCTGATGGAATGAAGGTCAAGCTTGTGCATGATATTCGAGCGGTGGGCTTCAACCGTCTTCACGCTGATGTGCAGCCTGCTCGCGATTTCCTTGTTGCTCTTGCCTTCCGCCAGCAATTGCACCACTTCGCGTTCGCGCGGAGACAGGCGGTTGCGCGCGACCCGGCCCGAGTCAAATGGCTGGGCCTGCGTCAGGAAGCCGTCGAGCACCATCTGCGCCACTCGAGGGGTGAAGTAGGGCTTGTGTTGGCCCAAGGCCTCGAGGGCCGCCACCAACTCGCGGCCGGCATCCGACTTCAAGACGAATCCGCGGATTCCGGCTCTCAGTATATCGCCGACCAAGTCTTCGGACTCATGCATCGTGACTACGAGCACCTGGGTCTCGGGCCGGGCCTTGAGAATACGGCGCGCCACCTCGAGTCCGCTCATGTCCGGGATTCCGAAGTCCAGAACGACGATGTCGGGCTTCAGTTTATTAGCTTTCTCAACTGCTTCGCGGCCGCTCGCAGCCTCCCCGCTTATTTCCCAGCCACCATGGGCCTCGATCAGGGCCCGCAGACCACGGCGCACCACGTCATGGTCGTCCACCAATAGGACGCGCAATGTTCCCCCCTTCATGGCGGGCCCCGCGACCCGCCAGAACCCGACACAGCGCGGGGCAACAGAGCTTCCAAAGTCCGTTATCGCTTCGAGTAAAACAGCGTAGTTTAGAGTGGCTTCAATTCGGGACGCCTCGCTTGCTGCTATCTGTCGGACGCGAACCGGCTTGTAGGAAGAGCTTCATGCGACATGGTTTAACCGAGATCTAAGCGAATGAGTAACTCCTTTATCTGCGAATGGGGACACTGTGAACCAATGGAGACACGACGATATTTCCGTTGTTACCATAATGGAACGAGTATAGATATTATTACTCATTATATACTTACAATACGAATAATCGGAGGGGCGCGGGCATCCTCTCTCTGCAGGCAGGATTGTCTCGCGCGAGGAACTTTCCTGGTCCGAAAATGAGTCGACCTCCCACCGATAAGCTGCATCGAGATCGGACGCCGGGTGGTCGGCGTCATGCGCGTTGACACCCTCTTGGCCTCGTGTTACAAACACAGGAGGTCGCTTTGAGCTTCTCACTCTGTGGGCCTGTGGCGCAGTTGGGAGCGCGCATGACTGGCAGTCATGAGGTCGTCGGTTCGATCCCGACCAGGTCCACCAATCTTCTCAGCAACTTGCAGCAGGCAGAGTCCTTCCGGCGAGGGGCCTTGCGTTCGACTTTCGTTTCACTTACTATGGCTGCTAGAGCACGACCACACAAGTCCGCAGGCAGGAGCGCGCTATGAGAACACACCTCAATCGCCGCGAATTCCTACAGAGTCTCAGCATCGCGACCGCAGGCTTCTATCTGTGCCCGAGCGTTTTACGCGCCACCACGCCGGCCACCGCGCCGGTTGCGCTTGCGAGGTGTGCGACGTATGGACCGCCCGTGCGCGCGACGCTCGCGACGATGTTCGACCAGCTTGGCGGGCTGGATCGCCTGGTAAGGGGCAAGACGGTGGCGATCAAGCTCAACATGACCGGGCAATTATCGGACCGCTTACGGGGCATGCCTTTCGGCCTCGCGCACTGGGTGCATCCCGACGTCATCGGTTCCACGGTCAGTCTGCTCGGCGACGCGGGAGCGCGGCGAATCCGGTTGCTGGAGAGCACGCTCAATCCGGACCGGTCGCTCGAAGCGTTTATGCAAGACGCAGGATGGAACCCGCGCGACTTCGCAAGCGCCGCGCCTCGGGTGGAGTTCGAAGATACAAACTATGCCGGCACGAGTGGCGAGTACAAACGGCTGTGGGTTCCCGGCGGCGGGATGATGTTCAAGGCCTACGATGTGAACCGCTCTTACGAGGAATGCGACGTCTACGTCTCGCTCGCCAAGCTCAAGGAGCATTCTACGGCGGGCGTCACCCTTTCCATGAAGAATTCCTTCGGCATTCCGCCTTGCACGATTTATGGCCAAGGTGCAGGAAAAGACGAGCCGTCAAACGTGGTGAAGGGCGCGCGCATGATGCTGCACCAGGGCGACCGGCAGCCCTCCCGAGCTGCGCTCCCTGAGAATGACCCAGGCTCGCCGCGCCAGCCCGGATACCGCGTGCCGCGAGTCACGGTTGATTTGGCTGCGGCGCGTCCCATCCACCTGGCCATTATTGACGGCATCTCGACCGTCGCGGGCGGTGAAGGTCCGTGGGTTCACCAGTGCCGCCCAGTGCACGCCGGCTTGCTGGTTGCGGGTACGAACTGCGTGACCACGGACGCGGTGTCAACGGCATTGATGGGCTTCGACCCGATGGCGGATCGCGGCACCGCCCCGTTCGAGCGCTGCGACAGTACCCTGAAACTGGCGGAGCAACTGGGTCTCGGAACGCGTGACCTGAAGAGGATCGAAGTAATCGGCGCGCCCATCGCCCAGGCGCGAATGGATTTCCGCGCGGCCTGATTGGATCTGCCGCTCTACTGAATCCTGCGGAGCATCACGACCACCCCAGCCAGCCCTCGCGGGAAGGCCGGAAGAGATCCGGCCTTCCCCGAATGGGCGAGCACTCACTCAGCTCTTGCAGAACGCGATCTGGTCGTACAGTGGATTGGGGACGTTATCTCCATCCGTGAGCAGCACCGTAACCTGGAGCGTCACCAAGTACGCGCACGGTTGTAGTTTGGACACCACGAAAGTCGGCGTCGCCGTTCCGTAATAGTCGCCGACTTCGGGTAGGACAGGCAGGGTAAAGCCGTAGGGTCCACCGGGACCCGTCATGGAGATGCTCACCGAGCCGAGGTTGGGGTGCGCCGCCGTGAACAGAACGGTCAACGTGTCGCCGATCTGCCCGCAGGGATGAGCCTTCAGCTCGGCGATGTCGAGCATGCAGACCGCAAGCGGAAGCTGCCCCAGCGGTGGGACAGTTTGCAATCCTCCGTCCCAGTCCGGGTGGAGCATGATGTTGTTGTACAACGTGTCGTCGATGCTGATGTGAACGCAGGTGCCGCCATCGGTCTCCGACGCGGGTACACCCTGCTGACGCACACGCATGCGTATTCCGAAATAGAGGTCTTGCACCAGCGGGTGCTTCGCTTGGCTGCCGGCGACCGTGGGGGTCTCGTCTTGAGGGGTGAAGAGAGCGAGCGACTGCGTGATGAGCTCAATCATGTTGCCGTTCGAAACAAAAGCGCCCGCGGGCGACATCCAGTTGTTCTCTTGCGGCACCTGGATCCAGCCGTCGACGCTGATGGTCGCAGCGATTTCATCCGGCAAGGGAGCGGCGTTGACAATGTACTTCTTGGTCTCGATAAAAGGCGGAACCGGGATGTGATGTTCCCAATGCCCCAGTAAGGTCTTGGCGATCTGCGCCGGCAGCACCGGTGTCCAGGCGGCGGTCGGGTTGCCGGCGGCATCCGTTGTAACCGTTTCGAAGCGGTATTCCATCGGCTGGCCAAAGAGCGTTTGGGTGACGATGCCGTTCAGACGCAGCGTATTGAAGAAGGCGCGGCTGTCTCCGATGGTCAGTCCATTTCCGCCCAACGCGCTGTTGATGTTGGTGAGGTAGTCGTAGCCTCCGATCGAGGTGAACTGCGGGAAGAGGTTCTGGGGAGGGCACACGCAGATGCAGAAGAGCCTGCAGATGGTGAAGCAGATCCAGTGGCAGAGTTGCAGGCAGAAAGGCGCGACCTCGAGCTGCTTGACCAGGTTGGCAAAGGTTTCCGCGTTTTGTGCCAACACCGCATCCACCAGGCTGGCGTAAGCGCCTTCCCTGCCCGCCAGCCGCGCCGCGGCCTGGGCAAAAGCACGCATCTCCTCGATCGAGGTGTCGGTCAGAGGCGGGAACGGGCGGCAGAACGGCAGGCACACCAGAATGCACCGCCAACTGCAAATCCACTCACAGATGTAAAAGCAATCACTTTGTCGTCCGAAGATCGTGTTGAGCGTTGCGCAATCAAAGGCCAATGCCGCCTTGATGACGGCGGCGAGCTTGGCCTGGTCTTGCAGGAGCCCGCGCACCGCCGCTCCAGCCGCGGTCAGTTCCTCATCGAGTTCCCGCACCGGGACCGGACGCGGCGAGCAGACAATCTCGCAAACCAGCCGCCAGCGCACGATTAAGGCCCAGTGGCAGAGAAGATGGCAGTACTTCTGTGCCTTGAGCTGTTTGATCAGGCTGGCAAAGCCCTTGCTGTCGCGATCGCGAACCGTGTTGGCAAGGCGTTCGACCAGTTCTTCATCGCTCGCGATCTTGACGACGATCTCCGCGAACGCGGGAATATCCTCAACGGTGATGGGCTCCTGTGGCGGTCCGCAGAGTTCAAGGCATTCGAGGACAATCTCCTTGCTGCGAAGCCAGAAGCAGACGCGTTCGCAATCGGTAATGTTGAATTGGCTGAGGAGACGCTGAAACGACTCGGCGTCCGCGGCGCGAAATGCGTCCACCAGGGCCCGGAAGACGGTGTCATCCTGGGCCAGGAGTCCCATTGCCTTGCCGGCGTTCGTGAGGCTGGCGACGATCTGCTGTCGGTCAATTGTGTCGGCCATGTAACCTCCTCGGGGTGATCTGCCCCTCGGTTAGAAGGAACGCTGCTGATCCAAAACGTTGTGGTCCGCTAATCCGCGTCCCCCCACTCCCGAATGCGAAAAAGAGCATGTATTTCCTTTGCACCCGAGTCGAAATCCTGCGCCCACTCCATGCCGCGTTGTCGCAGCAGAGCGGCCGTCGCATCGTCCTTGCGATACTGGGGCCGCGTGCGGCGATGGCCGCGCCAGGCGAAGTTCGCCGGACAACCCACCGCCACACCGGCCAACTGCAGGGCGCGGCGTGCGTGTTCTTCGTCGCGGCCCGCAATCGCGTGTGCCGCTTCGAGGTGTAACGCCCAGGCGAACCACATCAGGTCGCTCTCGATCATATGACGGCCAGCCGTCGGTTTGCGCCAATCGTCCGGCGCAATGCGCGCATCCCGCTCGCTGGCGGGCGGCAGCGTGTCGGTCCCGCAGCGGAACATGCACTCCAGGTAGTCGGCCTGAACGTCGGCGCTCAGAGCGTTACCGAAATGCCGGTGAAACACCTGTGAGACGAGTCCGTCTATTTCCATTACCGCCGCCGAAACTTGCGGTATCCGCACCTGCTCGAGAAGAGCCTCTGGGCTGCCTGTCCCCAGAGCCACGCGGGTCCAGGCAAGAAATGCAGGTGGCTTTCGCTCGCGCGGGAGAAATTTGGTGAGCAGGCCTTCTTCGGCCTTGCCATCCCCGAAATAGAACCGCCCGTGCGTTTCGGGATGGTAGATGTCCCAATACTCGGTCCACGCGTCGAGTTCGTGCAAAAACGCCGTGTAACGGCTGGTGGCATCGGCCATCTCGTGTAGCGCTCCGCTTCTCAGGCGATCACTACCACGCCGCCGCCTTCCTTAAGGTGCGCGCCGAGTTGTTTTTGCGCAAACTCGGCCACGGTCTTGGTTGCCGCCGCAGCCAGCCCGGGGGTCTTGAAGCGCGTGGACTCACGCATGATGTTCAGGGCGGCGGTTACTTCCGCCAGTTGCTCGACGCCCCAGCCCCCGACGTGCTTCCACTCGTGGCCATCCCACACCCAGTAGCCTGCGTCACTTCCGATGTTCCCGATGACGATGAATTGCATGTGTGCCCTCCTTAGGCAGTCCTTTCTCACGAAGCGAGCTATAGCCGCCGAATCGAAGACCTCACCGCTTTTTGTGAGTGGCGAAGTGATAGCGCAGAGCGGCGATTCGTACAACCGTCAGTAAGTGGAGTTTGGCCTCGACTTACGGTCGGGGGTGCCTCCTTCTCTTCGGGGAGCTTGACAACTGGTCTAGGGGTAGAGTAGGTTTTGCTCCACGCAGTGCTAAAGGACTAGGCTCTTGCCCCATGGGGGAAATACGCAAGGGTCGGCAGACCCGGTTCCCAGCGAGGCGGTAGTCCAGCGTTTCGTCCGGCCGCTTCGCCGCAAGGGAAGAGAGGACGCCATCCCATGCCGCGCGGAGGCCACGACGGTACCCTCTCAGTTTGCCTTATTGAGCAGAATCCACTAGGGCTGGAATATCTGTTGAGTTTCCTGCGGAAGGATTCCTCCATCCGCGTTCTCGGAATCCAGGACCTCGAAGGCCGCGGCGACAGAGAAAAGGCGATGGCGCCGGTCGTCATTGTGGACAATTGTGGTTTGCCGTTGCCCCTCGGCGAATGCTTGCGAGGGCTGCGATTCCGCTACCCGGATGCCAAGTACGTGATCCTCGATCACGAGCTGCCCAAAGAGGATCTGTTGCGTCTGCTCTGGATCAAGATCGACGGCTTCCTGCCCTACGCCGAAGTGCCGCGCAGTCTACTTGCCGCCGTCCATTCCGTCGCGGAGGACGACATCTGGATTCCCCGCGAGGTCCTGCGCGAATACGTGCAATGGAGCCGGGAACTCCGCCGGAAGGACTCCTCAGGCCGGGAACAGATGACATCCCGCGAGAACCAGATCATCCAGTTGGTGAAACGGCGCCTCTCCAACAAGGAGATCGCAGACATCCTGGGGATTCGAGAAAGCACCGTGAAGTTCCACCTTACGAACGTCTATTCGAAGCTCCAGGTTGGAAGCCGTCACGACTTGATCAAGAGCGGCCCGGAGTCTTCCGCATTAGGGCTCCTCCACTGTGTTTTGCCGCGTGAGGAATCGAAAGCCTGAAGGTCAACGAGGTGCTCAAATGCAGCAGGCTTCGGGGGGTCGCCCGGCCAAGGATTTGTTACCGGACTTCGTGGCAGAAAGCAGATTTCCAGGTCTCAGGGAGAGTGAGTTATGCCTACCAAGCGGTTGGTCGGTCCCGCCGGACGCCTTTTTGCAGAGCCTCAGCCCAGTTCTGACGAAACCGGGTTCCGCCAGGACAACACCAGCGCGGCATACTATAACTCCCCGTATTTCCTGGCGCACCAGAAACAGGTACAACCTATCCCGCCTCCCCGGCCGGGAGCGCCTCCCTATCTGAATCTGGCAGACTTCGTTCCTGCCGGAGTTATCACCGCTATCAATGCGGCCGGCGAGATCAGCTTTCACTCCGTGGGAGATACCGGAGCGGCGAAGGTGAGCCGTTCGCAGAGCGCGGCAACCGCTATCGGCCATGAAAGTGCGGTCGCTGATGCCATGGCAGCGGAGACTCAAGACGTGAACGGACCCGCTTTCTTCTTCCACTTGGGCGACATCATCTACAACTTTGGCGAGGGTCAGTACTATTACGATCAGTTTTACGAGCCCTTTCGAGCGTACGACCGTCCCATCTTCGCCATTCCGGGAAATCACGACGGAATGGTTTTCGGGCCCGACTCAACGGTTCCCCAGGTCCCGACGCTCGCGGCGTTCCTGGTCAACTTCTGCGCTGCCGTTGCCGGACCTTCTCCTGACGCGTGCGGGCTGGTGCGAAGTGTAATGACGCAACCGGGAGTGTACTTTACGCTCGACGCGCCTTTTGTGTCGATCATCGGACTTTACAGCAACGCGCTCGATGGTCCGGGGGTGATGTCTTCCCAGCGGGGCCATTTTCCAATCAGCGATGAGCAGGTTCCCTTTCTGGAGAAGGAACTGGGCCGTCTGAAGCCCGAACGTGATGCCGGCAAGCGCGCCGTGGTCCTGGCGCTCCACCACCCGCCCTTGTCCGCTGACGCGCGACACGGCGGCTCCACCGGCCTGCTGGCCGACATCGACGCCGCTTGCAAAGCGGCTGGCTTGTGGCCGGACATCGTATTGTCAGGGCACGCCCATCTCTACCAGAGGTTCACCCGGGTAGTGAATGGAAAGGAGACTCCGTACATTGTCGCCGGCAGCGGGGGCTTCTCCGCCACAGCGCCGCGGCAGAAGGCGCCCCCGGCCTGTACGACGGTTGACGATCACACGCTCGAAATCGATCCGTTGATTGACTTCGGGTACCTCACTATCACCACCGACGCGCGAACGCTCTCGGTGACTTTCCGCTCCGCTGACAAAACCGGAGTCTCTCAAAAGGACTCGGTGAAGGTGAATTTACAGACCGGAAAGTTGCTCGAGGGGAGCTGCTCCCAGGGCAAGAAGAGAGTTGGACCGGGTGGCGGTGGCCAAGGTGGCGGAGGAAAACGGAAGCGGAGATAGCGTAACTAACAGCCAAAGGCGGGGGCCACAAGCTCCGGCCAGAGAGGAGCTTCGAACATGCCTCGAGACCAAAAGCCAGTTGCCGGGAGCCATCGCACTCCCTTCCGCAATGCCAAACCGGTTGGGAAAGTCGCCGCCGACCAGCGCGTGGAGGTGACCCTGCGGGTGCGTCCGCGCAAGGCGGACACCGACTCGCGTGCCGCCGTCATGGCAATGGGCGCAAAACGTCCAAGCGAGCGTTCCTATCTGAGCCGTGAAGATCTGGGTGCAACCCGGGGCGCGGATCCGGAGGACTTGGCGAGAATCGACCAGTTCGCTCACACTTATAATCTCACGGTGGTTGAAACCAGCGTCCCGAAACGAACCGTGAGGCTGTCCGGGACAGTGGCCGACCTCAGCCGAGCGTTCGGCGTCCAGTTGCAGAAGTACAAGTCAAAGGAGGTCGTCTACCGCGGGCGGACCGGCCCAGTGTACGTGCCCAGTGAACTCGCTGACATTGTTGAGGGGGTCTTCGGCCTCGACAACCGCCCCGTCGCCAAACCTCACTTCCGGCGGCTCGAGAGTCCGGCAGGTAAAAGGAAGCAGACTGGTGCACACCGGGGAGTCGGCAAAGGCAAAGCCGGGAAGACATCGAGCGTCGGCCGCGCCGCCGCTCCTCGCAATGCTGCGGATGGCAGCTTCGCCGTACCAGAAGTGGCGCAACTTTACAATTTCCCGGCCGGTCTCGACGGCACGGGCCAATGCATCGCCATTATCGAATTGAACGACTTCGATCAGAACGGAACCATCACGGGCACGGGCTACAGTCTTTCGGACCTCCAGACCTTCTTCGGCAACCTGGGTCTGGCGACGCCCGATGTATCCGCGATCGGCGTGGATGGCGGCGCGAATATGCCCGGCCCCGACCCCAATTCTGATGGCGAGGTGACCCTGGATGTCGAGGTGGCAGGCGCTGTCGCTCCTGGGGCGAAGATCGCCGTGTATTTCGCTCCCAACACCGACGCGGGTTTTATCGACGCGGTCAACGCGGCGCTCCACGACACCGTGCGGCGGCCCGCGGTGATTTCAATCAGTTGGGGTGGACCGGAGGACGCCTCGACCGATCAGTTCTTGAACGGGCTCAATCAGGCCTTCCAGGATGCAGCGTCCATTGGCATGACGGTCTGCTGTGCCGCGGGCGACGACGGTTCGTCCGACGAACCACCCGACACGCGGGACGGCCAACCTCATGCGGATTTTCCTTCCAGCAGTCCCTTTGCGCTCGCCTGTGGCGGGACGAAGCTGATCGGGGCGGGCACGACTATCGGCAGCGAGGTGGTTTGGAATGAAGGAGACGGCCCCGGCAACGGCGCGGGCGGAGGAGGGGTGAGCAATAAGTTTGCCCGGCCGGACTATCAGAACAACGCGAGTGTACCCGTCTCTCCTCTTGGCAACACGGGGCGCGGTGTGCCCGATGTCGCCGGAAATGCCGATCCGCATACCGGTTATCGCGTCATCGTCGGTGGTCAGGAGTTTCCCATTGGAGGTACCAGCGCGGTGGCGCCGCTCTGGGCCGGCCTGCTTGCGTTGATGAACCAAAGCCTGACCGGCAAAGGAGGAAACACAGTCGGGTTCTGGAACCCGCTGATCTACGGCTCCCTCGCCGGCACCGCGGCCTTCCGTGATATCACTCAGGGAAATAACGATATCGATGGCGCGCTTCACAAATACTCGGCCGGGCCGGGCTGGGATGCCTGCACGGGGATGGGCTCGCCAAACGGTGCACAAATCCTCCAGGCTTTGTAGGAAAGGGCCGACGGCCAGTGAGAGTCGAGTTCCTCGCGGCCGACAAACCACTTGATGGCGGCGACGCATAACCTCAGTCTGCAAGGTGTGATCTGGCGGGCGCCGAGCGCTTCCGAATGAATGGCTGGGCCGTGTTCGGCACGGCCCTCGGCGCGAGATGCCCAACACCCTATATAGTTCCCCTCATTAACCGGCTTACCCCTACATCCGTCCTCGTACCTGGGACGACCTCTCCTCAGGTCCGCGCTCGGCTTCGGCACTGTCACCCGACGGTGATTGGAAGTAGAATGCCGGTCTGGAGGAAAAGATGTTCACCGCGACCGCCGATCTAATTCTCCCCTCAACCGTCACCGGATCGTTCCCGCGCCCGCGCTGGTTCGACGTGAGCCTGTGGGGCCGCCCGCTCGACACCTGCATGCTTGACGTCCGGTTCCGCGAGAAGTTTCAGGACGCGATGGCCGTGGTGATCAGCGACCAGGAGCGCGCCGGACTCGACGTGCTCACGCATGGTGATCTCCACGTGGATGAGGACATGGCGGGCCGCGCCTGGCATCACTATCCGCTGCAGCGCTGGGCTGGATTCTCGGGCGATCACCTCCAGCCGGAAGAGACCACGGCGCCCTGGCTGCACTATCCGCCGGGCACGCTGCTCAACGAAATCTACACGGGGTGGCGCTGGCCACACGTGGTCGACAAGATCGAGCACCGGCCGCTCGATTATCCCAAGCTGTGGCGCATCGCGCAGGCGAAGACACGCAAGCCGGTCAAGTTCGGCACTTGCTGCTCGCAGGTGATGGCACTGTTTCTCGATATCCACACACCCAAGTACAAGGACAAGCGCCAGGTGATTTGGGACATGGCCGAAGCGATGAACAAAGAACTGCGCGCCCTGCGGGATGCTGGCTGCCGATGCATCCAGACGGAAGAGCCGACGTTCCACTTCATGGCCAATACTTACGGCAAGGACCACGAGCAGGTGAAGTTCATGATCGACGCCTTCAACCGCGAGGTGGAGGGGCTCGACGACGTGGAGCTGTGGATTCACACCTGCTGGGGCAATCCCAACATGCAGCGGGTGATGGAAGACACGAGCTACGCCAATTCGATTGAGATCTATCTCGAGCGCTGCCGCGGCGACGTGTGGACGCTCGAGATGAAGGATCGGAACCAGCGGGACCTGGAGCTCTTCGCACCGTTTAAGAACGATCTCAAGAAAAAGATCGCCATTGGCGCCGTCAGCCACCGCTCGCTGCAGGCGGATCGACCAGAGGACGTGGCTGGCGAGATTCGCAAGGCGCTCAAGGTCATCCCGCCGGAGCGCTTGATCATCTCGAGCGATTGCGGGTTCGGCCGTCAGGGCTGCAACCGCGAGATTGCATTTTACAAGGCGAGCGCCATCGCGCAGGGGTGTAATATCGTGCGGCGCGAACTCGGCTTGCCGACCACGTACGTCCCTGCCGCCGACCCACGGCTGCAGATCGACGTGGTACCCGGCCGGGACGTCGCGCGCCCGTGAAGTCTCGCAAGCCCACGAGTGAGCCAATGTCCAAATTCAAAACCAGCCCGTCCATCTTCACCAAAGCGATTGTCGCTTTCTCGCTGATCCTCCTCGCTCTCGGCCTCACTCACGTCCGCCTGGCCGGCTCGGACGCGAAGTCCGAGCAGCCTCGGTATCGCGACTCTTCCCTGCCCCTCGAGCAGCGCGTGGATGACCTCGTTTCGCGGATGACCCTGGAAGAAAAAGTCTTACAGATGCAGCATACGGCTCCGGCCATTCCGCGCCTCGGGATCCCGGCTTACGACTGGTGGAATGAAGCGCTGCACGGCGTGGCGCGATCCGGGTACGCGACGGTCTTCCCACAGGCCATCGGGATGGCGGCTACCTGGGACCGGGATCTGATTCACCGCGAAGGCCGCCTGATCGCGACCGAAGCGCGTGCCAAGTACAATCAGGCACAGCGCGAGGATAACCACAGTATCTACTTTGGCCTCACCTTCTGGTCACCCAACATCAATATCTTCCGCGATCCGCGTTGGGGCCGCGGCCAGGAGACGTACGGTGAAGACCCCTTCCTGACCGGACGACTCGGAACCGCCTTCGTCGAAGGACTGCAGGGCGACGATCCAAAGTACCTGGAAGTTGTGGCGACGCCCAAGCACTACGCGGTACACAGTGGACCTGAGTCACTGCGGCACGGCTTCAACGTTGACGCCTCAACGCACGATCTCGAGGACACTTATCTTCCGGCATTTCGCGCGACCATCGTGGAGGGCCACGCCGACTCCACGATGTGCGCCTATAACGCCGTCGACGGCGTGCCGGCCTGCGCTAATACCTACTTGCTCGCGGACACGCTGCGTCGGGCGTGGCACTTCCAAGGCTACGTCACATCGGACTGCAACGCCGTGGCGGACATCACTGCCGGGCACCACTACACGCCTGACAACGAACACGGCTCGGCCCTCGCTGTGCGCGCGGGCACGGATACGACTTGCGGCAATGAGTACACGACGCTGGTCAAGGCAGTGCATGACGGCCTCATCCCGGAAAGCCAGATTGACGTCTCGGTGAAGCGTCTGTTCACGGCCCGCATGCGCCTTGGCATGTTCGATCCTCCGGACGCAGTGCCCTACAACCGCATCCCTATCTCGGAGGATGACTCGCCGGCCGGTCGCGCCCTGGCACTCCAGGCGGCGCGCGAGTCGATGGTCCTGCTGAAGAACCAGGATGAAATCCTGCCTTTGAAGCCGTCCGTCAAGACAATTGCCATGGTAGGGCCTAACGCCGAAGCGCTCGACTCGCTCGAAGGCAACTACCAAGGTACGCCGTCCCACCCGGTTTTGCCGCTGGATGGAATGATCGAGCAGTTCGCCGGCAAGGCACGCGTGCTCTACGCCCAAGGTTCGCCCTATGTGAGCGAGCTTGCGGTACCGGTGCCGCGCACGGTATTCCATCTCGCCGAGGACTCAACGAAGTCCGGCATCCAAGCCGAGTACTTCGCGAATCCTGACTTTGCGGGAGCGCCGGCGCTGGTGCGCGTCGATCCGCTGATTCAGTTCGACTGGAGCGCCGCCGCGCCCGCACCCGGCGTACCCATGACGGCCTTCTCCGTACGCTGGACCGGCACGCTTACTCCGCCTGGGCCCGGTGACTACACCTTCGGGCTACGCGAGCCGGGCTGTTACCCCTGCGAGGACCACGAAAGTTTCCACCTCTATCTCGACGGCAAGCTGGTCATTACGAGCGATGGATTCAGCCGCCGCACGCGGGTTCCCGTGTATCAGACTCGTTTTGACAGTGCTGCCTCGCACACCCTTCGCCTGGAGTATTCGCACCGGGCGAAGCTCTTCGGCGCTGGCGTCACGCTCGAGTGGCGCCCGCCCGCCGAACTCTTGCGCGAGGAGGCCGTCCGGGCGGCCGAGCAGGCTGACGTGGTGGTGGCTTGCGTGGGATTGTCGCCCAACCTCGAAGGCGAGGAGATGCCCATCCACGTGGAGGGATTCAGCGGCGGCGACCGTACGGATATCACTCTGCCGCGCATCCAGCAGGATCTCCTCGAGACCTTGGCAGCGACCGGCAAACCTCTGGTCGTCGTCCTTCTGAACGGAAGCGCGCTGGCAGTCAACTGGGCGGAGGAGCACGCCGCGGCCATTCTTGAAGCTTGGTATCCGGGCGAAGAGGGCGGCCGGGCGATTGCCGAGACGCTCGCGGGATCGAACAATCCGGCAGGAAGACTGCCCGTCACATTCTACGCGTCGCTCAGCCAGCTCCCGCGCTTTGAAGACTACTCGATGCGCAACCGCACCTACCGCTACTTCACCGGGCAACCGCTCTACGGATTTGGATACGGCCTGAGTTACTCACGCTTCGTCTATTCCAACCTGAAGCTGTCAAGCGACTCGCTCCCGGCGGGACAGCCGCTTACCGTTGAGGTTGATGTCCGCAATGCTTCCGCGACCGCAGGGGCCGAGGTCGCTGAACTCTATCTCGAGTGTCCGTCCGAGGCTAGTGCGCCGCGGCACGCCCTTAAAGGGTTCGAGCGCGTCCACATTGGAGCCAGCCAGACGGAGCATGTCACCTTCACGCTTGACCCACGTGCGCTGAGCCTGGTGACCGACAAGGGCGACCACGTGGTTGAGCCTGGACGCTACACCGTCTGCGTCGGCGGGCGGCAGCCGACCGAGGGTACAGCCGGCGTCGAGGGCGTGCGGGCGGAATTCCAAATCTCGGGCGAATTGCGGCTGCCGCGTTAGCGCCGCTCCAACTTGATTCGCCCAGGGATTGCACTTGTGTTCTGCTAGTGTGAAGGATCTGAACCCGCATTCTGGGTTCTGCATCTGAGGAATATGCGATATCGGCGCTTCGGAAGAACCAACTGGCAGGTCAGCGAGATCGGGTACGGCATGTGGGGTCTCGGGGAGTGGACCGGGTCCGACGACCAGGAAACGCTGCGTTCGTTGCAGCGCGCCGTCGACCTCGGCTGCAATTTTTTTGACACCGCCTGGGCTTACGGCAGCGGTAAGAGTGAGTCGCTCCTCGGACAGATTGTCCGCGCCAATCCGGGCAAGCGCCTCTACACCGCCACCAAGATTCCTCCCAAGAACCTCGAGTGGCCGAGCCGCCGCGAGTATTCTCTCGACGACTGCTACCCGCCCGATCACATCGAGCGCTACGTCCAGAGCAGCCTCAAGAACGCGGGCCTCCAGAGCTTCGACCTCATGCAGTTCCACACCTGGGAAGATGCCTGGGTGGAGGACGACCGCTGGGCGGTGAAACTCGACGCGTTGCGCCACCAGGGGCTGGTTCACGCCGTCGGCATCAGCATCAACCGCTGGGAGCCTTGGAACGGCGTGAACACGGTGCGCTCCGGCCTCATCGACGCCGTCCAGGCGATCTACAACATCTTCGATCAGAACCCGGAGGATGAGCTCTTCCCTGCCTGCCGCTACCAGGACGTCGGCGTAATCGCCCGCGTCCCGTTCGATGAAGGCACGCTCACCGGTACCTTGACACTCGAGAGCACCTGGCCGGACGGCGACTGGCGCAACACTTACTTTGTGCCGGAGAACTTGAAGTCGAGCGTCGAACACGCCAACGCGCTGAAGCCGCTCGTGCCCCAGGGTATGACCATGCCCGAGATGGCGCTACGCTTTATTTTGGGGAATCCCACGGTCTCGACCATCATTCCCGGGATGCGGAAGATTCGCCACGTGGAGTCGAATCTGGCGGCCAGCGACGCCGGCCCGCTCGCTGCAAGGCTGCAGGCGAAGTTGCGCGAGCACCGTTGGGATCGCCAGCCGACGCGCTGGTCGCAGTAAGGCGTTACCCTAATTTTTCGCTCGATCATGCGCACTTCACTTAGTGTGGTACAATCTCCCCGCATTCAATCAACCTGACGAGTTGCGACCGCGGCGGAAGGGGGGGGACTCGCGGACCGGTGTGCGGATGATGTGTGGTCAGGCGCGGAAATTATTCGATTTGACGCCGGCAGCCGGGCGGTTTCGGCGTTGGCTCGTGCTGGTTCTCCTCGTCCTGTTCGCAGTTGGACCGGGAAGGAACGATGCCCGTGCAAGTGAGACAGCCGGGGCACATCACTGCCACGCCAACGAGTGTCTCGGGTTTCACGCACCCGCGCCTCTTGCCGTCCTGTTGACCGCCGGACCAACCACCGGACAACGCGCCGCACTCGCCTACAGCAGAATCAAGCAAAGACTCCAGCCATTTTTTCAGAGGATCCGCGCCATGCGGATCTGGCCCTCTGCCTCATCTTTCGAGAAGATGATGGTGCTCCTGACTTCCCTCTACGTCCTCATATCCTTGTCGCAATGGTACGTCATCCGTCGCAATGTCGCCCGGCTTGAACGGCCTTGGATCATTGCCGCGCCGCAAAATGTCAGTCCGCAGCCGCCAGGCTTTACGAGCATCGCGGTCAAGATATCCAGTTGCGGAAGAAGCCCGGGATGGATTACCGGCTTGACGGTTTTCTTCAAGAAGGCAAAGGTCGCCGGGCTTCCGAAGGAACCTGATTACCGCTGTCCGGCGGACCAGGTAGTCGGGGAATTCGTCCTGCCCCCGGGCGGGGAGCGTCTCGAGGACAGGGGCTTCATGATCTCGCGCGAGGAATCTGACGAAATCGCCAATGTGAACAGCTCCACGTACATGCTATATGGGAAGATCGACTATCGCGACGTAATTGGCAAGAAGCACGAAACCCGCTTCTGCTTCGTTTACCGGCCACCTTATAAACTAATGGGCATGCAAATCGCCCCGGATAGCTTTGTCCCCGGCGGCCCGCCATCCTACACTCGTCACTCCTGAAGGGCATCCTCCCAGGGACAACCACAGTGATACCAGGTTGTATCCTTCACGAGCTTTACAATGACTTTACGTTGACTTGCGGCGCCGTGAAGGCTAAGATGCCCCGAATAGGCAGCTTTGGCTGGCAACCCGGAGGGCGCCAGCGGGCCTCTCACAGGGGGAGAGATTTCGCAGATTGGGAGTCGAAATGAACGCCCCAACCGTAGCTCCTGTGCCTGACCTTTTTACGCCTCACCCCAACCTGAGCGATGAGGTGAACCGGAACATTGTGCAGTCGGAGATTGAGGGTGGAGTGTATCTCGAGAGCCTGCTCGAGGGCACGGTCCTCGACGTGAAGACCCAACACCGGTGCTACACCATCGTCACTTGCGGCCGCGGGCTGGTGTTGATCTCCGGTCACCCCGAATACTGCCCTAAACCCGTGCCGGTCAGAATCGAAGGCTCGACCTGGGGCGGTTCGATGCTAAAAGTTGGATTCATCGGGCGGGGGATGCACTTGGAATTCCGCCATCCGGCGTTCCGCAGCATCACCACTTCACGCGTAATTGAGATCCTCAGCCGCGAGCAAGCGACGGATGCCAACCAACCACTGGCCATGAGCCCGGCCTAGTTCGCGCGGCTGTGGATGACCCCGTCGACGAGTTTTAGTAATCTTCAAAGCTTGGGGGACGAGCCGGACAAGTCGGCTTCAAAAGCAATCCACCTGTCACACCGCCAAGGAAAACCGCACTGAATCGAATCCGCGGGAGGATTCCCGCCAAGGAGGACTCGTACCGTGTCGCGACGAGCAAAAGTGTCATGCGTTTTGCCGATCATCCTCGTGCTGGCGCTCCAGGCCCAACCAAGCTGGGCGCAAGAGAGCTCCCAGCCGGCAGCCATACCCAAGATCGTCTTCGAGAAGTACACCCTGCCCAACGGCCTTCAGGTGATTCTGCACGTTGACCACAAGCTGCCCATGGTCCACGTCAACAGTTGGTACCACGTCGGCTCGAAGAACGAACGCCTGGGCCGCACCGGGTTCGCCCACCTCTTCGAGCACATGATGTTCGAGGGATCGAAGGACGCAAACAGCAAATACTTCGCGTTCATCGAAAAGGCGGGCGCCAACCTCTTTGAAGGCGGCGTGAACGGGACCACCAGCCAGGATCGCACGAACTACTTCGAGTCGGTTCCCTCCGGCAGCCTCGAGTACGTCCTGTGGCTCGAATCGGACCGCCTCGCCACGCTCACCGACGTCCTGACCAGGGAAAAACTGGACAACGAGCGCGACATCGTGAAGAACGAACGGCGCCAGGGACTGGAGAACCAGCCTTACGGCCGCTGGTTCATGCTGGTCACGCAGAACCTCTTCCCCGACGGCCATCCTTACGCCCACGACGTCATCGGCAGCCACGAAGACTTGACGGCAGCGAGCGTCGACGACGTCAAAGACTTCTTCAAGACTTACTACACGCCCAATAATCTGTCACTCGCCATCACCGGCGACTTCGACCCGACGGAAGCGAAGCGTCTGGTGGCCGAATACTATGGACCGATTCCTCCCGGCCCGGCGCTCGACCGGCCGGAGCGCTGGGTTCCGGTGCTGGACGCGGAGAAGATCGTCGAAGTCAAGGATCACGTGCCGCAGGAGCGCACCTACTTCGCGTGGCCGAGTCCCGCTTTCTTCGATTCCGGCGACGCCGAGCTCGAACTCGCGTCGCTCGTTCTGACGGACGGGCTGTCGTCTCGTCTGAACAAGTCGCTGGTGTACGACAAACAGCTTTGCTCCGGCGTCGTCTCTTTCCAGGGGTCTATGGAAATGGCCGGTCTATTCGTCATCTGGGCCACGGCGCGTCCGGGCGTTCCGCTCTCCCAGGTGGAACAGACGGTGACGGAGGAAATCACCCGTCTCGCGAAGGATGGTCCAACCTCCGCCGAGCTCGAGCGCGCCAAGGCGAAGTGGGAGTTCCAGTACGTCACCGGACTCGAGCGCATCGGCGGCTTTGGCGGCAAGGCTGACCTGCTGAACACCTACAACACCTTTCTGGGCGACCCCGACAAATTCGCGGCCGACGTGGGACGTCACCGCAACGCGACGCCGGAGGGCATGCGCGCCGCCGTCGCCCAGTGGCTCGACACGCGCCATCGCGTGCTGGTCAGGTTCCATCCAGAAACTTCCAAGCTCGAGGCGAACGCCAGCGTCGACCGTTCTCAGTCGCCGGCCCTCGGCGCCGACCGGCCCTTTCAGGCGCCCGAGGTCGAGTCCGCCAGGCTCGATAACGGAATGCAGGTACTAGTGGTCGAGCGCCGCGACCTGCCCAAAGTCGCCGTGACGCTTGCGACCCGCGCTGGCAGCGTTGACGATCCAGCCGGCAAGGAAGGCCTCGCCTCGCTCGATGTCGAAGCGATGAAGCGCGGCACCACCAGCAAGAAGGCCCTGGAAATTGACGACGCGCTCGGGGATCTCGGAACCTCGCTCGAGGGAGGCGCGAACCTCGAGTATTCCACCCTGACCGTGGAAGTGCTGGCGCGCAACCTGGCGCCGGCACTCGCCGTCGTCGCCGACGTGGCGCGCCATCCCAGCTTCCCGCAGGAGGAAGTGGATCGCGAGAAGAAGAAGCGTCTCGACTCACTAACCCAGGCCGAGAATTCACCGGGAGCCACTGCCCAGCGGCTGAGTACGATGCTGGCTTTTGGGCGGAATCATCCCTACGGGCATCCGCCCACCGGATTCCCGCCTTCGGTCAAGGCGATGACGCGCGAAGACCTCGAGCGTTTCCATGAGACTTACTGGAAGGCGGGCGGGTCGGCGCTGATTTTCGTCGGAGACATTTCGCTCGCGGATGCTACTGCCCTCGCGCGGCAGGACTTCGGGAGCTGGTCAGGCGCCGCGCCTCGCGCCGTCGCGATTCCAGCGCCGCACCCGGTGGGTCCGGGCAAGGTCTTCCTGATCAATCGCCCCGACGCCGCGCAAACCGTGGTCGCAGAGATTCTGCCGGGGCCGGCGCGTAATGGATCCGACTTCTACGCCCTGAGCCTGGCGAATGCCGTCTGGGGAGGCGCCGCCGGAGCGCGCCTCGGCATGAACCTGCGCGAGCAGCACGGATACTCGTACGGCGTCTTCTCCTTCCCTGCCCCGTATTCGAAGTACGGGATGTGGCGGGCCTCGGGCGGCGTCCAGACCAACAAGACGACGGAGTCCATGGTCGAGTTCGAGAAGGAGCTGAAGTTTATCGCCGGGGAGAAGCCGGTCACCGAGAAAGAGCTTACGGATGCCAAGCACGAGCGGATACGCGGCTACGCACAGCAGTTCGAGTCGATGGGCCGCGTCGCGCAGCAGGTGACCGACCTTTGGGCCGTGGGACTGCCTCTGACCGAACTGCAGCGCGAGCCCGACGAGCTCCAGAAGGCGAGCCTGGACTCCGTCAACGCCGCGGCCCAGAAGTACGCGGCGACGAGCGGGGCTACACTACTGCTGGTGGGCGATCTGTCGAAAATCGAGGCCGGTGTCCGCGGGTTGAACCTCGGAGACGTGGTCGTCCTCGATGCGCGAGGCGAGCCGGTAAAGTAAGGATTGAGGGGCTCCCCCTAACAGCGTGGAGCTCGGCGGCAAGGTGTTCAGGGTCCAGCCGCAAATTTGGTGTCTCGTCCGTCTCAACAGTTTCATTCGTCTCATCATGTCGTGCTAGTCTGACGGGTCTGCTTGAGGCGTGACTGCCGGGTTCGGAGAGCCGGTAAAGAATTTGTAAAATCGCTTTGGGAGCAGCTAATGAGGTCTTGTCTGCTGCGTCTGAGCAGAGGAAGTCCAGCCGCGAGAAGCGTGGAAATCATGGCAAGGCGAGAGAGGCTCCGTGAGGCGCTCGGCGGGGGATTCCGGCAGGGAGGCTCGAAATAAAAGATAGTTTATTGGGGGGTCTGTTCCATGTAACTGATAGAAAACAAAGGACGTCTCGGGGAGCGAACTCCCTCGCGAGGCGCTCTGAGGTTCAAGGTGTTGAACACCAAGGGGATAGCGTTCCGGAACGAACTGGAACGAACTGCCAAAGCAGTTCGTGAGGAGCAGGACCAATGGAAAAATTACGCGGAACGCTTGGACCGGGCTTGAGGAGCGGCATCTCCGGGCGCGGCTGGTCACGGCTTGCGATCCTCACGCTCCCGGCTCTGGCGGGGCTGGCGCTCTTAGGCGGTGCGGCACCCGAGCCTCCGTCGACGCCCGCTGTGGTCCCGCAGTATGACAAGGATGGCGCGCTACTCCGCCCCAAGAACTTCTACACCTGGGTATTCGTCGGCGCTTCGATTGGCCTGAGCTATGCCAAGGACACACAGTCGGGACCGGGCCAGTTCCACAATGTCTACACCCAGCCGGAGTCTTACCAGGACTTCCTCAAGACGGGAAAGTTTCCCGAGAAGACGATGTTCGTGATGCCGCTCTATCAACCTGCCCAGAAAGTTTCCATCAACAAGCAAGGCTACTTTGAAGGCGATTTCGCCGACCTCGACGTTTCGGTCAAAGACCACGAGCACTTCCCCGAAGGCTGGGCGTACTTCAACTTTTCCGACAGCCAAGGGAAGCCGGTCGACCGCGCGAAGGCCTTTCCCCAGCCGATGTGCTATGCGTGCCACTCCGAGCACGGGGAGCACGACAACGTGTTCACGCAGTTCTATCCGGTTCTGCGTGATGCCGCGCCACATCGCTAGCCTTGCCTATCCGGTGAACCGCGCTGGCACGGCGGCGCCCGTTTCGCGAACCTACCCCTCATGCGGCGGCCGTTCGGCCCCGCACTCCGCGCCGTTCCCCAAACCTGCCGGTATCTCAAGCCTCTCTGAAAGTCTCATGGCGAGACCACGCGCCGCCGATATTCTTTGTGAACGCGTTGCGGGCTGGGTCGGACTAGCTAGTCCGGCGAACTGTTCCTGAAAGGAGGCCCAGAGTTGTCCCTTGCAGTCTCGCCAAGCCCGAAGAGTGGAGAAGACCGTGGACGAGCCCACGCAAGACCGCATTTTCCCCGTTCCTCAATCGTGCGTATGCTGATCGTGGTATTCCTTGCGGCGGTGGCGACCGCGACTGCCGTCGAGGTTGCGACAGACGTGCTGTTTGGACAACTCACCATTTGGGAGTGGCATGCCACCTCGGTCGTCTTCTTCGGCGTCGTCCTCACCCTGGCCGTTTATCTCGCACTGCGCCGGCGATCGGACCTGCTTGAACAGGTCAATCTGCAGGTTGCCGAGCGCCGGAGAGCCGAGGCCGAAAATGCCCGCTTGGCCGCTGCCATCGAGCAGACTGCGGACGCCGTCGTGATTACGGACACCGAAGCTAGGATTCGGTACGTCAACCCCGCCTTCACCCGGATGACCGGTTACAGCGCGGAAGAGGTGATGGGCCAGAACCCGCGCTTCCTCAAATCTGGCCGGCAGAATCCGGCCTTCTACCAGGGCCTCTGGAAAACCGTGCTCGCCGGCCAAGTCTGGCACGGTGAACTGGTTAACCGGCGTAAGGACGGCACCTGCTACACCGAGGAGATGAGGATCACTCCGGTCCGCGACGCGGCGGGGGTCACGACCAACTTCATTGCCGTCAAGCAGGATGTGACGGAGCGCAAGGCGGCAGAGGAAGCGACGGCGTTTCTCGCTTCCATCGTGGAGTCTTCCGAGGATGCCATCATCGGCAAAACCCTGGACGGACAAATCGTCAGTTGGAACCGCGGCGCAGAAAAACTCTATGGCTACTCCGCCCAGGAGGCCATCGGAAAACCCTTATCCATCGTTGTCCCGCCCGACCTGCTCGATCAGACCACACAGATGGCGGAGCGAATCGAGCGGGGAGAAGGAATCGTACATCTCGAGACCGAGCGGCTCAGAAAGGATGGCCGGCGGGTTGCGGTCGCCCTCGTCGCAACTCCGGTCAAGGATCGGCATGGAAACGTAGTAGGTGCGGCGGCGATCGCCCGTGACATCACCGCACGAAGGCAGGCGGAGCACGCGTTGCGCGAAAGTGAGGAGCTATTTCGGCAGTTGGCCGAGAACATCCACCTGGTTTTCTTTGTCAGCACGCCGGACCCGGTGCGCGCGCTCTACGTCAGTCCGGCGTATGAGGAGATCTGGGGCCGGCCACGCCAGGAGATCTACGATCGAGCGTCGGCATGGATCGATTCGATACACCCCGATGACCGCGAGCGGACCACCCAAGTCTTTTGGCAGTCACAGCAAGGTACGGCCACTGACATGGAGTATCGAATCGTGCGGCCCGGCGGCGACTTGCGCTGGATTAGGAACCGCACTTTTCCCGTGCATGACGACCAGGGCCGGTTTCAGCGCGTGGTCGGTATCGCCGAGGACATCACGGAACGCAAGCGGGCGGAACAAGAACTCCTGCTGAAAACCACGCTGCTCGAGGCGCAGTCCGAGACCACGCTCGATGGCATTCTCGCCGTCGACGACGCGGGCAAATCCACTCTGTTCAACCGGCAGTTTGTACAAATGTGGAAGATGCCGGAAGAGGCGCTCGTCAGGCGGGATGACACCAAGATGCTCGAGAGCGTGTTAAGTCAGATCGAGAATCCCGACGCGTTTCTCGAGAAGGTCGGTCAACTCTACGCGCACCAAAGCGAGAAAAGTCAGGACGAAGTAAGGCTGAAAGACGGCAGGATCTTTGACCGTTACTCCTCCCCCTTGGTGGATTCTGTGGGCCGATACCACGGGCGAATCTGGTACTTCCGCGACGTCACCGCGCGCATGCGGACCGAGGAGGCGCTGCGCCGCTCGGAGACGAAGTTTCGCACCCTCTACGATTCCACCAGCGACGCAGTGATGCTGTTGAGCGAGAAGGGCTTTTTCGACTGCAATCAGCCGGCCTTGGCGATCTACGGATGCTCCAGCCGGGAGGAGTTCTGCTCACGACACCCCGGCGATCTGTCGCCGCCCGTCCAGCCTTGCGGCACCGATTCCTTGACGTTGGCCAACCAGCACATCGCGACCGCGATCCAAAAGGGCTCCAACCGCTTCGAGTGGGTCCACAAGAGAGCCGACACCGCTGAGACTTTTCCGGCCGAAGTGCTGCTCAGTGCCATGGAACTGGATGGCAGACAAGTTGTCCAGGCCGTTGTTCGCGACATCACCGAGCGCAAGCGCGCGGAGGAGGCGCTGCGTGAGAGCGAAGAGCAGTTCCGCCAGTTGGCGGAGAATATTCACGAAGTGTTTTTTGTCGATTCGCCGGGCCCCGAGGGAATGATTTATCTCAGCCCGGCTTATGAAGAAATCTGGGGCCGCGCGCGACAAGAAGTCTACGACCGGCCCGACGCCTGGTTGGACTCGGTTCACCCCGAGGATCGCGAACAGGCGATCAGTCTTTTCACGCAAGCCCACCAGGGTCAGCGAGCCGTCAAGGAGTACCGCGTCGTGCGGCCCGATGGATCCGTCCGGGATATCAGGGCGCGCGTCTTCCCGGTCAACGATGCGGCCGGCAGATTCTACCGGGTGGTGGGAATCGCCGAAGATATTACCGAGGCCAAACGGATGGAAGCCGAGAGGGTCAAGGCCAAAGACGCTGCCGAGGCGGCGAACCGCGCCAAGAGCGAATTCCTGGCCAACATGAGCCACGAAATCCGCACGCCCATGAACGGCATCATCGGCATGACCGAACTCGTGCTCGACACCGAGCTCAGCCCCGAGCAGCGCGACAATCTCGAAACGATGCGAGCGTCTGCCGACGCGCTGCTGGGCATCATCAACGACATCCTTGACTTCTCGAAGATTGAGGCGAGGAGGATGGAATTGGAGCGCGTTCCCTTCGACCTGCGGGCGACGGTCAGCGCCACCCTGAAGGTGTTGGCCGTCCGGGCGCACGAAAAAAACCTGGAACTCAGCGCGGCCTTCGACGTCAATGTTCCGGCAGTCGTGGCAGGAGATCCCGGCCGTCTGCGCCAGGTCCTGACTAACCTGGTGGGTAACGCCATCAAGTTCACCGAGCGGGGCGAAGTGGTCGTGAGGGTGGAGAGACTGTCCAATCCGGCTCCGGATGGGGCCATCCTGCGCTTCGAAGTGACCGACACTGGGATCGGCATTGCCCCTGACAAGCAGGAAGCGATCTTCAAGCCTTTTGTTCAGGCCGATGCCTCCTCCACACGGCGGTTCGGAGGCACGGGGCTTGGACTGACTATTGCGTCTCAATTGGTCCAAATGATGGGCGGCCGAATCTCGGTGGAAAGCGAGCTGGGCCGGGGCAGCACGTTCCACTTCACTGCGCAATTCGGTGTGACCGATGCTCCGATCGAGCAACCCCCACGAACTGACACCTCGGCCTTGCAAGGCCTCCCCGTGCTGGTGGTTGACGACAATGCCACCAACCGGCACATCTTAGGAGAAACTCTCGGCCACTGGGGAATGACGCCGTTGTTGACGGCGACTGCGCCGGACGCTTTGGCCTCTTTGCGATGGGCCAAGAAAGCCGGCAAGCCGTTTCCACTGGCTATCGTCGACGCCCGCATGCCCGAGATGGATGGCTTCATGCTGGGTGAAGAGATCAAGCACGACCCGGAGCTCGCGGAGTGTGCCACGATGATGCTGACCTCGGGCGGTCAGCGAGGGGACGGCGCGCGCTGCCGCGAGATCGGTGTAGAGGCCTATCTGACCAAGCCCGTCGCCGAGTCCGAACTCCTGGACGCCGTGCTCCGGGTTCTGGGACGACGAGACGACGCCAAGCAGCCGCGAGCGCTGGTTACACACCACGCGATGCGAGAAGCCAGGAAGAGCTTGCGCGTCCTGATCGCCGAGGACAACCCGGTCGGCCGGTGCCTCGCAGTGCGCCTGGTCGAGAAGCAGGATCACTCCACGGTGGCGGTCGCAAGCGGCCGGGAGGCGTTGTCGGCCCTGGAACGAGAGAAGTTTGATCTGGTGCTGATGGATGTGCAGATGCCCGACATGGACGGCTTTGAGGCGACCGCCGCCATCCGCCGGAAGGAGAAGGAGACCGGCTCCCATCTTCCGATCATCGCCATGACCGCCCACGCCATGCAAGGCGATCGGGAACGGTGCCTGGCGGCGGGAATGGACGGCTACGTGACCAAGCCGGTCGGTGTCAAGGAGTTGTTTGCGGCCATTGAAGGCGTGTTGCAGGCCCGCGACCGGGTCGAGACTCTAACCTAAAACCGGGACATTCAGAAGCTGGGGCGAAGCGCCGCGTGGCTAGCCATATATTTGCGGGCGTGGGTCACCAACGCTGCCGCCTCGGGAAGTGCCGCGATGGCCTTCTCTACGACGAAGTCGTCCGTAACGCTGAGATGGCGCGCCTCATCCTGGCCGTACACCATCCCGACGAGCACGTCGCGAAGGTGGTTCTTAATGAACTCACGGTCGCCTTGCATATCCTTGTCGGAAAGCATCAGACCTTGCTTCGAGAGGAAGTCGCGAAACTCGTCAACCGCGGAGTCGTCCGGGACGAAATCGCGCGGAACAGTCTTGTGAGTTCCGAGGTAATATTTGGCGAACTCGAAGAACGGGCCGCACTGCAGGAAGTCAGGGCACGAGGCGCTGGCCAGTAGCCGGCTCTCTGCCACGCTGTAGGCGGGCTCGTCTACTTTGACGTCAGGCGTGATGCCTCCTCCGCCGAAGACCTCACGGCCCCCGTCCGTATGATGCACTTCGGTGTGGGGTGGTGGAACAGTCTCCGGGGCATAGAGGTAATCGTAGAGTGAGATGTTGTCGTAGTTGCGCTGGATCAGGCGTCCGCTCGGTGTGTAGTAATGCGCCGTAGTCAGCAGCAGGCCGGTGCCCTCGCTGAGGGTATAAACTTTCTGCACGAGGCCTTTGCCAAAGCTCGTCACGCCCATCACCAGCGCGCGGTCGTGGTCTTGCAAGGCGCCCGTGACGATCTCCGCCGCGCTGGCAGTCCCGTGGTTAATCAACACCACCACCGGGTAATCGTCTCCGTGGTCGCCACTGCGGGCGTAGTAGCGCTCCTCGCTGGAATGCCGGCCGTTGTGATAGACAATGAGCTGGTGCTTCGCCAGAAATTGATCGGCGACGTCTACGGCTGCCTGAAGAATACCCCCGGGGTTGCCGCGCAGATCCAAAACCAGGCCCTTGATGTTTTTCTCGCCGAGCTTCCCCAGCGACGCGTTCAACTCGTCGCCTGTGGTCTCTGAGAAAGTGGCGATGCGAATGTAGGCGATTCCCGGCCGGATGAAGAAGTAATCGTCCACACTCATCCCGGTGATCTCGGCGCGCCTGAGGCTGAACTCCAGTGGCTGGTCATAGCCCTCGCGGCCGACCGTGACGTGGACCACCGTGCCCCTCGGTCCCTTCAGCATTTTGGCGACGGTGTCGCCGTCCAGACCCTCGACCGGTTTCCCATCGACTTTCTGGATGATGTCGCCCGGACGCAGGCCGGCGCGGAGCGCCGGAGAGCCGGTCATCGGCTCGACCACGGTGGTCATCCATTTGCCCATCTTGCCGGGCACAGTCAGGATGCGCATGCCCACGCCGTAATATTTGCCTTCTTGGGTTTCGGTAAATCTCGCGAATGTTTTCGCATCGAGGAAATTAGAGTGCGGATCGAGTGTGCTGAGCATGCCGGGAATAGCTCCGAGTCCGGTGCCGCCAGCGCCGAGGATTGCGCGGTCTGGACTGAGGGCCTCGGCATAATTGGCCTCGACGACGGAATAGACCTTGGCAAAGGTGTCGAGACCGTTACCGACGGCTTCGCTATTCGCAGACCCGGCGTCGGCTTCCGCTCTCGCGTGTTGGCCGTACACACCACCCACGAGTGCGCACGCTGCGACCGTCAATGCCAGCAACCACAGTACTCTCCGCGCCTCTTTCATCTTTGCCTCACTGGACTCAGTATAGCATTATCCGGGTCGCTCGCGCGACCATACGAGCCTATTGTCCAATCCAGCGTAAGCACCCCGCGTGGCCTTATGAGGAGTCGGGTGGGCCACCCGTGCTGGCGATGTTGTCATTTGGATTCAATAAGTTGCGAGCTTTGTGTGTTGCCTTTCGCGACGCTGCTCGCTCACGCCAGGTCTGCCTCTGTCAGTGATTATCCGGCGTAAAGCCGACGTCGCACCGTCGCGAACCCTGGAACTGTGACTCGAGCGAGAGCACCGTCGAGAATCCGGATTTTCGCCATTGCATTTGACGATTCTGCTAGACTAGCGCCGTGAACCGCGCCGGACGACTTGCCACGAAGCGATGCAAGCTTGCGATTCTCGTTTTCCTCGCTCTCCTCACGACGCTGACTTGCTGGCTGCCCCGAGCTCGCGCTGAGCGGCTCGATGACCTCGCCCCTCTGGGCTATGTCAACGACTTTGCCAACGTCCTCACTCACGAAACACGCGTGCAGTTGAGCAATCTGTCCGTCGAACTGGACGACCGCGCGCACGCCCAGCTCGTGATCGTCACCATTCACTCCACCGGCGGTGTGCCCATCGAGCAGTTCGCGAATGAGATGTACGAACGCTGGGGCATCGGCTACAAGCCTGAGAATCGCGGCGCCCTGATTTTGCTGGCGGTCGATGACCGCAAGTACCGCGTGGAAGTGGGCTACGGACTCGAGCCGATTCTGACCGACGGAAAAGTGGGTGAATTCGGCCGGCAGATGAAGCCCTTCCTCGCGAAAGGCGACTTCGATCACGCCGTGCTCTACCTCACGGGCGAGGTGGCGCGCGTGATCGGTGCGGAGCGTCACGTCGCGCTTGCGGCTCAGCCGAACGTCCAGCTCGATTCGCAATCCGGGCGTTTTTCAGGATTGCCAGTCGCATTAGCAGTGTTGATCATTCTGATTCTGGGAGTCGGCGGACTTTTCCTCGTGGCGGCGCTTGCCCGGCGCGGAGGTTTGGGTCTGGGCGGGCCGGGTTTCTTCGCCGGACCTTGGATCGGCGGCTCGATGGGCGGAGGCTTCGGCGGCTTCGGGGGAGGCGGGAGCTTCAGCGGTTTCGGTGGCGGCATCTCCGGCGGCGGTGGAGCTACAGGGAGCTGGTGAGAGCCGGTATGAGGAGTGAGACTGAGGTGGAAAAGGATAGGCTAAACACTGCGGCCGCTCGGTCGCTGCGTTAACTCACAGGAGCCGGGAAGAAGATGCAGAACAAGCTGACGGAGTTGGTGGCAAAACTGACGGCGGCGGCAGGCGGCAACCTGAAGTGCGCGGTCCTGTACGGCTCGGCGGTTACCGGAGAATTTCATCCCAAGCACTCGGACCTGAACGTCCTCTGCGTGCTCAACAAACTGGGCGCGTACGAACTCGGACAACTGAATGCCGCAGCGCGCTGGTGGACGAGCCAGGGCCACCCGGCGCCGCTCACCTTTACCCTCGAAGAATTGCAACACGCGGGCGACGTCTTTGCGATCGAACTGCTCGACATTAAGACCAGCCACCGCGTCCTTTTGGGGGACGATGTTTTTGCCAGCCTGGAGATCCCAATGAAACTCCATCACCTTCAGGTGGAACGCGAGCTGCGGACGAACGTGGTCAGGCTTCGGCAGCACTATCTGGCCGCTCCGCAGGATGCGAAGACCGTCCTACGGCTCATGATCGACTCGGTCTCGAGCTTCGTTTCACTGTTCCGGCACGCTCTGATCGCGCTCGGTCAGCCGAAGCCCGAGCCCACGCCTTCCGAACCGAAGCCGTCCGGGGCGGCACCCGAGGAGCAAAAACCCGGTACACCGGAGCGCAACCGCGAGGTGGTCGACCGGCTGGCGAGGCTTCTGGGCTTCAACCCCATCGGTTTTCACATTGTGCTCGATGTGCGTCAAGGCAAAAAGCAGGAACGGCACGTGGACGTGCCCAGCACCTTCAATATGTACCTGGAAGCGGCGAATCGCGTCGCCGAGGAGGTCGACCGGCGTCTCGAAGCCGCGAAACGCTGAGAGCCACCGTTCCCGAGGACGGAGATGAAGAAGCTGCTCGCGGTGGTCGTCGTGCTGGTGATTGTGGCGCTGGTGTTCGGCGGGATGTATGTGAGCAGCCGTAATGAGATGGTGCGCAAAAACGAAGCGATCAACGCGGCGTGGTCGCAGGTCGATGTGGTGCTCCAGCGTCGTGCCGACCTGATTCCCAACCTGGTTGAGACGGTGAAGGGTTATGCCGCCCAGGAGCAGACCGTGTTCGGCGAAGTGGCGAGCGCGCGAGCGGCCTTGCTCAACGCGCGTACGCCAGGGGATAAGATTGCCGCCAACACCCAGTTGGACGGCGCGATCGGACGCCTGCTGGCGATCGTCGAGAATTATCCGCAGCTAAAGTCCAATGAGAATTTTCTTCGTTTGCAGGATGAGCTGGCCGGCACGGAGAACCGCATCGCGGTCGAGCGCCGCCGCTACAACTTGGCCATTCAGGACTACAACACGTACATCGGAACTTTTCCCAACAGCTTGTTTGCCGGTTGGGCGGGATTCCATCGCAACGAGAACTATTTCAAAGCGCCCGAAGCTGCGCGTCAGGTTCCCAAAGTAGAGTTTCCAGCCGCCAAGCCGTAGATACGCCCTAGCCGGTGTTTCTGCGAGCGCGGCCGCCCTGGAATCGTAGCAGGCCTTGCTAGGGTTCTCGGAGCGGGCTCGCCTCCGGAACAATCTGGAGGGTGGATTTTTCCGTGCCCCGAACGATCGTGAGGGGCGTGCGCCGTTCAACTTGAGCTTCGGTCAGCAGCTTGTGAAGGCGGTCGATGCCCGGAACCGGCCGGCCGTCGTAGCCGATGATGATGTCTCCCTCGCGCAGACCTGCTCGTTCGGCGGGACTGCCCGGCTCAACGTTCATCACCAGGATTCCGGTGTCGTCCGGAAGTTGATAGTAGCGTACGAGGCGGCGATGAAGAGGGACGTCCTGTCCTGCCACGCCGAGATAAGCGCGGGTGATTCTGCCGTCCTTGATGAGCCGCCCCGCCACAAATTCCGCCGTACTCACGGCGATAGCAAAGCAGATTCCCTGCGCCGGCAAGATGATAGCCGTATTTACCCCGATGACTTCACCCCTTGAGTTGACCAGTGGACCGCCGGAATTGCCGGGATTCAATGCCGCGTCGGTTTGGATCACGTTGTCGATGAGCCGGCCGGAGCTCGACCGCAAAGATCGGCCGAGTGCACTGACCACTCCGGCCGTGACCGTGCATTGGAAGCCGTACGGATTGCCGATGGCGATCACCAATTGTCCGACGCGGACGGCTTCCGACCTTCCTAATCGCGCCGGCTCAAGATGTGGCGCGTTGATTCGAATCACTGCGAGATCGGTATCCGGATCGTCGCCCACCTGCTCTGCTTGGAATTGTCGTCCGTCTGGGAGCGCTACCTCGACGCGGTTTGCCGAATGCACCACGTGACTATTGGTCAGAATAAAACCGTCGGGCGTGAAGATAAACCCCGATCCTGATCCACGGGCCTCGCGGCCGGGTCGGCCTCCCGCACGGCCCTCCCGCGCGTGGTGGACGACGATGTGGACTACGGAAGGACTGACTGACTCCGCTGCGCTGATAACCGCCCTGGAATACGCATCGAGAAGTTGCTCGTCACCGCTGTGGGGTGTGGAGGATCGTGCGCTCTCGGCGCGAGCATCCTGCGTTGTGATCCATCGAAGAAGCTTTGCCAATGTGCTCTCTCCTATTGTTCGAGTGCCTTCCAATACGATGCACGCGTGTGCCTTTAGGGTTCAAGCGGGGAGCGCAGGATAGACACGTCGGTGGAAGGCAGTGTTGAGAGTTGAGCGGCTGGTCTCAAGTGATAACGACGCTGATCTCCGTTTTGCCGGTGAGCAGCGCCGCGGGGGAGTAGGATCTTCGTCGGAATCTAGAATGTAATCGCCTGCAACGTCTGGCCCCGGCAGGTAGCGAGCCGGACGCTCCAACCTCACTCCGTGCGGTGTCCTCGTGGGCCGCGGGCGAATCTTTGAAAGGTCGCCGATCCGCTTGGGGATGTGGGCGATTTTTCCCATTTCCGTGACGTAGGCGATCGCACCTTGATGCGTGACATGTTTCTCAAAGACTGCCGTGGGCGTGCCATTAAGCCAAGGAAGGATCGCGACGAGTTGCCAGCCGTCGATGGTCTCTCCCACTCTCACGGTTCGAGTCTCTGCGCTCCAGCGTGCGGCGACAGAGTTGTCCTCGAATCCCGACACGCTGGGCGCTTTAACCAAGGCGTCCCGTTCACCGGGGAGGAACAAATTGTATTCGTTGGGTATTCTCCCAGGCCGATAGTGTCCGTGGGGCAAGGACGCCGTGTCTTCGCGGCCAGAAGTGGCTACTGTCGAACTGAAGTCCCGGTCCGCGTTTGCTTCGCGGGTCAATCTTGATGCAAGCGGAACTGCGGGCACTGTCACCGCCTTCCCGAGGAATGTTCGTCGTCGCATGGCAAAAGAGTATAGGGATGGCGACAGCATAAATCCAGAGTCTGACGAATCGCGAATCGATGGTACGGTTTGGGCCCTGACCTGCTGGAAAATGGACAGGACCAAAAGAAATGGCTTCCGGCTTGACAGTTTGCACCTTTACTTGCTCAGGGGTATGCCGATAGAATTCCAAGCTTTAAGCAGGCCGGCTCGTATATGATCGCGCGTTCGGACGGACGCGGTCGTGACCCTTATCGATCCGAGAGAGTGAGCATGACTCGACGCACTCTGATTTTCCTGGCCGTTACGATCGCGGCGCTCCTGCTCACGTCCTGCCGCAGCGACAAAGGCCTTGTGGGTACCTGGACTTCTGTGGCGCGCGGCAAGGGTGGGGTGGCGACGGTGGTGGAGTTTCGGCCTGATGGCGCCTTTACATCGTCGTACGACACCATCCTCGATTGTTCGTACAAGCTGCAGGGCGACCAACTGGTTATCTCGACGGTCGACGCCCGGAGCGGCCAAACGTCCGCCGACTTTGCAGAAGCGCACGTCGCCGGCGATGCTCTCGTACTAAAGGCGCCTTGGGATGGTACCGAATACGCGATGCAGCGCATCGAGCCGAAACGCCCGGGTGACCCGCCGATCGTCGGCAAGTGGGTTTCCGGCGCCGCGGGACCGCGACCGGCTTTCGCCGAATTTACCTCGGACGGCAAGCTCTCTTTCAGGCAGCGGTTGAAGTCAGCGACAGGAAAATACTCTGTTTCGCGCGACTCGCTAACACTGAGCTTTGAGGGTTCGCCAGCCCAAAAAGGAACATTCAAAATTGAAGGTGACTCGCTCATCCTGACGCCTGAAAACGGCGCGCGGCAGGTTCTCAAGAAGACGGCGCCGGGCAATTGACTGCAGACGACCTGGGCTGACTCGTTATGTTGAGTTGTCACTGGTGCCGGAAAATCGCCGTCGCGGGGGTACTTTTGGCGGCGATACCGCGCTTCGCGGCCGAGTCTCAAAGCCTCAATCCGAATTTGCTTAATCATCGATGGAAAGCGCAATGGATCGCATGTGTTGACAGCCCTCGCCGCCAATCCGGGGTTTATCATTTTCGAAAAGCATTCTCGCTCGATTCCGTCCCAGAACATTTCACGATTCACGTAAGCGGCGATAATCGCTACGAGCTCTTTGTAAACGGGACTCGCGTCGTCGAAGGGCCTGCTCGAGGTGATCTGGACCACTGGCGCTACGAAACGCTGGACATCGCCCCGCAGCTCCAGTCCGGCCGGAATGCACTGGCAGCCGTTGTATGGAACTTCGCGGAGAACGCGCCGATGGCCCAGATGACCAATGAAACGGGTTTGATCGTTCAAGGGGACAGCGCGGAGAAGGCCGGCATCGACACCGATGGGTCGTGGAGATGCGCTCCGAGTCAAGCGCGCACGATGATTCCTAGAGATTCGAGAAAGGTCTCAGGATATTTTGCCGCGGGCCCCGGAGAACGGCTTGACGGTTCGCGCTACCCGTGGGGATGGGAGGCTCTCGATTTTGATGATTCGTCGTGGCGGGCGGCCGTGCCGATCAGTTACGGCGGGCCACGAGGCATCCAAGATAGCCCGTCTCGCTGGATGCTGGTGCCGCGAACTATTCCCTTGATGGAAGAAAGGCTCGAGCGGCTCCGTCGCCTCGTTCGCGTGATAGGAGTCAAAGCAAGTGCGGCATTTCTCGAAGGCCATGCGCCGGTTGCCATACCGCCCAACACGCACGCCACGCTGCTTTTTGACCAGACGTACCTCACTACCGCTTATCCTGAGCTTGTGAGCAGCGGCGGCGGCGAAGCCGAGGTGACGCTTACTTACGCCGAAGCGCTTTGGAAGGATCATGAGAAAGGCAACCGCAACGAAACCGAAGGAAAGGAAATACGTGGCCTGGAAGACAGGTTCCTTCCCGATGGAGGCAGCCATCGAGTGTTCCGCCCGCTCTGGTGGCGCACGTACCGCTACCTGCAAGTCAACGTCGTGACCCACTCAGAACCTTTAGTGCTTGACGACTTGCGGGGCATGTTTACCGCCTACCCTTTTACCGCTCGCGCGAGCTTCACCAGCGATGATGCGACCCTTGAGAGAATTTGGGAGGTCGGCTGGCGAACCTGCCGGCTGTGTGCCCACGAGACTTACATGGATTGCCCTTATTACGAACAACTGCAGTACGTGGGTGACACACGGATCCAGGCGCTGATTTCCCTCTACATGACGGGCGACGACCGACTCATCAAGAACGCGATCGAGCTGCTGAACGAGTCGCGGACTCCTGAAGGCCTGACTGAGAGCCGGTACCCTTCTTTCCTACCTCAGTACATCCCGCCGTTCTCGCTATTCTGGATTGGCATGATGCACGACCTCTGGTGGTATCACGGTGATGATGAATTTCTGCGTCGCTTCCTTTTTGGCGAACGAGACGTGCTCCATTGGTTCGAGTCGCGCTTGACTCCCACGGGACTACTCGGCCGACTCGAGTGGTGGGACTTCGTCGACTGGGCAAGCGACTTCGAGGACGGCGTCCCGCCGCAGGATGTGAATGGGCAGTCGGCGATTCTCAGCCTGCAGTTCGCGATGGCGTTGCGCGATGCAGCAGACTTAGAGTCGAGCTTGGGCAGCCCGGCGCAGGCTACCCACGACCGCGCGCTCGCGACCAAGGTCGTCGCGGCGGTTTTCAGGACGTGCTGGGACCCCTCGCGGCACCTTTTTGCTGACACCCCGGCCCGGAAGCACTTCAGTCAGCACACGAATATTCTCGCCGTCCTCGCGGATGCACTTCCGCCCTCACAGCAGCCGCGCGTCATGCAGACTGTGTTGAATGATGAGAGCCTAACTCAATGCACTTATTATTTTCGCTTTTATCTGTTCCGAGCTTCGAGGAAGGCGGGACTGGGTGACCAATACGTTGCCCAACTCGGACCGTGGCGACATATGCTTGACCTGGGCTTGACGACCTGGGCGGAGACGCCCGAGCCGACTCGCTCGGACTGCCACGCCTGGAGCGCCCACCCAAATTTTGATCTCCTTGCCACCGTGGCAGGGATTGAGTCGTCGGCGCCAGCATTCCGAAAGGTTGCTATCACCCCTCACCTGGGTCAACTCAAGCGCGTACAAGCTCGACTCCCCCATCCTCTGGGCGACATTTCGGTGAGTTATCAACGCGAAGGCTCGCACTTGGCTGTAGACGTCACGCTTCCCGCGGGCCTTACCGGTACGTTTTCGTGGAAAGGTAGGACCGTACCGCTACGGCGCGGTCAACAGCATCTCGCTTTTTAGTCCGTCAACCTAGCTGGAGATGAAGATTCTTATGCGAAGACTTGTGAACCTGGCGACCGTGCTTTTTTTCCTCGCATTGATTCTGCCGACTGCGGCGGGTGCTCGAGCGAAGCGTCCGATGACTTTTGAAGACTTGATGAAAGCCGAGAGAATCTCGGATCCTCAGGTCTCGCCCGACGGCAAGTGGATCGCTTACGTCGAAACATCGGTCGATCTTGCCGCCAATAAGTCCACAGGCAACATCTGGCTGGTTCCGGCGGAGGGAGGAGGTCCCCGGCAGCTCACGCGTGAAGGCTCGAACACCCGGCCACGCTGGTCGCCTGACGGCCAGGCGCTCGCTTTCATCTCGACGCGCGGCGGCAGCTCACAGATCTGGATTCTTCCACTGAACGGGGGCGAGGCCCGCCAACTTACTTCGATTTCCACTGGAGCCGATGGCGTGACTTGGGCGGCGAAGGGCGATCATCAGCTCTTTACATCGTCGGTCTACCCGGACTGCGCCGATGATGATTGCAACCACAAGCGCCTGGAAGAGGCGGAGAAGAGCAAGGTCAAAGCCCGGCTCATTCACGAACTGCTCTTTCGACACTGGAATGAGTGGCGAGACGGGCGCTATGCGCATCTGTTCGTGGTCTCAGCGAGCGGTGGCGCGCCGCGCGACGTGACGCCGGGTGCGTTCGATTCGCCCACCTTCTTTCTTGGCGGACCCGATGGCTACGCCATTTCGCCCGACGGCAGCGAAGTCTGCTTCACTTCGAATCGTACTGGCTATCCTGCCTGGACCACCAACAACGATCTCTACGTGGTTTCAGCGGCCGGTGGCGAGTCGAAGGACATTACGCAAGACAATCCGGGCTCCGATGCCTCACCGCAGTATTCGCCCGACGGACGCTACATCGCCTATACGTCGCAGGCTCGCAACGGTTACGAGTCTGACCTCTTTCGGCTGCGTGTTTACGACCGCCAAACCGGACGGGTCAAGGATCTGACCACGGGTTTCGATCAGTGGGTCGTGGGATTCACTTGGGCGCCGGACAGTGACACCATTTACTTCACGGCTCCGGAGCGCGGGGAGCAGCCGGTCTTTAAGACGTCAGTGAGCAACCCGAAAGTAGAGAGAGTAATGGGTGTCTTCAATGACGAAGTTGAGGTAATTGGCGACGGGAAGTCGCTGGTGTTTACTCGTACCTCGCTGACCCAGCCGCCGGAAGTTTATCGCGCGTCGGTCTCTGGCACGGGTGCGACCCGAATCACCCACGCGAACGACCGCTTGATTTCCGACCTTGAAATGAATCCCGGCGAATTCGTCGACATGCGCGGCGCGGCAGGAGCGCAGGTGCAGAGCCTGATCGTCAGGCCGCCGGGTTTTGATCCCAGTCGAAAATACCCAGGGCTTATGCTCATTCACGGCGGGCCCCAGGGTGCTTGGGATGATGCGTGGGGCTATCGCTGGAATGCACAGATGTTTGCTTCTCACGGATACGTTGTGATCATGACGAATTTCCACGGCTCAACGGGCTACGGCCAGAAATTCGTTGAGTCGATTTCCGGCGATTGGGGTGGAGCGCCATACCAGGACTTGATGGCTGCCGCGGATTACCTTGAGTCACTCCCGTATGTCGACAAAACGCGTGTCGGCGCGGCAGGCGCCTCTTTCGGTGGCTTCATGATCGATTGGATCGCGACCCACACGGGCCGGTTCAAGGCCCTGGTCTCGCACGACGGTGTCTATGACCAGCGGAGCATGTACGGCGAGACGGAGGAGCTATGGTTCCCGGAGTGGGAGTTCAAAGGTGTGCCGTGGGATAAACCTCAGTTGTACGAGAAATGGTCTCCCTCGTACTTCGCTCGGAACATTCAGACGCCCATGCTGATTGTCGAGGGCGGACTGGACTTTCGCGTTCCTGACGGTCAGGCATTCCAGATTTTCACGACGCTCCAGCGGCGCGGTGTACCTTCCGAGTTGCTGTATTTTCCTGACGAAGGCCACTGGGTGTCGAAGCCACAGAACAGCCAACTCTGGTACAAGACCGTCCTCGGTTGGCTCGACCGTTACCTCACGCCCTGAGTTCTTGAAAACATCATTGGACTCCAGGAGCTGCCTTCCGCGGCGCACGCTTCGCCCTGTTTCTCGCGTTCTTCGGCGGTGGGGCCGTCGCGGGCGTGCCCACACCTTTCGCAGCGGTGTCGCTGGGTGACCTTGCTTCATTCGCGGCCGCGCTGCTGCCGTCGCCATTAGGATGCTCGCTCCGCCGGGCTGCCTCCTCGGCCTCCTTGCGTCGAATGCGGGCCGATTGGAGTGGGCGAACAAACCGCACGGGCTCCATAGGCCGTGCGGCGGCGGCGTGGCCGTACATCGCGTAATTCAGCGTGTTCTGGCAGGCGGCGAGATTCGCCTCATAGGTTCGCGTGACCTGGTTCCAGTTGCGCATCATGAATTCCAAATAGGCCTTGAGCGCCTGGCGCGACTCTTCAAGCCACTGTCCTGGCCCGGCAAACTGGCTGCTAAGCCCGCGGCCCTCGAAGAGCGTCAAATCCTGATCGACGTCCTTCAAGTCAGAGATGACGAGCGGGATTGCCTCAGTCGTTTGGTAACCTAAGTACGGGCTGTCGGTCTGTTCTGAGAACTGGGCGCGAGCGGCATCGAGCGCCTTCAGGTCGGACCTGAGCTTCGCGACTCGAAGATTGAAGTGGTCGCGCACCGGCTCCGGCACCTTCCACCGCCCTGGCTGGACCTGGGTCAGAAGGTCGTTGAGACGGAAAGCTGCTACATAGATCCGGTGCAGCAATACCTTAACCTGGTCGGACGTCAGGTATCCGACTTCGATTGCCGTCGTCGCGGGCGGGGGTGGCGAGGGTGGTGCAGCGATGTTTTCGGTTTGCGGCAATGCTGCCGTCTGCGCGCTTGTTTGGCCGCTCGGCTGGCCTCGCGCAACCTGCGGGGCTGATGCTCTCTCTTTGGCGGTTCCTAGTGAGTCGAGATAGGATTTGAGCGCTCGCTCGAGGTCTACGAGTTGGTCGTGCGCTTGGGCGTACTGAATGCCCTGACGAGGGCCCTCGTATTCTGATACCGCGCGCGAGGCCGTGTCGATGTCAGGAAGCGCAGTTCGCAAATCTCCGTCGAGCTGATACCCCAGCGCCACGTTGCGCGGCTGGCCTGAGAACTGAGTTCTCGATTCTTCGAGCGTTTGCAGGTCTGTGCGAAGAGATTGGACAGTCGCATCAAACGATTTGCGCGCCGTCTCGTCCATTTTCCACTTGTCGGGTTCGAGCAGGCTCAATAGATCTTTAACGCGATAGGCGCCGTTGTAGATCTTGCGAAGCAAGTCGTTGACTTGATCAAGCGTGAGTGCGCCGCCGGTCGTCGCGGTTGACGATGGCGTCGCGACGGCAGGCTGCCCTGGGACCGAGGGGACCGGCGCCGGCGGTTCAGGTGCGGACGTCGTTGGAGATTGTTGTACGGCAGGGAGAGCGTGCGCCTCTGTCCGCGCCCCAAGCTGCGAAGCGAGCATCAGCGTAGTGACTGCTATCAGAACGGTTTTCATTTGAGCCTTCCTTGGGGAGGCGACGGGCCGACGGCGTGTCTAAGAACAGTGCTGGAGATGTTTCTTGGGAATTCAGGGCTCCTCCGTCTCACCAGTTCAATAATGACGGCCCTAAGCGGGCTTCGTCCAGAGTTTTTTCGTTCTTCGTGGGCACTTTGGAATGAGGCGTTCGTCAACAGCGAGCGAAGCTATGAAACCCGAGCGGGGACCGGAGGAAAAACCGGAAACCGCGGTGTCTTCGTGAAGGGTTGCTACGGCGACGTGAACTGCTGGACTTCAACGCTAAACTCGAAGTGTGGGCGAGGATATCCGCGCCCCCAGCGGTTCGCGTCCCACCTTGCTTGCAGAAAGCGGACTTCAGGACGCTGATTCAGGTCGAGCGCGGCTGGTGTCGTCCCACGGTAGAAGACTTGCGGAAAGGTAAAGAGCGGGTGCGCTCCCCAATCTTGGCCGTCCGGAGATCCCCACAATGAAATCTCCAGGGATTCCTGCTCGATGGTCCCCGTAAGCCGCAGAAAGACAATGAGACGTTTTCCTGTCAACTCGCCCAGCTCTAGAGGAGCGCCGGAACCTGGTGTCTCCGTCACTGTCCCGGGCGGTGCAAGATATTTAATTCCGGATTTCGAAGCAGTCGGACTCATAGTTTAGAATCGGGCAATGACGACCCATAACGGATTCATCCTAACATAAGATTCTCGCCTGACAGCTCAGAATTGGTGCACCCTGTTTTCATGACGAGCCCTTCGGTGTGCTTTGTGTCTGCTCATTCCTACTACATTATCGCCCGGCGACTCCCCATTAATCCCACTTGCCTTCGTCTGTGAAGAGTGCATAGACTTGCCGCGAGATGAAGCCGATAAGTCAGCGTCATTTCAGAGCACACCGAGTTCTCATGTTCGAGCCCAGTTAGCGATGGAACAGTACTCATGCGATTCGCAGTGCGTGCCGGCGTCACATTGGGTGTTGTCCTTGCCGTGATGATCACGGGTCTCTCGGTTCTCGCCTCTGGCAGTGCTAGCTTGTCGCTCGATGGCGATTGGAACTTTGTCACCGATCCTGCGGGTGCTCTGAAGGTCGGTGACCTGCTCGGCGTGCCAAACGCTCGAGTCGCTCGCGTACCCGGATCATGGCAGTCGCAGTTCGCTGACCTGCGAGACTATGCGGGAGTGGCGTGGTATTGGCGTTCGGTGCGCCTGGGAGCGCTCGAACCAGGGCGCATCCTGCTGCTGCGATTCGGCGCCGTGGATTATCGGGCGGAAGTCTACGTTGACGGGCAGAAGATTGGTTCGCATGACGGCGGTTATCTGCCATTCGAGTTCGACGTGACAGGCTTCGTTCGCGCCGGCGAAAACGTCGTGGCGGTGCGGGTCGTTGATCCCGGACTAAGGCCTAACGATGTCGAGGGCATCAAGTATGCCGAAATACCGCACGGAAAACAGAACTGGTACGTCCAAACCAGCGGTTTGTGGCAGAGCGTCGGACTCGACACCGAGCCGCAGCTGCGCATTAGTACGGCACACATCACTGCGGGTGCGGATGGAAGTTTCACAATTCACGTGTCGATTGCGGAGGCGGCGTCTGGCAGTCCCGGTGCCGAACGAGCCCAGGTACTGGCAGATATTCGTGACGCCGGCGACAACGTGGCGTGGCACGAAAAGAAGGCCGTCGAGGCGGGTCAGGCGCAGTATGGGTTTTCGGGGCGCATTCCGAACCCCAAACTGTGGAGTCCCGACAACCCGGTGCTCTACCACCTTCACGTCGAGCTCAGCTCGGGCAGCACGTCGGACAGTCGGTTCGGATTTCGCACCTTCGAGGCGCGCAACGGCAAGTTCATGTTGAACGGCAAAGTGATTTATCTCCGCGGGGCTCTCGACCAGGCGTTTTACCCCGAGACAGTTTATACCCCGCCGTCGCTGGAGTATCTGAAGGACGAAATGCAGAAGGCGAAATCACTTGGTCTCAACTTGCTGCGCTGTCACATCAAAGTACCCGACCCTCGCTATCTCGAGGCGGCGGATGAAACAGGGATCCTCGTCTGGTATGAGATCCCGAACTGGGACAAGCTCACAGACGATTCCAAGCGTCGCGGCATGGACACGTTGCGGGGCATGGTCGAGCGCGACTGGAATCACCCGTCGATCGTGATAGTCAGCCTGATCAATGAAAGCTGGGGCGTGAACCTGAAGGAATCCGCCGACCGCGACTGGCTGAAGCGGGATTATCACCAAGCCAAAGCGCTCGTGCCCGGATGGCTTGTGGACGACAACAGCGCCTGTTGCGATAACTTTCACGTCGCCACCGACCTGGCGGATTTTCATGAGTACGATGCGATTCCCGGCCACGCCGCTGACTTCGATCGGCTCGTGGACGATCTGGCTCGGCGCTCGGGCTGGCTCTTCAGTCCTTACGGCGACGCCGCGCCGCGAGGCGAGGAGCCCTTGGCGCTCTCAGAGTTCGGCAACTGGGGGCTGCCGCGCCTTCCCCAGGAACAACCCTGGTGGTTCGCGCGGAGTTTTGGAGGACGGCAGATTACTTTGCCGGACGGCGTGGAGCGCCGCTTCGCCGACTATCAATACTCATCCGTCTTCGGCAGCTTCAGTGCGCTCGTCGAAGCGACCGACCTCGAACAGTATCAAGCACTGAAATACGAGATTGAAACGCTGCGGATGCATCCTGAAGTGCAAGGCTACGTGATCACCGAGTTCACCGACGTCAATTGGGAGGCCAACGGGCTTCTCAATATGTGGCGTCAGCCGAAGACCGATCCTGCGCTCTTCAGTAACTTGCAGCAAGACGATTTGGTGGTGGTCCGGCCGGCGGAGTGGAACTACCGGACGGGAGAGGAAGCGGCAGCAGATGTATACTACTCGCATTTCTCTGACCGCTCGCTAGCCGGTGCATCCGTTATCTGGGAACTCGAGGGCAGCCCGCTCAAGGGCAATCTCACCTTGCCCGCTATATCTGGAGGTTCTGGCGCGAAGGTCGGCAGGATCCAGTTTACAGTGCCGCCCACGACGTCCCCGTCACGCCACATCTTGAGAGTCAGCGTCTCCTCGACAACGATCATTTCCGAAGATTCGGTCGAACTGTTTTTCTATCCTCCCGAGCGCCCCGAACTTCCACCTCCCGTGCTCTTCGACGATCCCGAAGGCAAGCTCCGGCGACTCGTCACTGAGATGCGCGTGCGCGGGTACCAACCGCCGTCGGGAGGCGAGTCCTTCCCGGTGATGATCGCCTCGACCTTTGATGACAAGGTCAAGCAGACCTTGCAAGGTGGCGGCCGGGTGATTCTGCTTGCCACCGATCATCAAGTGCTGGCGCCCGGCGTGGAAGTTGTCGCTCGCGCCGGTTCCGACCTGGATGGGAACTGGATCTCTGCTTTCCCTTGGTTTCGCAACGACCAGGAGCCCTTCAAGCGTCTTCCTTCTGGAAAGCTCGCAAGCTTTGAAACCGAAGCGGTGACGCCACCCGCGGTGGTTCGCGGTGTGCCTCCACAAAACTTTCGCGATGTGCTCGCAGGAATATTTTACGGCTGGCTCCATTCGAACGTGGGGACGCTGGTGCAAGCGCGCTATGGCAAGGGAAAACTCTTGGTCTGCACGTTCGCTTTAGCGACCACTTACGGTAGCGATCCTTATGCGACCTACTTTTTGGACGATCTGGTGAACTACGCGGTGAGTGGTTTTTCTCCCGCGTTCGAGATTCGAGGCGATTAGAATCGACGAGCCCTCGAGACCTCGCGGCGTCTGCAGTGTTTGGGTCGTATCAATGGCAGTTCATGAACCTTACCGAACCTGCGAGTAACCTGCGATAGATCGCCTGGTCGCGCAACACGGTCTCAACGTAGAGCCGCGTTTCGAGAAAAGGAATGGATTCTACAAATTCCGCCGGCTCGCGAAACGAACGCTGCTTCAACCAGTCATTCACGCGGAAGTCGCCAGCATTGTAGGCCGCAAGAGTCTCTTCAACGTTGCCATGAAAGGCGCGGAGAAGCTCTCGAAGGTAGCGGCAGGCAAGAGTAATGTTGTAGCCGGGATTGTAGAGCCGCTGAGCAGTGCGCTGCCGCCTCCGCCGTCTGGTGCTTGGCGTCGCGGTCGCGGGGAGCATCTGCATCAGGCCGCGAGCATTCGCGACGGAGGTCGCCTGGGGATTGAAAGCAGACTCCTGACGGATCAGAGCCATCACGAGGTAGGGGTCCAGTCGATTCAGGCGCGCCTGTCGCTCCACGATATTCCAGAACGCGCGTGGATAGAGCCACTGCCAGACATCTTTGGGTAACTCTGAGAATTGGTAATCGAAATAGTCGGGAACTAGTTTCTTCGCATCGAATAGCGCCGCGCTGTACTCTTGTTGCTCCGCCTCCAGACGGGTCAGCGCCAGAAGTGCTGCTGTTGAATGCGGATCCACGGACAAGACGTCCTTGAGATAGCGCTCGGCAAGGTCGTCCAGGCTCAGCGCCATGAGCTCGACGGCAGGAGACAATTGTGATTCCGCCGGTGTTGCGGGACAGAGCCGAGCGCTCGGAGGCCGGTGGCTCGGCGGATTGAGTGGCAGCTTCAGCGCGGTTGGTTCCGCGACACCCTCAACTGCCGCTCTGCTTCCGCTTGACGCGCGGCGCGCAGGCTCGGCGCCGAGGACCTTGAGACGTTGGCTGGCTTCGAGCGGATAATAGCCGTCGCCAAAGCGTTGGTCGAGCTCGAAGAAGGCGCGCGCCTCGGTGAGATTGCCCTGCTTCTCGGCCAGGCGTCCCAGCCAGTAAACAGCCGCCGGCGCGTGAGCCGAGTCAGGATAGCGCTTGAGATGATCCTCGAACGCTTGACTTGCCTTCTCATCTTCGGAGTTGAGGTACTCGGCCCAGGCCGCCCGCCAGTCAGCGTCCCGTCTCAGGCCGGTTGCAGCAGACGAGGCCGCCAGCTCCTTATAATAACGGGCAGCGCTCACCCAATCACCCTGCGCAACGTAGAAGATCCCCGCTCGAGAGAGCGCCCCTTGGTAAGCACTCGATTGCGGGTACACGCTGCGGAGTTGCTCCAGCACGATCAGCATGGAACCCGGATCGTCCGTGCGGGCGTACAGGTCGACGAGCGCGGCCAGTCGCTCTCCATCGGCTTCGGGCGATGCCGCGACATTGGCGGACAGCGCATCGACCGCATCATGGAACCGCTTTAAGTGCACGAGGCAGCGCGCCCGAGCCACTGTCCACTCGGGTAACTGAGGGCTCCCAGGGTGGGCCGCCAGCAAGCGTTGGTATTCCGCGAGCGCCTGGCCGTAGCGCGCGTCGTTGAAGAGAGTCTGGGCGCGCTGCGACTCCGTCTGCTCGGTCGGTGAGGGAAAGCTGCCTCCCAGTTGCTGTCGAAGTTGCTCGAGAGCTGTTTCCGCAATGTCGGATTGCGGGCTGACGGGGAAGCCGTAGTACACGTGTTCGAAGAGCCGCGCGGCTTCGACGAGTTTCTGTTCTTGCCAGTAAGCCCGGGCCAGTAGCAGCGCCAGCGCCGGCCGCCGCTCGGCGTTTGGATCAGCCGCGAGCGCCTCGATGGCCCGCTCGGGCTGCTGGACCTGAAGCAGGGCGCCGGCGAGCAGCGCCAGGACTCGCTCCTGGAAGACGCTGTGGGGGAACCGTGCGGAGAAACCGTCCAGGATTTCGACCAGGCGGCCCGCTTGCTGCATCGCCTGTGCCGCTTCTGCTTCGTAATACACTGCGAGGTCGCTCAAGGAAAACCGGGTCGACACCGCGTGACCCAGATCGGTTTCCGCGCGCCCGTACTCGCCGGCCTCATACTCGCGGTAACCCAGCGTGAAGTAAGCGAGGCCTTGGTGTTCGCGATCCTTGGTCGATTCCGCGTAGCGCCGCAACGCAGGCCACCCGCTCTTACGGGCAGCGCGCGAGGCTAGCTCGTAGAGGATCGGCTTCCCGGCTGCTGACGTAGACCGCTTCCTGGGAAGGCTCGCGGATTTCCCGAGGACCGGCGCGAAAAACATCAGCGTCGTGAACAGAGCCATGAATCGCGCCTTGGGGGGCAGAGTGGTTATCTGATACAAGGGATTCGATGGGGTCCGAAAGCGCACGTCTCCATCCTACAAGCTGTTCGCCAACTGTCAATCCCTTCAACTAAGACCTTTAGATTCAGCTAGATGGCTGGATGCATGGAAATAAGTACCGTATTATCAATGAGATGTCACCAATGTAATCGATCCCGAGAACAGTTTTGTTGATTCCAAATGACTTGTTCGGTTCGTTCCTCGAGATTGAAAATAACTCGCAAACTGTACATTTCAAGGTCGCGTAGTGCCATCGAATACCACTACGCTGACTTTTAGCGGCTGATTGACAGTCGCAGAGGGCCAGCGTAATCTGGAAGCGTCGATGGGGGCGTACCGGTTTCGACGGAAGTGCTTGTGCTTAGAAGGCATGCCGGGGGCCACACCACCCGTGATCGGCGTGGAACAACATAACTGCCAACACGCAGTATGCTTACGCTGCCTAACTAGGGCGGCGCGTCTCCTCTGTCCGGCCCGCAGGGCGGAGGCAGATGTCATCCAGGCGGGCTGGCTCGGGGTTCGCCGCCTGAAAATTCCGAGCGAGACTCCCGCGCAAGCGGGGGGATCAGGCTAGCCGGCGGTTCGTTATTGCCTGTTCCTGAGGGCCGCTGGTGAAAATCGTAGCGAACGGGATAAGCATGTAGGCTTCTAACCGCGGGACTTTTCGGACGGGGGTTCGACTCCCCCCGCCTCCACCAGATCTGATCGTCGACGGTTGGCAGTCCGTGGGAAGTTCGGGCGCGATGCGACGGCGCCGAGTGTCAGCCGCTGACGGCCTGCCATGCAAGCCAAATTGCCGGAAACCCGGTTGCCTCGTCGTTCCCCCAAAGCGCTGCTTCCAATCCTCGCGCTGATCGTGGGAACGTTCCTGCTCTTTTGGCCTGCTCGCACGCTTCGCAGCGACAACTTCGTCTTTTACTTTCCCAAGGAGCGCCACATCGTCCGCCTTGAGGTGATCGATGGCGCGAACTATCTCCCCGTGCTGGATGTCCTGAACGCTGTCGGGAAACTCTCGGGCTTTGAGGAAAAACGAAACTCCGCCGTGGTCTGGTTCGGTGGTTCTGGGCTCCAGCTCAAGAAGGGCGACAAGAAGGTCAAGGTCGATAAACGCACGTGGAACCTCTTGCATCCCGTGCGCGTCTCGAACGGCCAGTGGATGGTGCCGACGGACTTTCTGAGCTCAGTCCTGCCCGAGGTCATCCACCAGCGGGTCGCGTATGAGCTGGGTGAGAAGCGTGCATTCATTGGCGACGTCAAACCCGTCACCTTTACGGCCGACCTCGAGCCGGTACCCAACGGCGTGCGGCTCACCCTGCAGTTCACGAGTCCCGTGACGGTCCGAACCGCGTCGCAGAACGGCAAGTGGGTCGTCTTCCTGGGCGATGAGCCGTTTGAAGCTCCGGCGCACGCGCTGCGACTCCAGAATCCTTATCTCAGCGCGCTCCAGTTTGACGATCAGGATGGCGTGCCGAAGCTGCTTCTGACCCCTGGCGCCGATGGACTTAACTTCTATCCGACGCAGTCAGGCCGTTCAAAGTTCATCGTGGAGGTGGCCAAGCCGGCTCCTAAACTCGCCCAGTTGCCGGCCACGGGCGCCGCACCTTCAGCAGCCCAATTGCCGGCGCCGCCTGTCCCTCCTGTTCCTCCTTCCCTTCCCGCCGTGGTTCTTGATCCCGGACATGGGGGTGGGGATCCCGGAGCGCGCAGCCGCGATGGCCTCGTGGAAAAGGATGTGGTTGCCGCCTGGGGAGAGCGTGTCCGCGCGGCACTGGTCGCAACGAACAAGTATCGTATCATCGTGACCCGCTCCGGAGACACGGATCCGGGATTTGACGAGCGCGCCGGAATCGCCAACGACGCGCGCCCCGTGGCTTTCCTCAGCCTGCACGCAGGAAATTTGGGATCCAAGCTGCCCCAGCTTGCCGTTTATACTTATCTTCCTTCCTCGCTCACCGAGGGCTCTCAAGAGACTGGGGCCGCGATGACTCACTCCGGAGTAGCGGACGGACGATTTGTGTTGCTGCCTTGGAATGAGCTCCAAATGGCTCATGTCGATCGCAGCCGGCGGTTCGCGCAGGCGCTTGAGCGCCAGTTCGCCAATATTTCTGGGCTCACCACCAGCGGTGGCTCTGTAGAAGCCCCGGTTCGTGCCCTGCGCAATATCGACGCGCCCGCGGCTGCGGTTGAGATTGGGAGCTTCGCTTCCGATGTCGACGCACGCCCTTTGACGAACGGCACGCTGCAGGACCAGATAGCGGGCGCTATTGTCCGTGCCCTGGACGCTTTCCTCGGAGGCCAGGGCTGAGCGATGTCGCGCCGCGCCAAGATCGCCATGTTCATCGTACTCGGGGTGGTGGCCGCCGGCCTTATCTATCTGCGCGCCCTGGGCCGGCGGATCTTTGTCGAAACTCCTTTGCGCGTCGAGCAGGAGGCGCGGACCAAGCTGAGCCAAGTGGCCTTGCAATCTCAAACCGGTAGCACGCAGACGGTGATGCTGTACTTTCCTGCCTATGAGCAGGGAATGTTGGTCGGAGAGGCGCGTCAGATCGGCTGGGCTTCCGATGATGTGGATCGCGTCCGCGAGGTCTTGCTGGCGCTGATCGAAGGCTCCCACGAAGGCCGCGCTCGTGTGGTTTCTCCTTCCGCGAGTATTCGCGCGGTTTTCTTGACCACAGACGGGACCGCCTACGTGGATTTGTCGAGCGATGCGGTCTCGGATTTTGCGCCAGGCATTGCGAGCGAGACGCTGGCCGTCTATTCCATTGTCGACTCGCTGGCCGCCAATATTCCCGCGGTTAGAAGAGTCAAGATTACGGTGCAGGGCCAGGAGGTCGACACGCTGGACGGCCACGCCGATCTCACGGGCACCTTCGTACCCGACCCCGCTCGCATCGCGAAGGCGAACTGAGGCCCTTGAAACCAGCGCGCGTGGTGGGTGGCGGCGGGTAGCCGGGTGACAACCGAGCTGTGAGGATCAGCATGCTCTCGTCCCTGGAAGAGGCAATGTCCTTCTTCATCAAGTGGAGCGCCGAGAAGACGCCGCTTGAGGTCATTTACTCCGGCCACGGCATTGATTTCAAGTTCTCGGGCTTCATGGCAAAAGTCTCGCGGGAGCGCGGGCTGGTGTTAGTCGACGGCGAATCCTTGCGGGTCGTGTTGACTGCGTCTCTTGACTGGGCGCGATCCTTCACCTTTGCGGACGGGCGCGAGGCGTCGGAAGAAGTGCGACCGCTCCTGCAATCGGCCATCGAGTGCGCCTGGGAAATCGGTTTTCTCAAAGGCGACAAGCTGGCGATGTATGAACGCCGATGAGCCTTGCGATTTTGGAGACAGGTCGCACGGCTTGAATTTCGCCCGCCTGCCTTGAAGACACAGCACGTCGCGCTTCTTGGTATCGGCGCGTTTTGTGGTTAAGATAGGAAATCCGGAATAAAGAAAGGGGCGGGTGACGCTTGTCCACACCGAAGCAGTTGAGTGGTCTCCTCTACGACGCTGGACGGCTGGTCCGGGCCGATCGTCGAACCGCGACCGACCTTCGAGCGGTGGAGATCACGCCGAACTTCATTTCGAGCGCGGAGGGATCGGCGCTGATCCGCTTGGGCGAGACGCAGGTGATTTGCACGGCGTCCGTGGAGGACGGCGTTCCGCCGTTCCTCAAGGGACTGGGTAAAGGCTGGATCACCAGCGAGTATGCGATGATTCCGCGCGCCACGGAGTCGCGCACACCGCGAGAAGTGACTCGCGGGCGTCAGGGCGGGCGCACCATGGAGATCCAGCGCCTGATCGGCCGATCGCTGCGCGCCGTAACCGATCTCGGGATCCTCGGCGAACGCACGGTGTGGATTGACTGTGACGTGATCCGTGCCGATGGTGGGACGCGGACGGCGTCCATTACCGGGTCGCTGGTCGCGGCTGCTCTGGCTTTCCAAAAGCTTCAACAGATCAAAGCCCTAAAGCGGATACCGCTCAAGAACTACGTGGCCGCGATCAGCGTCGGTCTCGTCGGCGGCGAGATGCTTCTCGATCTGAACTATGCGGAGGATTCGAACGCGGAAGTCGATATGAATGTGGTCATGACCGGCGCCGGCGAACTCGTCGAGCTGCAAGCGACCGCGGAAGGGCGCCCTTACTCTGCCGACGAACTCAACCGGCTGCTGGCGCTCGCTCGCCCCGGCATCGAGAGACTGCTGGCACTCCAGAAGTCGATCTTGAAGCTAGACCTCCCCGCCGCCTAGAGACTTCCAGGAGCCGTTGCAGCTTGGCGACTGCGCGTACTCTATATCTGGCATCGAGCAACCCCGGCAAAGTCCGTGAGTTCACGACAGCGGCCGCGGAGTCTGGCGTTTCGGTCGAGCCCCTCCCAGGCATCGACGGCCTCCCGCCTTGCTTGGAAGACGGCGCGACGTTTGAAGCCAACGCCCGCAAGAAGGCAGCTCACTACAGTGCATATACCGGCGCGCTGGTGTTCGCCGACGACTCTGGACTGTGTGTCGATGCCCTGGGTAGCGCCCCGGGTGTTCGTTCGGCGCGCTACGCGGGTCCGCATGCTGACGATACCGCTAACAACCGGAAATTGCTGACTGAGATGCGCGGACTCACGGGGCCGCAGCGTAAGGCGCACTACGTTTGCGCGATTGCTTTGGCTCAGCGTGGCCGCGTGCTGGTTACGACGCAAGGTCGAGTCGACGGCCTGATCCTGGAATCGCCGCGCGGTGCCGGGGGTTTCGGGTACGATCCGCTCTTCCTCTATCTTCCGCTCGGCAAGACGTTCGCTGAATTGACCGCCGATGAGAAGTTTGGCATCTCACACCGCGGCGAAGCGTTCCGCAGACTGCTCGACTATCTCGCGACGCCGGGATAAGCGCCTCGCGGCGCGCCGGGGTGCGAAGTAAGGTTTGGTACTGGCTGTCAGCCAGCACGCAAGGTTTCCTTTGTCGTGTACGCATCGGCGACCGTGCTATAGTTGATGGTTACCGACCTATCGGACCAGCGAACTTCGGAGGATTGAATCCTTGGCAGATCCCAAGAAAGAAGTGCAAGCGAGTGAGGACAACCGTCGTCAATACGTGAACTTTGTGTTCTATAGAGTTGATCCGGCGTGGCGGCGGCTGACGCCGGAAGATCGCAAACGGGGCAAGTGTCAGTTCATCGACGTGGTCAAGAGCTTTGACGACGATGTCTTGACGATTGCCTACTCGCTCGTGGGAATCCGTGGCGATTGCGACTTCATGCTGTGGAAGATCGGCTACGATCTCCCGAAATTCCAGAAAATGACGGCGGAGCTTCTCGCCACAGGCCTTGGTCAATACTTGACCACGCCCTACTCCTATCTCTCCATGACGAAGCGCTCCCTCTATGTGCGCGACCACCGGCACGCCGACCAGGAAGGGACGCGCTTGCGCCTGACTCCGGGAAAATTTCATTATCTGTTCGTTTACCCCTTCATCAAGACTCGAGCCTGGTATCGCCTCACCCAGCAGGCGCGCCAAGGGATGATGAACGAACACATCGAGATCGGGCACCGCTATCCCACCGTGCGGTTGAATACAACATATTCCTTTGGGCTCGACGACCAGGAGTTCGTCGTGGCCTTTGAGAGTGACAAGCCTGAAGATTTTCTGGACCTCGTGATGGAGTTGCGCGCCGCCGAGACGAGCAACTACACGCAACGCGACACGCCGATCTTCACCTGCCTCCACCACGACCTTCCTCAGGTACTGGATCTGCTGGGAGGATAGTCCGCGGCAAGACTGGCCGAAGCCAAGGTGCGCGCGCCCGTCCGTCGTCGCGCGCTTAGACTCGTGGAGCTGTAGATGCGAGTAGGATTCATCGGTTTGGGAAACATGGGCCAGCCCATGGCTCGCCACCTCCTCAAAGCGGGCCACACGGTCACGGTCTACAATCGCAGTCGGCGACGCGCCGAGGAGCTCGGAGCCGAGGGAGCACACGTTGCAGACCACGCCGCTGAGGCCTGTGAAGGCGACGTCGTGATGACCATGCTCGCCGACGATCGCGCTGTCGAGGAGGTCGTGCTGGGCAGCAATGGAGTGCTCAGGGCGCTCGCCGCCGAGACGATCCACGTTTCGATGAGCACCATCAGCGTGGCACTCTCGCGACGATTGACCGAACTACACGCTCAGCTCAAGCGGGCGTACGTTTCGGCGCCTGTCTTTGGCCGTCCCGACGCCGCTGCTGCGGCCACGTTACTCGTGGTAGCGGCGGGACCGTTGGAGGCGATTGAACGATGTCGGCCTCTGTTCGATGCTGTAGGTCAGCGGACCTTCAACGTCGGAGAGGACCCGCCGGCTGCCAACGTCATCAAGTTGGGTGGCAACTTTCTCATTGCGTGTGTCGTGGAAAGCTTGGCCGAGGTCTTCGCTTTTATGCGGAAGTCCGGCATCGATCCCCGGCAGTTCTATGAGCTGATGACCGACAACATCTTTACCGCGCCGGTTTACAAGAATTACGGCAGGATTATCGTCGAGGAGAACTATGCTCCGGCGGGCTTCAAGGCGACGCTGGGATTAAAAGACATTCGGCTGGCGCTCGGCGCGGCGGAATCGGTCAACGTTCCCCTCCCCATCGCTAATATCGTTCGCGACCATCTGCTGACCGCGATCGCCCGCGGGCAGCAAGATCTTGATTGGACGGTGGTCGCGCGCATCACGGCGGAGAATGCAGGATTGTAGACTCCTCCACTCCGATGGCCAATAGAACCAAAGGGACACGGAAAAAAGTCGCCAGGCCGACCGCATCGGGGCCAACGAAGCGAGCCAAGCCGGTGCGGCAAATCTTGGCCGCCAAGCGTCCTGCGGCCCGAAAGCCTCGCAAGGACTATACGTCACCGGAGCGCCTCGCCAAGATCTTCGCCGCGCTCGACCAGCTCTTCCCTCAGGCTGAGTGTGCACTTCGGCACGAGAATGCCTTCGAGCTCCTCGTCGCCACGATTCTCTCGGCGCAGTGCACCGACGAGCGCGTCAACAAGGTGACGCCGGGGCTCTTTGCAAAGTATCCGACACCGCAGGACTTTGCCGCGGTGCGCCCGGAGGTCTTGCAGGAAGATATCCGATCGACCGGCTTCTTCCGCAACAAAGCCAAGAGCATCGTGGGTGCCGCGCAGAGGATTGTCGCAGAGTTCGGCGGCACGGTTCCGCGGACCATGGACGAGCTTCTCACCTTGCCGGGTGTGGCGCGCAAGACTGCCAATGTGGTGCTCGGTACGGCATACGGTATCCCGAGCGGAGTGGTGGTTGACACTCACGTCTTCCGCATCGCTCATCGTCTTAGGCTAACGGAGCAGAACACGCCCGAGAAAGTCGAGCAGGACTTGATGAGGATTGTACCTCGCGACCGGTGGATCACGTTCGGCCATCAAATGATCTGGTTTGGCAGGAAGACCTGTCAGGCGCGCAAACCCTGGTGCGCCACGTGTCCGGTCGAATCGATTTGCGACTCCCCAGACAAAACGATCTGAAAGAGATTTGCCGTTGCTAGCGGGCGGGACTGCGCTCGGCCCGGGCGCGCGCGAGTTCTGGAGGAGGCACGAAGGTCACTTTCTCTTCCACCGTCTCAACCTCCTCGACTTCGCTGACCCCTTGCGCGCGGAAGTAATCGACCACCTGCTGAACGAGATGCTCAGGAGCTGAAGCGCCGGCCGTAATACCGACGCAATCGACATTGTCCAGCCACGCCGGATCGATTTCGGAGGCGTCGTCGATCAGATAGGCTCGCGCCCCGGCGCCCTCCGCGACTTCCTTCAAGCGTTTGGAGTTCGAGCTGTTGTCGGAGCCGAGGACCAGAACCAACTGTGCCGATCTGGCGAGCGCTTTAACGGCGGTCTGGCGATTCTGCGTGGCGTAGCAAATATCGTCGCTGGACGGGGTCACGAGCTTGGGGAAACGTCGTCGCAAGACAGAGATGATTTCGTTGGCGTCGTCAACCCCGAGCGTGGTCTGAGTGATGGCCGCTACGCGGTCAGGGTCAGGCACCTGGACCTGCTCAGCTTCCTGCGCGCTGCCTACCACTTGGATCTGCGTGGGAGCCTCGCCCGTTGTCCCAACCACTTCTTCGTGTCCTCGATGTCCAACGAGAATGATGGAGCGGCCCTCTTTCACGAAACGTACCGCCTCCAGGTGCACCTTGGTGACGAGCGGGCACGTCGCATCGATGACTTCCAAATGCTTTGCCGCCGCCGCGGTGCGTACCTCGGGCGCGACTCCATGGGCGCTGAAGATGGCCACGGCTCCTTCAGGGATCTGGTCTAGCTCATCGACGAAGACGACACCTCGCTCGACGAACGAGTCGATCACGTGCCGGTTGTGCACGATTTCCTTGCGCACGTAAATCGGCCCGCCGTACAGATCGAGCGCTATATTGACGACGTCGATAGCTCGGTCGACGCCGGCACAAAAGCCGCGGGGTTTAGCAAGCAGGATCCTTCTAGGTTGCACGAGACTCCTCAGCACGATCGTTTTCGTCAAACCGCAGTTCGTTCTCGATGCTAGCAGACTGACAGGCGCGCGTCAAAAGAGGCGCGAGTGAAAGTGGACTGGCGCGGGAAGCAGGTTAGCCGACCTGAACCTTCCGGGTCGACCGCCTTATGTTACGATGTCCTCGCCTCCGTCCACGCGAATGACGTTGCCTGTCATCCACTGAGTCCGGTCGTCCATCAGCGCGGCAATCGCCGAAGCGACGTCCTGAGGTGTCGTCAACCTGCGTCCAGGATTGCGCATTTTGGCGAACTCGGCCAGCTTGTCGATACCAGGTATCTTGCTCGACCCTGGTGTGATCGTCACGCCTGCCTGAATGGCGTTCGCCGTGATGCCACACGGCATGAGCTCGAAAGCCAACTGCCGGATGTGCGACTCGAGCACAGCCTTCGCTGCTGAGACAGCACCGTAGTTAGGGATCACGCTGTGGCCGCCGGCGCTGGTCATGGCGTAAATGCGGCTGCCGCTGCGCATCATTTTGCGGCGCATCAGTTCCTGGACCCAGTACACCAAGTTGCTCCCCATCACATCCAGGGTCATTTCAATCTGAGCCTGGGTCAGTTGAGCCTCAGGATTCTCGCAGAGATATGGCTGGAGCGATCCAAAGGCTACGGAATGCAGCAAGACTTTCACGACGTGATCGCCGCCTTTTCCCTTCCAGTATGCCTGCATCTGGTCAAGGGCGTCGTTTCGCTTGACGGTGTCAGCGGCGTTGATATTGAAAAACAGCACGTCGCGCCCGAGGGCCTTGATCTGGTCGACAATCCCGCTCACGTGGGGCATGGCGGAGCGCCGGTCAAAGTGGACGCCAAAGATGTTGAGCCCTGCCCGCGCCAGTTCCAGGCTAGTGGCCTCGCCGAATCCGCTCGATGAGCCAATGATCAGCCCCCAAAACGTGGGAGTTTTGCCGTCTGCCATATTTGTGCCCTTCCTGCTAGAAGTTGTACTTCGACGCTTGGTCTTTCGGCGTTGAGACGAAATGCCGCTCGCTTATCAGTTGCCTGACGAAACTCGCTCGACGACGATGCGGCGATCATCTCCGCCAACGTGTTCGAGTTTAATGCGAACTGTCGCCGTCGCCAAGGTCGACTTTTCTCCCCACTCGATGAGAACGACAGTGTCCTGGTTCATCAAGTCTTCGAGCCCCAGTGTTGCCAAGTCTCGCACGCCTTCGACACGGTAAAGGTCGGCGTGGTAGACCTTGGGATTCCGTCCATATTCGTGCACCAGCGTGAAGGATGGACTCGTCACTTCGTCCTCTCGCGCCGCGCCCAGTCCGGCAACAATTCCCTTGACCAATGTCGTCTTGCCGCTGCCGAGTTCTCCTTCGAGCGACACGACGCAGGGCGGCATGAAATGTTTGGTTAATTGCTTGCCCAGTGCCAGCGTTTCCTCGGGCGAGTGCGTAATCACCTCGAGCGGTAAAGCCGTGGCGTGCGGCAGTTGTGCCGCGCCTCGGCGTTCATGCTGATTCTGTTCATCGTCGGCTGATGTCACTTGTTGCTCGAGGCGCTCCGGAGCTCTCGGAAGGCGCGAGGGATTGTTGCCAGGAGGTCGCCCGCAATCATGGAGCTCTGCCCCAGCTCGCTCGCCGCCAAATCGCCGGCCAGTCCGTGGAGGAAGACCGCGGCCGCCGCGACCTCCCCGACACGACGCGATGCGAATTGCGCCAGCAGTCCGGCGATCATGCCGGTGAGAACGTCGCCGGTCCCGCCCGTAGCCATTCCCGCATTGCCTGTAGGATTCACCCACACTTGCCCATCGGGCGCCGCCACGAGCGTTTGAAAGCCTTTGAGCACGAGGTGCACACTGCGCTGTTCTGCGAAGTCACGAGCCACGTCGACGCGATGAGCCTGGATCTGGGGAACTGACTGGCCGGTGAGCCGCGCCATTTCACCAGGATGCGGCGTCAATACGCGGACCCGCCCCTCGGAGCGAAGACTCCCGATGCAGCCCGCAAAAGCATTGAGCCCATCGGCGTCAAGGACTACAGGTACATCATACCGGTTGACCACCGTCCTCACCAGTTCGCTGGTCTCAGGCGTGATGCCGAGTCCGGGGCCGACGGCGAGCACCGATTTCCCTTCCATCAACTTATCGAACCGGCCATCGTCGAGCGCGCGCAGAGACACGGTTCCTGCGTCGGTCTCGGGAAGTGGCTCCGTCATAAATTCCATACCCAGCGAGGCAACGATGGGTAGGGCGCTCTTGGCCGTCGCCACGGTTACCAAACCCGCGCCGGTGCGAAGCGCGGCCTTGGCGGTCATCGCGGCTGCGCCCGTCTTTCCCATTGAGCCTGCCAGAACCAGCACGTGACCGAAGCTCCCTTTGTGGGCATCGAGCTTGCGAGGCTCCGCTACCCAGGCTATCTCCCCGTGACACGTCAGGTTAAGGCGAAGCTCGGGATCTTGTTCAAGCGCCGCGGGCGGTGTTCCGATCTGCCTGACGACCCACTCGCCAACGCGCTCGCTGGCCGGAGGAAAGACATGCGCTATTTTGGGAGCGGTGAACGTGACAGACGCATCGACACGAACACACTCCCCGACCATCTCTCCTGTGTCGGCGGAAACTCCAGAAGGGAGGTCGACGGCCATGACGCGTGCCTGAGGAAGCGCCGCGTTCAGATCGCGCACGACGTCAAGCAGGAATCCTTCGAGAGGCTTCGAGAGTCCGGTCCCAAGGATGGCGTCAACCAGCAGCGTCGTTCCGGTCAGGGTCGGTCGCAGCCGTTGCCAGGCCTCGGGATTGCTGGCGACCTCAGGTGCGCCCGACTCGGTGAGCCGCTCGAGGTTGACTCGTGCGTCGCCTTTCACAGCGTTCGGCTCGGCAAGCAGGATCACCCGGGGCTGAAGTCCCCGATCACGAAGCAGGCGGGCAGCGACCATGCCGTCGCCGCCGTTGTTGCCTCGGCCACATACGACCGCGATCTTCTGGTCGCTCAGCGGATCAAAGCGTTCCTGAAGAAACTCGACGACCGCGCGTCCGGCGTTCTCCATCAGCGTCAGGCTGGGGACGCCGTACCTCTCCGTAGTGATTCGATCGACGCGTTGCATCTCGCCTGCAGTGAGAATCTTCATAGGACCATTGCGGGTACGCTGGTCTCTGCCGTCACAACATCCATCCGCCGCTGACGTTAAGGACTTGACCGGTGATGAACGAAGCTTCTTCAGAGGCGAAAAACTTGACGGCCTCCGCGACGTCCCGCGGCGTGGCGGGACGGCCCGCCGGAAATCGTGCATCCGAAATGCGCCCTGCCTCCTCCAGCGAGAGCTCCTTGTCGTCCATGGTGGGCGGATTAACGACGTTTACGGTGATCCCGTGCCGGGCCTCCTCGAGAGCCACCGAACGGCTGAAGGCGACCATCCCCGACTTGGCCGCAGCGTAGGCGGAGATCTTGGCCTGTCCGAAAGCGCGTTCAGCGCCCACGGACCCCAGGTTAATGATCCGGCCCCACCGCTGAGTGCGCATCACGGGCAGGACGTATTTCGACGTGTAGAAAAGGCTGTAAAGGTTCGAGACGAGCACCGCCTGCCACTCGTCGATCGTGGAATCGATCACGCTCTTCCACTGGAAGACCCCGACGTTGTTCACCAGGATGTCCAGCCGCCCGAAATGGCGTACCACGCCGTCGACCAGCTCTTTAACGCGGCTTGCATCCGTGACATCGGTCGCGATCGCCAAACCAGTACCGCCCAACGCTTGAATAGCGCCGACCACCTTTTGTGCGCCCATTTTGTTGGTGCGATAGCTCACGGCAACCCGCGCTCCCGCACCACCGAGAGTCAACGCGATTTCCCGGCCGATGCCCCGAGCAGCGCCCGTAACTAAAGCAACGCGATTTTTCAGCGACAAGACTCAGCTCCGTCCAACCGTGAGTTATGAAGACAGAAAAGTAAAATACAAGTCCCCGCAGCCTCGAGTTTCCATCCACCGTCCGATGTCCTACCGAAGGTCCGCGAAGCGCCCGCCGGCGGTCGATCAAGGGACCGCTCTGGCAACAACCACCGTCATATCATCCTGGAGCTCGGGCCGGCCGGTCCAGTCGTTCACTCGGCGGCAGACTTCTTCAACTAGTACCTCCGGTGGTGCGCCCAGCGCCTCCTGAACGACCTCGAGCAAACGAGCCTCACCGAACTCCTCGCCATAAATATTCTCGGGTTCGGTCACGCCGTCGGTAAAAGCGAACAGTGTATCCCCAGGCGCAAGTTCGACGACGGCTTGATCGTAGGTCATGTTTCCGAACAGGCCAACCACGGTACCGCCTGCTTCCAAGCGCTCGACCTTGCCAAGATGAAAGAAAAAAGGCGGGAGATGACCGGCGTTGGTGTAGGTCAACTGGCGAGTCGCGCCATTGTAGGCTCCATAGAAGAAGGTGGCGTACTTCTCCCTGGGCGTGCTTTCGAAGAGCTGACGATTGAGCCGTCTGACAATCTCGGCGCTTGAGATCGGCACCACCTGTGTGGCTCCCGCCGAAGAGTGGCCATCGTAGAATTGAGCGTGGAGCGCCGACTGGATGGCGGCCATCAGAAGCGCTGCGGAAATTCCTTTCCCGCTAACGTCACCCAAGACGAGGCCCACCCAGTTTTCTTCCAGGCTCAGGAAGTCGTAATAGTCGCCGCTGACCACGCGCGCTGGATTACAGATTCCGTACAATTCCAGCCCCCGAACCTGCGGTTGATTCTGCGGGAAAAGGCGCGTCTGCACCTCGCGCGCGATTTCGAGTTCGCTCTCAAGCCGCGATTTTTCCTCCGACTCGCGCAGCAGACGCTCGACCGATGCGGTCATCGTGTCAAAGGCCTCGCCCAGAGCGCTCAACTGGTCGCGGGCCGGCAAGCCGATGCGATAAGAGAGATCGCCTACCTTGACGCGCTCCGTCGCTTTGTACAATCTGTCGACGGTGGTGGTCATCGATCGGGTCAAGCCATAGCCGATGACGATGGCAATCAGCTCGACCACCAGGAAAAGGACAGAAAGAATCTCGAAACCGACCACATAGATGCGCGAGAGGTCGCCCAGGCTGGCAAGAAGCTGGCGATTGAGCGTGAGGATGCGGGAGCTGGCGTAGAGCAGCGTCGGAACCGGCATGCGCGTTCGCGTCGGAGAATTCCATACGACGGGATCAAGAACCGCCGCACCGAACACCCGCCAGTCGAGCATGTTTGCGGGGGCCGGAAGTTGAAGGGACTTCGAACTAACCGCGTTGGTATCGACACGCTCTCCCTGCGAGTTCGTGAGTTGACCGCCGGGACCCGGAGACGGCGGGGCGGCGGCGGTTCCCCGCTCTTGGGGAATAAAGATACCTACGGGGCCAATCCCTTCACCTACCAGATCAAGCAATTCGGGTGTGGACGCTTGGGACAAGATGACAGTGAGGTCACCCAGCGGTGTGCGGCCATGCTCGATGGCCCGCAGAGCAAGCTCGCCCTGGTCGACAACAATTCCCGCAAATTCCTCTTCCTTGAACCAAGGAGGCACGGTGACGGGTGTTTTGAGCGGCGTACCATCCAAGCGATAGGCGCGTTCGAGCGGCCCGAGCCGGATGGTGATCTCGAGGCCCGGATAGCTCGCGGCGTGATTGCCAAGTTCCGTCACATAGAAGGTCCGCAGGTCATCGAGAAGCGCTTCGGGCTTCTTCTCCCGGGTCAGTTCCGCTTCGTGGACGACGGCGCGGTTTAGCTGCTGTAGTTCGTCGAAGTGCTCTCGAAGATTCAGAGCGACCAGAAATGCGGCGAACTGTCCGTTGACAATGAAGGCGCCGGTCCCGACCAAAACCACAATGAGGGCGATGGGGACAAATGCAATAAAAATGTAGATGACCACCAGGCGTGACCGCAACCTCCACAGCCCGCGGCGCCGGATGAAGCCGATGAGGCGCCCAACGTAGTAGACAATGACTGGAATGAACGTGACCCAGAAAAGATACCAGAGGAGGCTTGGAGCTCCGCTGGTCACGACCCCGACCAACCATAACGCCACTCCGTAGGCGATAACCCACAAGGAGAAGCGCGCCCCGCGGCGCGTCCGATATTCCCGGTAGAGAGCTTCGAGTATCGAGGTGAGCATCGACTACGGTTCGTGGTCAGGGGTCAATGGCTGGGCTTAAGGAGCAAGCAGATTGGTCGCGCCTGCTTCGCAACGTGCGGATTCCTGGGCCTACCCTCCAGCTGATGCGACCCATGGCCGCTACTCCCTGCGGCAGTTCGTTCATTCTCTCGCTTCCGCGACCGGAACCGGGACCGACGCCGCTTTCTGCACGTGGCTATGATGCCGTCCGTAGCTGAAGTACACCACCATGCCGATTGCCAACCAGATGATCAGGCGTAACCACGTGGTGCCCGGAAGGCTGGCCATCATACCGAGGGAAATAAGCGCCCCCAGAATCGGCACGACGGGCACCCAGGGCGTCTTGAACGGGCGCTGGAGATCGGGGCGGCGGACTCGAAGCCGCCAAACGCCCATGCAAACGATGACAAACGCCAGCAGCGTGCCGATGTTCACCAGTTCGGAGAGGTCCTTGATCGTGAGGACTGAAGCGAAGAAGGCGGCGAAGACGCCCACGACGATGGAAGTGATCCACGGCGTGCGAAAGCGCGGGTGCACCGCGCTCGCCCACTTCGGAAGCAGGCCGTCGCTGGACATCGAATACAGCACGCGCGACTGGCCAAACAACATCACCAGCATGACGCTAGCCAGACCGGCCACCACTCCTCCGTCAACCAGGATGCTCCCCCAGTGGACTCCGATGGCGTCGACGCCGACGGCAACGGGGTCGGCAACGTTCAGGATCTTGTAAGGCACGATCGCGGTCAGCAACCCTGCCACGATGATATACAGAATCGTGCAAATGATCAGCGATCCGATTATCCCAACCGGCATGTCTTTCTGTGGGTTCTTCGCTTCCTGGGCGGAAGTCGAGACAGCGTCGAAGCCGATGTACGCGAAGAAAATCACTGCGGCGCCGCGCGCGATTCCCGACCAGCCGAAGGCTCCGAAGTGGCCCTGATTGGGCGGAATAAACGGATGCCAATTTTGGGCAGCCGTCGCTGGATTCTTCAGGACGAAATTGGCGGCGAGGCCGATGAAGACGAACACCACGGCGAGCTTGACCATCACCATGGCGGAATTGACGTTGGCCGATTCGCGCACTCCGATAACCAGGATCGCCGTCACGACTGCGATGGCCAGAAAGGCCACCAGGTTGAAATGGGCGATCACGTGGGGCAGCGTCGAGGGGTCAACGCCCGCCGCTTGACATGCGGATTGGATGGTGCTGAGGGGCGACCAGCGGCCCGCGTAGAATACCATGTCGGTACCCGGTGTACTCGCCCACTGGGGCGGGACCTGAATGCCAAGATCACGCAGCAGACTGACAAAATAGCCGCTCCATCCAGAGGCTACGGTTGCGGCCCCGAAGGCATATTCGAGCACAAGATCCCAACCGATAATCCAGGCAAAGATCTCCCCGAGAGTGGCATAGCCGTAGGTGTAAGCCGATCCGGCGACGGGAATCAGAGCCGCGAACTCGGTGTAGCAAAGGCCTGCAAAGGTGCATCCGATGCCGGCAAGAATGAACGAAATCACGATCGCCGGCCCCGCGTCCATGGCCGCCGCCTGGCCAGTGAGAACGAAGATACCGGTGCCGATGATGGCGCCGATGCCGAGGGTGATGAGGTTGACGGGGCCCAGCGCGCGTTTCAGGCTGTGCTCACTCGTTTCTTCCGCTTCGTGCAGGATCGTGTCTAGCGGTTTGGTTCGGAGCAGATTCGACATTCACGTCCCTCTGACCTGGCTCCCACCGTTGTCGTCAAAACACACACGGCGCTAAGACTGAACTTTCCGCGCTGCGGCGCCGCGGCGCCACAAGTAATAGACCGGTACGCCCAACGCCACAATACACAATCCAGCGACGCTGCGCAAAGCTTTGTGCGTAAGCAGCGCCCATTCGATGAACAGCGCGCACGCAACGTAGAGGCCTGGCACAACTGGGTATCCCCACGCCCGGTAAGGGCGGGGCGCATCCGGACGAGTCCGGCGCAATCGAAAAAGTCCCAGGATGGTCAGGATGTAGAAGAGCATCACCGCGAAGATCACGTAATCGAGCAATTCGTTGTAGGTGCCGGTCAGCGTCAGGAAGCAGGCCCAAGCTCCCTGCACCATCAAAGAGACAGCGGGCGTGTGGTATTTCCGGTTGAGCTTGCTCACCGAGCTGAAAAAAAGTCCGTCCTTCGACATGGCGTAGTAAACGCGCGCTCCGGCAAGACTCAGGCCGTTGATGCAGCCGAAGGTGGAGACGATGATCGCGGCGGCCATCAAACTTTCACCCCGGGGACCGAAGATCACCTGCATGGCTGCCGTCGCCACCCGATCCTCCGCCGCATATTGAATGCCTCGTGCCAGCGGCCCAATGCCGTGAGGATCCCCGTAGAAGGGCAGAACTCTGAAGTACACCCAGTTGCAGGCGAAATAGAGGCTACAGACGATCAGCGTCCCGGTGAAGAGCGCCAACGGCAGATTGCGCTTGGGGTTGACAACTTCAGCGCCGGTGAACGTGATGTTGTTCCAGGCATCGGAAGAAAAGAGCGGTCCCACCAGAGCCACCGAGATAATCGTCAGGGTGGCGAGATCCCAGTGTGCTCCTCCCCAAAAGCCGGAGGAAGGCGGCGCGTTGGCCGCGCTCGTCGCGGCGGTATGTCCGCCAGCCACCCACCATGCTCCAAGTCCCACGATGCCGAGCAGCGCGCCCACCTTGAGGACGGTGAAGACGTTCTGCACCCAGGCGCCAGTGCGCAGACCGAAAATATTGATGGTGGCGAGAAGCATCAGGCACAGAATGGCGACGAACTGCTGTGAGGAAAGCGTCAGCGCGATAGCGTGTCCCCATAGCGGCGCCCGCACGCTGCCGAGGTTGACCAGAATGTTTTCCGCGGAGATCCACGGAACAAACACTCCGAGGAACTTTCCGAAGGCTACGGCCACGGCGGCGATCGTTCCGGTTTGGATCACCAGGAACAGAGTCCAGCCATACAGGAACCCGAAGAGCGGGCTGAGCGCTTCGCGCAGATACACATATTGGCCGCCGGCGTGCGGCATCATCGCGGCAAGTTCGCCGTAAGTCACCGCGGCCATGACGGTGATCAGTCCGCTGACGATCCAACTCAGGAGAAGTAGTCCGGGCGACTTGACCTGGCGTGCAATTTCGGCGGCCACGATGAAGACACCTGAGCCAATCATCGAGCCGATCACCAGGGTCGTCGAGTCGAACAGCCCAAGGCCTTTGACCAGTTCGGTCGATTTGGTCGTGGCCGTCGACTGGGCGGTAAGCGGTGTCGCCATATCGATCCTTCGTCCGCTATTCGTGCAGAGCCTTGATGAACTCCCTGGCGCGCGCGGCGATGTCTGGTTGCTTGATCAGGTCACCGATGACGGCGACCGCGTCGGCGCCCGCTTCAATGACCGCCGGCGCGTTGTCAAGCGTTATACCGCCGATGGCCACCAGCGGTTTCCGGGTCGTCTTCCGCGCTCGGCGCAGGCCGTCCAGTCCGACCGTCGCGTCAGGTTGCTCTTTACTCGATGTCGCGAAAATTGGGCCAAACGCGATGTAATCCGCTGATGAACGGTCGGCCTCTTCAATTTGAGCCAGCGTATGCGTGGAGATTCCGATCCACTTCGCCCGGCCACCGCCCGAGTTGAACATCTGACGCGCCAGTTCCACCGGCAAGTCTTCCTGACCCAGGTGAACTCCGCCGGCGTCGAGAGCGAGCGTCACGTCCGCACGGTCGTTTATCACCAATCGCGCGCCGGAGCCCACGATCCGTTCCGCGAGCTGCCGCCCACTCTCGTAGGTCTCACGCGCAGAGCCGCGCTTGTCGCGATACTGTATCAGCTTGACGCCCGCGCTCAACAGCGCGTCGGCCACCTCGACCACCGGGCGGCCGCCCGCCTGCGCGGGGTCGATTATGGCATACAGGCGGGCAATTGGGAATTGCGTGAAAGCCAAGCGAATCGCGCTGACCTCCGGTCCCAAGCATCGCCGCGTATGCTTGAACCTCCTCACACCAGGCTGTTTCCGCGCCCGTTGGGCGAGAATCGGGTCAAGAAATGAGTATCAAAGCGGCCGGCGAGGAAATCCGGGTCCGTCATGATCTTCTCGTGGATTGGAATGGAAGTGGAGATGCCCTCCACGACGAACATCTCGAGCGCGCGCCGCATGCGACTGACGGCCTCTTGGCGGTTCTTGCCGTGTACGATGAGCTTGGCAATCAGCGAATCGTAATAGGGAGGAATCACCGAGTCGGTGTAGACGGCGCGGTCGACGCGCACACCCGGCCCCCCCGGCACGTGGAGCCCGGTCACCTTGCCGGCGCTGGGCGCCCAGGTCTCGGGATTCTCTGCCACGATGCGGCATTCGATCGCGTGCCCGCGCAAGTTCAGAGTCTCACCCGGCACCGACAAAGGTTCGCCGGCGGCAATGCGTATCTGTTCTTTCACCAGGTCGAGTCCGGTCACCATCTCGGTGACCGGATGTTCGACCTGGATACGCGTGTTCATTTCGAGAAAGTACAGCTTGCGCTGCTCGTCCATCAGAAACTCGACCGTGCCTGCATTGGTGTAGCCAATCTTGGTCAGCGCCTCGACCACCTGGTGTCCGACGCGCCGCCGCAGCTCCGAATCAACCTGCGTCGAGGGCGACTCCTCGACCAGTTTCTGATGGCGTCTCTGGATCGTGCACTCCCGCTCGCCGAGATGGATGATTCTGCCCTGTTGGTCGCCCAACACCTGAAACTCGATGTGGCGCGGCGCAGCGATATATTTTTCCAGGTACACATCCGGTGAGCCAAAAGCGGCCTGAGCTTCATTCTGGGCGGTCTCCAGAGCCGCCGGCAGTTCGTCGGGCGACTTCACGACGCGCATTCCGCGGCCACCGCCACCCGCCGCCGCTTTCACCATCACCGGGAATCCAATCTTCCGCGCGGCTTTCAGTGCCTGGCTCGCCGATGCGACGACACCCGAGCCGGGAAGTACGGGCAGTCCTTGGGCTGCCATGGTCTCGCGCGCTTTGTTCTTGTCGCCCATCAGTCGCATGGCGTCGGGCCGAGGGCCGATGAAGGTCAGGTTCGAGGTCTCACAGACTTCAGCGAAGTGGGCGTTCTCGGCCAAGAACCCGTAGCCGGGATGAATTGCCTCAGCGTTGGTGATCTCCGCCGCGGAGATGATACTGGCGATGTTGAGGTAGCTGTCGGCGCTGCGTGGCGGCCCGATGCAAACCGCCTCATCGGCAAAGCGGACGTGAAGCGCGTAGCGATCGGCTTCCGAATAGACGGCCACCGTGCGGATGCCCATTTCCTTGCAGGCGCAAATAATGCGCAGGGCGATTTCGCCTCGATTGGCAATAAGTATCTTTTGAAACATGTGGAGCAGACTGCCGGGAACTTCGAGTATCGAATCGCGATCTTCCGCTTTACTTCTTCAGTGAAGGCTTGATGGCGAAAAGGGACTGCCCATACTCAACTGGCTGTCCGTTCTCGACGTAGATCCTGGCAACTTCTCCGGCCGCCTCCGACTCGATCTCGTTCATCAGCTTCATGGCCTCAATAATACAGAGAACCTGACCGACCGCGACCACGTCACCCAGCTTGACGAAAGGGGGAGCGTTGGGAGAAGGAGAGTTGTAGAAAGTGCCGACGATCGGCGATTTGATGACGTACAGGCCTTCGGCGGATTCGGCGGCCTCGGTGACGCTGGGTTCCTCCTCGTTGCTTACGGCGGACGCCGCGGACGACGACGTCCCCGTTGCCGTCGTGGGAGGGAGGACGTGATCCGGCGGCGCAGGATGCGCGGTTAATTGTACCGGCTCCTGGCCAGCAACGCCACGCTGGATGCGGATCTTGACGCCATCCTTTTCCAACTCGAACTCGGCGATCTGGCGGTCGATCAGCAGATCGATGAGCTTCTCGATCTCTTTGATGTCCCATGCGCTCGCTGACCCTGTCCCCTGGCGGGAAGGATTCCTGCTGGGCATTCGCTTCGCTCCCTATACCCGATCTGCCGGCGCAATCAGCCTCGTCGCGGTCGAGGCCCTGGCCTGGCCGCGCTCTCAGGCAATCAACCAATCATCCTTTGACGCTGGGGTCAGAATCTCGGGAGCGCCGGCGCAGACCAGCACCGTATCTTCGATTCGCACGCCGCCCAAGCCTTCCAAATAGACCCCAGGCTCGGCCGTTACGACCGACCCGGACTGTAGCAAGGTCTCCTGTCCTCGGGCCAAGCGCGGCGCCTCGTGGATTTCGAGGCCTACGCCGTGGCCGGTGCTGTGGGTGAAATACTTGCCGAGGCGTGCGCGCGCCAATGTACGGCGGGCGGCTGCGTCGACCTGCTGAGCTTCGACTCCCGGGCGCAACATTTCGACCGCGCTCTCCTGGCTTTCACGAACCGCTCGGTACAGGTTCCGGAAACGATGACTCGGCTCTCCCAAGTAGACCGTCCTAGTCATGTCCGCCGTGTAGCCCGCGAGTATAGCACCAAGATCCAGGATAACAAACTCGTTATGTTCCAAAGGCTTGGCTGACGCGCGGGCATGGGGCAGTGCGGCGCGAGGCCCGGATGCTACGATGGTCTCGAAGGCTGGACCCTCTGCTCCGCCGCGCCGCATGCGATACTCGATTTCGGCCGCGACCTCGCACTCCCGGATGCCGGGCCGAATCAATTGGCGCACCTCTTCAAAAACGACTGCCGTGAGGTGCCCGGCGCGCCGAATGCAGTCAATCTCAGCCGCGTCCTTGACCGAGCGCATTTCCTCAATCATCCCGCTGGCAGGCCGCAGGCGGAGGCCGTCTCGCCGAAGTTCTGTCAGGGCGGCGCAGGTCAGATGGGAGTCCTCGTAGCCCACCCTATAGCCTGCTCGACCCTTGCTTCGCTCCGCGAGCCACTGGCCGACCTTGGTCAGCAGTCTCCCCTTCTCCTCTCTGACTTCGACGCCACAGGCGGCTTCGCGGGCCTGAAGGGTGTAACGCGGGTCGACCCACAGTACGGGCGTGCGGAGTGCGAAAATCAGAACGCCGGCGCTCCCCCGGAAGTTTGTGAGATAGAACAGGTTAGCAGGCTTGGTAACCAACAGGGCGGAGAGCTTGTTCGCCTCAAGTCGGGCTCGGAGGCGCTTCTGCCTGGCGTCAAACTGGCTAGCACCAGTCGGCACTTCCATGCGGTTGCTACAGGGATGCTCGTATTGATTCTAAACGGCTTGTTCGGTTCGTTCCGCGATTTCTCGCTTTTCGACTGCCGCAATCTTGTTTTGACTGCAACAGCCGAACAGGTCTCAGACGAGAAGCCCGCAGGCCGCAGCATATCATAAAATCGCGAGTCTTGCGCCTCAGGGCTTTGTGACGACTCCGGCGAGTTCGTCGGGCAGGACCTTGGGAGTGATAATGAATAACAATTCTTGGTCGTTCTGGTCAACTTCCCGCGACTTGAAAAGGTTGCCGACAAGGGGAAGGCTGCCGAGTCCCGGCACCTGGTTGGTCGTGTTGGCCCGGCGCGTCAGCTTGATGCCACCGAAAACCACGGTGCCTCCGTCAGGGATGAGCACCTGGGTGGTCGCCGACTGGTGGTTGATGCTGGCGCCTATACCGGGCACCACGGGGCCTACCGTATCGTCCTGAACGTAGAGCTGGAGGAAGATATTGCCGTCGGCGGTGACCTGCGGCGTGACGTCGAGCTCGAGGGTGGCGTCCTTGAACTGGGTGGAGATGGTGTTGTTGATGGTAGTCTGATACGGAACTTCAATGCCTTGAGCGACCTTTCCCAGCACATTGTTCTGAGTGATGATCGTCGGCGACGAGATCAGCTTGAGCTGGTCCCGGGTCTCCGCCGCGTCGATCGCCGCGTTGATGAGATAATGCGCCGAGGCGCTCGAAATCGCGAAAGCGCCGAAGCCGGAGGCGATGGTACTGCCGATCGTGACCGCCGGCGGGATAGTGCCGCTGGAGCTTGCCGTGGACGTCTTGGTAGTGCCGCTGTTGCCAGTGGTGCCGCTCGACGTCGTGCTGGTATTACTGGGCGGCGTTGCGGTGACGGTCGCGCCGTTTCCGGTCGCCGCTCCAGTCATGACACTGCCGGACTTATTGAGTAGCAGATTTCCGAGCTGGACGCCCAGCGTTCTCACAAAGTCGGAGTTCGCCGCCACGATCTTGGCTTCGATCGAGATCTGCTTCGGCCTGGTATCGAGCTTGTCGACCACCGACTCGATAATAGGGATCTGCGACTGCACGTCGGTAATGATCACGGCGTTGTTGCGCGTATCCGCCATAACCTCCCCTCGCTTGCTGAGCACCCCCGCGAGACTTTTTAATATGGTGACAACCCCTGGAGTCGGAAGTTGAGGCGGTATCCCTGGGATTGTGGACTGGGCCGCCTGGATGTCCGCGGCGCGAGCGTACTTCAGCCGCCGTACGACGGTGACCAGCGGGCCGGCGTCGAGGCGTGCCTGCTCGAGTCTGGCGGACGCGCCTTCCTCCTGCTCGAGGGTCGTGAGCTTGGCAATGCGGAGGACGTTGCCCTCCAGCATCTTCCCGAGTCCGTTGTTCTTGAGCACGATGTCCAGGGCCTGATCCCACGGGACCGAATCCAACACCAATGTCAGCTTGCCGGAAACGTTTGGGTCAACGATGACGTTGAGCCCGCTCACCTCATGAATCAGGCGGAAGAAGTCCGTGAGGTCAACATCCTTGAGGTTCACCGAAATCCGCTCCCCGGTGTACTGAGGTTTGGCGGGAGCCGGTGCGCCAGGCGGCGTTGGGGCCGTCGAGCCAGATATCCCGGTTCCAGCGCCCACTGCCAGGCTCGCGGCCGGCCGATTGGTTACCGGAGTTTTGATGGGTGAGGGTTGTGGAGGAGCGCTCTCGGAACCGGCCGCGGTCCGCAGCCACGGCGCGTCGGGACTGCCGTTAAGGGCAACCGGTAGGATTGCGATTGAAAGCCCAGACGGCGCTCGAGAGGGCGACGGCTCCGTCGCTCGGTCATGCTGACTGCTGGCAAGCTTCGGCGCACGGAGCTTGGCCTTCTGGTCTCCTGGCATCAACGGGTGAGGCAGGGTCCCAGGCTCGGAGTTCGAATGCTTTGCGACTGTCGCGTGGGGAGGGGGACTCTCTACGCGCGCCGCCAGCTTCTCCGAACCCCGAACCGCGGACCCCAGGTTTCCATTGTCTGGGCCTGGCCCTCGCACCGCGATCCTCAGGCCTCCGGGCTCGGGGTAAACGTCGGCGATTGCCTCTTGCGCCAGATCGGCCACCACCCGCACCACCGTATCTGTGAACTGTCCGACGCGAGCGTCTTTCAGCACCAGCGACGTCGCGGGATACAGTGTTTTCAGATGGTCGATCCGGGCAGTTTCGATATCCAGGACCAGGCGCGACGGGCTCGTCAGTTTCAGAGTGTGATAGTGGGTGAGATTGGTCGTCCAGACGTCGACGAACGCTGCACCGTCAGCACTGCTGCCGACGCCAACGCGATACACGCTGGCCAGACTTCGAGGATTGGCGCTCGAGTTCTTCGCGGCCGCAGATACCTGCGCAGTCGACGCGTCCCCAACCTGAGCGTGCACGGGCCGGCTCGAAGCGAGTCCAGCCGCCATCATCAATCCCAGAAGCGCCCTGCGGCGCACCTTGCGTTTTCTCATTGTTCTTCACCTGAAGCGGCGTTCAATCGCTTGACGACTTCGCGTCTCTTGACCTGACCCTCGGGGTCGACGTATTCCTGCTCGAACACTGCCCGGTCTGCCGTAATCATGGTGATCCGGCCGTCGTAGAGCGCATCGCCTGGGTGTAGGAAGTAGGCGACGTTGGAAGAGTTCGTGACCACGGCAATCATCATGCTCCCGGTATCGGCCGAGTCGACCCCGTGCTGACGCACAATTCCCACCAGCTTGAGCTGGCTGATAATCAGGCCGTGCTTGCCGGGCAGCCGGGGGCGGTGTAGCTCGATCCCGGCAGTGCCTGCAGCCGGGGGCGATGGCAGACGAAACGGGTCGCGTAGACCGGCGAACTTCGAGCTTAGGCTGCCGGAAATCACCGCGTGAATGCCGGTCCCGGGACCGGCGACGGCGGCAACCGTCCCCGGCGAGATAATCTTGCCTGGAGACGTCGGCGAGAACGGGGACTTCGCGAGGAGTGAGTCGGGCGCGGCGAACCGGGTTGCCTGAAGCGACCGCGTGACCTTCGCGACGACGCCCATCCGGGATGAAGCGACGCCGCTTGGCTCGACACGCCGGGCGCCGTTGCCTGATTCCGATTGAGCCTGCGCTCCGGCACTCAGGGCGACGAGCATCAGTAGAAGCAGACCGCCTGAAAACTTTGGGAATTTGTTAGTCACCATCCCATCCTCTCAATGGCCTCTCAATGGCCTGCCTTCTTGGGCGGTGTTGCGGAAGGTTCGTGATTCACGTAGGTGGTTACCACACAGCTCGCGCCGACAGTCTCAGCCGGCGAAACGGTGTAGCTGCCCGGCCCCCCGTGGGCTGGCGACCCCAAAGCCAGATTCGAGACATTGACGATGAGCCGTCCATGCGCCAACTGGTCGAAGAACTGAACGACGTCGTAGTAGGCGCCATCCAGGCGGAGATTAAAAGGAACCTCGGTGTAGAGGTCGCGCTCGACCAGAGGCGCGGTCACCAGGCTCCGCACGTTGATTCCGGCCCGCCCTGCCGTGTCGTTGAGCAGATTGATCAAGCTGTCGGCGCCTTCATCGTCGGGGACGGCAGCGCGCACCGTATCAAGCTCCAGCCGTAGCACGGCGATGCGGCTCACGTACTCCGTGCGCTGCCGCTCGAAAGCCTTGTCCTTGAGGTTTTGCGCGTGGAGCGAATTCACTTGCGCCTGAAGGGTCGAGCGCCGCGCCGACATGGGGCGGACGAACGACCAGAAGAGGGCAAACGCCAGGAGGGCCGGCAGTGTAACCAGGACTCCTGCCCTCAGGCCTACGGAAAGATCGTTGAAATTCTTAGCCATACTTGATTCCTTGCCTTACGACCCGCTACGCGCATTCGCCGGAGCGCTGGGCGGCTCGGCCCCTGCCGCAGCCTGAGTTGTTCCCGGCGGCTGATAGGCGCACTCCAAGTCAAACTTGAAGCTTCGGCGCGCTCCCTGATCTTCCTGGTAGTACTGCCGCAACCTCACATCGGCAAAGCTGCCGGATTGCTTGAGCGCCGCAATGAACACGGCAATCGACTTGACGGATTGCGACTGCCCTTTGAGCACCAGACCATTGGAGTCCGGGCTGACGGACACGAGGTAGAGGTCGCCCGTCTGATTCACGACCGCGCCCAGCACGGTCAGGAAGTCGACGGGACCCGTCCGGCTGTCCTGCAACACTTGAATGGTGCGGACACGCTGCTCGAGTTCTTCCATCTGCTTTTGATAGAGCAGGCTTTCCTTCTGAATGGCGGCCAGCCGCAGTTGCTCGGCCCGCTCCTGCTTGATCTCCAACTCGATCCGGGACGTGTCGTGGCTCCAATACCAGCCAAGCGCGCCCACGATGGCAAAGCAGACGACCGCTGAGGCCGCCACCAGCAGTACCGGGCTGATTCCAAGGGGCGACGCCTCGGCATCCTCGCTCGTTGGGACTTGCTTGATTCCTTCCGGCAACAGGTTGATCTTGATCATGGCTAATCAAAGTTCCTCAGCGCCAGCCCCATGGCAACACCCAGGCGCGGGGCCACTTCGCGGATCCGGTCCACGTCCCACTTCGAGTTCTGGAAGGTGACCCGCTGAAAAGGATTCATCACGGCGGTTGCGATACCGAGCTGCTCCTGGAGGATCCCGGCAAGGTTCGGCATGCAGGCGACCCCGCCCGCGACATAGAGGTGCTGAATGGCGCCCACCGAGCCCGTCTGCTTGAAGAAGTCAAACGTCTTGTGGATTTCCTGGAGCAGCGGCTCGAGCGCCAAGCGGATCTGCGCCGCTCGGACTTCGCTCGGCGCTTCGTTCTCCACCCTGCCGCGCTCCGGCTGTCCCGTGGTGGACGAACCGAGGTCAGCGCCTTTCGCGAACGTCTCGGTAAGCTGTGCGGCGCCCGTCGAGAGGTCGCGGGTGAAGAGCGGCACTCCATCGCAGACGATGTTGATATTCGTTGTACTCGCGCCGATATCGACGAGCGCCACCACCTGATCCCGCGGCGGCTGGTAGCTCATCTCGAAGGCATTCTCGAGGGCAAAGGCGTCAGTATCCACCACCACGGCACGCTTGCCCGCCTGCTCGACCACGTTGGTATAGCTCGCGAGCTTGTCGCGCTTCACGGCCACCAGCATCACCTCGTAAGCGTTCCTGCCGGACGCGGGGCCGAGCACGTGGTAGTCCCATTTGACTTCGTCGAGGTCGAGCTGCAGGGACTGCTCGGCTTCCTCCGCGATGGCGTCGGCAAGCTGGTCAGGACTCTCACCCGCCACGGTGATTTTCTTTACGATGACGGAGTGCCCGGAGACCGACGTTGCCACGTTGGGCGTGGTGATATGGTTGTCGGCGAACAGCTTGCCGATGGCCCTGGCCACGGCCGCGCCGTCTTTGATCGCGCCGTCCACAATCGCGCCCTCGGGCAGCTCCGCCACGGCAAGATTCACCACCTCGTATTGGTTTCCTTTGCGTCCCAGTTCGATGGTCTTGATCGAACTCGACCCCAGATCCAACCCGACTAACCCTTTGGTCTTCGCCGCTCCGAACATGCGTCTCCTCTCCGAACTTCCCACTCCCCTCCTTGCCAAGGAGGGGGCCAGGGGGTGGTGGCACAGCCGAACTCCCCTCCTTGCTTAAGGAGGGGGCCAGGGGGTGGTGGCACGCTCCTCGTGGTACTCATCGGTTGGGTGGTCGAGGAACTGGAGACTTTTTTTGAGGATGAGGCGTGTTGAGCGTCCAGCGTGAGTTTAGGCGCTCGTCGTTTGTTTAGTGGTAAGATTGGCAGCCTGACGCGGGCGCCCTACTGAGTGTTTGTTTTTCATGGATTATCACAAGATCGTCGACTGGTTGCTGAGCGAGGCTGGCGCGGGTTGGGTTTTCGGAGGCTTGAGCCTGTTCGCCCTGATGGTGAATTGGTTTCGCCAACGCAGAGGACAAAGGATTATTTACAGAGAAGTGGTTAAGGCCTCTGTCTTGAGTGTCAGGGAGTCGTTCCGAGAAAGGATCTCCGTCCAGTTCGATAATAAGCCGGTCAAGAATCTCGGTATCCTAGTTGTCGAGCTCTTTAATAGGAGCTCCCAGGCCATAACAGACATAGGTGCAACTTTGGAGTTCGGCGAAGACACCGTAATACTGGTTTGCATATGTGAGGCAACTCCCAAGATCACAGGCTTTGAGGTGGCCACCGAGAGTTCGCAAAACCGATTGCTGCTCAAGGTCCCGTATTTGAATTCAATCCGGCAGCACGGCCACAAAATCAAGGCCTACATCGTGATTGACGGTTCGGTTCATAATGTCGAGCCTTCCGGTGGCGGCGTTGGTTGGTCTTTGCATGCCGTTCGAATACCGACGCGCAGGCAAGTGCTGAAAAGAGCGGGACTACTGTTTGGCTTGCTAATTGCCGGGCTTGCGGCGCTGAACCGGTTTTACAATCCTTTGATTGAGCGACGCTTCCGCATTCCCGCCAATGAATTCAGTCTCCGCGTGTTGTTGGTTGCATCGATTCCGACGATATTACTGTCTGTGGGGGTCTTCGCGCTGTTTATTATCTGGGTTATGGTGCCCGAGGCCAGGAGGGATGCCGGATAGTGCAGACTGGGTTGAAAAGCGTTCGAGTTGGCCGTGATAGTTTGGTAGCCACGGCACGGGTTGTGTGCCGTGGGTTCTTTTCTTCCGACAGGTCAAAAGCCCACGGCACCAAAATCGTGCCGTGGCTACCACTTCAGCCGCACTTCCCCAGGGGGTCGGAGCTTCAGCTCCGACGCTCAAGCTTTCCAGGATGACAGAATGGGCTTCAGCCCCTGAAGCTGCCTCTTCCCCAGGACGGGGGAACGCGGTAATCGTTTTCATCGCTTCAGGGGCTCAAGCCCCCTGCCCTTCCTGTGGTGTTGTTGTCGGAGCTGAAGCTCCGACCCCCTACCCTTCAGGGCTGACGATCGAGATCGCGTGCTACGCTAACCCCAGGCCGATGGCCTGGGCTGTGATAGGCCGCCCGTTCCGGGCTATCCGCAAAACAACTGCGCGCCGAGACGAACCAACGCCGACACAATCCTGCGACGTTTCGCTTATCCTGGTTCCGGAAGCGCCAGCGGGTTCTTTTCTTCCGGCAGGTCAAAAGCCCACGGCACCGAAATCGTGCCGTGGCTACCACTACCACTTCAGCCCCACTTCCCCAGGGGGTCGGAGCTTCAGCTCCGACGCTCAAGCTTTCCGGGATGACAGAATGGGCTTCAGCCCCTGAAGCTGCCTCTTCCCCAGGACGGGGGAACGCGGTAATCGTTTCTCATCGCTTCAGGGGCTCAAGCCCCCCTGCTCTTCCTGTGGTCGGAGCTGAAGCTCCGACCCCCTGGGGAGCGCTCCGCGCTCCCGAGCAAAGTCCCCTCCTGCGCCGCGAGGGGAGTGAAAGGCTAGTTTGGTAGCCACGGCACGGGTTGTGTGCCGTGGGTTCTTTCCTTCCGACAGGACAAAAGCCCACGGCACCAAAATCGTGCTGTGGCTACCACTACATCACGCCGAAGGACATGCTGGCGAGGTGGCAGCAAGAGATCCACGCGGAGCGCGATCGGGAAGTTGGAAGCGGCGCGGAAGCAACGGCAGATTCGTCGCCAGCAAGCCACTTGACGTACTAGCGTGACTTTGCTGCCGGTATTGGTCCAGTGCGATCTATGCCGGCCGAAGACTGCAAAAGTCTCACTTCCGGATTTCCGACCATCTGGACGGAACGGGACCCGTCACTTCCCCGAAGCCCGTTCGGAAATTGGCGGCTGCCTAAGACTGGGAATAAAGCTGTACATGGAAGAAGAAGTCTTTACAATCAAAGCGTCTGCCGCACCAACTCGCCGTTGACGCTTTCGTCTTAGGCCGACCAAGTGCGGCTTTATCGGGGTCAGTCTAAAAAGGTTCTGCTCGGCAAGCTCGAGCGCTCAGCATTGTATGCTAAAAAGGGAGCAAGAGTCCATGAGACACACGCGCATCATCGTCACCCACTATGGCGGGCCCGATGCACTTCAGGTGGTTGAAGAAGAGTGCCCGGAGCCAAAGGATGGTGAAGTGCGGGTGAAAGTGCTGGCCGCAGGTGTCTCCTTGCCCGACGTGATGATGCGCGAGGGCATTCATCCCGAGACACCCCGGCTGCCCTTCACGCCGGGGTGGGATCTGGTTGGCGTGGTGGATCGGCTCGGCAAGGGTGTGTCGGGGATCGAGCCAGGCCAGATAGTTGCCGCGCTGCCGATCCACGGTGCGTACGCGGAGTTCGTCTGCCTGCCGCAGCGTGAACTGGTTCCGGTGCCATCCGGGTTGGACGCCGCCGAGGCTGTCAGCCTCGTGCTGAACTACATCACGGCGTACCAGATGCTGCATCGTTCTGCTAAGGTCAGACCGGGCCAGCGCGTGCTGATTCACGGCGCGGCAGGCGGGGTCGGCTCAGCACTATTGCAGCTTGGGCGCCTCGCCGGCCTCGAGATGTACGGCACTTGTTCATCACCAAGCGCGTCGGCCGTCTCCGGCCTGGGCGGTATCCCAATTGATTACCAGCATCAGGACTTCGTGAAGGAAATTCACCGCCTCACGAGCGCGGGTGTAGACGTCGTCTTTGACGGCATCGGTGGTACCCACATCTGGCGTTCCCGCAAGGCTCTCCGTCCTGGCGGGAGGGTGGTGGCGTATGGCCTTACTTCCTCGCTACGTGGGGGACGATTGGCTTCAGGTCGTTCAGGTGGTCGTCATCGCTTTCGTGCAATCGCCATCTTCGGGTTATACATCGCCGGCGGCTGGCTTCTCCCGGGCCGGAGGCGGGTGATCCCCTACAGCATCCAGACGCTCAAACGGCTGAGACCGGCATTGTTTCGACAGGATCTGATCGCCCTCTTCGATCTCCTTCAACAGAGAAAGATCAAGCCGCTAATCGCGCAGCGATTTCCCCTTGCCGAGGCAAGACGTGCGCACGAGTTGCTCGGGAAGGGAGGCGTGACCGGCAAGATCGTGCTCCTCTGTAACGAGTCCTCGCTTGCATCAGGACCGGCGTAACGACGCAGGCAGGGGACGGCGTTTCGCGCCGCCGCTGGATGTCGAGCGTTAGGCGAAGTACGGTCAACCTGAAGACAGGGCACGGGAGCCCTGCGGGCGCCCCTACGGGATGCGGGCTCCGAGTAGGGAGTGGGTTCTTCTCTTCCGACAGGTCAAAAGCGCACGGCACCAAAATCGTGCCGTGGCTACCACCACTTGCCTAGGGGGTCGGAGCTTCAACTCCGGCGCTCAAGCTTTCGAGGATGACAGAATGGGCTTCAGCCCCTGAAGCTGCCTCTTCCCCAGGACGGGGGAACGCGGTAATCGTTTCTCATCGCTTCAGGGCTCAAGCCCCCCTGCTCTTCCTGTGGTGTTGTTGTCGGAGCTGAAAGCTCCGACCCCTGGGGAGCGCTCCGCGCTCCCGAGCAAAGTCGTATAGCGCCGTCCTTCACGTCTTGCAGCCGCGGGTGGTAGTGGTAGCCACGGCACGATTTTAGTGCCGTGGGCTTTCGACCAGTCAGAAAAAAGAACCCACGGCACACAACTCGCGCCGTGGCTACCAAACTAGCCTCTCACTCCCCCGCGGCGCAGGAGGGGTTTCGCCTCACGGGCAGCTTGATGCCGCGAGACCCAGCCGCCAGGTAGAGTAGTTTTCCAGGCGGGCTCCGGGACGGCAGAGCTGTCCCGCACAGCAGGGCGGCAGAGCCGCAGGCGAGGGTCCCTGGGCGAGTGGGCGCTTCTTCATGCAGGAATTCGGTAAGCCCCAAAAACGGTGACAAAAAATGTCAATCGCCATCGCATGGCGCATAACTTGTTGAAGTATAATCACTTAATTGAATCTTGGGGATTGACAATTTTTGTCACCGGGTGATTTGGAGTAGCGTTCGCGAAGCGGACAAATTACCCTGTATTTTCATGGAGTTACAGACTGCGTCGACATCGACTCCGGTAGACGTGAGACAAATGAGACGCGTGAGAATGTCTCCTTTTTGACACGGGAGGGCGGGCGATGCAAGACGCATGAGACAGCCAAGAACCGTGACGAGTGACGAGCGTGGATTCCCACCGAGAGACCCCTCACCCGTGCTCGTTCCTCGGACACCCTCTCCCCTCCGAGAGGGCCAGGTCGAAAACCCTTCAGTCGGGCTACTCGTAGCGCAGCGCTTCGATGGGATCGAGCTTGGCAGCCTTGCCGGCGGGATAGTATCCAAAGAAGATTCCCACGGCGGTCGAGAACAGAACCGCGGTGCCCAGTGCGGAAGGAGAAATGAAGCGTGGCCAACCCAGCAGACCCGCCACAGTTCCCGAAAGGAAGACGCCCCCGACGATGCCGAGTAGGCCGCCCAGCAGGCTCAGAGCAACGGCCTCGACAATGAACTGGCCGCGAATGTCGTTCTCGGTAGCGCCCGCAGCGAGCCGGATGCCGATCTCCCGCGTTCGCTCGGTGACCGAGACCAGCATGATGTTCATGATCCCTATCCCACCTACCAACAATGAGATGGACGCTACGCCCGCTAGCAGCAGGGTCATCACCGAACCGGCCGCAGCGGCGGCGTCTGCCGCCTCGGTCATGGCGCGAACGCTGAAGTCGGCGTCCTCGTCAGGACGCAGATGATGGCGCTCACGCAGGAGTTGGGTCACCTGCAGTTCGGCCAGCTTCACCGCGTTGCGATCGAGGGCTGAGATGGCGATGAACTGCAGGTAGGTGTTGCCCACCAGCTTTTTCTGGGCGGTGGTGTAGGGCACTTCGATGCGGTCGTCCTGATCGAATCCAAAGGCCGCCTGACCTTTGGGCGCGAGAACGCCGATGACGCGGAACGGTATGTTCTTGACGCGAATGGTCTTACCGACCGGGTCCTCGGCGCCGAAGAGCATCTGGACCACGGTTTGCCCGACCAGCGCGACGTTGGCTCCGCGCCGCACGTCCTCCTCGCTGAAGAACGCACCCTCAGCCATCGGCCAGTTGCGGATGATCGGAAAGGTGACGTCGACGCCGTTCATCTCGGTGAACCAGTTCTGGTTTCCATAGACCACCTGGACCCCGGTTTCCGAGCCCGCGGAGATCAGCTTCACCGCCGAACACTCGCGCCCGATGGCCTGGACGTCGCCGACGGTCAGCGTCGAGATGGATCCCCAGCCCTGGTGGACACCGCCGCGTCCCATGCTGCCAGCAAAGGCGTAGAGCAGGTTGGTGCCCATGTTGGCGATCTGCGCCTGCACCATGTTGTCGGCGCCCTCGCCGAAGCTTACTGACGCCACGACCGCCGCAATCCCGATGACGATCCCCAGCATGGTCAGAAACGACCGCATCTTATGCCGCTCGAGCGAGCGCAGTGCTACGCGAAGTGTGTTGAGGAAGTCCATCGTTGAATTAGAGGTAGCACATTTTCCCTGAGGATTCCACGGGCACCCCGGTTCCGGCTTGGATGCTACGTTGGATGCTACAATAGCGATCGGTCGAACTGGTCCGCACCTCGTCGAGCACTCACACCATGACCGCATCCTCCTACGATGACTACCTGCGCATCGCCGCCGAGTGGGAGGCGGAGTTCGCCCGCAATCGACGCGAGTACGGCGAGCGCATCCACTGCCGCAAGGGTTGCTCGGACTGCTGTAGCCAGATGTTCCAGATCACCGAACTCGAGGCGGCGTACATTTCCCGCGCCGTGAAGGAGCTTTCGCCCGAGGTTCGCGAGCGGATGGAGCATCGCGCCCGCCGGTATCTGCCCGAGCGCGAAAAGTTGCTGGCGGGCCGTAACGTTCCTGACGCCTGGGGCAGCCTGCCGCCGCCCGGTCTGCGGCTTCCCTGCCCCGCGCTCGAGGACGGCGCTTGCCAGATCTATTCGCACCGGCCGCTCATCTGCCGCAAGTACGGGGTGCCGCTCTTCAATCCTCGCAAGCCCGACCAGCTCTTCGCCTGCGAACTCAATTTCCCGCCGGGTGAGGAAATGGAGGCCACGGAACTGGTCCAGATCCAGACCGGAATCCACAACCGTTGGGCCGAGGTAAATCGGGAGTATAACGAACGAGGCGGCCATCGCGACGCGAAACCACTGACCGTAGCGCGCGCCATCCTCGAGGACTTCGAGCCATTCCTGCCGCCGCCGGCCGCGTCTAGTGAGCCGGATGATCGGAGGGGAGCCTGATGCAAGCCTGCGTTCTTTCTGCGCCGGCGCCCGTCACGACCAATCCGCTTCGCTGCGGGGAGGCGCCTGAACCCGTGCCGGCGGCGAACGACGTGCTGGTGCGCGTCGCGGCCTGCGGTGTTTGCCGCACCGACTTACACGTGGTCGAAGGCGAACTCACGCCGCGCAAGTCCCCGGTGATTCCCGGGCATCAGGTGGTGGGCCACGTCGAGAAGACAGGTCGAGCAGCGACACGCTTCCGAATCGGTGACCGCGTGGGGATCCCCTGGCTGCACTGGACCTGCGGGGTGTGCGAGTACTGCCGTGAGGGCAAGGAGAACCTGTGTGACGCGGCGACGTTCACTGGTTACATTGTCGACGGCGGCTATGCGGAATACGCGGTCGCGCCCGAGCAGTTCGTTTATCCGATCCCCGAGGGCCTCTCGGACGAGCAGGCGGCGCCACTCCTGTGCGCGGGGATCATTGGCTTCCGCTCGCTGCGGCTGTCACGTATCCAACCGGGCGGCCGGCTGGGCTTTTACGGGTTTGGCGCGGCGGCGCATGTGGCGATTCAGGTGGCGCGATACTGGAAAGTCGACGTCTATGCCATGACGCGCGACGAGCGTCACCAGCGGCTAGCGATCGAATTGGGTGCGGTGTGGGCGGGAAGCGCCACCGCTGAACCACCCGCGAAACTCGACGCCGCCATTGTCTTCGCCCCGGCCGGCGAAATCGTCCCGGCCGCGCTCCGAGCGCTCAAGAAGGGCGGGACGGTGGCGCTGGCAGGCATCCACATGAGCCCTATTCCGCCGCTCGACTACAACCTGCTCTACCATGAGCGCATCCTACGCAGCGTGGCCAACAACACTCGCCAGGACGGCGAAGACTTCCTCCGGCTCGCCGCTGAGATTCCCATTCGCACCCAGACCGAAGTATTTCCGCTCGCGGAAGCCAATCGCGCACTGAGTGCTCTTAAGAACGACGCCATCCGCGGTGCGGCGGTGCTGCGGGTTGACTGAGAGGCGGCATCCGGTCCGGCGGTGGTCATGGACGACACAGACCGCTTGCTTGACGGCGCGGGCGTTTGTCCCTAGACTAAGGAATTGCGGGTGGCGTGGTAGCCCTGAAAGTATGCACTTACGAGGCGTGGCGTCTCTGATTTTATTGTCGATGTTGGGGGCTTCGCCCGCGCGGGCGCAGAACGACGTCAGGTTTTTCCCCATTGATCAAATCAAGCCCGGACTCAAGGGCGTCGGCCGTACCATCTTCGAGGGCGACAAGGTTCAGGATTTCCAGGTAGAGATCCTGGGCGTGCTGAAGAACGCCATCGCGCCTAAGCAGGACCTCATTCTGGCGCGGCTCTCCGGCGGCCCGCTCGCGGAGACCGGCGTGATTGCCGGGATGAGCGGCAGCCCCGTGTATATCGACGGCAAGCTGGTAGGCGCCGTCGCCCTGGGCTTCCCTTTCGCGAAGGAGCCCATCGCCGGCATTACGCCGATTGAACAGATGGTGCGGGTGGTGCCTGAAACCGCCACGCACTTGGGTTCGAGTGCCAGCCCTTCGGCTGCGGATCACCTCCGCCGCCATGATTCCAACAGTCAAGGCTACCGCATCGTCGACGGACGATTGATTTCCCTGGGGGACCAAACCGCGGACTCGGCGCCGTGGCAGCGCTGGATGCATGCCTCCGAGGCGGCTCCTGGGGCGCCGGTTTCGCTCGCCCTGCCGTTGCGCTTTGGTGGATTCTCGAGCGCCGCGATTCAGAGCTATGCCTCGGTCTTTCGCTCCATGGGATTCGAGCCCATGGCGGGTGGAATCCTTTCCGGTGGCCCGGCAAGGGCGGAAAGTAAGGCGGAGGATGGCGCGCCCGGCGAGTCCAGTCTCGCCGACATCCAGGCGGGCTCGATGATCAGTCTGTTCCTCGTCAGTGGCGACCTTAACTTGAATGCTGACTGCACGGTCACCTACCGGCACGGGAACGACGTGTATGCCTGCGGGCACCGGCTGCTGCTGGCCGGGCCTTCCCAGATTCCTTTTGCGCGCGCCCACGTGCTGACGTCCGTGGCGAGTCTGGCCAGCTCCTTCAAGCTCGATGAGCCTGGCCTGCCGGTGGGGACGATTCGCCAGGACCGCTTCGCGGCGATCTACGGCGTGGTGGGCGAGCGCGCGGCGCTGATCCCCGTCCACGTGCACCTTGACTCTACGCTAAACACCCAGGCCGACTACCACTTCGACCTGGTCGAGGACCCGTTTCTCTCGCCTTTTCTGCTCAACCTGGCGGTGGTCTCGGCACTCAGCTCGACTGAGCGCATGGTCGGGCCTTCGACCTACGAGATTAAGGGTAAGATTCAACTTTCGAGCGGCGACTCGGTTGACCTTGAAGACGTGGTCTCGGCAGAGATCAATGCCGCCAACAACGCGGGCTTCGCTGTTGCCACCCCTCTCAGCTACATCATGAGCAGCGGGTTCCCCGAGCTTGCGGTGAAGAGCATCGAGATTTCGGCTACGGCGCAAAATGAGCTGCGGCAGGCGACGCTCGAGCAAGCGTGGTCTACCAAGTCTGAGGTGCGTCCCGGCGACCACATCGAAGTGACAGCGGTGTTGCGTACTTCGTGGGGCGAAGCCTTCACCGAGAAAATCCCGGTAACCATTCCCGAAAGTATTAGCGATAAGAACTTGTCGCTGGTCGTCGGCAGCGGCCAGACGATCAACCTGCTCGAGAACCGCCTGACGCCCCTCTCCACACCCCCGCGCGACCTGCGGCAACTGGTGCGGGCGCTCAACCGCATGCGCCGCAATAACCGCGTCTACGCGCTGCTGATGGCGCCGCAACGGTCGTTTGTGATTCAGGGTGACGAATATCCCTCGCCGCCGCCGTCGCTGGTGCAGACCCTCCTGGCTGACCCGGCCGCCATGAGCAGCGTCATGTTCAGCGGCACCTCGGTGGTAGGGGACTTCGAGACCAAGCCTTCTCTCTACACGATCCATGGCGAGAAAACGCTGGCGCTCAAGGTGGTGGGACCGGGGAGCTAGGGATTTGATGGCCAACTGATAATTGCTGATGGGCGGTTACAGGGCTGCCGTATGACTGTGGGCGCTTTCGAGTTGTCCTGCGTCAATTCCGCAACCGGCAGAAGGGCTTTGAATGAAAAACGTCAAGTTATTTCTGATCGCTGCGCTCTGGCTGGCGCTCTCGGCGCCTCTCGTGGCGGTCGAGACCAGCTTCTGGCAGGTCGGCTCCTTCGAAGACTTCCTCCAGGGGACGCTGGTCAGCGTATCGCTGAGTAAGGACGGCGAATTGACTCTGGCGCCGGAGGCCCGCGCCATCTTCACCCCGGATGAGAACCTGGCCCTCTCACTGGCCGGCGACCGCCACGAGAACATCTACGTGGGCACGGGACACGGGGGAAAAGTCTTCCGTGTGGATTCCAAGGGCCATGGGTCGCTGTTCTTCACCGCCCCGGAGCCCGACGTCTTCGCGTTAGCGATCGGTTCGGATGGCGCGCTCTATGCCGGCAGCTCTCCTGACGGAAAGATCTACCGTGTCCTCCCGGATGGCAAGTCCACGGTCTTCTACGAGCCCAAGACCAAGTACATTTGGGCGCTGACGTTCGACCGCGAGGGACGCTTGTATGCGGGCACCGGTGATCAGGGAAAGATCCTGCGGATCGACAAGGACGGCAAGGGCGAGGTCTTTTACGATACCAAGCAGACGCACGTCATGTGCATGACCCTCGACCGTCAGGGCAATCTGCTGGCGGGCACCGTTCCCAATGGACTTATCTATCGATTCACTCCGCAAGGCAAGGCTTTTGTGATCTACCAGTCCGAGCTGCCGGAGATTCACGCCCTGGCAACCGACGCTCAGGGACGCGTCTACGCCGCCGCGCTGGGTGGTGCGGGCGGCAAGGGCTCCCAGGAGATGTTCGGCCCTCAGGGTACACCCGCTCACATGCCGACTGCCGTCACCACGGTTACGGTCACGGCCGCCGCCGGGGACGATGGTGATCAGCCGGAGAGCAATCCTCCCGCGCAGACTGCTCCGCCCGCCAACAATCGCAACCGGCCGCCCAGTTTCAATCGGGCTCTCACACCGGCGGTCCCTTTTCCTGTCCCCAAGCTGCCGCAGGGCAAGGGGTCGCTGATCGAGATCCAACCGGATTACACTGCCGAGACCTTGTGGACCTCCAACACCGAGAGCATCTTTGGCTTGGCGGTACGCGGCGATGACGTTCTGTTCTCAACCGATTCGAGCGGGCGTATCTTCGACCTCACCCCTTCCCCGGACGGCGAACGCCTGACTCTGCTCACCGAGACGCGCGAGGCGCTGGCCACCCGTCTGTGGCTCGACGGCAAGGATCTCTATGCGGCCACGACCAACGTGGCCAAACTCTTCCGGCTGGGCACCGAGCCCAGTCGCGAGGGATCCTACGAGTCCTCCGTCAAGGATACAAAGTTCATCTCGCACTGGGGCACGCTGGCCTATCGCGGAGAAATTCCCTCTGGCGCGTCGATCGAGTTCTTTACGCGCTCCGGCAACACCGACCGGCCCGATCAGACGTGGAGCGACTGGGCCGGGCCTTATCGCGACCCCAGCGGCACGGCTATCACCAGCCCGCCAGCGCGCTATATCCAATGGAAAGCGGTCTTCCACGGTTCCGGCGCCGCTGCCCCCGTGCTGGACGACGTCACAGTCGCTTACCTCAATCAGAACCTGCCACCGCAGATTCGCTCGTTGAACGTATCGGCAGGCGGCGAGCGAACCGGACCGGCGGGAAGTTCCCCGGTCCCCGCTACCTATCCGGGGATGACGGTCGGGGTTGTGAGCGCGGCCGCAAGCTTCGGTACGCCCTCGACCAGCAGCGCCTCGGCGAAGGTACCCATCACTTTTACCTGGCAGGCTGACGATCCGAACGGCGACCAGTTGACTTATGCGCTCTATGTTAAGGCGGCCGATGAGAACCAGTGGCACCTGCTCAAGGATAAGATGCACCAGACCGCCTACCAGCTTGAGCCTGATAGTATTGCCGACGGCAAATACATCGCCCGCTTGGTGGCCTCCGATGAAGACTCCAACCCTCCCTCGACGGCTCGCAAAACGGATTTGGTCAGCGCTCCCTTCTGGGTCGACAACACGCCGCCCGCCGTGCGCCCTCTCGAACCGCAGGTGAAGGGGAGCGAGGCGGAGGTCCACTTCGAGGCCGAAGATGCCACTTCCCCGCTGCGTAGCGCCGAAGCTTCGACCGACGGCGGGGACTGGCACGACGTCAACTCCGACGACGGGATCGTCGATTCGCGGCATGAGGCCTTTACCGTGAAGACCGTCAAGCTCTCGCCCGGCGAACACGTTGTTACCTTGCGGGTCTACGACACGGCTGGGAACGCCGGCCTGGGCAAAGCGGTGGTCAACGTTGGTGGGGGGAGTTCCGCGAGCGACCGCTGAAGCCCTGTAGTCGCGATGGGAGCCGGGGCCATTCCCGGCCGTTTCCACCGGTTGGCGGTCCGCAAATTCTTGATCCTAGAGGCACGGGATACCCTTCTCCGAGAGCAGGCTCCGGCCAGGGACAGGATTGGCCGAAAGAGTTCTGAACACTGGTTATTGGCGTCAGCGGTCGGGTCGAGAAAAGGGGAGGATAACCCGGGTCGCGGCTTTGGAATCAGGTGAGTAGGGCCCTTCCAGGCGGCGGGCCGGACCGTTGACATGAAGACAACTCCCGTCTAGTGCTCCGCATCTCACCCAGCGAGTCGAGGTGCGGCCCAAGTGATTCACTTTGAGCCCACAGAAGGATGCGGCGTCGAAGGCCGAGTCTGAGACTCAACTTATCGCGCGCGCCCAGCAGGGAGACGAAGCGGCGTTTGCATCACTCTTTGAGGCGCATAAGCGCCGTGTTTATTCTTTATGCTTGCGGATGACCGGAGACACGGCGGAAGCCGAAGATCTCTCGCAGGAAGCTTTCTTACAGTTGTTCCGAAAGATCGGTACCTTCCGGGGGGAGTCGGCTTTCTCCACCTGGTTGCACCGTCTGGTGGTCAACGTGGTTTTGATGCACTTGCGGCGGCGCGGAATCCAGCAGGTGCCGCTTGAGGACGCCAATAGCTCGCAGGAAGAACCGGTCAAGCGCGAGTACGGAGACGACGACAAGCGGCTGATGGGCTCCATCGACCGGATTACGCTCGACCATGCAATCGCTGAACTGCCGCCCGGCTACCGCGCGGTTTTCGTTCTACACGACGTTGAGGGGTACGAGCACAACGAAATCGCCCAGATCATGAACTACTCGATTGGTAACTCCAAGTCTCAGCTTCATAAGGCGCGGCTGAAATTGCGCGAGCACCTGCGCGAGCACCGGCCGTTGGCGAGTGAGCCAGGAACTGCATCTAAGGATAAGGAGCCGGACCAGAGGGGATAGGCTAGAGGAAGCGCCATGAACGACGAGAAGTATGGAAGGCTGAGGGGGGAAACCGAAGCGTGCCGGCAGTTCGATCGGGACGTAGCGGAGTACCTGGACGGAGAAAATCGTCCCGCCGTGCTCGCCCATGCACGCCAATGCCTCTTCTGCGGCGTGGTGCTTCAGGACCTCGAGACCATCGTCTCTGAGAGCGGGGTCTTGCCGCTGGTCGACCCGCCCGCGCGCGTGTGGGCCAATATTCGCGCTACCCTGGTGGCGGAGGGGATCATTCACGAGCCGGAAAGCTGGGCGCGCCGGTGGCTGGCGCCTCTTTCCGGCGTCTGGCGGCCGGCGCCGGTGGTTGCACTGGCCGGTATGCTGGTGCTCGCTGTGACGCTCACCCTCTCCCGTCATACTGCGAATCTTCCGACAACTCACACCGCATCCGTCAGGCCAGAACCTGTTGCGTCCGCCGCCATTTCAAGCGAGAATGCCGCGCTGGCCCAGACGGTCGACGGGATGGAACGCGACTATCAGTCACGCAAGCAGACGATGGAACCGGCGCTCCAGGTGACCTACGAAAAGAGCCTGGCGTCGCTCGACGATTCCATCCGCCAGTGCCAGGATTCGATCCAAAAGGAGCCGGACAACAGTCTGGCTCGCCAATATCTGATGGCGGCGTACCAGGAAAAGGCTGAGGTGCTGTCAGCGGCGCTCGAGTACGATGCCCGCTGATCGGTCCGAAAGGGAATTTGCCTCTGTGCTAGATCGACCAGACGACTCCTCGATTCAAGTCCAACCTGAAGAAGCGCCGCCCAGACTTCGCTGGACGCGGGCGTGGCTGCTTCTGTTGCCGCTCGGATTGGCGGGGGCCAGCGGCCCCTTGCACTTCGACCGGACGCTTGAGACCTCGGCCAGCCCGCGCGTCAGTCTGTCCAATCTGAAGGGCCACGTGGTCGTCAAGGGTTGGGATCGACCGGCAGTCCATGTGACGTCGACCAACGTCTCGCCCGAGATTGAAGTGGACGTCGAGCAGTACCCGCCCAGCGGCGCCGCGGAAAAGATTCACTTCACCACCCACATCCTCAGCAACCAGACCGGCGACAAGAGCACCGACTACACCCTCGAGATCCCGCTTGATTCGAGCTTGGAGATTCGCAATCCCGAGGGCAGCGTGCGCATCGAGAAGCTGCGCGGCGAAGCCTCCGTGGATACGGTCGGCGGGACGATCTCCGTCAGCGACGAGTCAGGCCACCTGGCGGTGCGCTCCATTGGGGGCGATATCGAGATTGTGCGCCCCTCCGGACGTGTAGAGGCGAATTCCATCTGCGGCAGCGTGCGCATTGTCAATCCGGCGAGCGCGCGCCTGCGAGTTGTGACCACTTCGGGCAAGATTTTCTATGAGGGCGATTTCCTCCCCGGCGGCCAGTATGAGCTCTCCGACTACAGCGGCGACACCGAAGTGCTGACGCCTCAGTCGGCATCCTTCGAGCTGAACGCCAAGACGGTCCGCGGCAAGGTGGTCGCCGACCCCGATATTGCGCTCACACCCAAGCGGCACACCGCGTTCCGGCCTCTGAACTCGAGCAGCCTGTTCGGAACGCACAACGCGGGAAAGGCCACGCTTGAGCTCACTTCCTTCAGCGGCACCATCCGGATCCGCCGCCTGCCTTAAGCTTCACGCATCGAAACTCGAAATTGAAATAAGGCTTGAGAGCGCCGGGTCACGCCAGGGCGGAGCCGGCGGTTTTCACGCCCTCTGGGGGAAGCCACAACTTGGGCTGTTTATTTCGTTGCGTGCGACATGGCAAGATAGAGGACGAGTTCGATCCGTGGGTTTCGAAGATGAGCCGGCACCGGCGCAAACTGATCTACCTTCTTGGGTTCATGGGCAGCGGAAAATCCACGGTGGGAGCTCTGCTGGCGCGCGAACTGGGCTGGCCCTTTATCGACCTGGACGCCACCATCGAAGCGGCCCAGGGCCGGACCATCCGGGAGATTTTCGAGAAAGAAGGCGAAGCGCCATTCCGCGCCATCGAGCACGTGGTCCTGACTGAGGCTTCCAAGGCCGAGCCCGCCGTCATCGCGCTGGGAGGCGGGACCTTCGTGCAGAGGGCCAACCTCGATTTCATCCGCTCGACCGAAGGGGTGACGATCTGGCTCGACTGCGACCTTTCCGAACTCCGCCGTCGCTGCGCGGGCATGAACAATCGCCCGCTGTTTCGCGACGAGGCCAGCTTCGCCCAGTTGCTCGCCGAGCGCCTCCCCTTCTATCAGCTTGCTGAACACCGGGTCTCGACCGAAGGACGCAATCCCGCTGAGGTGGTCGAGCAGCTTCTGCGTCTCAGGATTTTCTAGCCTAATGCTGGTCTTCGACGCCCACACGCGCGTTGCGTCGCGTGCGAAGCCGGCCGGTGGAGCAGGCTGCCGCTGTTATATAATTCTACCGTCAGGCGGCTGACTTCAGGAATCGATGCAAACGACGTCCTTGTGGCTCGCACTCGTGGTTTACGGACTGGGAATCGCGCTTACCGTTCCCTCTTTGGTCCGGCGCCGTCCCTCGCTGCCCCCGGCCGCACTCGCCGCGCTGGGTCTGGGGCTTGTCCTGCACGCCATGGCCTTCGCTCTGCCCGCGTCACACCTGCACCGGTTGCCGGTCACCGACGTCCGCAGTGCGCTCTCTTTCTTCGCCTTTCTCATGACGGTCGCTTTCTTCTTCGCCTATCTCCTCTACCGGATTGCGGCGCTTGGGATCTTCATGCTGCCGATGGTCTTCCTGCTGACTCTGATTTCGGCGCTTCGTCCCGAGGCCTCGTTCAGCTCCGCCACGTTCCGCAGCGGCTGGCTGGGACTCCACATCTTCACCGTCATCCTGGGCTATACGGGTTTCTTTGTAACTTTCGTTGCTGCCGTCATGTACCTGATCCAGGAGCACGAATTGAAGTCGAAACGCCCCAAAGCGTTCTACTACCGCTTGCCGTCGCTCGAGATATGCGACGAGATTTACTATCGCTCGCTGGTTTTTGGTCTTCCGCTTCTGAGCATTGGCATCCTCACCGGATTTGTCTGGGCCAGCCGGACCTGGAAAGGGCCGTGGGAGCTCGATCCCAAGATCCTGGCGTCGATTATTACCTGGCTCATCTACCTGACTCTGTTTTCGACACGCCTTGCCGGAAGCTGGCGTGGGCGCCGCGCCGCCTACGTTGCGATCTTCGGCTTCGCCGCGGTCATGGTGACCTTCCTGGGCGCGAGCCTGCTGAGCGGCCAGCACGGTTATGTTCCGAAGGGAGGAGGAATGCCGTAGCACTTAGAAGGCAGGAGTCAGAAGTTAGAAGCGGAGCTTGGATGCGACGACCCTCTCGAGAAGTTTCGGGTCTTTAATTCATGAACCTTGTTCTTGTAGGAATCAATCACCGAACCGCTCCCGTGGAAGTGCGTGAGCGGATGAACATCCAGGAATCGCACTTGGCGGGCGCCGTGTCGCGGCTCGTACACCGCGAAGGTGTCGCCGAGGGCATGATCCTTTCCACCTGCAACCGTGTGGAGGTGTTCGCCAACACTCAGGAAGGGTTCGAAGGCGAGCCGCTGATCCGCCAGTTCCTGCTCGACTATCATCACTGCGATCTCAGCCCCTGGGAGCCGTTCTTTTACTGGCGTCGCCAGGAAGAAGTAGTGCGCCATCTATTCCGCGTCGCCTCGAGTCTCGACTCCATGATCCTGGGCGAGCCGCAGATTCTCGGGCAGGTGAAGCGTGCCTACGCCACGGCGCGCGAGGTTGGGGCGTTGAAAGGGCCGCTTAACGACGTGGTGAACCAGGCGCTTAGCGTGGCGCGGCGTGTGCGACGCGAGACGGCGCTCGGTTCCGCGGCGGTATCGGTCTCCTACGCGGCGGTCGAGCTGGCGAAAAAGATTTTCGGCACCCTCGAGGGCAAGACCGTCTTCGTAGTAGGCGCGGGTAAGATGAGCGAACTCTCCGCCAAACACCTGCTGCAGGCGGGGGCGCGCGCCATCTTCGTCAGCAATCGCACCTATGATCGGGCTGTCGAACTCGCGGCGGCTTTCCACGGCACGGCCATCCACTTCGAACAGCTTTTCGATACCATGGACCGCGCCGACATCGTCATCAGCTCGACCGGCGCTCCGCACTTCGTCGTCAGCAAGGCGCAGGCGGAGCGGTTACTGGCGGCGCGCAAGAACCGCCCTATGTTCTTCGTCGATATCGCCGTGCCTCGCGACGTCGATCCGGCCGTCAACGAGCTGGCCAACGCTTTCGTCTACAACATCGACGATCTCGAGCAGGTGGTCGAGGCCAACAAGAAACAGCGTGAGCGCGAAGCGGTGTGGGCGGAGCAGATCGTGAACGAGGAAGTCCTGAAGCTCGGGCGGCGGCTCGCTTCGCGCGAGGTCGTACCGACCATCGTCGCGCTCGAAGAGCGGCTCGACCGCATCCGTGAAGCCGAGCTTGAACGCTACCGCGGCCGCCTGGGTTCGCTCACGCCCGAACAGCGTGAAGCCGTCGAGGCCCTCACGCGCGGCATTCAAAACAAGATTCTCCACGGCCCCGTCACCGAACTCAAGAGCGGCGCCGGACTCCCCGAGCATGGCGCCCTTGTCCAGATGATCCGCAAAATCTTCGGAGTCGATTAACAATGAAGATTGTAGTCGGCTCGCGCGGCAGCAAGCTGGCGCTCTGGCAGGCCGGATGGGTGCGCGACCGGCTGGCCGAGGCCGGACACCACGCTGACATCCGGATCATCAAAACGACGGGCGACAAACTGCCGAAGGTCTCCCTTACGAGCTCCGGCACCAAGGGTCTTTTCATCAAGGAGATTGAAGAAGCGCTCGCCGCCCAGTCCATCGACCTCGCGGTCCACAGCTTGAAGGATTTGCCCACCGAGCAGCCTCCTGGTCTCGCGGTGGGAGCCGTTCCGCTTCGCGCTGATGCGCGCGACGCGCTGGTCTCGCGAAGCGGGGAGCCGCTTCGGGAGCTGCCCATGGACGCGCGAGTCGGCACCAGCAGCCTGCGGCGGCAATCCCAGTTGCGGGCGCTCGGACCCAAGCTCGAAGTGATTGCGGTGCGCGGCAACGTCGACACTCGCCTCAAGAAACTCGAGCGCGGCGACTGCGAGGCGCTGGTCCTTGCGGCGGCAGGACTCGACCGACTGGGGCTGGGCAACCGCATCACGCAATACTTCGCCGTCGAGGAGATGTGTCCGGCGGTGGGTCAGGGTGCGCTGGCGCTCGAAGTCCGCGAGGACGACCAGCGTGTCCAGCAGGCAATCCAGCCGCTCGACGACCCGGCAACTCACCAGGCAGTGCGCGCCGAACGCGCTCTGCTGCGTGCCTTGGGCGGGGGCTGCGACGTGCCGATCGCCGCACACGCTTGGACTGCCGACGGCGGGCTCAAACTCGTTGCGGTCATCGCCAGCCTTGACGGCTCGAGACTGATTCGCACGAGCGTTGCGGGACCGGTTGACGTTCTCGATGACTTGGGGGAGCGCGCCGCTCAGGAACTGTTGAAGCAGGGCGCTCACGAAATCCTGGCTGCGGCCCACCTTGAGGTGCCGAAAGTTGAGTGAGCCTGCACCACTCACAGGGAAACGCATCGTTATTACGCGGGCGCGCGAGGTGGCCGGCGTGCTGGCGGACGCCCTGGCGGCGGAGGGAGCCGAGGTCGTCTCCATTCCCACCATCGAAATTCGAGACCCCGAGTCGTGGGAGCCACTCGACGAGGCGATCCGGCGTCTCGAGGAGTTCGACTTTTTGCTCGTCACCTCTGCCAATGGAGTACGCAAATTCCTCGAGCGGCTCGCGGTGTGTGGCCGGGGCCTGGACGATCTTCTCGGGCTAGAGATTGGCGCCATCGGCCCGGCTACAGCCGATGAATTCGCGCGGGCGGGCGTCAAGGTGGACTTCATTCCGCGTGAATATCGCGCCGAGGGACTGGTCGAGGCGTTCGGCGATCTCGACATGAGCGGCAAGGCTTTCCTCATCCCGCGCGCCAAGGTGGCACGCGACCTGGTGCCGCGAATGCTGGCCGAACGCGGCGCCCGCGTCGACGTGGTCGAAGCCTACGAAACGGTGCTGCCCTCCATCGCTCCCGCGGAACTCGATCGCCTGCTGAGTCCGCCGCCCGACTGGGTCACTTTCACGAGTTCCTCCACCGCGGCCAACTTTGTCGCGCTTCTCGGCGAGCACCGAGCGGAGCAACTGCTGAGCGCGGCGGCTGTCGCCTCGATTGGACCCGTCACCAGCGCGACACTTCGCGGACTTGGCGTACCGGTCGCGGTCGAGGCGCGGGTTTCGACCATTCCAGGGCTGGTCGACGCCATCAAACAGTACGTCGCGCGGAAGCGGAAGCAACCCGCAACGGGGTAGTCTGCCTACATGTTCAGGAGTTCCCGCAGCTTGCGCGTCTGGGCGCGGCTCACGGGGATTTCTGTCTGCTTGCGATCGTCCATCTTCAGTTGGTAGGAGCTCTTGAACCAGGGCACCACTTCCTTGATGCGGTTGACGTTGATGAGATAGGAGCGGTGGACGCGCCAGAAGGTTTTGGGGTCGAGATTGCTCTGCAGTTCTTCCACGGTGCGGAAATTGGACTGCCCCTCGAGGTCCCGCGTCACGATGCTGATGACGCCGTCCTGAATGGTGGCGTAGATGATGTCGTCGGAATCGACAAGGTACAGCCGTCCCGCGCTCTTGATCAGCAGCTTGGCCGACTTCGCGGGCTGCAGCGCCGGCCGCTCCTCAATCATCGCGACCAGGCGGTCGAGCTTCTGACTGGTCGAGACGGACGCCTCGACGCCTTGCCGGACCTTGGTGATCGCCTTCTCGAGGCGCGCTCGCGCCACGGGCTTGAGCAGGTAGTCCAGCGCGTTGACCTCGAACGCCTGCACGGCGTAATTGTCGTAGGCGGTGGCGAAAACGAAATAAGGTAGGCGCGCCTTCTTCTCCAGCAGCTTCTTGATGACGCCGAAACCGTCAAGGCCCGGCATTTGCACGTCGAGGAAGACAAGCTGCGGCGTCAATTCCCGGATCAGGCTCACCGCCTCGATCCCGTTCTTGCCCTGCCCCACCACTTCGACCTCGGGAATACTCTTGAGCAGGAAAGCAAGCTCATCCCGCGCCGGCTGTTCGTCGTCAACAATCAGAGTTGTGATCTTCATGGAGCTCAAAGTGTAGGCGGCTATTATAACAGCCAAACTCCGGTTGTAGGAGGAGCATCTGCGCACCGGCGGATCCGCCACTCTCGCTTCCTCCTTCACCTTTGACCCCGGTGACCCGTCCGCTTGATATGTGGCGAAAATCACTGCGCCATGCGAGGCGCGTAGTGGTAGCATAGGTCTCAAGAAATCTCCGGCCGTCCGAGGATACTTGGGCGGTTGGCAACGAGGTAGCGTATGAAGAAAGTCATGGGAACACTGGTGCTCGTCGGAACTTTGGTGTTCATCGGCCAGCGGCCCGCCCGGGCGCAGGAAGCTCAGGCAGCCCCCGCGTGTCAGGACGATGAGGAAATGACCAAGAGCACTCTGAAAGACTTGGCCGATTTGGTCACCGAGGTGAAGAAAGAGACCTTGGGGGATTTCGAGAAGTCTTACCATCAGAAGACCTTTGTCAGCAAGTCTGGCTTTGGTTTGACGGTGGTCACGGGGCTCGTGAGCTGTCTCGACAAAGCCGCCCAGGACTCGAAGGATCAGGGGGCTGCGTACAAGACCAAGAGCGAGAGCTATACGAAGCTCAAGGCCCGGATCGAGCAAGCCCGCAGCGGCGTCAAGTCGGCTGACCAGAAAGACGCCAAGTCCCAGATCGAGAAGCTCGACATCGCGATCTGAAAGGCTCGGCGAAGGCCCGAGAACGGCCCGGACGAGAACTGGACGGCGGCGCTGTCAAACGACAGCGAGCCGCTCACCTCCATCCACGGACTCCGCGCGTGGCACAACGACTCCGCGTCCTCAGCAGCCAATGCGTCTATAACGGCCGCGTGCTCGACCTCCGAGTTGATCTCATCATCGAGCCCGGCGGCGTCGAAGCGACGCGCGAAGTGGTCGGCCATCCGGGATCCGTGGTCGTCCTGCCACGGCTCGATGACGGCCGGATCATCGTGGTGCGCCAGTACCGCTATCCCGCCGGGAAGCCGCTTTGGGAACTGGTGGCCGGCGGACTCGAGCCTGGCGAGACGCCACGCGCCGCCGCGCATCGCGAGTTGCGCGAGGAAACTGGATATCTTGCCCGCCGCGTACGTCCTCTGCTCAGCTTCTATCCCAGCCCCGGCATCCTGACGGAGCGGATGTTCCTCGTCGAAGCGCGCGGGTTGACCAGGTCTCAGGCGCACCCTGAAGAGGACGAGCGCATTCGCGTCGCTCGCTTCACCCCGGCCGAGCTGCGCCGCATGATGCGCGCCAAGAGGATTCAGGATGCCAAGACCCTGGTCGGCCTGATGTGGCTCCTGGGCGGGTTCGAGCGCCGCTAAAGGACGATCGAACGGCGGTATGTCACCCCCGGTCGCCCTAGGGTAGCCACGGCACCCGTTTTTGTGCCGTGGGCTTTTCGCTGACGGGCATCAGGCGGGCATCCGCACATAATCAATCTGCCGGACATTTCCCGTTGTGCCCGCCTTGGACACGCCGCCAGAGTAGCGAACGCACTTCGCCTTTTTCGACTCTTTCGGCAGGGAAGCTCACGGCACAAAACCGGTGCCTGGCTACCTGCTCCGGGACGCGGCGCGCTAGGCTTTCCGAAGGTGAAGATCCCGCGCGGGAGCGGCGCACGGCGGGTGGACGCGTAGCGTGGCAGTACACAATAATCCCGTTATCCATTGGATTAATGCATCTTTTTGCGGCGTAATTAACTCTTGACACGTGAAACGGGGAAAATATATATATGTCGCGCGGGAGTATGCTCGGTGTATCTGTCGGAAAGCGCACGTAGAAAGACTGCCGGGGTCCTACGGGATTGCCGGCTTTTCTTTTTTGGGCCTACCCGATGAACCGACTTGCCCCAGAACCTATTCTGAAGGAGGAGAAGAAAGTGGCACGACTTCAAGGTAAAGTGAAATGGTTCAACAACACTAAGGGTTACGGCTTCATCGGCCAGGATGGTGGACCGGACGTTTTCGTTCACTACTCTGCCATCGAAATGGATGGATTCAAGACCCTGCAGGAGGGCGACACGGTTGAGTTCGAAGTCGTCCAGGGCCAGAAGGGGCCCCAGGCCGACAAAGTTACCAAGGTCGTCTAGAAGGGGACGCACCTACCGTGGCCCGGCCTGTTGGGTGGCCGGGCTCCCGTGGCTTCACCACGGTTATTGCTCTTCAAAGCGCGAACAGCAGGGTTGGTATCGAGCGTCGGTGGTTCGATCACGGCTGGTCGCAAACAAACGCTTGCTTTCTTGCAGGTTGGGGGTCACAATATCGGCCAGGCCCATCCTCCCTTGGCGAGCGATGGGGTGGTTTGTCTTTACACACGGTTCCGCGCGCGAGGTGGCAATGATTAGAAAGACCTTCGGCTTCATGATCGTCATGCTGCTAGCCGCGACTGTGGCGCTGGCTCAGGAGACTGCGCCTCGCGTCCTCATGCATCGCAGTGAAGTGCCGCCGAGCTTTGTCCCGACCGATAACGCCGCCCCCACGCTGACGGTGCCCGCCTCGACCGAAGCGGACGTTGAGCTGCTTTCGGGCATTCACACGCGGATCAGCAGCGTGGATGATCCCATCCGCGCCATGCTGGTGAATCCGGTGTTCGTCGACGGGCGCATCGCACTGCCTTCGGGCACCTTGCTTGACGGGCGAATCACCCAGGTGCGTGCGGCGCGGCGCTTTCACCGTCCTGGCGAACTCTCTTTCCGCTTTGAGCAGGTGACGCTGCCCGATGGCGAGACGGAACCGCTCTCGGCCGTCCTCGAACGGCTGGAAACGCCGCTCGCCAAGCTGCGCATCGATTCCGAGGGCCATCTGAAGGGCACGCGCGGCTTTTCCTGGAAGGCTCTGACGGGAGGCTTCGGCGCGCTGGGCGCGTTCGCCGGCGTGAAGTACGCCATCGCCGGAGCTGGAGCTCTGACCACTGTCCTGCCGGCCACGGGATCGGCGCTGCTCGGTTTTGAGATGTTGTGGCCGCGCGGTAATGACGTTCACGTCCCACCTGATACCCGCTGCCGCGTTCGGCTGAATTATCCGCTCACCGTGCGCGTGGCGTGGTAGATTTCCACCGCGTCAGGACGCCCCTGCAGAGTCTGCCTCGATTAAGGAGATTCGTATGGCCGAAACCCCATCCGGCTCGCGACCGAGTGTGACACAGCTTATTTTGGTCCCGGCCCTTTTTACCTTAGCCATAACAATTCTTCGGCTGGTCGGCGAATTGCAGCATTGGTCTCCGACGTTTTTCAATTCCTCACCGGGCGGCGGGGGAGCGCTTGTCGGAATCTCCTGGCTACCCATTATCTTCGGACCCTATTTCGCGCTCAAACTGGCTCGCCGTGGTGATGCGCCGCCAAGCACGGGGAGATCAATCCTCTTTCCGATTCTGGGCTTAGCCGTTATGATCCTGGGGGGCTTTGTATCGATCAAGGGAGTCCAGGCTCAAATCCCCTCGAGGATGCTCATGGGCTTCCTGATCATGGCGGTAGGCGGAGCTCTCTGCTTCCCCGGCTGGAGCGCGCTCTCGAAGACCCTGCTCGCTTACGGTCTGGCGGCTCGCATTCCGGTCGCCATTCTGATGATCTTCGCGCTCCGTGGCAACTGGGGAACGCATTACGACGGACTTCCTCCAGGATACAATGGTCCCACTGCCCTTTGGCCAAAATGGGTGATGATTGGCTTGATCCCTCAGATGCTCCTGTGGGTCTCATTCACGATCGTGGTGGGCTCACTCTTTGGAGCGCTCGTGACGGCGATTGCCCGCCGTGGCAAGCCGGCAGTGCAAACGGCGTCGTCGTGACCGTGCCTTGTCCCACCCACTTGAGCGATAATCCTTCACCGTGGATCCCCTGATCTTTCACAACGACCGCATCCTCAAGGCGACCGAGGCACGTCTTGCCCCCGGCCAAGTCGGTCTGCTCACTGGTTGGGGAGTGTTTACCACGCTGCGCCTCTATCGCGGCCAGCCCTTCGCCTTCGAGCGGCACTGGGCGCGGATGAGCCGCGACGCCGAGCGCCTCAGCGTCAAGCTGAGCCATACGCGGGACTTCGTGCATGACGCGGTAGTCCAGGTGGCACGCGCGAACCGTCGCCGCGCCGGGATGGCGCGCGTCGCTTTCATCCGCAATCAGGGCGGTCTTTGGGGGGATCGCGAAGAGCGCCCGCCGTCGGATCTCTTGATCTTCTCGCGCGAACTCGTGCCGTGGCCGGCTCGCCACCGGCTCACGCTGCGCCCGCGCGCCATCTTCTCGAGCGGCCAGTTGGCCGGAGCCAAGATGCTTTCCTGGGTCCCGCACTCGCTGGCGCTCGAACAGGCGCACGCGGAGGGATTCGACGAGGTCCTGCTGCTCAACGAAAAGTGGCAGCTTGCCGAATGCGCCTCCGCCAATATCTTCTTGGTGCGCGACAAGCGTGTGCTGACGCCGCCGCTTTCCTCCGGATGCCTCGCCGGTGTGACGCGTGAGATTCTGCTGGAAATTGCGCCTCAGGCGGGAGTCGAGATTGTCGAGCAGGACCAGACGGCTGCGGATCTCGAGTCCGCCGAGGAATGCTTCATCAGCTCGACCACCCGCGAAGTCGCCGCCGTCGAGTTCATCAGTCCCAAGTGGCATTTCAAGGCGCCCGGCCGCATCACCCGCAAGCTCGACCAGGCCTTCCAGGCCTATGTCGCCGCTCACCTGCCGGAACCCGTCACAGGCAAGTCGTCACAAGATGAATCGAGGGAGTTCTCACCGAAAACACAGACGTGGCACAAGCCCTGAGCCCCGGGGTCTAAGGCTTGCACCGCCGGAACAACTGATCGAGCAAGCTGAGCGCAAGGTCCATTTCCTCGCGGGTGATGGTGAACGACGGCGCCAGCGTGAAGACGTTCTTGTAATAGCCGCCCACGTCGAGGACCAGCCCGTAGCGGCGTCCGCGCGCTTCGAGATTCCCTTTCAACCCTTCGGCGAAGATGCGATCCGTGAGCTCGCGGTCGGGCGTGATGCCGTCGGCTTTGCAGACCTCGATACGCAGCGCCAGCCCCAGCCCGTCGACGTTACCAATCGACGCCGGGTGCCGCCGCTGAAGCTCCTTCAGGCCCGCAAGCAGGTAGGCGCCTTTCTCGTTGACCAGCTTTTCGTAATCCTCTTCCTCGAGCATCTTCAGCGTCTCGAGCGCCACCGCTGTCCCGAGCGTGTTCGAGGAGAAGGTCGAGTGGGTCGAGCCGGGAGGAAACATCTCCGGCGTGATCAATTCCTCGCGCGCCCAGATGCCCGCGAGGGGATTTAGCCCGTTGGTCAACGCCTTGCCGAACACGATAATGTCGGGCGTGATGCCCAGGTGCTCGACCGCCCAGAACTTTCCCGTGCGGTAGAAGCCCATCTGAATCTCGTCGTCGACGATGAGGATCTTGTGCCGGTCGCAGACCTCGCGCAGCCGGGTGAAGTACTCCTTGGGCGGGATCACGTAGCCGCCCGTTCCCTGCACCGGCTCGATGTAGAACGCGCCGTACTCCGGGCTCTCGGCCTTCGCATCCCACACGGAGTGATATTCGTTGTCGAACAGCTTCTCGAACTGGCGCTCGCAATAGAGTTCGCAGGTTTCGCGCTTCAAGCCGTACATGCAACGGAAGCAGTAGGGATAGAAGATGAACTGGGCGCGGTCGCCGAAATGGCCGTAGCGGCGGCGATAGCGGTAGCTCGAGGTGATGGCGGAAGCGCCCAGCGTCCGGCCGTGATAGCCGCCCATGAAGGCGAACATCAGGTTCTTCCCCGTGGCATTGCGCACGAGTTTGAGCGAGTCCTCGATGGCCTGCGACCCGCCCACGTTGAACTGCACGCGCCCCTTCACGCCGAAGCGCTTCTCACAGTACTGCGCGATGCGCGCCGCGACTTCCACCTTTTCAGCATGAAGATATTGGCAGGCAAGCTGCGGCAGGCGGTCGATCTGGCGCTTGAGCGCTTCGCCAAGCCGCGGATTCTTGTAGCCGAAACTCGCGGCCGAATACCACATCTGAAGGTCGAGGTACGGCGTACCCTCCTCGTCGTAGAGGTACGTCCCCTCACAGTTCACAAAAACTTTGGGCGGCTCGAGATAGTGGACGGTATCGCCAAACGAGCAGTACTTGCGCTCGAGCTCGAGCAATTCGGCTGTTTTGGTCGTGGTTCCGGGATCAGGCAATTGAATAATCCTCCGTGTCCCCCTACCGCACCGCTAGGCTGCCATCCGGGAGCGCGACTCGGTCCTCTACGAGCCGCGCCTGGACGTCGGCGAATGTCTCAAACGGCTCCGCCGCGATGCCGTGCTCGTGGCAATACGCGAGCAGCTTGTCTTTGGCGAAAACCACGTCGGCCGCGTGCACGGCAAAGCAATCCGAGAAGCCGTCGCCGATGAAGACCACCGGGTGATGTCCGCGGCTGAGCCGGCGCATGATGCGGGGCTTGCAGGTAGCGCAGCCGTGCTCGCAGCCGGCGCGGGGATGCGGGAACGACGGTGTGAGCTTCCCGGCTCGCACCTGGAGCGCGCTCGAAAACAGGTGACGCCCATTGCGCAGTATCCCATCGACTCCCGTGCGCCGGAGTACGCGTCGAATCACGTAGTCGAAGCCGTCACTCAACACGTAAAACGGCAGGGCGCGCGCTTCTGTGAAACGGTAGAACGCCGCGAAGCCTGGATCGACCGGGATGGCATCGATGAGCGCGTCGAGCTCCGGCCGCGAGGCGTGGACCAGCGCCATCTGGCGCGCCAGGCACTCGCGCGAGCCGATCTCGCCGCGTGTCCACTCGTCCTCGACCGCGTGCCAAGCGGGGTCGGCGAGCTGCTCGAGGATCGCGTCCGTCACGTCGATCTGCGTGATGGTGCCATCAAAATCAGAGAAAATGATGGGCCTTGGCTCCGAGGGTGCATCTGTCAACCGGGATAATACCATTCGATGGGGTCGGGTCCTTTCCGGAGAAATTCTGGATTATGAGTCTGAATATTCTGAATGTTGAATCAGCGAAACCAATCCAGCCACCGTGTCATGGTGAGCGAAGCGAACCATCTCGCTCGGCGGCTGGGGTAAAAGCAGATTCCTCGCGAAGTTTACCCTGAGCGACAGAGCGAGATCCCTTCACGAAGCTCAGGGCAGGCTCTTCGCTACGCTCAGGATGACAGCGAAGGGCTCGGAATGACACCTCCATCCGCCTCTTCCCATTCAGAATTCACAATTATTCACAATTCATAATTTATGAATTCATTCCTTCCGCTCATCGACCAGCCGCCGAGGTTTGCGACCCTGCTCGATCGTGCCGGGCGCGAGGAAGCGGAACGCCAGTTGATACATCCCACAGAGCTGGTTCGCCCAGACCTCGGGATAGCGCGATTCCAGGTTGCGCCGCACGGCGCGCTCGACGTCCGCCGGACTCATGCCGTTGGTGAGCTCGAGCCGGAACTCCAGGATGTCGCGCAGTCCTTCCTGGCGTACCGCCACTTGCCAGCGATCGGAGACGCCTTTGACGTCGTGGAGGACGCGCTCGAAGATTTCCGGGTGCATGTTGCCGGCGCCCATCACCACCATCTCATCACGCCGCCCGCGGATCCTCGCGATGCGGCGAAGCGTCACGCCGCAGCGGCAAGGCTCATCGAGAAAGCGCGTCACGTCACGCACCCGGTAGCGGATGAGCGGCATGGTGCGGCGCGAAAGCGTGGTCATGACCAGCTCGCCGTAGCCCTGAGGATCCGGATCGATCACCTCGAGCAGAAAGTCGAACTCATCCACGTGATAGCCCGCGCGCTCGCGGCACTCCATGCCGAGTCCGCCGCCCATCTCAGTCGAGCCGTATCCCAGGACTACCGGCGCTTTCCACACCCGTTCGACGTAGTCGCGATAAACGTCGGTCATGCGATCGCCTGCCGCGAGGATCAGCTTCAGCGGGAACGTACCCTGCTTCTCGGCAATCTCGCTCAGGCTGACCAGCCACGTAGGGTCGGCGGCGATAACGTTATAGCGATACATGGCGAGCCGCGGATAGAAATCGTGCGGCAGAGGCTTGCCGGCTGCCGAGCAGAATACGCCCATCTGCTTCGAGGCAAGAAAGGTCACCCAGCTCGAGATCCAGTAGCCGGCGTCAAACGTGCAGACCACGCGGTCGCCCGGCCTGACTCCATTCTCCCAGAGCGCCGCTGCTTCGTGGTGCGCCGCGGCGTCAAGCTCGGCGTAGCTGAAGTACGTCCGCTTGGGCGTGCCCGAGGTCCCCGTCGTCTCGAAGACCGCCTGGGGCGTCTGGCAGAGAAAGTCCTCAGCCGGCAGGCTGAGCAAGTCTTCTGCGGTCGTAAAGATACCCCCCAGGTCCTCGGGACGGCGGACGTGAGTGGGATCGATTCCCGCCTCCCGCAGTTTCCGCGCGAAAAACTTCTGATGCCGGGCGGCGTAGCGGACGACGTCGCGGAAGGCTTCGGCCTGCAGCCGCTCAGTGAGCGGACGCGGCAGCGTCCGGCCCCAGCGGACCAGCGCGGGGACCGAGTCTCCAATGAACGCGCGTTCGACGAGTTGGCGTATTGCGGTCAGCATCAGGAAATCTTTTCCAGCCACGGCGTCAACGCGCCCAAGCCGGCCCCAAAGAGCGCCCCGGCCACCACGCTGAAAGGCGAGTGGATGACCGCCTTCATGTAGAAAACGCCCACCGCACCCCCTACGATTGCCCCGAGGAGGGCCAGGTAGCGGATCGACATGTGGCGTCGGCTCTCGATCGCGGGCGCGAGGAATACGTAGATCATGCCCGCCACGCCTCCGACGATCGCACTGGGAATCCCGACCACGAAGAGTGCAAAACTGGCCGGCATCGCCCGGGGACCGTGATTGCCGCGCGCCAACATGTATCCGGTGAAGGCGCCGGCGAGGCACCACGCCGCGCACCAGTAAAGCCCGAGCTTGAGCATCCTTCCCACCATAAGCGCTACATCAAATACGCCGAATCCCCTGGGCGCGGCGGCGGGCTGGCGAGCAAATCAATGTAGCTCGCCTTCTCGAGCAAGGCGCGCGCCACCTGTACGACGGTGTCCGCCGCGTCGGGGCGAGCCAGTTCGCGCGCCCGGCGGCTCATCCGTTCACGCTCGCGCTCGCTCTTCAGCAGCCGCGAGACCAGCTCAGGAATCTCCTTCAGACTCTGCGCGGACAGTCCCACTCCGTTCGCTTCGAGGTAGCGCACATGCCGCTCTTCCGGTCCGGGAATAGGATGCGTCAGGACCATGGGCAGGCCGGCGGCGAGCGCCTCAGACGCCGTCAGCCCTCCGGGCTTGGTGATGAGCACGTCGGAAGCGGCCATCAGCTCGGGAACGTTCTCTGACCAGCCGAAGACGTGAAGATCGAGCGCCACTTGGCCGCGCAGCCCCTCGACTCGCGCTCGCATCGCGGCATGCTGCCCGGTAACCGCGAGCACCTGAAGCGGCTGACCGCAATGCTCGAGGCTGCGGACGATTTGATCGAGCGGCGCGGGTCCCATGCCGCCCCCCATCACCAGCACCACCGGGCGGCCGTCGGCCAGTCCCAGCGAACGCCGCAGCTCCTGGCGGTCGTAATTCAATGCGAAGGCGGGGTCAATGGGGATGCCACTCACCAGCAGACGGTGCGGCGAGACTCCCCAGCCAATCAGTTGGGATCGCGCCTCTTCGCTGCCCACGCAGTAGAAGTCGATCTCGCGCTGCGCCCACGGCGGCTCGCTGTGGAAGTCGGTGAGCACGGCAAGCAGGGGTCCCGCGGTCCAGCCTCTTCGTTTGGCGAGCGCGGCAATCTCCGCTGCGCCGATTTCCGTGGCGATCACCAGGTTCGGGGCGAAGGCTTTGAGCTGTTCGAGCAGTTTGTGGCAGCCGTACCGGAACACCCAGAGCGGCGCGGTCGCCCGGTGCCGCTTGCGCTGCCGGCGCTCGAACAGCCGCCTCCAGAGGCCCGGAGCGCGCCGCAGCATCCACCAGTAGGGCCGCACGTAGAGCCAGTGAAACCATGCCGGAGCGAGGGCGGCGGCATCGAAGGTCTGCACCTCAAACGGCTCCTCGCCGTCGTTGAACGCGCGCTCGATGACCTCGGCGGCGCGCACGTGTCCGGAGCCCACGCTCATCGTCAGGATAGCAATCTTCTTGGGGAATGACATCTCGTTGCTCATCCGCCGCGGCCAGCTCTCGGCAGCCCGAATCAAAGACTCCGCTTGAAAAAGTCGAGTACCCGCTCGTCGACGTACACCCGCGCCGGCAGCCGTCCGAAGCCGTGGCGCTCACCGGGTTGGATGTAAAGGTCGAACGCTTTGTTGGCCTTGACCAGCGCGTCGATGAAGTTCATGGTGTTCTGCATGTGGACGTTATCATCGTCGGCGCCGTGGATGATTAACACACGGCCTTGGAGCTTGTCGACGGCGAAGAGCGGCGACGAATTCTTGTACCCGTCGGGATTCTCCTTGGGTTGCCGCATGTACCGCTCGGTATAGATGCTATCGTAGTATTTCCACGCTGTCACCGGTCCGCCTGCGACGCCGCACTTGAAGACGTCGGGGGCGTGCGTCAGCGAGTATAGCGTCATATAGCCGCCGTACGACCAGCCCCAGATTCCGATGCGGCTCGGGTCGACGTAGGGCAGCGATTTCAGGTAGCTGACGCCCGCCAACTGGTCGGCCAGTTCGTGCTCGCCCATATGCTGATAGATAACCGACTCGAAGGCGTGTCCCCTGCCCCACGAACCCCGATTGTCGAGGCACCACACCAGAAACCCTTCCTGCACGAGAAGCTGGTCAAGGCCATTCGTCACACCCCAGCGATTCTGAATCAGTTGGATGTGTGGGCCGCCGTAAACATCGACGATCACGGGATACTTCTTCTTGGGGTTGAAGTCCGTCGGCCGCACCAGGCGCGCGTAGAGCGTGATGCCGTCCGGAGCTTTGACTTCGACGAACTCCGTCTTCCCCAAATCGTATTCATCAGTGTGCTTCTCGGTACGGTCGAGCGTTGCGACCCCGGTCCCGTCCGACTTTAGAAGCTCGGTCTCGGGCGGCGTGTCAAGGTTCGAAAACCGGTCCGCCAGATATTGCCCATCGGGAGACAAGTCGAGCGAGTGTACACCTGCGTCCTTCGAAAGGCGCTCTGGCGCGCCGCCCTCCAGCCGGATGCGGTAGAGATGGCGTTCGCGGGGATCGATCTGGGTCGAGAGGTAGTAGACCCAGCCCGCCCGCTCGTCCACCTGAATCGTGGGCGCATTCGAGAAGATGGGCCGGTCGATGGCCCAGTCGCCTCCGGCCACCTGGCGGATCAGGCTACCGTCCATGCCGTAGAGGTAGGGATGTAGCCAGCCGTCGCGCTCCGAGAGCCACAGAAAGCGGCCGTCCTTGAGGAATACCGGCGGGTCAAGTGAGTTGATCCAGGTCGAGTCGTGCTCGGTCATCAGCGCCCGATGCTCGCCTGAAACAGGATTCCACAGGTGCACGGTCTCTTCGTTTTGGTCGCGGTTGAGCGTCAGGAAGCAGATGCTTTTCGAGTCGGGAGTCCAGGAGGAAAGCGGCGCGATGTACTCGGCCTTGGGATCACCCTTGTTATCATCTAGGGGGAGTTTCCAGTCCTGATAGACACCGGGTTCGGTCGAGACAACGTGGATCGAGGGCGTGGGGTTCGGATCGCCGGACTGCGGAAACCGCTCCTCCGAAAGCCCGACGTGATCCTCCAGATACTCGGTCAGGGGATACTTCGGCACCGGCGCGTCGTCCAGGCGCAGATAGGCGATCTTCGTCCCATCCGGCGACCACGTGTAAGGCGGAGTGGTGGCGCGGTTGGCCATTTCTTCTTCGTACACCCAGTCGAGCTTGCCGTTGAACACCGTTTCACTGCCGTCCGTGGTGAGCTGCTTTTCAAGGCCCGTCGCGCGGTCGAGTGTGTAGAGATTATTTCCTTTGACGTAGGCAAGGCGATCGCCCGCCGGCGAAAACGTCGGCTCCTCTTCCGGCTGACGATTGTCAGTCAGCCGTCGCAGGTGACCGGTGTCCGCCGCAAGCAGCCACAGGCCGTTCGCACCATGCAGCAGGATCGAGTCACCCTTGGGCGACCACTGGTAGCCGAAAAGTCGCAACTTGTTCTTGTCGGCCTTGCCCTCTTCTCCGCCCGTGGGAGTGTAAAGCACGGATTCTTTCGCGCTCTTTACGTCGTAAAGGTAAAGCGTGCTGATGGCGTCCTTACCCGCGCCTTTGGTCCGCAAGTAGCTGATCTGATCGTGCCCCGGGCGCCAGTTGAGGTCCGCAATGCCGCGCGACGCGAAGAGGTCAGGCTGGTTGATGAGCGCGGGAGTGAGACGCTTCTTCGGCGTGGCCGCCGTCACGATGGCCGCGGCGAGGAGGAGAAGAGTAGCCGAAATATGGAGGATGCGCTTCATGCGGTTATCGTCAGAAACCATTAGCCCAAGAGTTTCCACGCTCCCTTGTAGGAAGCTAATTTCTGGCGATAGCCGTGGCCAAACTTGCCCGCTTCCTCGTCAACGTAGAAAAGCCGCCGCTTGTTGTCTACTGCTCTTTGTTGCCCTTTAGCTCCCGGTGTAGGAACCCAAGCTGTGAAATCGTCGCGCAACCATTTGTTGATTACGGGCGTGGGCACCACATAGTAACTGGGGCTCGCGCATTCGTCTTCGGGAATGTCCACCAGTACGCAAAAATCATGTTGCTCCGTCATCTCTAGAAAAATGTCGCCGTTCGGCTTCGCATTCCACTGGAACAGGGTAAACGAGGAAGTCTTGGTCTTGACTCTGATGGCTGCAAACTCGTCGCCACGTTTGGCGAGAATGTCGTATGCGCGATTGTTCCGAGCCGTCAAGGCTGCCGTCCATCCTCGGCGCGTGAGCTCGGCCAGGACAAAGAACTCGCCCGCATTTCCTGCGAACGCAGCTGGAATGGATCTGTTCATCAGGTTCGGCGGCTGAGCTCTGCTACGCCCGCTATCCATCCCAACATGCCGACGAGCAACGCTTCCATGGGCTATGCGTTCCCTTCGAGCGCCTCGATGTCAGCGCGGTCCTGAGCGCGGCCGGTCGCCCTTTTGTTCCGAATGAGCGCTGCAAGGCCGATAAAGTTAACCCGGACTCCATCGAGTTCGGTCCCGACCTTTCCCGCCCAGGCCTCTTCGAACGAAACACCAGTGATCGAAGTAAGAAGGTCGATCCGATTAGGCGGTACACCCAACTGGATCACCTGATCGGAGTCGACAAAGTCGCTTGCCTTCAGGCCGAGAGGTCCGAATCCAAAATCCTCCAGCGCCGCTTCCAGCCGCCCGGCATTTTCCGGAGAGTTACGAATCAGGATGTCGAGATCCCCCGTGTAGCGAGGCAAACCGTGATGCGCCACGGCGACGGCACCCACCACCAGGTATTCAACCGCGTTGGAGTTGAGTGATTCGATAAACGCGCGCCAGTCTTCCGGAAGCGGCATCGTCCTCCTTGTGCGCGCGGGCCCGGAGCTCGAAGAGGATCTCCAGCCGCTCGGCGGGCGAGAGGCGCCGGTAGTACTCCAGGTTGGCCTGTTCGGCTTCCTGGTGCGTACGAAACTTGGCAACCACCGGTTTGATCATTTTGGGTTGCTGTAGCCCCGGTCTATGATCCGCGCGAATTCGTTTTCAAGATTTCGACGGTCATAGAGCGCCCCTACAGCACGCCGGCCTGCGCGTCAGGCGCGCCGGACCAGGAGTACGGCGTTGAGTCCGCCAAAGGCAAACGAATTGGACATCGCCACGCGGACAGGCATCTCCCGCGCCTGGTTGGGCACGTAATCGAGGTCGCATTCCGGGTCAGGCTGGCGGTAATTGGCAGTGGGCGGGACGACCCCGCGGCCAATGGCCAGCACGGTCGCGAGGAGCTCGACGGCGCCGGTCGCGCCCATCACGTGGCCGTGCATCGACTTCGTCGAGCTGATGGCAAGCTTGCGGGCGTGCTCGCCATAGACCTGCTTGATCGCCTGCGTCTCGGTCACGTCGTTCAATTTGGTGCCCGTGCCGTGGGCGTTGATATAGTCGACGTCCTCGGGACGCGTCTCGCCTTCCTGAAGCGCCATGCGCATGGCGCGCACCGGTCCATCGACGGAGGGCTGGGTGATGTGGGAGGCGTCCGAGGTCATGCCGAAGCCGGCGAGTTCGGCGTAAATCTTCGCACCCCGCTGCTTCGCGTGCTCGAGCTCTTCGAGCAGGAACATGGCCGCGCCCTCGCCCATCACGAATCCTTCGCGGTCCGCCGAAAAGGGACGGCAGGCCGAGCGCGGATCGCCGTTGCCGTTGGCCAGCACGCGCACCGACTCCCAGCAGCGAAGCATGCTGTAGGTGATGGGCGCGTCGCTTCCACCCGCCAGCGCCAAGTCCGCGATGCCGTAGCGGATCAGATGGAAAGCCTCGCCAATGGCGTGTCCGGCAGAGGCGCAGGCGGTGGAAGTGGAGAACGACGGCCCCTGCGCGCCGTATTCCATGCAGATTTGCGAGGTGATGGCGTTGTGCATCATCTTGGGAATGGTGAAGGGATGGAGGCGCGTCGCATTTTTGGCATAGAGGTTGACGCACTCGGCGTCAAAGGTCTGCACGCCTCCCATGCCAGAACCGGTTACCACTCCGAAGCGCGGGTGTTCCTCCTCGCGGAGCTTCAGTCCGCTCGAGGCCATCGCCTCGCGCGCCGCAATCAGCCCGTACTGCGAGAAGCGATCGAGCAGGTCGAGCCGCTTGAGGGGAAAGTAGTCGGTGGGCTTGTAGTCAGGAATCTCGGCGCCAATCTGCACTCCCAGCGCGGAGGGATCGAACTGCTGGATACGCCGCACCGCCGAACGGGCGTTGGTAAGATTGGAAAAGAAGCTCTCGACGTCTTTGCCGACCGAGGCAAAAACCCCGAGGCCGGTGATGGCGACTCTCCTCACGCTGGCTCCTTACGGATGGGTTAGCTGGCGGCGGCCGGTGTGTCACCCTTGGCCATGGCAACCAGATCGGAAATATCCTTGCCCTCGAGCACGCGCGTCAGGCTGTCCACGGCCTGCTGCACGCTCTTCATGTTCTGCGCCACGGCGTCTGGGATATCGATCTTGAACTCCGACTCCAGCGCGAACAGGATGTTGACCGCATCCAGCGAGTCGATTCCCAGTTCGGCGAACGTCGAGTCAAGCTTCACCACGCCGGGCTCGAGATGCTGCTCGCGCGCGATGATTTCCATGACTTTTTGCGCCACGTTGTTTTCCACGGCTCTTCACCACCCTTTGTTAAGGTTCGTTGCCATATAAGGTTCGTTCGGTTACGGCGACCGCCTACTGCGGCAAACCAATAGGCCGCGACTGTGCCAGCTCACCCACTACCTCGAGCAGCTCGGTCAGGCGAAACGGTTTCTCGAGTAGCGCCCGCGCCCCCAGGTCGCGAGCCAGTTGCCGCTCGGTCACGCTGATGAACGACGACATCAAAATGAGATGATGCGAGGAGTTCTGCGCGTGCAGGTGCTTCAGCAAGTCGAGGCCGGTTTCCTTGGGCATGTGGAGGTCGGCAATCACGATGCCGTAGCCGCCATCCTGGCGCAGCGCCTCGCGCGCCGCAGTCCCGTCGCCCACGGCGCCCACCGCGTACCCGTTGCCTTCCAGCACCTCGGAAAGCAGTTGCCGGCTCTCCGCGTCGTCGTCGACAATCAAAACTTTGGGCAATCCCACACGTCCACTCCAAGTCTTCCGCAGGGGAGTAGATGCAAGCAGGCTGCCGTTCGTCGGGTGACCTTACGATGTCTCCAACTCGTTCAATAAAAGGTAGTTAGCAATTTTTAGAGGCAACTATCAAGGTCTCAAAGACTGGAGATTGTGGTATTATGCCACAAGACAGGAAAAATCGTGGCGGATTACTACGCCGCACGTAAGTCTCGCGGATTCTACACGATTCGCAGGAAATTCAGACCTGACTCGAGCGCGAGCATAGGACTATTCGTGAACGCGCTGACCTCGTACGGGCAGCCGATTTTGCAACCCTGGCAGAAATCCCACAGCGTCTCTTCCTGCGCGATGATTTTCTGGACTCTGGGCAGCGCGAAGATTTCCTTGAGCGGCGCCTGCGACTGGAACAGCGTCACGAAAGCGCACGGCAAGTGGATCGCGCCGTCCGGCTTCATGGAGATCAGTTTTGACGGATGCCGGCAGGGGAATTGCTTGCCGAAGCCGCCGTTGCGATAGAACTCGTAGTAGTGGCTGTAAAAGCGCACGTTCTTTGGATAGCTCTCGCGCAACTCGCGCAGCGCCAGCTCCACTTGATCGATCTCGCGACCGTGCAGTTCGGCGTCGGGCAGCGATTCCCCGCCCCGCATCACGTTGTGGACCGCCTCCGGATGCAGCACCATGTGGTGCGCCTTGGCGAACTCGGCCAGCGCCGGCAAGTCTTCGAGGTTCTCGAGGTTCACGGCGGCGTTGATCTGGGTGGTAAAGGGCTTGCGCTTCGCGAGGACGAACTCCAGGTTGTCGAGGATTTTGGGCAAGCCGTCTAGGCCACGCCGCTTGGCAAAGCGCTGCGGATTGAGCGAGTCGATGGAGACTTCCAGCATGTCGAGCCGCGCCACGCCGTCCGCGTATTTCCTGATCAAAAGCCCGTTGGTGGGCATCGACGTCCACAGGCCCTTATCGGCCGCGTAAGCGATGTAGTCCGAGGTGTTGGGATTGAGCAGTGGCTCGCCGCCCGAGAAGCTCAGCGCGAAAAGGCCCATGTCACAGAACTCGTCGATGCGCTGGAAGATGCGCTCGCGCACGGCGCGCGTCTTCAAGTCATTGAACTTCCCTTCCTCGCCGAAAATGCAGTACTCGCAAAACATGTTGCACATCAGCGTGGTCTCAAACATCACCATGTAGGGAAGCTTGAATCCCGCGCGCACGTGTTTCGCAAGCGACTTTGCGATGTAGGAGTATTTCATGGCTTCAGCGGCGCTCCGAGCCTGCCCTGGCAAAGCAGGGACTGCGTCGCTCCTTCATTGAAACACACTCGGCGGAATAACTCAAACGCGCGGCGCCCGCACGTTACTTTCGCCAGACGTTCCACAAGAAGAGTAGCGCGAGGATGCCGACTACAACGCCGCCTACCGTGTGCCGGTAGTACTCGACCCTCGCGTCGAGATGCGGGTCGTTCCGAATCGTCAGGTAGGCGAAAAACGCGAACGCGACCACAAACGATACGACGCTCTTCCAGTTTCGTAGGAGGATGATCATCACCGGCCGCCAATTCGTATCGCAGTATTCCACCTGCGACGCGCTTGCCGGTGTCTCATGCGTCTCATCTCCTTGCGTCTCGCGCGCTGAGTCTCACGCGTCTCATTTGTCTCATTTTGGCGAATTCCTCGAAATCGGGCTTGCGGCGTTTCCTGTAACTCCATGAAAACAAGGGATCCGTCATGTCGAGGCAGGATCCTCCTCTTGGAGGGCGTGTTGACAAAAAATGTCACCCCTGGAGCAACAAGATAAACTGCTTAGAATGCATCGGATGGCTTGCTTACGACGGCTCAGAAATGGCCGATTGACACTTTTTGTCACCGCCTTTACGTCTGATAACGCGTGACCAGCACTCCAACGACCGTCGTGCGCGTGGAGCGTCACGAAACAACATCCTCCAATCCGAATAGCCGCGCGATTTCCGGATCGCCCGACTCTCGGGCCAGCCTTTGAAATGGTATTCCCTTGGTATCGCTCGCTCGGCGGAGCGAAGGGAACCGTTTCAGGAACCGTGCCACCCACCGCGGATCTCTCAGTTGGATGGCGTGCGCCAGGTCGTCAAGCTCGATCGCCAGGTGTCCACCCAGTTCGCGAAGATACTCAATGGCCCAACCGGCCGGCGTGGCGCCGAACTGACTGTCAGTGCTATTCACGTCAGCGCCTCGCTCGACCAGCAGTCTCACGACGTGGCGATGGCCGTTGAACGCCGCATAGTGTACGGGCGTGGCGCCTGACTCGTCTTTTTGGTTCGCGAGGCTGCAATCTGCTTCAAGTAGGGCCTTGACTCGTTCCAGGTTGCCCTGCCTAACGGCGGCGATCAGGTTGTCGAGGTCGCTCATTGAAGCCCTCCCGAAGTTTCTGAGACCAGCGGGGTCGCCGTTTCGCATCGACAGCATCCACGTTATCGTGACGGCGCCGGTAGTCCCCACCCCCTCCATTCTCGGAAAGTATACCGCAGCGATTCCAAATCCTGGGTGACGCCGAAGCATCGACCGAAAAATCGCATCCTCACATGACAGGTTGGGAGGGCGGGGTTTCAACCCCGCCACACACGCCCTCACCCGCTGCTTCGCGGTCCTCCCTGGCGCCACGGGAGTTCTTCCTTCCCGAACCGCCGATCGTTCACCTGCCACCCAGCGCTTGCTGGGCGGTGGCAACGCCGTAACATTCGTCGATGCCCGACCATGCCCATGCTGGCCTGGCATGCCAGCCCCGATTCGCCCGGCCCGGCCGGAAAGGCTTTACATTTTCGAATACCTGGCCCTCTCCCGTGGGGAGAGGGTGGTTCCGCTGCCGGCGCTTTAACCAGCCGGAGCGGGCCGGGTGAGGGGCCAGTTCTTCCTTCCCGAACAGTGGTAGGTGGTAGCACGGCCATCCTGGCCGTGTTCACGGGCGGGACGCCCGTGCTACGCCGCTCCACACCGGAACCCTGTCCGGCGCGGTCGGGTGAGGGCTCACTTCCTTATGCACATTCCAACTGGAAGAGGGTAGCCACGGTCAATCTGCCGTTGATTGACCGTGGGTTCGTCTTGCATCGAAAAGCCCACTCCGGGCGTATTCGTCGTCGGCTCCGCCTGGGATCATTCCTCGAGAACCGGTTCTGTGGTCTCGGTTTCCATTGGAGCTAACAAGAGGGGATAATCATGCGATGACTCTGCCTGAGTCAAGTTCATTTTGCCCGCCACACCCCATTGAAGGCTCATTCCGAATTCCGGGCCGCCTGAAGATATTTCTGCGGCTTACTGAAACCCAAACGTACCTGTGTGTGCCCCCCTGCTGAAAGTAAAGGGGGTGTGAGGGGCGCAGGGAGGGAAGGGAGCAGAGAGAGGGGGTCTGCTCACACACCCCCGGATGGCTTTCAGCAAGAGGTTGCCGAGGGATTGTCGCTCCGTCCCTGGGGGAGATTCCCGACTTCATCGCGGGTCCGCCTGGGGTATTCCTACTTTTTCGATTCTCCTTAAGAACAATAGTCCATACTCGACAACGATGTTTCTTGCTAGCCTCGCATACTCCTTCTCTGCGATCAAGGGGTGGACCGCCTGGTCACTGATGAGCGTATAGAGGCTGGCAGCGAAACCCACCTCGGTTTTCGAGATCACGCCAGTTTGCCGCAAATGTGTCAGCCCCGGACCCCACCCTGACGGTGGTGGTGGGGCGCCTTTTGGTTGAATCCGAGACAGCGCCTCGGCGTGTAGGTTCTCCATGAAGCTTCGCAGGTGCCCCATGCAACTCTTAAGCTCGAAGGGTGTCGCCCCCTCGTGATAAAGCCGGTCGGCCTCGTCCAGCGATGCACGTAGAGTATTGCTAAAACCGAACCTTTCGAGGTAGCTCTGGACGGCCTCCTTGTCCTGGTTGATTTCGAGGTTGAAGCCTTCGAGGGAGCCTTTCAGGTCGAGATACCGGGCCTTGCGACACTGCTCTTTGATCCCAAGCTCTGCGTCGACGATTTCCTTGCAAGCTCTCCAATCCATGTCGAAATCTTGCCAATTGACATGCACCGACTGACGAGTTTGGGGGTCGTCGTACTGCACGAGGCGTTTTCTAACTGTGAATCCCAGGTTCACCACCGACCTACTGAGCCGTTCGTATTCCGCATCGGTGAACAAAGTGAAGTTGAGTGCAATCATGTCCTCTAGGTGGCGGATTAAGAGGACGTGACCGGGAAACCCTTGCGCTTCTCCTAGTGCCGCGAAGAACAAGTTCTTGGCCGCGTTGCGTACCAGGAACTCGGCCACAAGAGGCAATTCGGAGACCAGCCCATTCCAGCTAGGCTCGGCAGGTGGAGCCGCCGCTCTCGCGCACGCCGGCGGAATCGAGATGCGTTGCACCATTGCACTCAGGAAAGCCGGTCGAGCCGTTGCCGGGAGTTGCGAAAACAACGCCGAAAGCAGATTGTAGTTTGTGCTGTGAAAGACCCATCTACGGGGGTCTTCCACAATCTGGCGGGGACGATGGGAGCGGACGAACTGCAGTTCATAGCCCTCGCCCATGCCGACGAACGCACCCACCCAACCCTCTTGCTGCTTCGCTCTCAGCGCGTATTTGATTGTGGGAAACAGCCTTTCTTCATCCAGAATTTGGTAGGCCTTTTCAATCGCATCTCGAAGTTCCATGTTCGCTGCTGAAGTCGCTGCTCCAAAACATACAGGATTCAAAGGGCGGACCACCGCGTTTGTGGTCCGCGTCTTTTCGCTGGGCGCCGGTGCCTCCGGTTACGATTTCGTCGGCCATCAAGGCGGTGAAGCAAAGTTCCACAAGCGCCATCAACGACCGCCGATCCGCGAGCCCGAATCGGATGGGTCAACCATCGCAGCCAAAAGACGCGGACCGCAACACCGGCGGTCCGCGCTACGCTTGCTCTCTGCGCCACCCGCCGAAGATATCAAAGCGGAACAATGAGCGCGAGCACTGAATCCCGATACCTCAATGCCTCGACGCGGACTTTCATTGGGCAAAGCTTAAATCCTCCGCTGGCTTCCCACCAAGACAAATCTTCAATTTGTTTCAAGTGGTTTTCGCCATTGCGGAATACAGTGGAAATCACAGAAGCGGGTGGAACACGCATATTCGGAAATAACCGCAGACCCATTTTCCTCGCACCATCGTTCATGCTAATCTTAACTGCACGGAGATCACGCCGAACCGCTGGCGAAAACTCAAAAGAGCCTTGGGCTGCCAAGTGCTCCTGCCCCCTCTTACAAGCAAGGCGTGCCTCAACGAGAACGCAGGGTTGCGGCCAAGCTTTTGCAAAGCCAATGACTGACGACTGAAAACTCGCATCGGGGCAGAGGTCATCATGTAATCGCTGGATCTCCTCGAATGATATTCCATTTTCGACTCGATCTCGAATGAGTTCCGGAAGGAATCCCAATTCACCCGCGATTACGTCCATCAGCGCTTCTTCGGGGTCCTTGTCGCTGAGGACATGAGTCCGCCGAAAGCACAACCTTAATTGCGGCGTTAGAGTTAAAAGGTGAGCAATCTCATGCCACTTGGTAAAGTAACGACGTGCCGCCTTGTTGCCGCGGCAGTCGATTATGGAGATGTATTGTTTCTCCCACGTCTCTGCATTCTGACGTTTGAATGTAATGCCGAATACATCGTCGTGTAACTCGTTCTCAAGCGTCGCAAAGCCTGTCTCGCCAGCCCTTAGATACTTTTCCTTGATGCGGAACAAGTCGGAGTCGTTGTGGACTTCCTCGAAGACCGTGCCGACTGTTGCGGCAATGAAATCCAGGAGCTTGTGGAAATCCTGGCAGTCCTTCAGAGTTTTGATGACTTGTCTTTTGCAGTGGGCTACAACCTCTCGGACTGCATCGTCCTTAGGCTTTAGACCCAGGTCTGATGCCAGCTTCCAAATTTTCGGGCTCGACTTCAGATGAGAACTCATCTCGCACCAAATGTCTTTTGTATCGCCCGGTGCAGTTGCCTCCAGTGGCCTATCCCGAAGGTTTTCTGCGAGCTACGGCTTCGCCGTGCAATTATGGAGTTATGCGCTTCGAGCAACTCCAGAGTCTGCATATACGTAAGTCTTTCCTCTTCCGCGAAGCGCGAAAGTTCCGGAGGAATTACCACCGGTTCTCTCGAAGGGGACCCCGGAGTCTCGCCCCTGAGCAGGTAATCGAGGTTAGCCCCGAGAGCGTCTGCAACTTTGAGAAGATTCTCTGAGCTAATGTCGGAATTTCCGTTCTCGACGTCGCTGAGGAATCCTTTACTGAGCCCTGTTTTTTCCGCTAACTTTTCCTGCGTCCATCCCCTTTTCTCTCTAACTTCTCTAACCCTTTCCCCGACAGAAGGCATACACTCTCCCAAACAAGAGTACGAACGAAGGCCAGTATATAGCTTACTTTGTCGCCTCTACAAGGAAAAAGATTTCCATTGATTCTGCGACGTGTGTTCGCTATACTGTACGTGAGGTAATGTATATCGAACCGCGAGGCCGAATGGAAACGGGGTCACACGGCTCGGTTTTCAGGCGAATCCAAAACTCGCGCCTTAGGACAAAGGAGACCCATGAAATCGACGCCCGTTATGACCCAAACTATCCCACCTGATGCGACCAGTCCGGCGCTTCGGCCAGCGAGGGCCCTTATCGGTTGGATGAATCCCGCCCAGGCAGCGCTCTGCCTCGCAAGTCAGAGGGCCGATCACCAGTCGAACCCTGAATACTTGCAGACAGCCGAGAGGCTCCGCGCGGCCGTGGCCGCCCGGCCGTCGTGGATTGAGCAGACAGATGTTGTTGGAGATCCACCGGAGAGACTCGCTGAGTATGGCAAATCACTCACGCAGCATCCCGCGATTGCGGCTTTTTTTGGCCAAGGATGGAGGGTTGCGATCGTTGACCTTTCGAAGGTGTGCGCCCTTCAGCCGCTAGTCTTTTCAGATGGGCTCGAACGGATGTCAAGCATGCAGCCAAGTGACCCGCTTTCATTGGCTCAGATATCACTTCCCACGCCCACGCCCGTCCCAATTCCCGCTCAATTCGATAGCTTTAAACAGGCTTGGGTGTTTTCCTCACCCAACCCAAATCTTCGGATCACCGGGCAAGCGGGCGGGCCAGTTCAACCTGGGCTGAACGCGTTTGGCTTTATGGTTGGGCTAACGCCATCCTACATGCAGGTGGTTTGCTGTCGGGGACGGCACCTGCTTCGGGACGGCTATCATAGGGCCTTCGGTTTCCTTCGGTTGGGCATCACGCATGTGCCAGCTTTTGTTCGAGACTTTGGCAGGGTGGATGAAATGGGGCTGCCAGCAGGGCTGCTGAACTCAGACATATTTCTCGGAGATCGCCCTCCACTCTTGATCGACTATCATCGTGACGATGTATCTGCAGAAGTACTTGCACCCGCAACTCGCAAGGTGGTAATCGTCCAAGGGATGGAGCTTTCTATGCTTGGGTAGCAGGGGTAGCGCGGACCCCGGCTTCGGGTCTGCGGTTCTTCGAGCGAGACAACATTTTCTCAGATTCGCGTCTTTGGGGTCGGCGGGCAACCGCACGCGGTCCACTGCGAGGCCACATCGCCGCTGTTGCTCTTCCGGCGCGACGGCTCCCTTCCGTGCCTCCTGGCTCCTGAAATCCGGTCCGTCGTCGGCATCCGCCCGGCGGCCTTCCGCCACGCGCACGCGGCCAGGCGCGACAACCGCAATTCAAAGACGGCGCTCATAGACACGACCCTACACTTGCGCTTAGGTAAGGCGTTTGCGAGGCTATTCGCGACGTGGTACCTTTAGCCACCGGCGCGTACCCGGCGTCAATCGGGCTGGTCCATTAACCTCTAACGAGGGTGTACAACGCGGGACCATGATCCAGCCATTGCGAATCCCATTCGTTGTTTTCCTCGCCGCCATCAGTGCATCGGTTGCGGCCGCTCAGGCCAATGTTCGCTACTATCGCTACGCCCTCAGCCTGCGGTCGCAGGAAACCACCTACAGCGTCGAGGTCCCCGAAGGCGCCCACGGCCACCACTTTGAGGTGGAGACCGACGCCCAGGGACGGATCGTGCGCGCCGCCTCCATCCGCTATGGGCAAAAGGAAGGCGAGATCCTCTACCACTTTGCCGGGGATTCCAAACTGGCGGACGGATACGAGACTTATCGCGCCGGTGAGAAGACCGGGCGCACCGAGATCCAGCGGAACGCCCATGGTGACTGGGTGCGCGCGGATTCCTTCACCGTGGCCGGAACTCGGACGGGATACACCGTCTACTCCTATGGCCCCGATTCCGTGGAAGTGACTTCCTATATGGCTGATGGCAAGCCGACTCAAGTCTGGATTAATTCGTACTCGGCCAAGGGCACTCTCACGGGCGGAATCGAGTACCCGAATCCGGTCGATGGCGGTTTCCACGTGGACGTCAATTACGATGAGAGCACCGGGCTCAAGAAAACGCGCCGGCAGATCAGGGACGGCAACGTGGAAAACAGCGGCACGTTCACCTATGACGCCGACGGCGAGGAGATCCGGCAGGACGCTTTCAATGCCTCGGGTCAGTGGTTTGCGGCTGGCGAGTATCGCGACGGACTGGTCACCCGGCGCCTGTATCACTTCGGCAAGGAGCTGCACTACGCCTACGATGACCAGCGCCGGCTGAAGGAGACCAAGCTCCTACTGAACGACGCGCTCGTCTGCCGCTTTGTTTATGAGCGGCTTGCCGATGGCACCGTCAAGCGCACGTTGGCGCTGGGTCCCGATGGCACTCTCTGGGCCGAGTACCCTGATCAGGAGATCTGGGAGGTGGACAACTTCGGCCAGCCTATCAGTGGCAAGTCCGTGGTGATGCACAAGGCCGGTAGATGGTATTGAGTCCACCGGGTTTCGCGCTTGCCCATTAGCGCCGCCTTGGGAGCGCAGGGTGCTACCCTCCCCTTACTGTCCGGGCTTACGATCTCGCGTAGGGGAGCCCTGTGGGCTCCCATTTCCCCAGCCGTGGGTCCTACTTGACTTTCGCTTTTAATTCGCCTTATGCTGCTGGGCGTCGGAATCAAGCTGGAGAATGGAGGATTTATGACCATCAGTGAAGCGTTGCTGCCAGAGTTCGATCAGGAGATAGCCCATACTCGCAAGACGCTCGAGCGGGTTCCCGTCAAGCCGGACTTCTGCCCGCATCCCAAGTCGATGCCCTTGGGAAAGCTCGCGCCGCACGTGGCGGAGCTCGCGGGCTTCGGCCTCAGCGTACTCACTACGCCGCTGGTCGACTTTTCCACCGGGAATTGGAAGCCGCTGCAATTCGAGTCGGCGGCGCAGCTCGTCAGGGTATTCGACGAAGGCGCGGCCAAGGTCCGCCAGGCGCTCGTCGCGACGCCGGACGACGCCTGGGAAGCGAACTGGAAGCTCCTTTACCAGGGCCAGCCGCTTTTCGACGGATCGCGGTTCCTGGCTTACCGGGAGATGTTTTTGAACCATCTGGTCCATCATCGCGCCCAGCTTGGCGTGTACCTGCGGCTGAACGGCGTTCCCGTACCTGCCATCTACGGACCCTCGGCCGACGAGCCTTCGGCTTGAGCCGGGGATCGGTGAAGCGCGGACGGTCAGGATTCGCAGAGCTACAAAACAACTTTGCGCCACGTGCTACCCGCTAGCTGCAAATAAATCGGGAGAACAGGAACAAGCATCTAAACCGCGAGCATCAGGATCAGAGCCACATGGAGGTTTAACCCGATGGCCAAGCTAAACGACGACGCCTTGAATGTTCTCTTTCGTGACGCTCGCACCTTCCCCGCTTGGACCAACCAACCCGTTACGGACGAGACCCTGCGAGAGTTGTATGACCTCGCGAAATGGGGTCCAACCAGCGCCAACGGCAGTCCGGCACGTTTCGTGTTCCTCCGCACGCCGAAAGGGAAGGAGCGACTGCGACCGGCGCTGGCGGCCGGAAACGTGGAGAAAACCATGACGGCGCCCGTCACGGTGATCGTCGCCTACGACCTCAAGTTTTATGAGAAGCTGCCCAAGCTTTTCCCGCACGCTCCTGGCATCCGCGACATCTTCGTCAACAATCCGCAACTGGTCGAGGCCACTGCCCAGCGTAATTCCGCGTTGCAAGGCGCCTACCTGATGCTCGCCGCGCGGGCGCTCGGACTGGACTGCGGCCCGATGTCAGGGTTTGATAATGCCAAGGTGGATGAGGAATTCTTCGGCTCGGACAAATGCGAAGACTGCGAGCAGGAGTTCTTTCCCCGAGGTCACGTGAAATCGAATTTCCTTTGCAATCTCGGGTACGGCGACCGCTCCAAGCTGCTTCCTCGCAGCCCGCGTCTGGAATTCAAGGAGGCGTGCACGGTGTTGTGAGCGGTAGCCAGGCCGGTGATTTTCTGACTGTTCTATGAAAGGGGATGTCAAACAGACATTTCTCCCTGGGCTCGGTAGCCGCAGGGGGTTCTTCTCTTGGCATCCAGCCCCTGATTAAGTTCATGCGGCTTTGGCGTTCGGCTCCGGTTCGCTGCTGGGGTCAGGACTTTGAGGGCTACTTCGCGTCCCAGCCGCGGGTCACGGGGAGAGGATTTCGTAGGGACCCAGCTTCGTACCAGAGGTCAGGGCCATCGGTGCACTGGATTATACAAGCTATGCAGGTAACCGGCGCGAAAGCTGGATGTAAGCGGGCCCCCCGCGAGCTGGGATGGCTCAAATGCCGTTAACGAGCAGGCGTCAACGCGCACGTTTTCGAGGGAGGGAGGCAGGACACGCAAGCAAATTGGTTCAACGGGTTCAACTGGGGAGGTAAGTGGCCTTCCATCGCTCGTAAAGGCAGCCCGGAGTGTAGGCAGCATCCGGATCGAGCCCGTTGCACCGCCACATCTCGTGCCATAAGTGAACCGCTCTTATCCCCCGTGTCAGGTCCACATCGAACGACGCGTCAATTAAGTCCGTGAAACGGAACCACGGAACTGGACAAAACGTGGCCGCCGGCGTCACGTACCGGTCGAGCGAGAACTTAGCGATCGCTTCCGCAATCAACTCAGGGCCGACTTCGCTCCAAGCCAGATGGCCGGGATTCTTCGAACGGCACACCGCGTCGGCATAGGCAAGAAAGGGTGCTCCAGCCGGCGCCTTGATCACCCCGCAGTTCGGCGAATCAGCGCCGGGCTGGTCCATTGGGTCTTCCGAGCTGAACACGTACTCGAAATCAAAGTCGAACGGCTTAAGGCATACGACGTCGGCATCCACCCACCAGCCTCCTCTTTCGAGAAGCAATCGATAACGGAAGAAGTCCGAAAACGCAGCGTAGGTGTGCTCCGTCCGGTTGCGGAAGACGTTCGAGGCAGGAATGATCTCGTTGGCATCCCGGAGGATAACACCGCTCGGCACGCCGACTATGGGAAGGTAAGCGTAGAGGTGGTAATCGTGTCCATGCGCGAGAAATGAGGCAATGGACAACCGCTGCATCTGGGTGAGCCGCGAGCCGATCCAAAGTCCCTGCACAATGCGATTCGAAAGCATCTGGTTCGATACTCCGAATTCGGAATCTGGTGGGTGCGCGGCGCTATGAGTAATCCATGTCCTTGATCTGTCGTCACGAGGTGTCGGTGGCTGGCGTCAGCACTGGCAGCCAAGGTCCACCGGGTCGCGGGCGAGCTTGGATCCTGCGGCAAGCGTCATTGTTTCTTGAGCAGCGCCGTCCAGTTGGTGACCAGGGTAATTGAGCTCGACTCGGGACGGTCGGAGGTGACCACGACGAATTTCTCGCCGTCCGGGGTCATATCAAAGAAGGGCATCGGGATATTGGGCGGATTCATTTCGAAAAGCGGGTGAATCGATTTCACTTGCAGGGAAGTGGCGCCCAGAGCGAGGTCCGCCTCCATCAGGCGGTTCCCCAGCGTGGAATAGAAGAGCTTCCCACCACTGGCCCAGCGGACTAGCCACCCGCCGGTGTGCGAGATCTGATATTTCCCGCCCGGGCCGGGGAAAGGAATCACGTAGACTTCCCCACGGCCGGACTCGAAGGAAAAGTAGGCGAACCATCGGCCATCGGGCGAGAAATTGCCGTCGTACACGCCGGCGTCAGTGTGCACCACCTGGAAGGGTTTCTTCTCGCCCACCAAAGGCAGGATCCAGTTCTCCTCGTGTCCTTCCGTGGTGTTGGCAAAGCCGTAGGAAAGATAACGGCCGTCGGGAGACCAGTCGATAACCGCCAAATCGTCATTGTGCGCCGGGGTGTAGAGGAGTTCTGCTTCGCCCGACCCATCGGCGGGCTTGCGGAATATTGCCCTTTGGCCGCCGGACGCGCCCGCATAGGCGAGATACTTCCCGTCGGGGGACCACACCGACCAGATCTTCGCGCCGGAGCTAAAAGTCAGGCGCGTGCTCACTCCGCCCGATACCGGAAACGACCACAATTCGTCCGTCCCGGTTTGATGGTTCACGACCCGCGCCAGGACTTGCTTTCCGTCGGGTGAAATCTTGGGCGAATTGTATTCCGCGATCTCGCCCAGAGCTCCAAGAGGATTGCCGCTGCGATCGAACCACTCGAGGCGGGCCGTCGAGGATGCGCCTTGATAAGCCAGAATGGAAGCGCTGGTGGCGGAGACCGTGTCGGCCTTGGCGAGCGGCTCCGCCTTACCCGACAGGGTGCCGGTGGCGGGGTCGAACGGCTGCGCCAAAACCTCACCGTCAGTTTTTGAGAAGAACAGGAACCCCGCCGCGTAGCCATGCGGCCATGCACCATCCAGCACCAGCTTCGATTGGCTCGAGTCGAGCGAGGCCATGGCGATACGGTTTTGCCCGCTAGTTGTGGTAACGCCGTAGACAAAATGCTTTCCGTCGGGCAAAAACGTGGCACTAGCCTGATTCGTCTCATCCTTCCCAAGTCGCGACGCCGCCACTGGGGTCCCGCCGGATGCCTGGATCTTGTAAATCTCGTTGCCGTGGGGTGGCTTGAAAAAGATGAACCCACCTAGCCCCCAGTCACTGCCTCCGTCAGGGCTGGCATCGGCCAGCACCTGAACGTTGCCTCCCGCGAGGTCGACGGTCTTGAGTTTCCCGTCGGCATAGAAACCGAGTGAATGGCTGTCCCCGGACCAGAAAATGGAGGCGCCGTCCTCGGTACCCGCGACCGGGGTTGCCGAGGAGGAGTTGAGCGGGCGTACCCAAATCTTGGTGACGCCATCCTGGTCGGTGGCGGAAAACGCCAATTGCTTGCCGTCCGGCGAGATCACGACCGGGCCGGCGTTGAATCCCACGGAACGAAAGGTCGTCCCGGGCGGCGCGGGAATAAAGGAAACTACCGGATCCCCCGCCGATGTGTTGGGCTGAGAAGAAATCCTCCACCCGAGCGCCGCACCGAGAATCGCGAAAGCCAGAGCGACTACCCAAGGCAAGGCGCGCTGTAGCGGCGGCTTTACGCCGCCAAACTTCTCTTGCCCGGGTAAACCGGCCGGTACATCGGCGGCGCCGCGCAGCGTTTCTTCAATCGCGATGCGCGCTTCGCCGATGTCGCGCAGGCGAAGCCTGGGATCCTTCTCCAGACATCGACGTAGCAGCCGGCGGATGTTCGCCGGGATGCCGGCGGGGAGCGCATCCCAGTTCGGCTCTGTCGTGAGCACGGCCGCCAGCGTGTCAGAGGTGGTCTCGCTCGCAAAGGCATGTCGGCCGGTGAGCATCTCGTAGAGCACCACGCCGAAGGCCCAGATGTCGGCGCGCTTGTCCACGCGCTTGCCGCGAGCCTGCTCCGGGCTCATGTACGCCGCCGTGCCCAGGATCACTCCCGCCTGCGTGGCGGCCGCCGTCATGGTAGGTGAGTTCGAAATGTTGGAAGCCGAGACTTCCGCGTCGAGCGCTTTGGCTAGACCGAAGTCGAGAACTTTAACGGTTCCGTCCCGGGTCACCTTGATGTTCGCCGGCTTCAGATCGCGGTGGACGATGCCGCGCTCGTGCGCCGCTTCCAGCGCCTCGGTGATTTGGCCAGCGATCGGCAGCGCCTCGTCGACGGGCATGGGTGACGAACGTGACCCGTCTGCCGCAGCCCCTCTCCCACGGGGAGAGGGTGGCCCGCCTGAAGCGGGTCGGCTGAGGGGTTGTGTGCCCGATAGCCGCTCGGCGAGCGTCGGGCCTTCGACCAACTCCATCACCAGCGCCAGGACGCCCGCCGACTCCTCCAGACCGTAGAGCGCGGCGATGTTGGGATGATTGAGCGAGGCGAGCACTTGGGCTTCGCGCTGGAACCGTGCCATACGGTCTGGGTCCTGAGCCAAGGCGGCAGGAAGCACTTTAAGCGCCACCTCGCGCCCCAGACGCGGGTCGCGGGCGCGATAGACTTCTCCCATTCCCCCGGCGCCCACCGGGGAGAGGATTTCGTACGGACCCAGCTTCTTGCCAGATGTTAGGACCATCGGGGCACTGAATTATACACGATATGGAGCGGGATGAGTTGAGCTCTTCCCGGACGGCCGGGTTGCGGGCGATCGGTCAGAGCTTGCTGCGATTCAATCGGTAGTTGACGGCAGCGCGCGCGTGCGATTTAATGGCCTGAGCGAGGACACCCCATGGAGAGTCGCAGAGATTTCCTGAAGAAGACGCTGGGCGCTGCCGCGGCAAGCGCTGCGCTGGGACTTGAGGAGAGCTACGCCGTCGGGCGCTTGGCGTGGCCCGGGCCCATCGGTCTGGAAATGTACACCGTCCGCGACCAGTTCGCCAAGGCGCCAGCCGCGACTTTGAAGGCCGTCGCCGCCGCGGGTTACAAGGAAATTGAAGCCGCCGGCTTCCTTCCCATGAATCTGTCTGTCGCCGAGTTTAAAAAGGAGCTCGCGAAGGACGGCCTCACAAGCCCGAGCGGCTTCCTCGAAGTGCCGAAGACCACCGACCAATGGAAGAAGAGCGTCGAGCAGGCCAAGGCGTTTGGATGGAAATACGTGGTGGTCGCCTACGGCGAGCTGGCGGACGCGCAGGGCTGGAAACGCCTTGCGGACCTCTTCAACCAGTGCGGGCGCATTTGCCGCGACGCTGGCATCCAGTTTTGCTACCACAACCATTTGCGCGAGTTCGCGAAGCTCGGCTCAACCTGCGGCTACGACATCCTGCTGACGCAGTGCGATCCGGCGCTGGTGAAAATGGAAATGGATGTTTTCTGGATCACTTACGCGGGCGCGGACCCGCTGCCTTACTTCAAGCGTTACGCGGGCCGGTTCCCGCTGCTCCACATCAAAGACATGAAAAAAGATGCCGTCGGCAGCAGCACAGAGTTTCCTCCCGACAGCGGCCCGAACCCGTTCGCACCCGTCGGCCAGGGCAAGATCAACTGGCCGGAGATTTTCGCCCACGTTCACGAGGCCGGCGCCCAACACATCTTCGTCGAGCAGGACCGCGCGGATACCTCTCCGCTCGAGGCCATCAAGACCAGCTACGATTACTTGCGAACCCTGCGGCTGAGCTGACCGCCAACGGGATCCTTCTATCGTCCGGCCGCACGGGGCCACGGCGCCTCCCCGGCGGTTTCGGCGCCGAGAATCCATTGACCTGTACCCATGAATATGACAAGATGCGCGCCACTCGATTCGATCCTAACAACTTGACTGGAGGACAACGATGTTGCGAAAAACGTGTGTCGCTCTGTTCCTCGCCGTGCTCACCGCTGTGGCGGCGCTGGGCCAGGAGCAGTCCAACTACCTGGACGTGTACGTCGCCAGAGTGAAGCCCGAAAAGCGCGCCGAGTTCGATGCCATCGAGAAGAAGATTGCCGAGGCCAGCCGCCGTCACCGAGGGGATACCTGGGTGGCGATGGAGACCCTTTACGGCGAGCAGAATACCATCTCCTTCATCAGCACGCGGCGGAATTACGCGGAGGTCGAGAGCAGCTTTGCCACCTTCGAGGGCGCGCTCGACAAAGCCTTCGGAGCGGCAGGAGCGGCGAAGCTCCTCCAGGATCTCAACAACACTCTGATCGGCGTGCGCGCCGAAGTCCGGCGGCGGCGCTGGGACCTTTCCTACAACGCGCCGGCCGACGCCGCAGCCTACGCGCAGGTGGTCGGCAAGATGCGCTGGCTTCGCAGTATCGTCATACGCGTGCGTCCGGGGCACGCGGCGGAGTTCGAAGCGCTGCTGAAAGACATCAACGCCGCCTCGCAGAAGAACAATCAGCCGGGGATGCGTTGGGTGTCGGTGGTTGCCGACGGTGGCAATCCGAACGTGTATTACATCGCCCGGCTGCTCACGTCCCTGGGCGAGTTGGACCAGGGCATGGCGCTCCCGGAGATGTTGGGCGAGGAAGGCTTCCAAAAGTTTCAGAAGGTGAGCGCCGAGTCGGTGGCGGGTGTGGAATTCACCATCAGCCGCATCCTTCCGGAACTCAGTAATCCGCCCGAAACGATCGCCGCCGTGGCGCCGGATTTCTGGAATCCGAAGCCGAAAGCAGCCGCCAAGCCCAAGGCTAAGGCGGCAGAGAATAAAGCGCCGTCCACGGAACAGCCGTAGCCGCTGGCGCTTCGTGATGGGGCGGCGCATCCATGGTGTGGTTTGCCATGGAGGCGTGTGGCGAGGTTGACACCTTTCTCTGAACAAGCTAGACTATCAATCTAGGTCGAGGTTAAAAGCGATGAAAAGGATCGGATTGTTTGAGGCCAAGAACCGCTTGTCCGAGCTGGTGGAGCGCGCGTCCCGGGGGGAGGAAACCGGCATCACGCGGCGCGGTAAGCTGACGGCGGTGCTCGCTCCGGCCCGTCCTCAAGTCAGCTTGAAGGCAACCTTCGCCGACATCGAAAGGTTGCGGAAGCGCGCCAAGCTGCCCCGAGGCGTCACGGTCGAGGATCTCATCCAAGAGGGGCGGGTTTGACGGATTTTGTGTTGGACGCTTCCGTCGCCCTCCGCTGGTTTCTGGCGAGCCCGGTTCCCGCCTATGCCCGTCGGGTCAGAGGACTCATGTTGAAGGGATCGCGCGCGGTTGTGCCCGCGCTCTGGCATCTTGAAATGGCCAACGGCCTGGTCGTGGCAGAGAGGCGCGGAATTCTGACAGCGGCTGATGCGGACCAGTGCTTGACGGATATCGAGCGATTACTGAGCCAGGCGATTCATACTGACCACGGACTTGTTCCAGTGCGGCAGACTTTAACAACCGCACGGGCTTTCGACTTGTCGGCTTACGACGCAGCTTATCTGGAGGTCGCCCGGCGTGAGCGGTTGGCGCTCGCCACGTTGGACGAAGCACTTCGAGCCGCCGCCGCGCAGTCCGATGTGGGATTACTCCGTTAATCGGGCGGCGCGTATCGCTCGGATTTTTCGAGTCACCCCGGATCGTTGCTGGCTGGCATGGCCGATTGACGTCTTCCCATAAATATGGGAACATCGGGGCTATGAAGACCACGTTGGAAATTCCCGACGAGATTTTCCGCCGGGCCAAGGCGAAAGCCGCTGAACACCGAATCCCGCTACGCCAGTTTGTGAGTGAAGCCGTGGCGGAGAAACTGGCGACCCGGTCTAGGGCAGGGCAAACGACGCGGATGAAGCTCGCCGGAAGTCTCCGGCACTTGCGCGAGGAGACCACCCGGATCAAGAGGCGGATTGATCGGGAGTTCGAGACGATCGAGCCGGAGGATCGTGCTTGATCCTTGACACGAACGCTCTCTCGGCCATTGCCGAAGGCGAGCCAGGCGCTACAAGGAAGTTTGCCCGCGCCCGCGAGGTGGCCATTCCGGTCATCGTCCTGGGCGAATACCGGTTCGGAATCGCCCAGTCGCGGCACCGGCGCGAGTACGAGCGCTGGCTGGACGAGTTGGTGGCTGTCTCCCGCGTGCTCGAGGTGAATGAGGACACCGCGATAGAGTATGCCGACCTGCGGAGTCAACTGAAACGGGCGGGCACCCCCATTCCGAGCAATGACACTTGGATTGCAGCCTTGTGCCGGCAGCATTCCCTTCCCCTTTTGAGCCAGGACCGCCATTTCGATTTGGTCAAAGGACTGACGCGGCTCGGTTGGTAACCAATCTCACTGAATGCTGGCGGGACGCCCGCGTTTACCAGGAGGATTTATGCCCGAGAAGAAGATTATTGCCGTCGTTGGCGCGACCGGCGCGCAGGGTGGAGGATTGGCGCGCGCTATCCTCGCCGATCCCAAGGGTGAATTCGCGGCGCGGGCGCTGACCCGCGACCCGAGCTCTGAGAAGGCCCAAGCGCTAGCCAAAGCGGGCGCGGAAGTGGTCGCGGCGGACGTCGACGACCTCAAGAGCCTCGAGCGCGCGTTCCAAGGCGCTTACGGAGCGTTCTGCGTCACCTTCTTCTGGGCCCACCTCTCGCCCGAGAAGGAAATCGCGGAAGCCACCAAAATGGCCCAGGCGGCGAAGCACGCCGGACTCCAGCACGTCATCTGGTCGACGCTGGAAGACACGCGCAAGTGGGTGCCGCTAAGCGACAACCGCATGCCGACGCTGATGGGCAAGTACAAGGTGCCGCACCTCGACGCGAAGGGTGAGGCCGATCACGTGTTCACCGACCTAGGGGTGCCCACCACGTTCCTGCTCACGTCGTTCTATTGGGACAACTTCATCCACTTCGGCATGGGGCCGAAGAAAGGTACGGATGGCAAGTTGGCGATCACCATGCCCATGGACGACAAGAAGCTCTCCGCCATCGCCGCCGAGGACATCGGCAAATGCGCGCTCGGCATCTTCAAGCGCGGACGCGAGTTCATCGGCAAGACGGTGGGCATCGCCGGCGAACACCTGACCGGCGCTGAGATGGCCGCCGCATTCTCGAAGGCGCTGGGCCAGGATGTGCGCTATAACGCTGTCTCACCTGACGTCTACCGCAGCTTCGGTTTTCCCGCCGCCGACGAGCTGGGCAACATGTTTCAGTTCAAGCGCGACTTCCAGGAAGTCTGGGTGGGTAACCGCAGTGTCAACCTCGCGCGGTCGCTGAATCCCGCGCTGCAGACGTTTGAGCAGTGGCTGGCCGAGAACAAGAGTCGCATTCCGCTCGAGTAGTTGGGAGAAAGCCCAGGCGCGGCTTCCAGCATCCTACAGCGAGGGGCCACGGCGGTCGAGGCCGCGGAGCCTTCGGGAAGGAGCGCCATCATGAAACGTCATCTCGGCCAGAAAGCCGCCTGGAGCATCCTCTGTTCGCTGGCAATCATCCTGGCCTTGGCTTTGCCCGGTCTCGGTCAATCGAGCGACGAGCAGGACTCGACGACTCCCCCAAAGGCCGTTCACCAGAAGAAACCGGCCCGGGGCCCGGGCAAGGAGATGGCCCACGGCGGGGCCGACATCGGAAAAGGCGCCGCCAAAGGGTCTCTCGACCTTGGCAAGGGCGCGGCCGGCGGTGCAGGAGACTTAGTCACAGGACACCCGCTGAGCGCCGGAGCGTCAGTGGGCAAAGGGGTGGGCGGATTCGGCAAGAACGTGGGCGTCGGCGCCGGTAAAGGATTCGCCAAGATCGGCAAGGGAGTCGGCGGAGAGTTTAAGAAGCTTGACAGGAAGCACCCGAAGCACGACGAGAAGAGCGGGGTTGAAAGCGACCGTTGACTTGTTTTTGCTCGGCGGGAGGTTCGTGTGTGCCACCGGATTCGCCAGAAACGATGACAAGTCACCGAGCATGGCGTCTAAGCCAAACATTGAAAGAAACAGATTCAGTGACCCAACTGCACGGAATACAACTGAAGCCCACAGAGGCACGACAATCGGAGTCTCCATTTCGGCCCCCCCCAACATCATGGCGGAACGTCACGGCGACAGGTTCATGCTGATGTGGACCCAGTAGCGGCGTTTGGGTGGCTTCTTGAACTTCCCTGCCGACACGTGTTGCTCGACGCAGCGCGCGACCGTGGTCCCAGGATTCACCAGCACCTGCTTCACGGTGCCGTTGCGCTTGAGCTGCATGACCAGGTCGAACGGCACGAGATCCTCCTGCGGTGCTGACTCGTACACCCCATCATCACCATCTCGTAGTTGCGGGCAAACTGCTCGCCGACGATAAAGTCGTAGCGCTGCCCCTTCGGTGTCTTGAGATTATCTTCCGCCTGATGCAGGGCGTCCTCAAAGGGAGTGGGTTTGGGGTCGGACACCGCGAGTGCAGCGCTGGCAAGCGCCAAGGGGAGAAAAAGGCCGGCGAGGAGCGCCCGTCTTGGACGGCGAAGGAACATTTTGGATTCGAACAGGTTACTGGAAAAGTTTCCGAACTATCATGCTGCGCGAAGCGAAGCATCTCGGCAGTGGCTTGAAATCAACTGCTTAGATTCTTCGCTGCGCTCAGAATGACAGCGCCGAAACTCTTTTGACAAACCGCTAGATCTCTTCGTCGAGATACCGGCTCTCGATTCCCGCGTACGCGTCGATCCGGCGGTCGCGCAGGAACGGCCAGTTGCGGCGCACTGATTCCAGGCGATCGAGGTTGATCTCACCCAACAGAATCTCCTGCCGGTCGGACGAGGCTTCGGCGATGACCACGCCAAAGGGGTCGGAGATGAATGACGATCCCCAGAACTCGATTCCGGCTCCCTGACCGTCCCCGGAAGGCGCTTCGTATCCCACACGGTTGACCGCGGCGACGTAGACCCCGTTGGCGATGGCGTGAGCGCGCTGGATGGTGCGCCAGGCGTCGCGCTGGGCCGCGCCGTGAGCCTGCTTCTCGTGCGGATGCCAGCCAATCGCCGTGGGATAGAAGAGCACCATGGCGCCGCGCAGCGCCTCGATCCGCGCGCCCTCGGGATACCACTGATCCCAGCAGATCAGCGTCCCGATGCGGCCCACACGCGTGTTAAAGGCGCGAAATCCGAGATCGCCAGGCGCGAAGTAGAACTTCTCGTAGTAGGCGGGGTCGTCAGGGATGTGCATCTTGCGGTAGAGGCCCACCACGCGGCCGTCCGCGTCAATCACCGCCGCGCTGTTGTGATAGACGCCCGCCGCGCGCCGCTCGAAGACGGGCGCAATCACCACCACCTGCTTCTCTTTCGCCACTTCGCTCAAGGCGTCGGTGGTCGCGCCGGGAACGGATTCCGCAAGGTCAAACAGCGCCGCGTCCTCCTGCTGGCAAAAGTACTGGGAGCGGAAAAGTTCGGGCAGGCAGACGAGTTGGGCGCCGCGCTCCGCGGCTTCGCGGACGCGCGCCAGGGCGCGGTCGAGGTTGCAGGCCGGGTCAGGCGCGCAGGCCATCTGAACCAGCGCGATGGTGAACCGGCGCGGTGTTTCCATGTTTGATGAGCCTACACGACTCGAACCTTTTTGCCAAGTTGCGCCAGAGAGTGTCATTCTGAGGAGCGAAGCGACGAAGAATCGCGCACTGAAAAAGCCAAGGCGAGATCCCTTCGCGAAACTCAGGTGAGTACTTTGACAGCCATGAGGAGGACGACGTAATATCAGACCCCCAAAAGCAAGCCAGGGGACAAGCGGCGTTCTGACGCCGAATATCAATAAACAGGAGGGATTCAACATGCTGGGAGAACAGATCGGGGATACTCGCGGGAAGCGGCTGGTGAGAAGGGTGCTGTCATCCAATCCGCCCAACGTGGAAGTAACGTTCGAAGACGCTGGCAAGATGGTCGGCGTCGATGTCAACGGCTTCGGGACCTACACGTCGGAGGTCCGGGCAGACGGGTCTATTTATGGGGAAGGTCAAGGGGTCTACATGAGCGCGACGGGCGACATGCTGGCCTGGAAAGGGTCAGGGCTAGGAAAGTTTACCGCGAGCGGCGGCGTGAGTTACCGGGGAATCCTGTACTATCAATCGACGTCGCCGAAGTTTGCCCGCCTCAACAGCGTTGCAGGCGTGTTTGAATACGAGGTTGATGCGAAAGGCGAGACGCACGCCAAGGTTTGGGAGTGGAAATAGGCAGGGGTTAACCACGGTCAATTCGCCTTTTGAATTGACCGTGGGTTCGTCGCGACCTTGGCGTTATCAGAGCATCGTCCCCAAACAGCCGCACGACGCTATAGCCCACCGACTTATTCTTCCCTCCCCTTCCCGCTTGACTCGACTCGCGCCGCTGGTTAGATTGCTAAACAGGGCGCAGCATCTTGTGGACGCCTTTGCCCCTGAGCCAGCGATGCGGACACTTATCTCCAGTGCCGGGGCCGTCGAGCTGCCTGGCCGCTCCTCGAGGCCGGCGTCCTCATGAGCGACTTTGTCAAAGGCTCGGTGCTGGCCGTCCAGGAGTTCTTGTATCTCCTTTACGATTCCTTCCGCGTCATCGTGACGCCGCCGCGCTACCTCGTCGACACGCTGGTGCAGATGGACACCATCGGCGTGGGCTCACTGCCCATCGTGCTACTCACCGGGTTTTTTACCGGAGCCGTGCTGGCGCTCCAGACCTACCGGACGCTGCAAACCTTCGGTGAAGCCGCACTCATGGGCGAGGCGGTGGCGTTGTCGGTCGTGCGGGAGCTGGGGCCGGTATTGACGGCGTTAATGGTGGCGGGCCGCAACAGCTCCGGAATCGCATCGGAAATCGGCTCGATGCTGGTGAGCGAGCAGATCGATGCCATGCGCGCCCTCGGTACGGACCCACGCCGCAAGCTGGTAGCTCCGCGCCTGCATGCCACGCTGCTGACCTTGCCGCTGCTGACTATCCTCTCCGACTTCACGGCGCTCGTCGGCGGCTACATCATCAGCTCGAGCATCGCCCACCTGACCTACGACCAATATTGGACCTCCGCCTACACGTCGCTCGACTACCAGGATGTGACCCAGGGCCTCATCAAGCCGTTCTTCTTCGCGATGATCATTGCGCTGGTGGGCTGCTACTTCGGCTTGAAGACAACAGGGGGCACGGAAGGCGTGGGCCGCTCGACGACGCGCGCCATGGTCGTCGCCTCGGTGTGGATTCTGATCCTCGATTTCTTCATCACCCGGCTCCTCATCGGGATCGGGTTCGCGTAGGGACGCTACCGGCCATGGCTGTTCCTGAGTCCACTCCCGCCATCGAATTCCGCGATGTCGCCATGTCCTTCGGAGAGAAGCAGGTGTTCGAGCGAGTCTCCTTCAAGCTGGGGAGCGGCGAAACGCTATTTCTGCTTGGCGTGACGGGCACCGGCAAGTCGGTGCTGCTGAAACTGGCTCTGGGTCTGCTCAAGCCCGACGCAGGCCAGATCCTGATCGATGGCCAGGACATCGTGCCCATCCCGGAAGAGGAACTGCGTCCTGTCCGCCAGCGCATGGGCATCGTATTCCAGGAAGGCGCGCTGTTTGATTCGCTGTCCGTCTACGAGAACGTCGCCTACTGGATGCGCGAGACCGGCGTAACGGACGAGGACGCGATCGAGCGCCGCGTGCGTGAAGTGCTGGGGTTCGTCGAGATGGAAGCCGCCATCGACAAGATGCCCGCCGAACTTTCGGGCGGGATGCGGCGCCGGGTGTCGATTGCCCGCGCCATCGTCAGTGATCCTTCCATCATGCTGTACGACTCGCCCACGGCCGGCCTCGACCCGGTCACCTCACATACCATCAACATTCTGATTGCCAAGCTGCGCGACGTCCGGCACGTCACCTCCGTGGTGGTCTCGCATCGCATCCAGAACGCGTTTTTCCTGGTCAATTTCGCTTACTCGCCGAAGACAAAAGGCCTGGTGCCGCTCGGCTCGAACGGCGGCCCGGCGCGGATTGCCGCCACGCGCTTTCTCGTGCTGCGTGATTCCGGCGTCTATTTCGAGGGGGATCATGACTCCATCACGCTCTCCCGCGACCCCTACGTGCAGAAGTTTCTGGTATGACCCGGAGGGGTCTCGGAGCGTTCGTCTACTATCGAACGTCCAAGACTTGTAGGAGATGAATCATGCCACAGCGTAAAGAATTGCAATGGTCTCAACTTCGTGTCGGCGCGATGGCCACCGTCGCGCTCATCGTTCTGGCGGTCGGGATTTTCTTCATCAGCGGCCAAGTGGGCTTCCTCACCCGGCGCTATACGCTCAAAGCCTACTTTTCCGATGCCAACGGGCTAAAGGAAGGGGCCGAAGTACAACTCGCCGGTGTGGCGGTGGGCAACGTCTCGCACATCATGATCTCTCCTTATCCGGACCCTAACCGCGCCGTCGAGGTCGATATGAAGGTGACCAAGAAATATCAGAACGAGATCCGCGACGATTCCGAAGCCTCGACGGTCAGTGCCGGGCTGCTGGGTGAGAAGTACATCTCGATTTCACGGGGCACCCCCGGACACGCGGTGATTCCGGAGAACGGCGAGATCAAGGCACACGAAGAGGCGGACATCAAGCAGATCGTTCAGAACGCCAACGACGTCATCTCCAACTTGCGGGTGCTGAGCGCCAAGTTCAACGACATCACCAACCAGATCAGCGCGGGACAGGGCTCGCTCGGCAAGTTCATCTATGATCCCGATCTGTACAACCGGCTGGACACGGTGGCCAAGCAGGCAACTTCCCTGATGGCCAACGTCCAGGGTGGACAGGGGTCGCTCGGCAAACTGTTCGTTGATGAGACCCTCTACAACCGCCTGGTCGCGACTGTGGACCACCTGAACGAGGTGGTGGACAACATCCAGCACGGCCAGGGCACCATGGCCAAGTTCATTAACGACCCGGCGGTCTACGACGACCTGAAAAAGACCGTCGAACAGGCCAACACGCTCATCGCCAAGGTCAACGAAGGCCAGGGCACGCTGGGCAAGGTGATCAACGATCCGCAGCTCTACAACCGCCTGAACTCGACGGCGGCGCACGTCGACAGCATCACCGCCCGCATGGACAGCGGACAGGGGTCGCTCGGCCTGCTATCCACCAACGACAAGCTCTACAAGAGCTTGAGCGAGAGCAGCACGTCGCTGAGCGAGTTCTTGAAGGAGTTCCGCCAGAACCCCAAGAAATATCTGACAGTGAAGGTGAAGCTCTTCTGAGCCGGATCACGGCGCGGGCCGTAGGGGCGGTTCGCGATCCGCCCCTACAAATCGCCGTGCCAGTGCGACCGTCGGCGGACACCACACCATCCAGCTCTCGACAGTACCGAAGTACCCTGCTCCCTGCTCGTCATCCTGCCGATTTCCCCTGTGAAATGGCTTTTCGTCCGGCGACCAACCCGCGGGATTCGGGCTTCTCGCTGCTTGAAGCGATGACAGTGCTTCTGGTGATGGGGATCGTGCTGGCCATGGCGCTGCCCTCCGCCCTGAACGCCTTGCGCGACTACCGGCTGCACGCGGACGCGTCGGACTTGGCCGCGTCACTCAACCTGGCGAGGATGAAAGCCGCCTCCCAATACGCCCCGTACCGGCTGGACGCGAGCCCCAGCGCCGGAACGTTTGAGCTCGAGCGACTTTGCGGCAACACACCATCCAGCGGCGCGAGCGGGGACGCGAACTGTACATCTCCCTATAACGCCTTCGCCGCGCCGAACTACGACTCGTCAGGCAAGCAGTACGTCTCTCAGGGGAACAAATTCGTGAGCTGTTTGCCCTCGGGCCTCAGCACGTATCCTGGTACGATCACCGCCAGTCCGGCGGGATGTCCGGGTTCTGGCCCCGATCCGATACAACTTTATTTCAATACCCGAGGATCGCCTGTCGATAACGCGGGCAGTCCGCTCGCCAACGGCGGCGCCGCCCTGTACGTCGAGAACCAAAACAACGCCGTCGACGCGGTGACGGTTTCGGTGGGTGGACGCGTGGCGGTTTGGAATTGGGACGTGAAATCCAGCGCCTGGTACCTGAGGTAGAGGTAGGAATGCGCAGAGGAGCGGTGCAAAGTCTCGAAACAATCCGAAGAGATCGGGAAGGCTCAGGGGTGACGCTGATCGAGACCATGGTGGCCATTCTGGTGGCGATCGTGGGGGTGTTTGGGCTGGGGAGCCTGGTCTTCCAAGCGACGGTAGTCAACAAAAATCAGGGCGCGGAGAAGACGCGCGCTACCATTTATGCCCAGGACAAGATGGAGAAACTGCTCTCCCTCGACTTCACGAGCTGCACCCAGTCCGCCTCGTCGCAGCCGGGCGCCTGTAACGCCACCGGCATCACCGGCTCTGGATGGACGCAAGGGTTGCTCGCCGGCGGACCGCTTTCCGCTGCCCAGTTGACGGGTCCGCCCGTCGGCGTGAATTGTCCGGGCGCGGCGGGCGCTGCAATCGGCTACACGGACTTCCTGGACGTCAACGGCCAGCAACTCACCGGCGCCTGTTCCGGCATCACCATCGGCATTTCCTATGTGCGGGAGTGGACCATCACCGACCTCACGCCGCCTACCGGCGGTCCGGCCCTCAAGGCGATCAGCGTCGCGGTGTACGCGCAGAGTGGCATCGGCGCCGAGGGCGGTAAACCGATTGTCCTGGTGACCAGCGTGCTTTCGAATCCTAATTAGAGGACTTTCCTGTGCAACGCCAGACTCGAAGTCGCTCGCCCGGTCGCTCGATTTCGGAAACCCGCGGGCTCGCCGGCTTCTCGCTGCTTGAGATGCTGGTGAGTGTGCTGATCCTGACGGTGCTTATGTCAGCCGTCTTTGCCTTCATGGCGCAGGTTCAAAAACGGTTCCAGGGTAATGCCGTCAGCTCCGAGTCAAACCAGAGCGCGCGCGCGGCCCTCGAATTGATGACCCAGGAAATCGGGCAGGCCGGCCTCAATCCCAACTTCACCCAGAATAAGGTGTTCGCGACCCCACCGACCATGGCCAACGCGGTCCCGCAGCCTGTCGCCCTCAACGATATCTGCCAGATTTTCCCTGGTGACTGGCTGGGCGTCGACAGCGGGGTCAATTTCGAGTTGGTGCAGGTAATTTCGACCGCCCCGCCCTCCGGGAGCAACTGCGCCGCTTCGCACACTGTGGGTGGCACCGTCACAGCGATCTTCGAGCAGGACCACTGCCAGTCAGGATCCTCGGGCTGCCAACCCGTCCCGTCGCCCTGGCCGCCGCCGGTTGCGAGCTACAAGGAGTCATACCCGAGCGGCATCCTGCAAGGCGCGGGGACTTCGGATGACAAAACACTGGAGTTCTTCGGCGACGTCAATGGGGATGGAGTGTTGAACTACGTGGTGTACAGCCTCTACGCGGCGGCGGGCGCTCCCACCATGACGCTCGATGGAACGACGTACACGCTGTATACGCTCTACCGTTCCATTACACCGGTCACGTTTGCAGCAGGCGCCCAGAACACCCCGGCATCACCATTGGTGCAGAACGTCCTGTACAATGCCGCCGGCAAGCAGGGGCCGACCGCGCAGCCGATTTTTGCTTATCCGGTCACCGTCACGGTGGGCGTGATTCCCAACATCATGACGGTCGTCGGCACGGTGGTGGTGAATCTCAGTATTGCGGTGAATCCGAAGAGTATGGAGGCAGGCCAAAACACCTGGTACACCATGGCCACCCAGATCCGTCCGCTGAACCTGGCGGGTGCCATTGCGGCGAACAACTCCGGCGGCGGACGGCTGTTGCCGAAGGAACCGGCGGGATTGCCGATGTCCAATCCTGCGAACTACTACCAGTAAAGCGCGTGCGAGCCCGGTTTCAGCCGTACACGGGCGCGAGGAGGCTCAACGTGAAATTCACAGTGGTGGCGGACGTCCAGGCGGAGAGTTTGGATGACGCGGCGGAGCGCCTGGCGGTACTCGAGTCGCTCTCGACGGAAGCCCTGTTGCTCGTCGAAGGCGCCGATGACTTGCTACTCGTGCACGAGCTGCGTGAACGCGGACTCCACATCAAAGCAGCGTGTGTTGGGCGCTCGGAGAAGAGATTGATCTCGCCCGGTACCGAGCTCGCCCGCGAGCTTAATTAGATTGCAGCGAGAGGCCTGGCGCCGGTAAAGGTTTCAGAGCCTGGGAGAACGCTATGCACCGATTAAAGGGGCTTCTTTACCCCTCTTGCAGGCAAGCATGCGACGCGGTAAGGGCCGCTAGCATTAGGCCCCCGGTGCACCGGCCTGGGAGGTTGGCTTCGGCCTCCGAGCGCGGCGTGAGCCTCATCCTGGTGATGTTGGCGCTCCTTGTCCTCTCCGTACTCGCGGCCGCCATTGTCTTCTCCGCCCGCTCGGAAACCTACGCCAGCCACAACTACATGCTGAACACCGAAGCGGACTACCTGGCGAAAGCCGGCATCCAGCAAGCGCTCGACTGGTTTCGCAGCGCCCGTTACCAGGCCGTCCCGCAGGGGCAGGCCTCGACGTACTACAAAGTTTCGAGCGACGGCTCAACCTACAGCCTCTTTACTGCCAATACGTCGCCCGTCCAGTGTATTTCTGGGTGTTCGTCGCTAAACAGCCCGGTCGAGCTCATTGGCTACGGGAACGGATCGTCAAACTATCCGAGTATCAGTAACGGAGGTGGAACAGTGGTGGCGGCGGCTTTTGCGAGCGACCTGGTCAACGTACGCCTCACCGGTGACCCTGACAATTCCGGCACATTCTCGGTCAACGCCATTTTGTTAGGCTACCAGACTGTCAACACGGGAATGCCGCCCGCCTTGACGACGGTGCCGGTCGAGACCTGGCTGATTACTTCGCTCGGCACCTGGACCGGCAGGTCGAGCCAGTCCGGCGTCATCGCGACGGCGGAGGAACAGGCCATCATCCAGCCCATCTACACTCCCACCTGGGGGAATGCCATCTACGGCTACTGCGCAGTGACCATGAGCGGCAGCGCGGGAGTCTGCACTGACTCGTTCAATTCCTCTGCCGGCCAGTATGCCGGGGGCAACAATCACACCGCCGCCGGCGCTTGCGACTCGAGCTCCACCAACGTGATCGCGGCAGGTGCCGGCGTAGGAGCGAACGGCAGCGTGACCCTGGGCAGCAACGTGACCGTGGCGGGCAACGTCACCATCGGAACGGGCGCGCCATCAGCGTGTGGAACGGGATACCAGGGCAGCGTCAGTTCCGTGCTGGGCGAGGTGGTGAACGGCCCCTACAAGCCGCCGCCCGCCGTGCCTGCGTTTCGCGCCGGGTTCCCAACAGGCGCACCGAGCTACTCTTCTTCCCAGAATCTGCCCTTGAGCGTGATCGCTTGGCCGTCCACTTTTCCAGCAGCCAGCTACAACTTGGCTCCCTCCATTAGCTCCACGCCGCCGCTGCCGGCCGGCGGGCTTTGCATCGACGGCACGTGCAACGGGACCTCCACGAACCCCTTCGAGATCAGCAATATCAACATCAGCGGCAACGACACCACCGTACAATTGATCGGCGGCCCCGACGTGTCGCATCCCGTGTACTACGACATCGACAGCCTCAGCGAGTCGGGCAAGGCGCAAATCAACGTTTCGGGCTACGTCGTCCTCAACGTGCGCACTTCGCTCAGCATCACCGGTAATGGAGTCACCAACGGCATCAGTGGTACCGTCGACATCCCACCCGAAGCGGTGCAGATCAACTATGCCGGCACCAATGGAGTGAGTGTGGGCGGGAATGGAGCGATCTCTGCGCTTGTCAACGCCCCCAACGCCTCGGTGACGCTGGGCGGCGGGGGCAGCAAGGGTTATTTCGTTGGGGCCATCAACGCCTACAACGTTTCCGACCAGGGTGGCTACCCTGTCCACTACGACATCCAGCTCAACCGCATGGGCGGTGCCATGGGTGTCATGGTCACCACTGCCTATTCCAGAAAGAAAATGTAAAGCGCGGGGCGCACCGGTAAGCCTCAGCCGTCCCTCAACGAGGCCGCTGCGGAATCTCCTGGCGGAGCTTTTCAAACAGCGCGAACTCACGCGCGGCGTCCTCGTGTCGTCCAAGTTTCTCGTAAAGCTGGCCAAGCAAATAGTGGGGCTCGGCGTATTTCGGGTCGAGCGACGCCGCTCTCTCGAGATACGGGCGCGCCTCATCGAGCTTTGCTTGGCGCGACAGCACCTTGCCTGCGAGGTAGTTCGCGCGCGCCGACTGCGGGTTGACGCGCACGGCTTCCTGGGCGTAGGGCAACGCCTCCGCGGTGCGGTCCTCCTTGATCAGCATCTCGGCCAGGTTGGTGTACGGCCACTCGTACGACGGATCCACTTGGCGCGCGATCTCCTGGGCGCGCTTGAAGGCCGCGAGCGCCTCGAGCGGCTTGTTCATCGCTTCGTAGCACAACCCTAGATTGTCGTACGCCTTGTAGTGTTGGCGGTCGAGCTCGATGACGCGGCGAAACGCGGCGACGGCGGGCGCGAAGTTGTTCTGCGTATAGTAAACGCGCCCCAGATAATAGCGCGCCTCGACGTCCGCGGGCCGCAAGCGCAGCGCGATGCGAAGCTGCTCCTCCGCCATTACGTCCTGCTTGTAGAAGAAAAGCGTCAGCCCCATCAACTTGTGCGCGTCGGCGTTGCGATTGTCCTGGGCGACCAGCTTCTTGAGCGTCTCACCCGCCTCGGGAAACCGCTGCTGCATGAAGTAGCTGTAGGCGAGGAGGAACTGCGCCGGCTCGGAACGCGGGTCGCGCGCCAGGACGCTCGATGCGGCGCGCTCCGCGTCCGCATACTGGCGTGACTCGACGTAGGCGCGCGTCAGTTCGAGTGCAGCCGCTTTGCTTTCGGGGCAGGCGGCGAGCGCCGAGCGCAGTTTCTCGACCGCCAGCGGATACTGTTTCGCGTCGGTCAGCCGCTTCCCTTCGCGCACCTGAGCTTCCGCCTGATCGCAGGGAGATTGCGCCGCGAAAGCCGGCGCTGGACTAAGCAGGAGGCAGAAGGCCGGACACTGGAGCGTGGCCAGCCTGGCCGCTCTTGCGACGAAACTCAGGAATGGCAAGCGGGACACCTGCGTTGCCATTACCCTCCGCCGCGCAACTCCTGGATCGCGGCGCGCACGTCGGGAAACATCTTGCCGTACTGATCGCGCGGCGCTTTTTCCAGGAACAGCGTAAGATAGCGCAGCGCCTGCTCCTTGTTGCCCGTCTTCTGGTAGAGCACGCCGAGATTCAGTAGCGGCTCGACCTCGTCGGGTCCGACGGCAATCGCCCGCTCGAGGTCCTGGCGCGCCGTTGAGGCGTCGCCGCGCTGGATCGCGACCAGGCCGAGCCCGTTCCAGGCGGCAGCGTAACGGTCGTTCTGAACGGTGATGGCCTTGAACGCCCGCTCTGCCTCGTCCACGCGCTGGAACTCGAGCTCGGCGGTTCCGAGATTGCGCAGATTGTCGAGGTCGGTGGGATTGAGCTGATTGGCGTGCATCATGGCGTCGACGGCTGCGTCGAGCTGGTGCAGCCGCAACTCGTCCTTGCCCAGTCGCGAGTACACCTGATCGGTGGCGAGGTTCTTCCGGAGCGCGTCCTGATAGACCGCGACGGCGCGCGCGTAGTCGCCCATCCGCTCATACGCCATGGCGAGATAGATGTGTCCCATCGGGTTCGCGGGATCGAGCGCGAGTCCGCGCTGCATTAACTGAACGGCCTCGGGATATGCCCGCGCGTTTATCCGGTGTTCCACCTCACTCAAGATCTTCAGCACGTCGACGCGATCCTTGGGATCAGGAGCGTCACTGCCCAACTGGATTTCGCGCGGCGTGCCCGCGCTCACGTAACCGAGCGACGCCAGTTCCTGGCGCGTCTGGGCGTCGACGGGGCTGGTTGCGAGGGTTTCGTGTTTGGCGCCCGTGCCCGCCACCTCCCAGATCTGTTTCTGCAGCTCGTCGGAGTCGGCGGGATACCTCGTAATCAGATTGGTGGTCTCACCCGGGTCGCGTTCGAGGTTATAAAGCTCGGGGTGCGGCGCGATAATCAGCTTCCAGGTGTCGGTGCGCATGCCACGCAGCTCCGACCAACCCATGTAAGTACGCGGATAGATCGTCTCGAGATAGGCGTAGTTCGAGCGTACCTTGCGGCCCTGCTCGATGAGCGGCCACAGGCTCACGCCCTGCGCTTCGCGGCCCACTGGCAGCTTGAGGAAGTCGAGCACCGTGGGCATGACGTCGATGGAGCGCACTTGTTCCGCGATTACCTTCCCGGCGGGAATGCCGGGGCCCGCCATAATGAGCGGGACGTGGGTGGTCGCATCATAGAGAAAAATTCCGTGCGTCATCTCTCCGTGCTCGCCCAAGCTCTCGCCGTGATCGCCGATCACGACGACCAGCGTGCGCGAGGCGAGCCCGTGCTGGTCGAGCGCGTCGAGCAGGCGGCCGACTTGCTCGTCCATGTAAGCGATTTCGCCCGAGTAGAGGTCTTGCGCGTAGATCCGCTTATAAGGCTCCGGCGGATCGTAGGGCGCGTGCGGGTCGTAGTAGTGCGCCCAGAGGAAGAAGGTTTGGTTCGCGTGTTGACTCAGCCAGGCGAGCGCGCGGTCCGTGACCACGGAAGCTCGGCGCTCGGGGAAAACGCCGGGGAGCTTCCCTTCCTCGGTGTCGCCGCCCATATCATCGTCGTAAGTCTCGAAGCCATTCGAGATTCCGAAGTGGCGGGCGAGCACGCGCGAGCCCACGAACGCCGCGGTCTCAAATCGGGCGGCCAGCATGATTGAGGCGATCGTCGGGTGACTTGCGGCCAGCGTGAACCCGCCCATGTCGCGCAGTCCGTGTACGGTCGGATACGCGCCCGTCATGATGCAGGCGTGCGAAGGCAAGGTGAGCGGGACTTGGGCCGTGGCGTGGACGAAGCGGACTCCATGCGCCGCGAGCGCATCCAGATGTGGCGTCTGGGCGCCCGACGCAACGCCCGGCTGGGCGCCGCGCAAAGTGCTCGCATCGCGATAGCAGCTCAGATGGTCGGCCCGTGTCGTGTCGAGCGTGATGAGCAGGACATTGGCGTCACGCGGGTGCGCGCTCGCGGCCTCGGGCGACGCCGCATGGCGACAGCCGCCGAGTGCGGTCACCGCCAGCGCGGCAAGGGCGAGCCAGGTCCGGTAGCGGCGACGGGGTGGAAGATTCTTGCTTGCAGCCATCGGCACCAAATAGTTTACACCACTGGGTTGTTGGTTGGTGGGTATCAAGGTCGGGGTGGCGCACACATCGATTTTTGATGTGTTCGGTCGCGCCACCCCCTGCGCTGGGGAATTGGGCCGTGTGAGCCCCGGGCTTGAGCCCCTCTCCCGGCCAGGGGGCAAGGGGGCTGCGAAGCGGCAAATGAGGGCGTGTCCGGCGGGGTTGAAACCCCGCCATCCCAGTCCGTTCCTGCGCTTAACGCCGGGTGCGGCGGTCGTTTAGCCGCTCGACGAAGCGAACCGGTTGGAACGCCTCAGCGGACTTTGCCTCGCGCCGCGACGCGCCAGCATCCAGCCACTTCGCCGTTCCGCAGGAGGAACACCTCGTCGTGCATGTTGACGCAGGTGCAGACGTGGTTGGGAATCACGGTCAGGACCTCGCCGACCTGGAAGCGGTGCGAGGATCCCGTGATATCAAGGTGGCCATGCTCCTCGTTCAGCTTGATGAGTTTCGCGTCCGGCGCTTCCACCACGTAGCCGTGCCCGGTCTTCGGCCCGGAGCTCAAGGCGTCAGAAGACAGCGTCTTCGAGCCGGCATCGATCATGGCGCGACCGGGTACCGCCGTCGAGACCACGGTGGTGACGACGCGCGCCGCGCAATCCTCAAGCTTGCACGCGCCTTGATAGTAGGTGTTCAGGTCGTTATAGACGTAGGTCCCGGGACGGATCTCCGTGATCCCGGGAATCTCGTGCGACATGAACGCGGAGGGTGTCGAGCCGCCCGAGACGATTTCCACCGGCACTCGCGCCTCGCTGAAAGCCCGGAGGGCCCGCGCCACGCGCTCGGCCACGCGCTTCGCTTCCTCGTGGCGCTCCGCTTCGCTGCCCCAGATGTTGCCGTAGTAAGTCATCAGCCCGCGGAACTTGAGTCCGGGGAGCGCCGCCACTTTCTGCGCCAGCGCAACGCAGGCGGGACCGGGCTCGAGCCCGCAGCGCTGCATTCCGGAGTTGAACTCGACCAGCACGCCGAAGCTCACTCCCGCCTCGCTCGCCGCCCGAGAAAGCTCGTGCGCTGTCGCCTCGCTGTCGAGCGAGAGGAGAATCGTCCGAGTGCGGGCGAGCTCGGCCAGCCGGCGTAGGTTCTCGCCGCCGTAAATCGGATAGGCAACCAGAACCTCCGCCTGCTCCCGCGCCGTGGCCGGCACCATCACCTCGGCTTCTCCCACCTTGGCGACGGTCAGGCCGACCGCGCCGTGCTCGAGCTGGAGTCTCGCGACTTGGGGGGTCTTGTGCGTCTTGGTATGGGGACGGAGTCCGAGGCGATGCTCCTCACAGTAGTCCGCCATGCGCTCGAGGTTACGCTGGAGGATATCGAGGTCAATGGCCAGCGCAGGGGTCGACATCTCACGGTAGTTCATAGGCTCCTCTCAGTGACGAGCGCGCGGCTTGCGCAGGCGCGCGATGCAGTCGATCTCGATTTTGATCTTGGGCAGCGCGCAGCCGACCGTGGTGCGGGCCGGCGGATCGTCAGGAAAGAATTTGCGGTACACCTCGTTCATGGCGTCGAAGTCGGCGAGGTCGCTCAAGAAAACGCCCACGCGCACCACGTCGCGCATGGTGCATCCCGCCGCTTGGAGGATCGCCTGGATATTGCTCAGCGTGCGGCGGGTCTCGGAGCGAATGTCGCCCAGCTCGAGTTCGTTGGTCTTGGGGTTGATCGACGCCTGCCCGGCGACAAAAACGAAATCGCCGTCCACGATAGCTTGCGAATAGACGCCTTTCGGCCGGGGGCCGTCGGGAGTACGAATCACTTTGCGCATAGATTCTCCAAGTCGTCAGATTTAGGCGAGCTGTCCGCCATCCACGAACAGCAGCGCTCCGTTCACGTAGTCGGCGTCGGGCGAGGCGAGAAACGTTGCCGGCCCGGCGATGTCGTCGGGTTCGCCGAGGCGGCCGAGCGGTATCAGGTGCTCGTACTTGCGCATGAACTTCGGGTCCTTGAGCAGCGGCGCCGTCAGACGCGTGCGGATGAGGCCCGGACCGACCGCATTGGAATTGATGCCGTAAGGGCCGAGCTCGCGCGCCAAGGTCTTCGCCAGCAAGAAGAGGCCGGCCTTGGAGGCGTTGTAGGGCGCGAGTTCCGCTTCCGCGTCCCAGGCATTGGTCGACGCCATGAAGACCAGCTTGCCTCGCTGGCGCTTGACCATGCCAGGTACCACGGCGCGCGCCGTGAGAAACGCTCCCTTCAGGTTGATGTCCACCGTCCAGTCCCAGTGCTTTTCGTCCGTCTTGACGAAGGGGACCGTCTTGCCCACGCCGGCGATATACATCAGCACGTCAATGCGCCCGTGCCAGCGGATCACTTCCGTGACCATTCGATGCACCTGGCGCGGCCGTCGGACGTCGCAGAAGATATGGCGCGCCTTGAGTCCTTCTTTCGCCAGTTCCTCCAGCGTACGAGCCATCATGCGCCGGTCGACATCGGCGATGACCACTCGCGCACCCTCGCGCGCCAGGCGCACGGCGATCGCCTTGCCGATACCCTGCGCGCCGCCTACCACGAGCGCCACCTGGTCACGAAATCGATCCGGAATTGTACCGCCGTCATCCATCGTCATGCCTGGAAAGAGCCAGCGCCTTCTGAAAAGACTTACGGAACGTGGAAGCGATCAGTATAATGGCTGGCTCGAACGTCGTAAAGGATTTGTCCTCAGCCAAGCATCGCATGCCGCCTGATTCCTCGCGCCCCATTTCGACCGCAGCGCCCGTAGGCGCCGAATCTCAGACCGTGGTTTCCCTTCCCCGCGCCATCGGGTCTCTTGGCTCGACGGCCATCGTGGTCGGCACCATCATCGGCTCGGGCATTTTCCTCGTACCGCATGACGTCGCGCAGCATGTAGGGACAATCCGAAGCCTCTTCCTCGTCTGGATGGTGGGCGGCGTACTGGCGCTGGGCGGCGCCCTTTCGCTCGGCGAACTCGGTGCGGCAATGCCGGAGGCGGGCGGCGTCTACGTCTATCTTCGCGAAGCCTACGGGCGGCTGTTCGCGTTTCTCTACGGCTGGGGGATGCTGCTGGTGATCCATTCCGGATCGCTCGCGACGCTCGCGGTCGCGTTCGGCATCTACAGTTCGTCGTTTCTCCCGCTCACCGTGGTCGAGCAGAAGCTGATTGCGTCCGCCATCGTGGCCTTGCTGACCCTGGTGAATATCTTCGGAGTGCGCGCCGGCTCGGCCGTCCAAACGATCTTCACGGCGGCGAAGCTCCTGGGACTCGCCATCATCATGGGCTTCGCGGCATTCGCGCGTCACGTGACCCGGGTGGCTGCATCACAAGGTCTACCGATGCCCCACACCACGCTGAGCTCGTTTGGCGTGGCGCTCATCGGCGTCCTCTGGGCGTACGAGGGCTGGCACATGCTCTCGTTCAGCGCCGGCGAGGTGAAGGAGCCCGCGCGCGTGCTGCCGCGGAGCTATTTACTCGGGACGCTGCTAGTGGTCGCCGCCTATCTCGGCGCGAACCTCGCCTACCTGCGCGTCCTGCCGCTCGCGGCACTGGCGGAGCACCAGAAAGTGGCGGCGAAGGCGATGGAGGTTCTGGCCGGGCCGCGCGGATCGCTGTTCGTCTCCGCCTTGATCCTCTGTTCCATCTTCGGCGCGCTGAACGGGACGATCCTCACCGGACCTCGCGCCTACTTCGCTATGGCGCGCGACCGGGTATTCTTCACGGCGGTCGGCCGCGTCCACCCGCGGTATCGAACACCCGCCCTGGCGATATTGATTCAAGGCGCGTGGGCGATCGTGCTCACGGCCAGCGGTACTTACCAGCAGCTCTATACCTACGTGATCTTCACCGGCTGGATCTTCTACGGCGCGGCGACACTGGCCGTCGTGGTGCTGCGGCGTCAGAAGCCCGAGCTAAATCGGCCGTACCGCGTCTGGGGATACCCGGTGCTCCCGATTGCCTTCTCGCTCGCCGCACTGGCCATCGTCGCCAACACCCTGGCCACCAAGCCGCGCGAGGCGCTGATTGGCGTCGCGCTGGTGGTGTTGGGTGTGCCGATCTACTTCGCGTGGAAGCGCGTCAGTATGAGAACTCCGGCGGCATAGCTGCCCACGGCGGGAGCCGAAGAAAAGGCAGGAGGACTCGATGCCGACATTTCTGCTGACGTGGAACCCGAAGAGATGGGCTTGGGCCAACTTGCAGAATGGAGTTCGGAGAACCAAAGTTGGAAAGACCGTCGACGAGCGGTGGAGCACAGGCAGGAGAAATCAAGGGATTCAGCCGGGCGATAGAGTTTTCCTTCTCAAACAAGGCAGAGAACCTAGCGGGGTCATGGCCGCTGGTGTAGCAACATCGGAATGCTTCCTCGCTCCGCACTGGGACCCGAGACGAAGAGGGCAACAGGCGTGGTTCGTCGACGTAGTTTTCGACTCGATGCTAGATCCTGATGTTGATCCGCTCCTGCGTCGGGATGAACTTGAACACTCGGCAGCTCTCGCCAGCGTTCATTGGAATACACAATCATCGGGTATCCGAGTCGCTGAAGGTCCTGCCAAGGCACTCGAGGAAAGGTGGCGAAGGCACCTTCGAGAGTTGCAGCTTGCCCGCGAGGTCGACGGCGATCTGTACGATACGGAACTCGTGGGACATGAAGGCAGGCTCAAGCTCAGAATGCACAAAGTACGCGAGCGCAATCCGATGCTTCGCGAGGCGAAGAAAAGCTGGGCATTGAGAAAGTATGGTGAGCTTAGATGCGCGGTTTGCAACTTTGTTTTCGAGCGTGTCTATGGGTCGCTCGGAGAGGAATTCATCGAGTGCCACCACACCAAACCTGTCTCGGAACTCGAAGAGGATGACCCGACCAGACTGCGTGACCTGGCATTGGTATGCTCAAACTGCCATCGAATGATCCACCGTGGAGGCCTGATTTCCATCAAGAAGCTGCGCGCTTTGGTGTCAAAGACTCGTCGAAAGCAGACAAGCCTTGACCGACGAGGATCCGCCGACGTGAGGCTTGCGTGACCGACGAAAAGCTTCAGTCCTGGCTCGACGCCTACCGGCGCGCCTGGGAGAGCCGCGACGCCGACCTGGTGGTCACGCTCTTCACCGAGGACGCGACTTATCAGGAGACGCCGTTTACCGAGCCGATGCGCGGGCGCGCCGCCATCCACGCCTACTGGATCGACAAAGTGGTGAACCACCAAGAGCAGATCAGCTTCGGGTACGAAATCCTCTCCGTCCGCGACGACACGGGAATCGCCGCTGGTGGGCGCGGTTTGTGCGCATCCGATCGCGCGCCGCGGTGAAGCTCGACGGCGTCTTTCTGCTGACGTTTGATGCCGCGGGGCGTTGCCAGGCGCTGCGCGAGTGGTGGGTCAGGCAGGAAGCGTGAAGGATTCGGCGCTCGCGAACCTGCACGGCATCACCCTCACCCGGCTCTCGCGCGCCACGTCTCCCCCAAGCGGAGCGAGGGTCGTTGATGCGGCCTTCCAATTGTATTTCCACGACTTAGCTCGCCGCGTCAGAATCCAGCCATCGCTCTGACAGACTGCTGCCATCCAAACTAACGGAGTTGTTCTCAAGCACTCTTGAAGGAGGTTCTTATGCGCAGAACCGGGCTGGTAGTTTGTCTGTTGCTCTTGCTGCCTGTCGGCCTGCTAGGTGTGACAGCCAATGCGGCCCCCAAATCGGACCCGCCAGCGAACTCGAAGCTCCTGCCGGCGGGAACCGAGCTTAACGTGCGAACCAACGTTTCCATTGACTCGAAGAACGCGGTCGAGGGACATCGGTACTCGGCCGAGATCGCCGACGACGTGCGCGACAGTTCGGGCGCAGTGATTATTCCCAAAGGCTCGGACGCCGAACTGATCATCCGCAAGATGTCGAGCGGTGGTACGGCCGGTACTCCTGACGTCATGCTCGATCTCGACTCGGTGACGGTCGACGGTCAGCGTTACGTCGTCAACACAACCGACGTCCAGGAATCGGGACGGCAGGGCCTCGGCAAGAACAAGCGCACCGCGAAGATGGTGGGCGGCGGCGCAGCCCTGGGCGCTGTGATCGGCGCGATCGCCGGTCACGGTAAGGGCGCGGCGATTGGCGCCGCGGCGGGCGCTGGTGCGGGCGCGACGGCGCAAGTGCTGACCAAGGGTAAGGAAGTGCACGTCCCCGCCGAGACGCTGCTCAGGTTCCGGCTTGACACTGACCTGCCTCTGAGTTCCGCCGAGTAACTCCGTCCATGGGGAGCACCGCCGCCCGGTGCTCCCCATCAAGGCATTCGCCCGCTCACCCGGCGCTTGCGCTCCATCTCTACCCAATAAGGCGAAGGTCATGATGGAGACTGTGCGGTTGACTCGTTCGCTCCGCTCCATATAATCCCAAGCATGCCACAACGCCAACAGCGGTCAGGAAGCGCGCCGCGCTTTCTGATTACCGGCGCCAAGGGATTCATCGGCGCCTGGATCGTGAAGAATCTCGTCGAACGGGGTGACGAGCCGTACCTTTTCGACCTGGACACCGAGTCGCGCCGCCTGAGCGCCCTCGTGAGCGACGAGCAGATGGCGCGCGTCCATTTCGTGCGCGGCGACGTGGTTCGCTTTGAAGACCTCGATGAGGCGGTAGCCGATCACGGGATCACCCACGTCATCCACTTGGCGGCGCTTCAGGTACCCGCCTGCGCCGCCGACCCGCTACGGGGGGCGCAAGTCAACGTACTGGGGACGCTCAACGTCTTTGAGGTGGCGCGCCGGCGGCGCGACCTGGTGAAGCGCATCGTCTACGCTAGTTCCGCCGCCGTCTTTGGACCCGAAGAGTTCTACGACTCGGGGCGAGTCGCGGAAGGGGCGCAACTCCAACCCGGCACGCACTACGGCGTCTTCAAGCAAACAAACGAGGCGAGTGCCCGCGTTTACTTCTCGAGCGAAGGGATCTCGAGCGTCGGCCTCCGGCCGTGGGCAGTCTACGGTGTAGGACGTGACCAGGGCATCACCTCGGGCCCCACCAAGGCGATCAAGTCCTGCGTTGTCGGGCGACCCTATACGATCCGCTTCACCGGCGGCCTCGACCTGCAATATGTAGACGACACGGCCAAGATCTTCCTGCGCTCGGCGGAGTCCGACCTTCCCGGCGCGCGCGTCTACACGTTGCGCGGCAGCGTGGCTCAGGTCGAACAGTTTATTGCGGAACTCGAACAGATTCGCCCCGGCGCCCTGGGACTCATTCGCGCTGCAGGCAAACCCTTGCCGATCGCCTACGACCTCGACGACAGCGCCCTGGTCCACGACCTGGGCGAAGTCCCACGCACCCCGCTGGAACAGGGCATCCACCAGACACTCGAGATTTTTGAGTGCTTCGATCGCGAAGGGCGGCTCGATACGCGCGACCTCGGCGAGTAAACGAGCGGCGCGCAGCACGAAGGAAGAATCTCGCTCTGGAAAAGCCAAGGCGAGATTCCTCGCTTCGCTCGGAATGACACACGAGACTTCGGGATAACGCATGGACTTCAGGATGACACACGGGACTTCAAGAGCGCGCGGCTTGACTAGGACATTACCTCATGCGCATAACGAGTGACAAGCGCAGCGGGACAAGGTAAATTCAAGGCGTAAGCTGTCAAGGAATCACTGATGGCTGATAGCTGATGGCTGGCCGCTGATCGCTGAGAGCTCAAAATGAGAGCTGCTATCCTCGAAGATGTCGCCAAGATGGTCGTGCGCCAAGTGCCCGACCCCGAAGTCCGGCCGCACGAGGCGCTGATCCGGGTGCGCGCCGTGGGCGTCTGCGGCACCGACCTACACCTGTTTCAGGGACACGGCAACTACAATTTCGATTCGCAAGGCCGGCCTATTCCGCTCACGGTGCATCCCCAGATCCTGGGCCACGAGTTCTCGGGTGAGATTCAGGAAGTGGGGCGCCAGGTCAGGGACCTGAAGGCCGGCGACCGCGTCCTGTGCGACCAGGGACTCAATTGCATCAGTCAGAGGCGCTCGCGCTTATGCCCGTACTGCGCCTCCGGCGACTCGCACCAGTGCCAGTATTACGCCGAGCACGGACTTACCGGACTGCCGGGAGCGCTGGCCGAATACATCGCCATGCCGGCCGTGAACTGCGTGAAGCTGCCCGAAGGCATGCCGGTTGAGCAAGGCGCGCTGGTTGAACCACTGGCCTGCGTCACTCACTCGAGCGACCGCGTCGATCGCGCCCGTGGACGCTACACCTTCGACGGCGCAGCGGGCAGCGAGCGCATCCGCAACGTGCTCGTCTGCGGCGCCGGACCCGCCGGGCTGCTTCACCTTCAGTACCTGAGGGGCGTCAAGAGGTTCGACGGATTGATCCTGATCAGCGACGTTCGGGAAAACAACCTGAAGCTGGCCCAGCGCCTCGGCGGTACGCCCATCAACGTCGCTCGCACCAGCCTGGTGGAAACAGTGAAAGAATTGACGAAGGGCGAGGGCCTCCACTATCTCATCGATGCCTGCGCCAACCCCGTGGTCTTCAAAGACGCGCCAACGATCCTCCGCAAGCAAGGGACGATTCTGATCTATGGCGCCGGACACAAGGGTCACGACATTGGGATCCTCGACCCGGTGTTCTTCTACGAGCCCACGCTGGTAGTGGGAATCGGCGCTTCGGGCGGCTTCGACTCCGATGGCCGGCCGCAGACCTATCGCCGGGCGCTCGGGTACGTCGATTCCAACCAGGTCCAGGTGCTGCCGCTCATCACTCACCGCTATACCGCGCTCGAGGACATCCATAACGCCTTCGAGCGTGACTTCCAGCGCGAGGATTACATTAAGGGAGAGCTGGTCGTCTGATCGCGACGGCCGGCGGGTGCGTGCCATGCTGAAGCATGAATGTTGAATTAATGCTCCAACACTAGTGGACATGACGGACTATGAGCGGTGAAACGAAGTCAGTGGCTTTCTCGGACGCAGAGCGTCGGTCATCCGCGCCCCGTCGCAATTCAGAATTCAGAATTCAGAATTGGCCAGCCCTTTTTCTGGTGCTCGTGGTAGCACTTCCCGCCTGCCGTCGAAGAGAGCGCGCACTCTACGCCGTGGTACCGAAGGGGCAGGCGAACTCTTTCTGGCAGACCGTCCACGCAGGCGCGGCCGCAGAAGCCGAGGAGGCCAAAGTCGACATCGACTGGAACGGTCCGGCGCTCGAATCGGACTTCACGCGTCAAGTGACCATCGTGGATGACTTCATCAACCGTCACGTCGAGGGGATTGAACTCGCGCCTAACGATCGGGAGGCGCTCGTGCCGGCCATTCATCGCGCCCACCAGGCCGGCATCCCGCTCACCATCATCGATTCGGGAGCCCACACCGACGAGTACGTTTCCTTCGTGGCCACGGATAACTACGGCGGTGGGGTGCTCGGAGCGCGCCGACTGGGTGAGATCCTGGGCAAGCGCGGCAACGTGGCCCTGATTGCCAATGCTCCCGGTAGCGCTTCGACGCTGGCGCGCGAGCAGGGCTTCAAGGACACGCTGGCCAAGGAGTTTCCTGACATCAAGCTGGTCGCCTGGCAGTACGGCATGGCGGAGTACGCCCGTTCGCTCGCCGTCACCGAAGACATCCTGACGGCGCATCCCGAGCTCAACGGCCTTTTCGCCTCCAACGAATCGAGCGCCGTGGGCGCGGTGCAGGGCGTCAAGGCGCGGGGGCTCGCCGGAAAGCTGAAGGTCGTCGGCTTCGACAGCTCTCCCGCTCTGCTCGACGACCTGCGCTCGGGCGCCCTCGACGCGCTGGTCGTCCAGGACCCGTTTCGCATGGCTTACGAAGGGCTGAAGACGCTGATTGACTATCGCGCCGGACGCAAGCCCCCTCGCGAGATTGATTTGCCGCCGACGCTGGTGACCCACGACAATCTGAGCGAGCCCAAGATTCAGCAACTCTTGAATCCGGATATTCAGAAGTACCTGAAGTGAACCCGACACCCGACGCCTTCCAAGCCGCACCGCCGCTGGTCGAAATGCGCGATATCGACAAATCCTATGGCGGAGTACCGGTGCTCAAGCGCGCTCATCTCACAGTGGGAAGGGGCGAGATCCACGGACTGGTGGGGGAGAACGGCGCCGGCAAATCCACCTTGGTGAAGATCCTGGACGGCGAAGTCCAGCGCGATGCGGGAGAAGTCACGTGGCTCGGCGAGCGTCCTAGCCTCCAGTCGCGCGCCGACGCCGCGCGCCTGGGCATCACCATGATTCACCAGGAGCTGAATCTGGCGCCTCACCTGACGGTCGCCCAGAACATTTCGCTTGGCCACGAGCCTCGGCTCCGCGGACGCCTCGCCGGCACCATCGACCGCCGTCGCGAGGTGGCGGAGGCGCACGCCTCGCTCGAACGGCTGGGATTCAACCTCGACCCGCGCACACCCGTCCGGCGTTTGAGCCCCGCCAAACGGCAGATGGTTGAGATCGCGCGCGCCGTAGTCCGGGCTACCCGCCTGGTCATCATGGACGAGCCGACATCCTCGCTCTCGGCACCCGAGGTCGAGGAGCTCTTCCAGGTCGTGCGCCAGCTCCAAGCCCGCGGTACCGCCGTGATTTTCGTCAGCCACCGTATGGAGGAGCTAGCGCGGATTTGCGATCGCGTGACCGTGCTGCGCGACGGCGAGACGGTCCAGGAGGGGCCGATGCCGCGTCGGGATTTCGCCGAGCTGATTCGCGCCATGGTGGGCCGCGAGCTCAAAGACTTCTATCCGCCGCGGAATTGCCGCCCGGGAGAGGTCGTGCTTCGGGTCGAAGGCCTGACGCGGCAGCCGCACTTCGAGGATGTCACGTTCGAGCTGCGCCGCGGGGAGATCGTCGGACTGGCAGGCTTGATGGGCGCCGGCCGCACGGAAGTGGTCGAAACCGTTTTTGGTGGCGCGGCCGCTGAACGAGGTCGCATCGTCATCGACGGCGAGCCAGTCGCGATCCGCTCCCCCCAGGATGCGATCCGTCACGGCCTGGCGCTCCTCACCGAAGATCGCAAGCGGACGGGACTCGCTCTGGGGCTCCCCGTCGCGCACAACATCACCCTTGCGAATCTTGGCACGACGATACGGAGCGGTTGCCTGGACCTCGGCAAAGAGGAGACAATGGCGCGCGATCTCATCCAACGGCTGCGCATCCGCGCCCGCTCGGCCAGGCAAAAGGTTGGACGGCTGAGCGGCGGCAATCAGCAAAAGGTCGTCCTCGCCAAGTGGCTTTTGCGCCAGGCGCGCATCTTCATGTTTGACGAGCCGACGCGCGGCATTGACGTGGGCGCAAAGACGGAGATCTACCGCGAGATGAACGCTCTCGCAGAGTCCGGTGCCGCCATTCTGATGGTTTCCTCCGAATTGCCCGAGATTCTGGGCATGACCGACCGCGTCTTCGTCATGCGCGCCGGCCGCATCGTGAAGGAGCTGGTTACGGCGCGGACGACGCAGGAAGGGATCATGCGGTATGCGACCCTGAGCGAAAAGGAGAATGCCCGGGCGAGTTGACCTTCCGTTTGGCACGTGGATTGGCTGTCGCTCATGGAAACGATTCCGTCGGAAGCCCCGTTAACCCGTGCTCCAGCCGCGCTCGAAGAGCGCGCCTCCCTTCGTGACTGGATGGAGCGCGTGTTGCCGTATGCCAGCGTTGTCGTTCTTTTCATCGTACTATCCATCCTCTCGCCCTACTTCCTCACCCTTCAGAACCTCTCGAGCGTCTGCCGTCAGACCGCAGTAATCACCATCATCGGACTGGGTATGACGCTGGTGATGATCTCAGGCGGCATCGACATTTCTGTGGGGTCAGTCATGGCCTTTGCGGGTATCTGCGGGACGATGCTGCTTCAGGCGGGCTGGCCCCTCACAGCGGCGGTCGCCGGCGCGGTGGTGGGGGGCGCGGCTTGGGGCCTGGTGAACGCCTTTGTCATCACGGTGCTCAAGGTAAGCCCCTTCATCGCGACCCTCGGCACCATGGGCGCAGCGCGCGGAGTCACGCTGGTCATCACCAACGGGATGCCGGTGGTAAACCTGCCCGCCTCGTTCGGAAGACTGGGTGACGGCAACATCCTGCGCGTGCCGGTGCCGCTGGTGATCCTGGTGCTGCTGGCGTTGCTGACGGGGTTCATCCTCAAGTACACTCGCATGGGCAGGTACTCCTACGTTATTGGAAGTAATGCGGAGGCGGCACGTTATGCCGGTGTCCCAGTGCGGAAGTACCTCGTGGCGATTTATGTTTTCTGTGGCGCGCTGACTGGCCTCGCGGGGATGATTGAAGCCTCGCGGCTGGTGACGGGACAGCCGACCGCCGGCACGGGATACGAGCTTTCGGTCATCGCGGCGGTGGTGATCGGGGGCGCCAGCCTGTCGGGCGGAGAAGGCACGGTTGCCGGCACCATCGCCGGCGCTTTCCTCATGGGCCTGATTTCGAACGGCAGCAACCTGCTTGGCGTTTCGCCCTTCTGGCAGCAGGTGCTGATCGGTACGATCATTGTGCTCGCGGTGGCGGTGGACGAGCTGCGCAAGCGCCGTCGAACGAGTTAAGCTGTATTAAAGAGCCGCGAAGCTGAAGGAAGGTGGAAGGTGGCAACTGAAAGAAATCTTGAAGACGTCGCGATCGTCATTCGGCCCGAGAAGGACAATGTGGCCGTCGTGACGGTCGATTTCCTCGAGCAAGGTGCCAAGCTGAAATATCGCGGCGAGGTCCTGGCGATCTCCGGACGCGTCGTGCGCGGTCAGAGCTTCGCCATCCAGCGGGTGCGCAAGGGTGAACCGTATATCACCCTAGGTGATCCGATCGGGCTCGCCTCGCGATCCGTCTCTCCCGGCGACCCAATCACCGACAAGAACCTCGAAGACCGGCTGCCCAAGCTCGCGGTCCGCTATCGGGACAACCGTACGCCGCGCGCGCTTGATCCCTCTCTCGCAGGCTTGAGCTTTGATGGCTTCGTGCGCGAGGACGGAGGAGTGGGCGCGCGCAACTACGTCGGTATTGTGACCTCAGGAATGTGCTCGTCGACGGAGGCTCACGAGATCGCCGGACGCGCCATGCGCGAGATCTACTCGCGCGAGAAGTATCCCAACGTCGATGGCGTGGTCCCCATCTCGCAGGAATCAGGCTGCGGCATGCCTGATGGGCACGCAGTCGACCTGCTCAACCAGTTGCTGGCCAACACGCTTCGCCATCCCAACCTCGGCGCGGCGATCTACATCGACCTCGGCTGCGGCAAGACCTGCGTGGAGTGCTCGGCGCCGATCTTTCAGAACGCGGTGCCCGACTACCGCCAGCGCGTCGTCAACCTGGTCATCCAACTCTCGGGCGGCAGCCGTAAGACAGTCGAGCGGGGGCTCGAAATCGTCCCCAAATTGCTCGAGCACGCCAACCAGTTCCAGCGGCAGCCCGTGCCTATCTCGAAGCTGGTGGTGGGAACGAAGTGCGGCGGGTCGGACCGCTGGTCGGGTGTGACCGCGAATCCTGCGGTGGGTGTGGCCGCGGACATGTTCGTCAAGGCGGGCGCCGCGGTCTTTCTGCCGGAGATACCCGAGTTACAGGGCGCCGCGATGGTCGACCTCGCGCAGCGCTCCCGCACCCGCCAGGTCGGACGCAAGCTGATGCAGGCGCTCAAGCGCTACGAGTCTTACGTCACGATGTTCGGCGAAGATTTCCGCGACAATCCCTCGCCGGGCAACGTGAAAGGGGGCCTCTACAACATCTACTTGAAATCCAGCGGCGTGAAGGCCAAGGGCGGCACGTCGATTGTGGAAGACCTGGTGGAATACGGCGAGTGGCTGGGCGATCGCAAGGGACTCTACGTGCTCTACACGCCGGGCTACGACCAGATTTCGACGCCGGCGCTTTTCCTGAGCGGCGCGCAAGTGGCGCTGTTCACCACGGGACGCGGCACGGGCATTGGCTGCGCGCTGGGGCCGGTCATGAAGATCGGCTCGAATCCCCAACTGGCGCGCATGAACGGCGATATCGATATCGACGCCGGGACGGTCCTCGAGAGGAAAGAAACCATCGAAGAGGTCGGCCGCAAGATCTTCCAGGAGACGCTCGACGTGGCCTCGGGCCGGAAGATGACTCGCGCCGAGCAGGCCGGCTATCACACAGAGTTCAAAATCTGGGAGCAGTTGTGGCCCGCGCTGTGAGCGGCGCTCACGTCTTGTGGATCTGCCCAAAAGGAATGGGCGCGCGGTACTCCCAGTCAGCCGTTACGCTCGCCTTATAGCGGAAAAGCTTGCACAGCGTGCAGACCTGCGCGACGACGTAAGGACTCTCCTGATCCTCCCAGCGATGGTGGCAAGTGCCGGCCAGCGGCTTCTTCTGTTGTTCGAATCCGCTCATCACTTTACCTTGATCAGGACCACGCCGTGCTTCGGGACGTTGGCCTCGTAGCGGCCGCTAAATGACCCGAGGTCGCGGCGCGCCCACAGATCGCGAACCGTCGCCGACCCGGAGATACCGAGGTCGCTGAAATTCACGGCGCCGGCCGCTGCGTCCTCGCCACGGTTGAACAAGCCTACGGCCTTGCTCCCGTCGGCGAGCGGTTTCATCCAGACTTCGTACGGACCTTCCTCCGAAATGCGGTGCCCTTGGACGCCCTGGGTGTCCTGGTCAACCGCGATGACCTCGGGATTAGTGAGGATCGCCATCGTTTCAGGCGTCATTTTGGAGAGGTCGTTGCCCGCGAGCAAGGGCGCGGCCAGGAGGCACCAAAGGCTCATGTGCGTCAGATACTCGTCGTGGTTCATGTGGCCGTTGCCCACCTCGAGCATGTCAGGATCGTTCCAGTGGCTGGGCCCGGCGTACTTCTCGAGGCCGTTCTGGCTGAAGCCAATGACCGACATCCGGTCATAGCTGTCATTGATGTCCTCTGTCGTGCGCCATAGATTGCCTCCCACCGACGCGCCCCACGTCCACACGCTCTCGAGGCCGTACTGGCACAGGCTGAAAACGATGGGCCGGCCGGTGCGCTCGAGGGCGTCGTGCATTTTCTTGTAGACCGCCTGCATCTGGCTCGGCTTGTACACTCGGCTGGCACTGCACCAATCATACTTGAGGTAATCGATGCCCCAGGCGGCGTACTGCTGAGCGTCCTGCTCCTCATGCCCATAACTCCCCTCATACTTGGCGCAGGTCTTGGGTCCGGGCGAAGAGTAGATCCCGATCTTCAAGCCTTTCCTGTGGACATAATCGGCAAGCGCCTTCATGTCCGGGAAGCGTTCGTTGGGGTGGATCACACCTTGCGCGTCGCGCTGGCCCTGCCAGCAGTCATCGATGTTGACGTAGATATAGCCAGCCGCCTTCATGCCGTTTGATGCGATGGTGTCAGCCGCTTGGCGCACGACAGTGTCACTCACCCTGCAGGCAAAGTGATTCCAACTGTTCCAGCCCATGGGCGGAGTCAGGGCGAGTCCGGAACTTTGAGCGAGGACCACAGCGCTCAGGAGGCAACTGGCAGCCACAGCGATTCCGATCCGGACGAGCCAACGAAGCCGATCGGGCCAAGCGCGCCAACGGGACGCAATTCGATTCATGATTCCCTTCCCTCCTGATGATGCCTGTCTGGCTGAATCGCCCGCAGTGTACTACCAGGCGCGAGACCAAGTCCAGGTTTACGGCCCTCACGGTTGACGCCTGCCCTCCTGTGACCTACACTTGCGCCATTCTGAATAGAACGGAGACTGAAGCCCATGGCGCACGAACGAGGACCGCAACCGGCCTCGACCTTCGACGTTGACTCGCCCGACCTGCTCCGGCCCGGCGATTCCTCGCTTCGCTAGGAATGACACGGTTCCGCAACGGCCTTCTGGAACCGCTAAAGCCGCACTTCACCGCGCAGAACTTCGGCAACGTATCCACCGACTCTAACGTTCGTGACTCGCTCGCCCTCGACTCCGGCGCGGACGAAGATGCGGCTCGGGCGCTTGGCCTCGATGCCCTGCTCGATGACCACGCTTTCGTCCGACCGCGCGATTCCATAACGCGCCATCCATGCCGCGGCGCAGCCGGCCGCCGAGCCGGTGGCGGGATCCTCGCCACCCGAGAAGATCATGCGCGCGTGCAGCCGCGCCACCGGGTCCTCGGTCTCGCGCGTGACGAAGTAGAGAAGCTTGGCGTCGTGCCGGCTGGCGTATTCCGAAACCTTGGCCATGTCGAGCCGCAACCGGCGCATGGACGTGAGCCCGGCGACCGGAATGACCGTGAAGGGCACGCCCGTCGAGACCGTCTGGATCGGCACGCTCCGATCCAACTCATCGCCGCGGAAGCCCGTCAGGTGCGCGATCTCCTCCGGCGAATGCGCTTGGCCAAACTCGGGATCCCGCTGGCGCATCTCACCGAACACCTGACCGTCCGGGTCCTCGCGAAACTCGACGGGTATCTTTCCCACCTTCAAGTCGAGAGCGACTGAACTCGGAGATCCGCCGTCCGAGTGCAGCGCTCGCAGGACCATCGCCGTGCCGAGCGTCGGGTGGCCGGCGAAGGGCAGCTCTTCTTCGGTGGTGAAGATGCGGACGCGCACGCCGCACTGGCGCTCGATTTCACCCTCGCGCGGCAGAATGTAGGTGGTCTCCGAAAGGTTCATCTCGCGCGCCAGCGCCTGCATCTCGACGTCGCTCAGCCCGCGCGCGTCAGTAAACACCGCCAGCGGATTGCCTTCGAGCGGCCGGGCGGCGAACACATCGACTTGCACAAAGGAATAGCGTCGCACGGGTAGGATCATCCTTTAATCGAGCGCTCACACAAGGGTATGGAGCGCACCCCTCACCCGGCGCTCGCGCGCCACCCTCTCCCGCAAGGGGAGAGGGCATGAAATCCCACTCCTCACCTCCCCTCGCCCCTTTGTGGGAGAGGGGCCGGGGTGGGAGGTTTTACGCCCTATACACTAGCTATGTAGCCTATCGTCTGTCAGCAACGCACGCCGCGCGGCGCCGAGCAGCGCCGTACGGTCGTTGAGGATCACCTTGACGGGCATGGCTGCGAGCAGAGGACGCATCCGGCCCTTGTCAACAAACGCCTGTATGAAGAGCGGCTCTTTGAGCTTGCGGATGATTTTGGGCGCGATGCCACCGCCCACGAACACCCCGCCGGTGGCCTTGAACTTGAGGGCCAGGTTCCCCGCCTCCGCGCCGTAGAGCGTCACGAAGACGTCAAGCGCCTGGAGGGCGAGCGGCGACCGGCCTTCGAGGGCCGCCTTGGAAATCGCCGCCGCGGGGTCACCCTCGCGCATTTCCTCCGCCAGCCGCGCGGGCTCCTGACCACGTCCCGTGTCACGAAGAAAGTTGTAGATGTTCACGAGGCCCGCGCCGGAGAGGACGCGTTCGCAGCTCACGTGCTCATATTGCTTCAGTAGATACTCGAGCAGCGCGATTTCGAGCCCGTTGCGCGGCGCAAAATCCGAGTGGCCGCCCTCGCAAGGGATGGGACGATGCATCTTGCCGTCCCAGTAGGTGCCCGCCTCACCCAGGCCGGTGCCCGCCGAGATGACGGCGAGGCTGCCCGCCGGGTCGGGCGAGCCCGCATTGAGCACCTCGAGATCATCAGGCTCGAGTGCGGCGATCCCGTAAGTGTTCGCCTCGAGATCGTTGATGAGCGAAACGGCGTTGACTCCCAGGCACGTCGCGAGCTTGGCTCCATCCACTACCCAGGGCAAATTGGGCGTCACCACGCGCCCGTCCTCGACCGGTCCGGCGATGCCGAAACAGGCGCGGTCGATACCCACATGGTTTGTCGCGACAAAGGTGCAGACAATCTCTTCCAGGCTCGCGTGCTCGCGGCTCGGGTACTCTTTCTCGAGCACCGTCGTGAGACGATGGTCCGTGAGCGCAAAGCATGCCAGCCGTGCGTTGGTGCCGCCAATGTCACCCGCCAGGATCACGAGTCGATGGTCCTCCAGTGCCGCCCGTCGCGCTCGAGCAGGTCGTGCGCTTCCTTGGGACCCCAGGTGCCGGCGGCGTAATTCGGGAAGCGGCGAGGCGGCAGCGCCTTCCACACGTCAAGAATGGTTGCCACCACGCTCCAGCCCGCTTCGACCATGTCGGCACGCTGGAAGAGCGTGGCATCGCCGACCATGCAGTCATAGAGCAGACGCTCGTATCCGGTGCTGGGCGTCGAGCCGAAATAGTCGGCGTAGGCGAAGTTCATCTTGACGGCGCCGAGCCGCACCAAGGGTCCCGGAATCTTAGCTCCAAAGCGCAAGGAGATGCCCTCGTCGGGCTGGATGCGGATCACCAGTTCGTTGGGCGTCAGCCGCTCGACCGGGGTCTTGCGGAAAAGGACGAAGGGCGCGCGCCGGAAACCGATGGCCACTTCGCTCACGCGCTCCGGCAGGCGCTTGCCGGTGCGCACGTAGAACGGCACATCCGCCCAGCGCCAGTTGTCGATGAGGAGCTTCAAGGCGACGAAGGTTTCCGTAGCCGAGTCCGGGGCGACGCGCGGCTCGGAGCGATAGCCGGGGACACGCTCGCTGTCGACCATGCCCTCTCCGTACTGGCCGCGCACCGTGCGGTTAAGGACGTCTTCGGGCGAGAGCGGCTGAATGGCGCGCAGAATCTTAGCCTGCTCGTCGCGGACGGCGTCGGCGTCGAAGGAGATGGGCGGCTCCATGGTGGTCAGGGTGATCAACTGGAAGATGTGGTTGGGCACCATGTCGCGCAGGGCGCCCGAGCCGTCGTAGTACCCGCCGCGGCCTTCCACCCCGACAGTCTCCGCCACCGTGATCTGGACGTGATCGATGTAGCGGCGGTTCCAGATGGGCTCGAAGATACCGTTCGAGAAGCGGAACACCAGGATATTCTGCACCGTCTCTTTGCCGAGGTAATGATCGATGCGGTAGATCTGGTTCTCAGCGAGCACACGGTTGATTTCCTGGTTGAGCATTTTGGCGGACTCGAGGTCACGGCCGAAGGGCTTCTCGATAATCACCCGGCGCCAATGACCGTCCTTTTCCGTGGCGAGTCCGGCAGCCCCGAGTTGCTGAACGACAGCGGAGAACAAGTCCGGAGCCGTGGCGAGGTAATAAAGATAGTTGCCGTGCGTCCCGTGGTCCTTGTCAATCTGAGCGAGCAGGTCGCGCAGTCGAGCATAAGTGCCGGGATCCTGAGCGTCGCCCACCAGGTAGTAGATTTGGCCGAGCAAGCGCTTCCAGTATTCGGCGTCCAGCGGACGCGTTGCGAACTCCTTGATGTCCTGGTCGATTCGGCTGCGAAACTCGTCCGTACTCATTGCCGTGCGGCCTATTCCGACCACGGCGAAGTTGGGAGCGAGGAGGCGTCCCGAGACCAGATTGTAAAGCGCCGGGATCAGCTTGCGCTTGTTCAGATCGCCGGTCCCACCAAAGACCACCATGACGCAGGGGTCAGCGGGTCTACCGGGCTGGTCAGGCGCGGCTGCGGGATTCTGCTCTGTCATCGGATTATCGCCTTAGGTTGCGCAAGCGTCTACTGATTCTAAACGACTTCTCCGGTTCGTTCCTTCAATTTCAGCATTCAGCGGTCAGCCTTCAGCGAGTCAGCTAACGGCCATTCGCAGATTCGACTGACCGCCCCTCCCCCATGTGTGGCTCCTTGGTTGTCAACTCCTGATTTCTGCTTTTACTGATTCTAAACAACTTCTTCGGTTCGTTCCCTCATTTTCGAGAACCTCAGTCTTGGTGACTCGTGATTCTCGCTCGAATATGCCGGTAGATGATGCCCGCAATGACGACGAGTACAAAGCCGACAATCCAAACCAAACTCATCGCGCGCGTTGACCCGAAGACGGCGAATACCGGTTGCCGCAACGAAAGTGCCTCTAGAAATAGCACCGGCAGCCATACAAAAGTCAGCAACAGAACAGGCCAGCCCAGCGCGGTGATGACGACCATCCCGGATAACACCGCGATTTTGCTCGATCCTTCCTGGGTCATTGCAATTAGACCGGCAACGATTGCAACCCAAAGCAAAGGGAATTGAGCGATCCCAGCTGCGTCGGGAACGCTGTGCGCTAGACCTTGACGTGCCCACAAACCAAGCCAAGCCGCTGAACACGCGACCGATACTTTGGCCCAAATGCTCCAAGGCCGTCTCAAATCCCTTGCGAGAGCGCGAGAAACGCTCGGTTTCGCTTGCCCACTGCTGTTCAGTTCCATTGATTCTAAAGAACTTCTTCGGTTCGTTCCTCGGCTTTCAGCCCTCAGCCGTCTGCATTCAGTGGTCAGCTCAAGGCACTCCAGCTTTTTCTGCCCTACTCCCTATTCCCTAATCCCTAACTCCCTCGCCTCACTGGCCTGCCGCCTGCTCGACGTGTCCGCCGAACTTCTGCCGCATCGCCGAAAGCAGCTTCTCGCCGAACGTATGCTCCTGGCGCGACCTGAACCGGGCGTAGAGCGACGCCGACAAGACCTCCGCCGGGACCGCCTCTTCGATGGCCGCCATGATGGTCCACCGGCCTTCGCCCGAATCGTGGACAAAGCCTTCGTATTTCGAGAGCGCCGGGTCCTCGGCCAGCGCCATCGCTGTCAGATCAAGCAGCCACGAGGATACCACGCTGCCGCGCCGCCACACTTCCGCGATATCCGCGACGTTCAAGTTGTAGCGATGGTCCTCCGGCAGCTCCTTCGAGCCGGCGTTGCGGAAAATGTCGAAGCCTTCCGCATAGGCCTGCATCAGTCCGTACTCGATTCCGTTGTGCACCATCTTCACGAAGTGTCCGGAGCCTGAGGGGCCGCAGTAGAGATACCCTTCCTCGGCCGTACCGCCCAGCTTCTCCCGACCCGGCGTGCGCGCGAGCGACCCGCGTCCGGGCGCCAGTGTCTTGAAGATGGGGTCGAGCCGCTTCACCACATCGGGCTCGCCGCCGATCATCATGCAGTAGCCGCGCTCGAGTCCCCAGACGCCGCCGCTGGTGCCCACGTCGACGTAGTGAATACCCTTCGCCCTGACGGCCTTGGCGCGCCGCACGTCGTCCTTGAAGTACGAATTGCCGCCGTCGATGATGGTATCGCCGGGCTGCATCAGGCCTGCGAGCGTCGTGACCACCTGTTCCGTGGCGTCACCTGCCGGCACCATCACCCACGCGGTCCGCGGCTTGGCAAGCTTGCTGACGAATTCCTCGAGCGAGTTCGCGCCCAAGGCGCCTTCGCCCGCCAACTGGCGGACGCTCGCGGCGTCCGCCGCGTAACCCACGCATTGGTGCCCGCCTCGCAGGAGACGCCGCACCATGTTGCCACCCATTCTTCCCAAACCTACCATCCCCATCTGCACGGCTGACGCTCCTTTCGTCTGCGACTTCGCGCTGCGAGCCGCGAACACAAGCTGATCTGGCTGAACGTAACAGTTTAACTCGATTTAAGTCCCGAACAGTAATTCGATGCAGCGTACGCTGCAAAGGAGCCAAGCTGTGACGGGTACACGCTCCGCTGACTAAACGGAACCCTGCCGGCGCAGATCCTCCACCGTGTCCTTTAGGGTCTCGATGGGATCGCGCGTTGTGAATCCCAGCTCGGCGCGGGCTTTCCGCGTGTCGCAGTACCAGAAGAGCGCGGACATCTTGATCGAAACGTCGTCGAGCGGAAACGATTTACCAACCAGGGGCATCAGCCGGCGCAGCAGTCGCGCGCTCGCAAGCTGCATCCTGAGGGACGGCTGCATCTTGGGTGCACGGACCCCAGAAACTTCCGCGAGGTGCTGGATGAACTCGCGAAAGGTCCAGTTCGGGCCGCCCAGGAGATAGCGCTCGCCCGGCGAGCCCGAGCGCATCGCGGCGATCAGCCCTCGAGCGGCGTCGCGCGCATCCACAAAGTTCAAACCGCCGAGTGGAATCGCACGGATCTGGCTTTCGAGGAACAAAGCGACATCGTGGGTCGAGGAGCTGCGGTCGTCGCCGGGCCCAAGCAGCAGGCTGGGATTCACAATCACCACCGGCAACTGGTACTGGGCAAAGTAACTGAACGCCAGCTTCTCGGCAAAGATCTTGCTCAGGTAGTATGGCCACTCGCCGACCACTTCGTGCTTGTAGCCGGAATTCTCGCCGTGGGCCACAGATTCGTGTCCCACGGCAATTGTTCCCGAGGACGAGACCAGTACGATCCTGCGGACTCCGTAGCGGCGCGCCGCCTCACACACCTGGCGCGTTCCCTCGATGTGAGTTTGATAGAGCAGAGACGCGGCTCGAGGGTCGCGCGAGACCACGCCCGCCAGGTGGTAGATTTCGGTCATGCCGGCCGCAGCCCGATCGACGTCGGCGGAGGACGTGATGTCGCCGCGAACCGCCTCGACCTGCGCGTCCTCCTCCCAGGGCGATGCCCCACGGCACAACACCCGGATTCGCGCCTCGCGCTCCGAGGCCTTCAATTTCTCAACCAGGTGTTTGCCGAGGAATCCGGTGGCCCCGGTAACCAGGATGGACTTCATGCCCTCTTGGCCGCCTCGGGCGAGCTCGGCTCAAACCCGTGCGTTGCGGGCCTGGCTCGCCCTTACGGCCGCACCCGCGAGGATGGCAACGATCTGCGCCACAGCCAAGCCGATCAAGTATGCCAGCGGCTGCCCGGACGCGAGGAGAAAAGCGATGAGATCGGTCGGAAGCAGCAGCACCACCAGAACGCTGGCATGCGTTATCTCGAGCCGTCGCGCGAGGAGCGCCACGAGGTACCCAACAACGAACCCGCAGCACGCCCCGTAGACCAAGCGCACGGCATCACTGGGATCGTGCGCGATAAGGAAAAGCAAGCGGGGCGCTAACGACATCAGCACAAACCCAAGCCCGACGGCGAGAAGACTTCGGACCATGACCGTTTTGGCTCCCAACCGCCTGCGTCTTTATACCTCGATCTAGACGGTACCGTTCAACAGGCTAAAGAGTGTTTTGCGGTTACTTCAGTTGCACGCCCGGTTGGATCGTGCCGCGCGGGTCCACCTTCCAGCGAAACCGGTATTTCGCCCGCTGCTGGGGACGTTCCAGACCGCGCCGCAACAGCTCGTTCACCAGGTCGCGCAGGGACATGCCTCGCACGGCAGCCTGTCGCTTTAGGTCGCGAAACAAACGGTCATCGCGATCCAGCGTGGTTCTCATAACGATTGCGTTTCATTGACGCTTTCCACAGGACCAACAGAAGTCCGAGTTCGAGGCGAAACGAGCGCCACAGAATCGGCAGAACGCATCGGCTCGTCCTGCCTCTGTCGGCTGTCCACCCCGATTCACACACTGGCCGGCGCGCCGACCACGTCCGCCATCAGGATGGGCGCGAAGTGCATCAGGGTGACGCTGGGCTCGTGGCCGACGTGGGACTGCGCCATCTCAAGCGCCTCGTCCATGCTGCGCGCGGTCTCCCAGCCGAGGATCCCGGCCGCCGGCTTCGACTCCGCCCCGACCACGATCACTTTGCCGACGTGGGCGCGGCCGTTCTCGCCCCAGTACCACATGTAAAACGGATGGACGCCGTGGTAGGCGTGGCCGGTGCGGTACATGCGGATGTAGTCGGAATTGTGCGCGAACTCGCCTTCGTACTTGCGCTGCAGCTCGAACGAGTCGCGCGTCTCCGGCAGTATGCGATGGAAAAACTCGATGTAGGACGGATGATGGTGAGGATCAAAATCGTCATAGAGCGGATGGGTGATGATCAGTACGCCGTTTCTCTTCACCACCGGCATGCCGCGATACATGTTGTGAAAGTACCCGAGCGCCATCACCTGGACGAGCAGGGGATTCAAAATCGAGTTGACGTTGTAAGGCGAGACGAAGGGAATGCCGTAGACCACCACATCCGACTGGCCTTCGAGCGGGCAGCAGTACTGCGCGTAGCAGTAGGCTAACGTCTTCTCGTGTACCGGCAATGTCGCCCCGGCATGCACAGCGATGGGCTCGTAAGGCGCCGGAATGGCGAACAGCACCTTGCGCTTCGAGGGACGCGGCAGGATGCCGAGCCCTGACTTGGAAGCGTGGAACATCAGCTTGTCGTAGGCGTTGTAGTGGTCCTCGTTCTTGGTGAAGAACGCCATCTTGGGATCGAACATGCGGTTGTTCAGCACTGTCTCGATGTGGAACACCTTGAGGTGCTGGTTGATGATCTTGCCGATGCGGTCGCAGGAGCGGTTCATCGCCGAGCGCGTGTGGTCGAAATAGGAATCGCTATCGAGAATGGTCTGCGGAGTGTGATGCGCCTGGAGCGTGGGATAGTCGCACAGCCCCACGCCCACCGACTTCGAGCCGCCGTCCATAGGAACGAGATTGATGTTGACGTAGACGAGCAAGTCGGATTCCGCGGCGCGCCGGTTGATGCGCACCCGCTCGCCGTGGTCGGTGACGCCCAGCTCGACTATGCCGCCCGGCGCTTCACCATCGTGGTTATACAGCCGCTCGGGATAATACTGGCGGAAGATGCGGGAGCCGACAGCGTGCTTGATTTCAAACTCCGCCATGCGCCGGTGGAAAGACGTGGCAATAATGATGTGGACATCGTCGATGCCCGCCGCGGCGAGCGTCTCGAGAACAACGGTCAGCACCGATTCGCGCACGTCCGGACGGGGCATCTTAGGCAGGGGAAGCGAAATGTCGTCGATGGCGATCGTCACCTTCATACCCGGCTTGAGCAGCGCCCGAAGCGGATCCATCTGCTCGGGATGTGCCAGCGCGTAGCGGATGGCCGCCGGGCGGTCGCGCAGTCCGGGAATGGTCGGATTCGGGTACATGACGCGCGTGCCGACGGGAAACTTCACCGAGAGCAAGTCCTCGCCGTACCACATCAGGCGCGGCGCGGCGTTGGCCTCGAGGTGTACCACGCAGCCGTCGTGCGGGACCACCGCCTGGCGTCCGACGGCGTTCGGAGCCGGGTCGCCGAACTCGAATGGGCGCGCTTCTCGTGCCGTGAGGTTCTCAGTAGGCGTGGCCATTGTTGCCCCTTTCGATCGCGCGCTTCTTGAGCTCCAGAATCGGCCAGCCGCGCTCGACGGCGACCCGCTTCAGACGCCGGTCAGGATTCACCGCCACCGGATGTCCGACGGATTCTAGCATCGGCGTGTCGGAGAAGCTATCTGAGTAGGCCTTCGATTCGGCGAGTTCGGCGCTCTGCTCGCGGCAGAGCCGCTTCATCGCCTCGACCTTCTCTCCCTCGGCGATGAGCGGAGGCTGGACCTCGCCGGTCGCGGCGCCGTTCTGGTAGACGAGGGCGTTCGAGATGACGGCTTCAAATCCGAAATAGCGCGCCACGGGCCCCAGCGCGAAGTCGAGTTCGCCCGTCACGAGCACGGGCAGGAAGCCTTTCGCGCGGTCCGCCTCGACCATCGCCTTGGCGCCAGGGTAGATGCTCGGCTGGATGACGCGCTCGAACAGGCGCTCGTCGAGCCCGCGCAGCCAGTCATGCCTGAGGCCCCGGTATTCGCGATAGAAAACTTCATTGAAGAGCCGGCGCGAGTAGAAATCGAGTCCGATCATGACCGGAACGCCGACCACGAGCTTGCTGCATTTCAGGATCGCCCGCGCCTTCGACGGCTGATGGCGCGCAAAAAAGGCGTAACGCTCGACCACGTTGCTCGAACACAGCGTCCCGTCGAGATCGTAGAAAGCAATTCGAGGCATGGGAGGCGATCAGCGATCAGCTATCAGCGGTCAGCGAAGGATCGGCGTCACTTCGTCCGGCGCCGCGGACTTCCACATCGTTGACAGCAGCCGGGGTCAGGAGTTTCCCGAGATTCTTCTTGTGCCGCCAGATGAGGAACAGCGTCATGAGGGCCGCCGCGAGGGCGTCGTGGCCTCCGACGAAGGCCAACATCAGCAGACTGAAGAGGACCCAGGTGGTGAGTGAGGCGATGGTCCCGGCTTCGCGCCACTTCAGCTTGCCCGCCGTGATGCGCGCCGCGGTGAAATACGCCAGCGCAATCGCCGCCCAGAGAGGATAGAGAACCAGCATCACTCCGCCCGAGGTCGCAATTCCCTTCCCGCCGCCGAACTTGAGGAACGGGGAGAAGCAGTGTCCGAGGACGGCTGCGAAGCCGTACGCCCACCCCAGGGTCACGGGATTCAGAATCCCAAGATGCTCTCCCGGCGTAACGGCGCGCATCGGCCAAGCGTGCAGGACGAGCCAGACGGCGACGAATCCTTTACCCATGTCGCCCAGAAGCGCCAGGACAGCGCGCGCCTTGTTGACACGCAGCACATTGTTGAATCCCGGATTGCCCGAACCGACCTTGCGGATGTCCACACCGCTGCCGACCATCGCCAGCACCGCGAAAGGTATGGAGCCGGCAAGGAAGCAGAACAGCATTCTGAGGATGAGCGCGGTCATCGGGCAAGCTCCGCAATGGTCTGCCGCAGGCGCTCCCGCCGCGCGACCAGTCCCTGATGATCGGTTGCGTCACTCGGAACCGCATCGCCGAAGCGCAAGCCTGCGCCCTCACCGTCGCGCGGTCGTTCCGCTGAGTGACGCGCTCCCGCACCATTGAACTCGAGCAGGCCGGCGGTGCCGCGGATTCCGACAGGCACGACGGGACTCAAAGTCTCCATAGCAGCGCGCAGCGCACCCAGGCGGAAGCGGCTGAGGTTCGCCGGCGTGCCGCTCGATCCCTCAGCAAACACCACAACCGAGCGGCCTTCCTCAAGCTCCTCGCGGACCCTCTGTCCGAAGGTTCCGCCCGGCGGCGCCGCTTCACCGTAGACGGGTTGGAGCGCGAGAGGCTTCAGCAGCCAGCCTACCGCACGCGGCAGCGACGACCACGCGAAAGAGTCCGCCAGGCGCAACTCGAGCGGTGCCGTCGCCGCCACCACCAGCGGATCGAAGCGTCCGGCGCGGTTGGCGAGCAAAAGAGCAGGCTGGCCGGCGGTCAGGAGCGCGACGCCATCCAGATCGATGCGCTGTCCGCTCAGACCAAGCAGCACCCGCGCCGCCCAACGCACCATTCGCGTCCGCGCATGGCTCGGCACAAGACGCGCCGCACTACCGCCCGCCAGCGCGACCGTGGTCACGAGGACCAAGGTGTAAGCCCGCCCGAGCGCCCCACGAACGCGCCCGAGCGTAAGCCTGAACCACGACTCAAAATTCTCGAGCGCCAACCGGGCGATCTGAAGCCAGGGCGGATGCTTGACCGCCTCGAGTTTCGCGTTCTGATAGAGCAGCCGCGTCTCGGTGCGGCGAATCTTACCGCTGCTCGTCTTGGGGATGGTCTGCGGCCCCACCAGCACCACCTGGTCGGGAGGCATGCCCACCACCGCGTCAACGCGCTTGACGATCTCGGCCTCGATGCGACGCCGCTCGTCCGAGGCGCGTGCGCGCGTCTCGGCCACCACCACGAGGCGTTCCGTGCCAGTAGCAGAATCGGACGTGCCGAAAGCGGCCACGCATCCCCGGCGCACACCGGCGACATCGGCGGCTGCCGCCTCAACCTCTTGCGGAATCAGATTACGCCCGCCCTTGATGATGATGTCCTTGACGCGCCCGGTAATGAAGAGTTCGCCGTTCGCCTGATAAGCGAGGTCGCCCGAGTCCATCCAGCCATCCTCGGTGACAACAGCCGCCGTAGCCTCCGGATTGCGATAGTATCCAGCGGTCCTCGAAAGTCCACGGAAGAAAAGCCGTCCCTGCACCCGTTCGCCGACTTCGCGGCCTTCCCCATCCACGATCTTGACCTCGTGTCCCGGCAGCGGCACGCCGTTGGCCACGAAGCGCAGCACGTCAACTTCGTCTGGGCCAGCGGGCACTGCCCTACGTTCCTCCGCAAAGCGGTCGCGACGGATTACGTCGATCACGGGCCGGCGTTCGATTGGTGGGAAGGCCAGCGCCACCGAGGATTCCGCCAGCCCGTAGCATGGAACGTAGCTTTCAGGGCGGAAGCCGTAAGGCTCGAAGCGCTCGGCAAAGCGCGCCAGGGTATCAGGCAGCACGGCTTCACCGGCATTGATGGCCACGCGCCAGGCGCTCAAGTCGAGTCCTTCGAGGGCGCGGTCCGGGATTTTGCGCGCGCAGAGCTCGAAGGAGAAGTTGGGCGCCGGACACAGCGTGCCGCGCGAGTCGTGGAGCGCCCACAGCCAGCGCTCCGGCCGACTCAGGAAGGCGAGCGGCGAGAGCACCGTAATGGGCGCGCCGAAGTAGACACTGAACAGCCACGAACCGATCAGGCCCATATCGTGATAAAGCGGCAGCCAGCTCACCACGATGTCGTCAGGACGAAATTTCACCGCCCAGCCGATACCGCGCACGTTGGCGAGGACGTTCGCCTGGCTCAGCACCACACCCTTGGGATCGCCGGTGCTGCCCGACGTGTACTGGATGAAAGCGGTATCGGAAGGCGTGAGGGATCGCGCCAGGCGCGCGAGCGACGCGGACGCGCCCACCTGGGCGAGCGCATCGACCGTGGTCATGTCTACCAGGCTCGGGATGCTGAGCCGCATGATCCTGGCGACTGACTTGACCTGGTCGAAACTAATGAGGAATCGCACCTCGGCGTTGCGCAGAATGCCGACCTGCCGCCGCACGTATTCCTCGATCTTGTCGGGCCGCGCGGGAGGATAGATGGGCACCGGGATACCACCCGCCAACATGACGCCGAAGAAAGCGTAGAAGAAGTCAGCGCAGGTCGGCAGCATGATAGCCACCGTCTCGTCGCGCTTCAGTCCGCGCTCGACAAGTCCTGCCGCAACACGCGAAGCGGTCTCGAGCAAACGGCCGTAAGTGATGTCCTGACCCGCTGCGCCCTCTTCGAGCAGATGGACTTGTACGCGGTGGGGCTCGACTTCAGCGTGATGGCGCAGAACCTCGGCCCACGTGGTGGCTGACTCCGGAGCGGGCGGCGCTTCGCGCGCTGGCTGGACGACGGGATAACGCGCGGCGCTGGGCTTGCCCGGAGTGGCGCTGCCGTTGCGCAAGGCTCGCACCCACTCGGCGGGGGTTTCCGCGTGCTGTGCTATGTGGTCAGGCAGTTGGGTGTTAAAGCGCGCCTCGCATCGCAGCAGCAGTTCGACGCGCTCGAGACTCCCGAGGCCGAGGTCATGATCGAAAGAAGAATGGAGCGCCACTCTTTGAGCCGCGCGATGCGATCCGAGCTCTTCGAGCAGCTCGCGCACCATCGCCAGGGTCTGCTGCTCCACCTGGGAGGCTTCGCCCGGCGACGACACAACGGGCTCCGGCGGCATTGACGGATCACTGCCGTTGCGGCCTGTTGTGTCCAGCTTGACGGGTCGTGGAGTAGTTGCCATTCGTTCAGATGAACCAAGCCGATGATCGGCCCGATGAAACGGGAGCGCTGCTCGTCGAGTCAAGCCTTTATCGTGCGAGCCAGACGGCGAAGTGCGCCCTCAATCGAAAGCTCAAATCCTGAACGCCCAGTTCTTCACCGCTTCCGGCTGCACCCATCGCTCGACGCCGGGAATCTGGTTGTTGACCCAGTAACTCTTCCAATCGATGCGTTCGGGATTCCAGGGCAGCAGCTCTCGCTCACGGTCGGAAATCAGAGTATAGGCCGTCCGGATGTTCTCGGACTCGAAAATGTAGCGATTCTCGAGAATAAAGGGCAAATACTGGTCCAGGGTCTGCTCGCGGAAACTCGCCTGAAGACCCATGGTCCTCAGCGACGTACTGAGTCCGGCGAGCGAGTCAGAGCCGGGCAGCCGGGCCGCGGTAAGCATGTCCTTCATGCCGCCGATCAGCGCCTGCGCCCGGCTGATTCTCCTTTGCATCAACTCCCGCCGCGCGCGCGCTTCCTTAGCCGTCACGAATCGTACCCGTCCGGTGGCCCGCGCGCCCACCAACCTACTCATGAAAGGTGACCGGGCGGCTGCCGGGCGGTTGTTCCCGTTCCGCGATTCGGCGCCCGTCCCGTTGCCGGCCCCATTGCGATCCGCGCTGTGGCGCCGCCGTGACTCCGCAGCGAGCAAGGTGACCAACGGCCCAAGGAGAATGGGATTGACGTCGGCCGTCGCCAACTGGTAGACCGGCTCGTGGCGGCTGTCCAAGAGTAGGGCGCCAGCGACCAGAATCGCCGCCGCCACCATGTCGACCGGCACCACTTCAAGCGGCATGTCCTGCCGGACCGGCCAGTCCTTGAGACCCCCCAGCGCCATCAGGATGAGCGGCGCGGCAGTGCGTCCTCCTTCGATCCACCCGGGAAAGGGGAATTCGAGCGCGCTCTCCACAATCGCCGGTCGGACGATGCTGTAGTCGAGCCCTAGTTCGGCGGTAATGATCTGTTCGCCCAGGCTCTTGGCATAGGTGTAGGTGTTCACCCAGCCCCAGTGCTCGGCGCGGTGCTTGCCCAGCGCGATGAGCCGCTGAGCAATATCCTTGCGGCGTTGCGCCTCGTCGGCTGCCCCCAGCTTGCCCGCCGAGGAAGCGTCAAGGGCGCCGTAGGATTCATAGATCTGGCGTATCCGCTCGCGGCAGTGGCGAATCTCCTCGGCGTGGTTGAAGCTCGAGTCGTCGGGACCCCGGCGGCGAGGATAGAATCCCAGGATCGGCTCTGTTTCCTCGACTAGCCCGTCCGCCGGGCCGCAGACATAGCACGTAGACACATGCAGGAGCTTGGAATTCAGCGATTTCGCCAGCGCGACGACGTGCTCGACCCCGTCGACGTTCGAACTGAACGACACATCAACGGGCGGAAAGAACTCGACGCTGCCCGCGCAGTTGATGACGAGGCCGACGCGTCCGCTAAGCCGCTCGACCGTCGCGACGTCAAGCCCCAAGTCGGCCTGCGCGATATCACCCGACCAGACGGTGATCCGTTCGCGCAAGAAGTCCCTGCCCCGCCTCTCGACCACAGCCTTGAGCGCAGGTGACGGCAGCGTCTCGGTCAGAAACCGCTCTTGAGCGGAGACGGCACCCCGTGGTCGGAGCAGAAGATGGAGGTGCTTGAAGCCGGGGAAGCGGTCGAGGATCAGAGCCAAGACGACTTTGCCCAGGAAACCGTTGCCCCCCGTCAGGATGATCTCGTGTTCCTGGAACGCCAGACCGACGTCAGTCAGCGCTAACGGTGGTCCCATAGTTGTTGGGAGGCCCCTCCCAAAAGCAAGACGCCGGTTCGGAAACGACAGCCGATCAACGACTTGCCTTCTAAAGGGGAAGACGTCAGCTCAATGAAATGAGCGTGGCTCGAGCCCCGTATTCGGGGCGCGAGCATATCAATGTTATCGACGGCCAGGGGCCATGTCAAGGCTTCGTCGGTATGATGTTGTCAGGGTGTTACTTAGCTGGCAAGTCGGCGACTCTCGTGGTAGGTATGGAGAACGCGGTGCAGGACCGTGACATTCGAGAGGACCACAATGACCCAGAGCACCGGCGCCATGCGAAGAGAGAACGCGCCAATCAAGATGAGTACAATCCGCTCCGGGCGCTCTAGAAATCCCACTTTGCAGGAAGGGATGAGGTTCTCGGCGCGGGCACGAGTGTAGCTGGTCATCACCGCGCCAATCATCGCAACCGCCACCAGGGTGACGTACCAGAAGCGATTGATGCGTCCGTAGTAAATCAGGAGGCCGATCAGCAGGATCAGGTCGGAGTAGCGGTCGAGCACGGAGTCGAAGAATCCGCCAAAGGGCGTGACGCGTTTGGTGAGGCGGGCGACCGGGCCGTCAGTCAGGTCGAAGATGGCGGCGAGGAAAATGGCGACTCCGGCCCAGCGGAAATAGCCATAGGCAAAGAGATAGGCGGCAAAAACGTTGATCGAGAATCCAATGAAGGTCAGGACGTTGGGGTTGATACCCGCCTTGGCAAAACCGGTGACAATAGCGCGGAAAAGGTAGCCAAATGCCACCCCGATTTGTTTAGTAATCATTGAGGTGTACCAACCGCAGGCGTCGGCCAGCCAGCCGAGCCTCAGTCTCGCACCTCAAAGAGTACATCCAAAGCGCCGACGGAAGCAATCACGCCGCCAGCGCGCCAGCAGCGTAAACCTTCGCTGCCAAACTTTCTCCTGCTACAAACACGTACGCTGCCCCGTGCTGGCAGAAGGCCGAGTGTTTAAGACTGCGTCTCCTTGATATCTTCGTCAGCTTGCTTCACCGCCTGCTTCGCCTCTGCCTTGGAGTCGGCGTCGGGCTTCAGAGCGTGAATGGCCTTGCCCAAGCTGTCGTGTTGAGAACCCGTCATCATCGACTTGAGCTGATCGAAGGGGATACCCAGGTTATGCGAAACGTGCGCGGCCGCCACAAACTGACCCAGGTTCTTGAATCCGCGGGCGGCATCCTGGAGGTTGGTGTTGGGGGGCAAGAGGGGCTGTAGCTTCGACGACAGCTTGGCGTTCGAGGCAAGCATCTGGTCAGGAGACTTCCCGCCCTTCATCCCCGAAGTGCTGGAGCGCGCGCTACCGTCGCGGTTCCCCATGTCGGACCCGTGACCGGTCGTCGCGCCATGCCCCATGCCTCCGGCGCCATGGCCATGCTGCGCCCAGCCGGATATGGGGCAAAGGTAAAGGGCAGCAATGAGCGCAGTCGAGTAAACGATTGAGCGCTTCATAGTGTTCGTCCTCCTCGTTTTCGATTGAGCCGTTTCTGTAGGATAGGCAGTTGGCGTGCCAATGCGCAATCCTCGGAGAAGTGCAAGATAATAAGTGACTTGCAAAGCGTGCATGGCCTGCCCTGCTCGATTGCCTTCCGAGACTTCTTTACCCGTCTGTGAAGTTGTTACCGCGAAGAGTCCGGTGTGAGCCCCGAAAGCGCGTTCAGACTGATTCCATCAATTCCGAGCATCGTTCCCCTGCACCAGTACGAAAGGGCTATACGCCGGAGCCGGAATCCGGCCGATGATCGTTTGTGGTCGAGAAGACTCTAGGGGGGAACTATGCTTATCGGAACTCTGCTGATCTGCCGCACGTGTCGTTGGGCGGGGGAAGTTGACGATCTGCACTGGGGCGGCTGTCCTGCGTGCCGCGGACGGAGTTTTGTTACCAGCCTCGAACGCTGGACCAAAAAACTCGGCTGGGGCTTCCTCATCGGGCTGCTAGCCTACATCGTCTCCCGCATGCCGCTCCGTTGAAAGCCTGCTGCGGGGATCAATACTAGTCTCACAGAGACCGATTCAGGCCGTCTCATCGGGCCGTCAGATTGAGCGTTACCGTGTTCTTTAGCGTCGCTGAACCCGAAGGCGACGCTGCGGCCGCCGTCGTCTCTCGTTGCTGCGGATTGAGCTCGGGCTGCGGTTTGGTAGCGCTACCGGGAATCGAACCCGGGTTTTGAGATTGAGAATCTCACGTCCCTATTCATTATTGTAGATACCTGTAGAATAAAGACTTTCTGTCCATGGTGTCCATTTTGAGGGAAAGAACTCCGGGCCCAAGGCTTTCACATTCCCATACTCCCGTACCACGATTCGAGTGTCGGCACGACCGGATGATGTGACGAGCCCACTGGATTTGAGCGCGAAAGTGCCTTTCAGGCGCAACGTGTTTTCTCTCCGTTACCGTTGCCGAAAATGGAGGGGGTCTCGGAGGTTTTGCAACTCCCGGTAATAATAGAGTGGCGTGGGTCGCTTCCCCTTGAACCTCAGCTTTCTCAGGAACCGGATTTCCTCCTCGGTAGCACCGCCGCTGAGGGAAGCATCGTGAAGGAATTCTTTGAGCCCCGGCTGTTCGTCGAAAGCTGGATCGGGTTCCTTCTCCACAAATTCAAATCTCTTGGGCTGACCTGGGGCCACTCTCCGGTTCAAGACAATTTCCACAGCAAAAGTCGCAAGGTCGATGTCCCAGGATTCAATCAGCGGATCCAGGAAGGACGCGCAGTTTTCAATCGACACATTGAAGACATCGGTGTCGAGGAAATCGAGAATGGCGACCCGCATCTCCGGGTAGCTTCGGTTGCTGAGTCTAGCCATCAAGTGGAGCCAGTTTTCACTATCTAATTCCTCTCTGGCAATTCGCTTGGCCACGTCCAGAAGCTTTTGGGTGACCAGGCGTTCGATTTCCCCGAAATGCTGTTTCTCAAAAATCGCGAGTATTTGCTTCTGTTTGTCCGGTTTGCATTTGCGAAGAACTAACTCTCGAACCTCCTTAAACAGTGGCGCGGGCGGATCTCCCAATTTTCTCTTTAATTCTTCCTGGCGCTCGAGGTCAGCCAACTTCGCCAGCTCACCATTCGGAAACTTCAAAAACTTTGCCATCTTTTCATAAATATCTGTCCGGCTAGGCGCAGGGGGCGCTTTTTTTCGAGTCAGCAATTGCGAAATGTAGGACTCCGTGACTTGGGCGGCGGCGGCTAGATCTCGCTGCTCGAGCCCCAATTCTTCCAGCCGGTGTTTGATCACTAAGGAGATATCCATGGGAGTTTCCCAAACTTAACGTCTTTCGATCGAGCGACAAGTGTTACCTCTGAAATATCTCAGATTTCACTTGACAAGTAAAGTGAATTCACTTACTTTAGTTAAGTAAATGGGGACGATTCAGTCACCCATCGGGCATTATCTGAACTAAGTCGGGTTATCTGAAAATCGCGGCTCGCTCAAATTGCTGTGCGAAAGGAGACTGAAAGATGAGACTGAGACCGCTGCATGATCGGATTCTAATCAAGCGAATTGAAGAAAAAGAGACGTTGAGGGGCGGAATCATCATCCCTGACACCGCCAAAGAAAAGCCCCAGGAGGCCGAAGTCGTCGCGGTGGGGACCGGCAAGAAGACCGAGGATGGGAAAGTGGTAGCTCTTGATGTTAAGCCGGGGGACCGTATCCTGTTCGGAAAGTACTCCGGCGCGGAAATCAAGATTGACAATCAGGAGTACCTCATCGTGCGGGAAGACGAAGTGCTTGGGGTCCTTGAGCAGGCCAAGCATTCCGCGGCTGGCGGAAGGAAGTAGACTCGACTTTGTGGTAGTTCGTGCTTTTCAAAGCCGAAATTGATTCAACCCTTGAAGGTCGCCAAGCAAGCGGCGTGAGGGAGATTAACAGATGTACGACACCATCTCTCAAGTATTTCTTGCCTTCTTTGTGATCGCTTACTTGGCGTTCCTCGCCGCCCTTGCTTGGTGGGTTTTAGGTGGGCGACTGCGCTCCGCGATGAAGAACAATGCTGTCCTAGCTCCTGTCGAGCGCGAGGGACGGGCCGTTTTGGGGTTGCTGCAGTCGCAAGGAAATGTTCAGCTTCATCATTTGCTCCGAAATACGGCTGGCCACTGAACGGACGCGGTCAGAGTCAAAAATCTTGGAGGAGTGAAATGGCAAATGCAAAGCAAATTGTACATGGCGAGCAGAGCCGTCAGGCGATTCTTCGCGGAGTCAATCAGTTGGCGGACGCGGTGAAGATTACGCTGGGTCCCAAGGGCCGCAACGTGGTTCTGGATAGGAAATTCGGCTCACCCACGATCACCAAGGACGGCGTGACGGTGGCGAAGGAAATCGAGCTGCAGGACCCCCTGGAGAACATGGGCGCGCAGATGGTGCGTGAGGTCGCCTCAAAAACATCTGACGTTGCGGGCGACGGCACCACCACCGCCACCGTTCTCGCTCAGGCGATCTTCCGCGAGGGCGCCAAGACGGTGGCCGCCGGCGCCAACCCGATGGCCGTGAAGCGCGGCATCGAACTCGCGGTTCGCACCATTTGCGGTTACGATGAGACCGGCAAAAACGGTAACAAGAAGCACGCCAAGGGTGAACTCGACAAATTCTCTAAAGAGGTCAAGGAAAGCACGATGATCGCCCAGGTGGGCGCGGTTTCCGCCAATAACGACCACACGATCGGTAACATCATCGCCGAAGCCACGAAGAAAGTCGGTAAAGACGGCGTGATTACGGTCGAGGAATCGAAGACGATGGAGACGACGCTCGAAGTGGTCGAGGGTATGCGCTTTGACCGCGGCTACCTCTCCCCCTACTTCGTCACGGATCCCGAGCGGATGGAGTGCGTGCTCGAGAACGCATTGATCCTGATCCACGAGAAGAAGATCAACTCCATGAAGGACCTGCTGCCGTTGCTGGAACAGATTGCCAAGTCGGGCAAGCCGCTCCTGATCATCGCAGAGGAAGTGGAAGGTGAGGCACTGGCAACGCTGGTCGTCAACAAACTACGCGGGACCTTATCTTGCGCGGCCGTTAAGGCACCGGGCTTTGGCGATCGACGCAAAGCGATGCTGGAAGATATTGCTATCCTGACCGGAGGCAAGGCCATTTCGGAAGACCTGGGCATCAAGCTCGAGAACGTGAAGCTCGATGAGCTCGGCACGGCCAAGAAGGTTACCGTCGACAAGGACAATACCACCATCATCGAGGGTGCCGGCAAGCCTTCCGACATCGCGGGCCGGGTGAAACAGCTCCGGGCCCAGGTCGAGGAGACGACCTCCGATTACGATCGCGAGAAACTGCAAGAGAGGTTGGCCAAGTTGGTCGGTGGCGTCGCGCAGATCAAGGTGGGTGCGGCGACGGAGACCGAGATGAAAGAGAGGAAGGCTCGCGTCGAAGACGCTATGCACGCCACCAAAGCGGCCGTCGAAGAAGGAATCGTTCCCGGCGGTGGCGTGGCCTTGGTGCGCTGCCAGAGCGCTCTTGATAAACTTAAAGCCGAAGGCGACGAGCATATCGGCATCAGCATCGTGAAGCGGGCACTCGAAGAGCCGCTCCGTCTGATTGCCGCCAACGCTGGACACGAGGGCGCCGTGGTCGTGGAGAAAGTAAAGAGTAATCCGAATGCGAACTACGGCTTCAACGCGGAAACCGAAAGCTTCGGCGACCTGGTCGAAGCCGGTGTAATTGACCCCACTAAGGTCACCCGCACCGCCCTCCAGAACGCAGCGTCCATAGCCTCCCTCCTGTTAACCACCGAGGCGTCGGTTAGCGAATTTCCGGACAAGGACGAGAACGCGTCTGCCATGCCTTCGGGTGGCGGCATGGGCGGTGGATTGTAAGAAAGAGCAGCTGCCGTCCGTCGGCAGTCGGCAGCAGGATCAGCACAGGCCGTCGTAGCGAGATGCCCGCCAGCGCAGATTCCTCGTGCAGGGATCGATGAGGCGAATGGCAAACTGCTTGATCGAAGTCATTACTCCGCTGGCGCTGGACGTGGCGCCTGTCCCGCCCGTGAACGTGACCGGAAATGGAGGGAAAAACGGGAGCTCACGCATAGAATCCCTGCAGTTTCAAGCTGAAGGCCACTCGGTCGATGGCGAGCATATAGGCAGCAATGCGGTTGTTGACGTTGTGCTTTTGAGCGTATCGCAGCACGTCATCAAAGGCGGACACCTGAATCTGCTCCAGCTTTTGGTTCACATCACTCTCTGACCAGAAGTAACCCTGCCGATCCTGTACCCACTCGAAATAAGAGACCGTTACTCCGCCCGCGTTCGCCAAAATGTCGGGGATGACGAAGACGCCACGCTCGAACAGGATATCATCGGCGGGCGCCGTCGTAGGGCTATCGGCGCCTTCCACCAGAATGCGCGCCTTGATTCTGCTCGCGTTCCTACTCGTGATAACGCTCTCCGTGGCCGCCGGCAAAAGCACATCGCAATCCTCCTCCAGAATCTCCATGTTTCCAATCCTTTGTTCGCCCGGAAAAAGCTTGAGACTCTTGTCTTCTCTAACATGCTCGAGCAGTGCCGGAATGTTCAGACCTCGGGAGTTGAAGAGCCCTCCTTCGATGTCGGCGACACCAACGATCCTGTAACCCGCTTCGTGCATCAATCGGGCCGCCTGGGAGCCCACGTTCCCAAAGCCCTGAATAATCACCCGCGTCGCCTCGCGCGGCCGACCAAAACGCTTCAGAGCTTGATCGCAGACGATCAGGCAGCCCCGCCCGGTCGCCTCCCGAGAGCGGGGAGCCCCCGAGGTCAACCGGCTTCCCGGTCACGCTGGCTGTCGTCGTGTGCCGGATGTGCATCGAGTAGGTATCCATGATCCAAGCCATGGTTTGCTCGTTGGTGCCCATGTCGGGTGCCGGGACGTCGCGCTCGGGACCGATGCAATCCAGCATCTCCGCCGCATATCGCCGCGTGATGCGCTCCAGTTCTCCTTGGGAGAGCTTCTGCGGCTCGCAGACGACCCCGCCCATCGACCCGCCAAAAGGAACGTTCACTACAGCGCATTTCCAGGTCATCTCGGCGGCAAGCCCACGGATTTCGTCCAGTGTGACACCCGGTGCATACCGGAGCCCCCCCTTGCAGGGGCCGCGGACGAGGCTGTGCTGAACTCGAAAGCCATCGAACACTTGGAGCCGCCCGCTATCCATCGCGACGGGAATGTGGACAATCAGTTCACGGCTGGGAGCGCGAAGATACTTGCAAAAGCCTTCATCCAGGTTCAACTTCCTGGCCGCCACGTCAAAACGCACCGCCATGGATTCATACACGCTCAATTCTTTTTCAGTTTCGGTCACGCTCATAGGAACACACCGACGACTCTGGCCCCTCGCCTGCCTTCACCACGAATGAAGCACGCATTCGCGAGAAGTATAGCAAATGGTCATCCACGGCCGCGTCAAGAAGGTCGCGACCATGATTTAGGACTCCCACGTATTATGCTGAGGACCAGATGGGGCCCGAATTCCTAGGAGCGGTTCGCTGGAGGCCTTTGTACGTTTGGCGTGCTCGAGAACGGCCAGCCGGTAATCAGCAAAGAGACACCCCCCAAGCACCCTTACGTCGCGTAACCTATTTCGCTTAAGCAGTTCTGTCGTGTTTAAAAATATCGCAGATTTCGATTGACAAGTGAAGTTAATTAACCTATTATGGTTAACGAGATGAAACTCCACAAGGCACTCTCCAGGTCGCCTGAACTAAGTCAGGTTATCTGAAATCGTACCCCTTAGGAGGAGACAGCCAAGGAGGTTGCCATGTTTGCTCGAAACGTAACCATGCATCTGAAGCCCAATAGCGTCGCGGAGTTTACGCGGACGCTTGACCAGGAAATCATTCCCCTGCTGCGGAAACAGAAAGGCTTCCAGGACGAGATCACGCTCGTCACACCGAACGGGACGGAAGCGGTGGGGATCAGTTTGTGGGATCAGAAAGAGAACGCGGAAGCCTACAACCGCGGAACCTACCCGGAAGTTCAGAAGTCGCTGGCGAAAGTAATCGAGGGAACACCTCAGGTTCAAACCTATGAGGTTGCCAACTCGACCTTCCACAAGATCGCCGCTCGCGTCGCAGCAGCTTCCAACTAACAGGCCCTTCGCTCGGTGGGGGCGGCCCCGTCCGCCCTCTCCTCTGCGGCAAAGAGGAATCTAGGTACAAGAGAAACGAGGTTTCCGATGTTCACGAAGATCATGAAGTGGCTTTCCATTGCGGCATTGCTCCTAGCAGCGTTGTTGCGCCCCTCTGGCGGTTACCAAGTACTGCTGCAGTTTGTGGTCTGTGTAACCGCTCTCCTGGTGGTCACGCAGGCGATTCACACGCACAAGTACTTGTTGGTGCCCGCATTTGTCGCGATTACTGTGCTTTTCAATCCTGTCGTGCCAGTGTTGCTTTCGCGCAAGACACTCCTCTGGCTGGACTGGGTTTGCCTCATGACGTTCCTAGTCTCGCTGGCGGCATTGCGATGGCAGCCGGCACTCACCATACCCTCGATTACCAGCCAGTTGCGCCGAAGCAAGTCACTGTAAGGCCGGGAGCTGGGTGGCCAGGAGCCGCCCGTAGCCAGCATGCACTGAGGGGGAGAAGGCGATGGCAGCGAAGATCAACGTGGGGACCATCCTGATCAAGGACGGCGTCCTTTTGCCCGAATCCTTGCGATTCGAGAGCGAGCCGTATTCGAAGGGTTGGAGACTCGTCAAGACTCTGCTCGGGTCCGAAATGGACCGGCAGCTCTTTGAAGCGGGATGGAACCTCTTCTACCTGGCTGAGGGAGATCTTAGTGCGGCCGCCCTCGGTTCGGACTTGGAAAAGACGACACACCGGGCGATTAAGAAGGTCATCGCCACCATGAAGTCCAAGAGATTGAACTGCGTGGAAATCACTCAAGTCGCCGCGAGGCGATTCGTGGGGCTGCCGTACGTGACCGTGTCTGCGCATCCGCGACACATTCAAGAGAGTAAGGTCCTATTCCACCTCAAACGCGTTGCGGAATGGGATCGGGCCAGCTTGGCTGCTGTCTCAGGCTAAACCTGAGACTCACGAAGGAGGAACCAATGTCGTATCTCCAGCGCTTTCCGGAATTCTCGCGTGCGCTTCCGCTGGAGAAATCTTGGCCCGACTGCCCGGCCGAACCTGGTTTTGTCACCGCTTCCTTCCGCGGCAGCAAGCAACACCCGCGCCGGTCATTCCCAAGCCTCTGGTTTTTGTTCGGTTGAGTACGCTTGGCCGGCACGCCCTGAGTCAAGAAGAGGATTGTGGCATGCACATCCAGTATGTCGGTTTCGATGTGGCGGCCAGTTCTCGAATCTACAGTTTTCACGTGATCGATACCTTAGAGAGAAGGCGCGCGAATTCACGCCTTTCGCACCGCCCGCTTGAAGCTCCAAGACGGTCCAGCGATCTGCTTTGCGCGGTCGAAGCAGGTACTGCAAGGAGAAACCCCGGCATCGCCGGTTGAGAACAACCTGAGTATCGGGGAGCGTGACATCCGGGAATACTGGGAGCGGCGCCACCCGCGTCCGCCGCTCGAACACAAAACAGAATCCCGTCGTTGGGTCGAGTTGAATGAACAGTATCAGCAGGGCCCGCCCTCTGATCAGTCCAACGCACCCGTAACGGGAAAGCCGCAAGTCGCGTAAGAAGGAGATTCTCATGGCCAGTGCTCGAAGTCTCATCATGTCAGTCTTTGGCGCCGTGCTATCCGCGGCGTCCTTGGTTTGCGCGCAAGCCGTGAAACCGGCTGAGGCAAAGGCGATCGTTCAGCGGACACCGACGATCCAGGAACTGGAGTTGCAACCCCAGGGCCTTCTCGCTTTTGCGCTCCCCGCCCCGGCTCTGCCGGCCTCGATCAGTACGCCCGATCTTTCCCGGTACCGCGAATTTCAATTTGGCATGAGCCTGCTCGCGGTTGCCAAACAGGGAGAAATGAACCCCTCCGATGCCAGGATGATCCGCCAGCGTCCGGCGGTAATTCAAGAACTGACGTGGCGGCCCCAGCGCTTTCTCGTCCATTCGGCTCAATCTGACCCGGTTCAGGAGGTCACCTTCAGCTTTTACAACGACCAACTCTTTCGCATGGTGATCAACTACGACCAGTTCAGGACCGAAGGGCTGAGCGACGAGGACATGATCGAAGCCATTTCGGCAAAGTACGGAAGCCCCACCCGGCCCGACGCGAAGGTCATTCTCTTCTCTTCGTCCGAGGTCTATAACGACAGCGAAAACGTTATCGCGCGGTGGGAAGACGCGCAGTACTCGTTCAACCTTTTCCGCTCCTCCTACCAGCCGGTTTTTGGCGTGCTTGTTTTTTCGAAACGGCTGGATCCGCCAGCCCAGGCGGCTATCGCCGAGGCGATCCGGCTGGACGAGCAAGAGGCTCCGGCAAGAGAAATCGCCCTGCAAAAGAAGCAGGATCAGCAGAACCGCGCCGAGCAAGACAAGGCCAGGCTGGCGAACAAAGCGGCCTTTCGCCCTTAACGTGGGACCATCTCAGGGTATCCCTCTGGCCGACAATTCTTGGTGACCGAAACTCGAGGAACAGCCTGAGAAGACCAGATTCCTGCCGGCCTTGACCCTTGGGGGGTCTCTGAGATTGGCTAAAATTTTGATTGTCTGTGAAAACGATTCTGACACGGAACGGCTCAGCAGTGTCTTTCGTAAGGCAGGATGGGCCTCGGAAAGCGCCCGTAGCATCACGGCGGGTTGTGGGTTGGCGCAGTCCGGCCGCTTTCAAGTCGTCTTTTCCGCACCCCTGCTGGATGATGGATCGTGGAAGCGCTTGATCGACATTGCGAAACAACAGGATTCAAGTTTTGCGCTCATTCTCTTGGCGCGCACCTTTAACCTCAAGGAATGGGCGGAAGCGCTCGAGGCGGGGGCCTTTGAGGTCCTTGACGTCTTGTGTGACCTGCCCAAGGCTGCCGAGGCTGCAAGCCGCGCCTTGGGGACAACTTCTCTCAAGCTTGTTCGGTTGTCTCAGAAACCAGTGGTGTAGGTAACGGGGCGTGCCGCAGGGGCTGCCCCGATCTGGAGGATCAAATGGCTTCGAAACTGTACGTAGGTAATCTTCCGCATGCCACCACTGACGCTGGTCTCAACGAATTTGTGACCGCGGCGGGGTTCAAGGTGGCCTCGGCGGTGGTAATCCGCGACAAGTTGACTGGTCAGGCGCGGGGATTTGGCTTCGTCGAGCTGGCTGAAGGCGCGGACCTGCAGTGTGCCGTTACCGGGTTGAATGGCCAGTCCTCTCGAGGGCCGAGCTTTGACCGTCAATGAGGCTCGCCCCCAACGCACCGGCTTTGGAGGAAACCGCGGCGGCGGAGGTTGCCGCGATCGCGACGACCGCAGACGAGACTACTAAATCGAGTGGCCCTCCATGAGATTGAAGCGAGGACAGTACGTGCGCCACTCCAAGGATGGTTGGGGCACGATACTGGAGCGCAGCGACAATCAGACCACGGTATATTTTCGCACCATCGGCATAAAGAGGCTGGCGACCCCCCCGCGACTGTGGGTACGAGAAACGCCCCAGCGATCAGCGCAATCGCGGATTGTGCCTCAGAACGAGCTTCACGCCCAAATCCGGCCGGTTGCCACCTTCACCCGTTTTGCCACTACTCGCCCGGTCGCGGGCGCGGAATGTCGCACCCGTCCAAGTTCGGATCAATTGTCTCAGGGGTGTTGACGGCCCAGACGGCCATTTCCTGTTTGCCCGCAAACTGGAGATGTGGGTCACCCGTCATCAAAGCGATGGCCGTGCCCGGAAGTGACGTCAACACGCGGGTCCAGCGCGCTCTTGACTGCGTGAGGTTCTCTCCCTGCCTGCCAGATTGGCGAACATCTTTCGGTGGCCATATCCGATCTAAGTGTTTCAAAATACGTACTTAAACGGCGCTTAGAGGAACCCGTCTTTGGTGGAAAATCGAAATACAGAGGCGGGCCGGCGGGCTCTCCACCGCGTCGAACAACGAAGATGTACGGCTCGTGCGAACCCCCGGCATCGATCAGCCCATTCTCAAGCCAGCGCGCACGGGGCAGCGCCCTCGCGGACAGCGCCTCGGCTGGCACGGCTCCCGCCGGAACCTGCGCCGCGGCAACACCGGCGAGCGCTGCCCATGAAGTCCGTGCGATTCATCGTTCACCTCCCTGGTATTAACAGGAAGTCGCGCACACGCTGTGGGCGCGCTTCAGAAGTCATCGTGCGCTGAAGCCGTTCCACTCATTTTGATCCGGTTCTTTGCGCTCCCGCCGGCAGCCCGAAGCAGAGAATATTGGGGCCGATGGCCATCGCGACAAACTGTTTGCCGCCCACCAGGTACGTCATGGGCGAGGCTTTGTTCTCGGCGCCGGCCGGGAAGTGCCAGAGCGGCTTTCCGGTCCGTTCATCGAACGCCACGAAATCTCCGGCAGGGTCTCCATAGAAGAGCAGCCCTCCGGCGGTGGCCAGGACTCCCGCTTCTCTCTTACCTTCGTTGGGCCCGACTTGCGGTCTTTCCCATACGATTTTCCCAGTGTCAATATCGAGCGCACGCAGGTACTTCCTGCCAGGCTCTTCCTGCGGAGGATTCTTCTTCCAACCTCGCTCACGGAAGTTGATCGAGCACTTCTCCAGGGCCACCACAAAATAGAGGCGAGTCCTCGGACTGAAGGCTGTCGCATTCCAATTGGTCGCCGTGTCGGGACAGCTCAGGTCACCTTCTTTTTGTAGTTGAGGACGCCCATCGGCGCCAATGCCGCTCGCCCACGTCAATTTTTTCACGAAGGGCTTGGCCAAGAGGACCTTGCCATTGGTGCGGTCGAGCACGTAGAAGAAGCCGTTGCGATTGGCAAACAGCATCAGCTTGCGGTATCGCCCCTGATAGCGTGTATCCACCAGAACCGGCGGTTGATTCGCGTCTTGATCCTTGGTGTCGTGAGGCGTGAACTGGTAATACCACTTGACCTTTCCAGTGGCAGGATCGAGGGCCAGGATGGAATCGGTGTAGAGGTTGTCACCGGGCCGGTCGCGGTCGTCGGAATCGGGCCAGGGATTCCCGGTCGGCCAGTAGAGCGTGTCGGTCTCAGGATCATAGGAGCCGGTCAACCAGGTGGCGCCGCCTCCCATCGCGGGTTCTTGGGGTCCCCAAGTCTCAATCCCCGGTTCGCCTCGGGCCGGGATCGTCCAAGTCCGCCATAGGCGCTCGCCCGTCATCGCCTTGAAAGCGACGACAAACCCGCGAACGCCCCAGTCTCCACCGGCAACGCCGGCGACGACCCTATCCTTGACGATCAACGGGGCCGCAGTCCCGCCGTAGTGCTGGGCCTCATCCGGCATCACCTGTTCCCAAACCAACTTGCCTGTCGTCCGGTTCAAGGCGATCAGGTGCGCATTGTCGGTCTCCATGAACACCTTGTCGCCCAGAATCGCTACGCCGCGATTCGTCCCGAGTGAAGCGTCGCCGACGATTCCCGGCGTGCGCTTGCGCGTGTACTCCCAAATCTCGCGCCCCG
>DASZAI010000052.1:0-38811 GCA_035945295.1 Terriglobia bacterium | reverse complement strand
TCGGGATTCAGCGGGAGGCGCGACTCCAGGAAGCGCACGCAGCGCGCCTGGCGGATCGGGCGCGCCGCGACATCCCGCCCAATCAGCGTGTGACCCCCTCACCCCCGGCCCCTCTCCCTCAAGGGGGCGAGGGGAGAAGTGGACACGAACTACGGGCCGGGGATGCCCGCGTTACCACGAAGTTCAGAAACGAAGGAACGAACCGAAGAGGTGCCGTGGAATCAACGAAAGCTGCGCCCAAGCGTGGAGTCGAGAGCGCAGAAACCGGACCGAGCTTAAGGATGGAGGTTAGTTCATAGTAACACTAGTATAGTATTATACATAAAGTAATAGTATATCGAGGTCTTCGTCCCTCGCCGAGGCTCGGCGGTAGTGCCGGCCACGCCCAAAATAAGGGGCTTGACACGCCAAACTTGTGGTATACTCCGCCGGTACGATTAACCAAGCGGATAACGAAGCCACCAAATAGCGGGAGAGATAGATTATGTTGCTAACAGTCACTCGAATGCGACGTAGACTTCCTGCCACGTCAGAATCCATTACTCATCTTGGCATGCAGCTTCGCGAGATGGGCTGGTCGCCGCTCGGCTCCACCGTAGCCCATCGCGGCGCGGAGCTGGCGCTGGGCCAGCCGACACCCAGCTCGACGCTCTACGAGCTGACGAGCGCTTCGTTCAACGACGACTTTGTTTTCCTGGTCAGCGGCGTCCTCTACTTTGCGTTCGAGTCCGAACGCGGAGAGACGGAGAAGCGCTCGACGCTCGAAGCGGGCGCGATCCACGAACTGGGCACGCCGCCGCCCGCGGAGCTCGCCCGGCTGACCTCAAGCCTCGACGCCGCGCTGGCCCGCCTGACGGGTGATGCGGCGAAGTCCGGCGTGAACGGCGGCACCTGGCAGGAATTGCCCTGGCATCCACTGAGTTCGGCGTTCGCGGGATTGCGCGAGCGAGCGATGAAGCAGGCAGGGGGCAGCGTCTCCGCCGGCTTTCCTGACTTCCCCGAAGACGTGCGGCAGGCGTTGCGCGTGCTCGAGGACCCGGAGCGCCGCAAGCTGGCGCTGCGCATCAAGGCTTCGGAGCCGCTCTTTGTGGTGCGCGAGCAGGAAGCCGATTCGCTCAACACCGCTTCCGACGCCCTGGTGGATGCCGGCCTCGCGATCCGCAAGATTCTGGTGCGCTGCCGCAAGCGCAGCGACGTTAACCTGGCGCTGCTTTCGACCGAAGATCCCGCCCGGCTCGAGGGCGAGTGTCCGCACTGCCGCTCGAAGCTTCGCGACGAGCAGTTTCTGAAGGGCCTCGCGCCCACGGCGCTCGGGAGCAATCTGCTCGACCACAGCCACTGGATGACTTCGCGCGTGGCGCAGTCGCTGCGCAACTGCGGCGTGCCGCCCGAGGACGTCCTCACCGAAGTGTCGACGGAAGGCGGGGAGCTGGATTTTCTGGTGAGCCTTTACGGCTCGCTCGCGGTGATGGAGCTCAAGGACCGGACGTTTAGCATCGACGACGCGCGCGACCTGTTCGATCGCTATCTGCGCTTTGGCGCGCAGGAATTGATCGCCGTCACGACGGAAACGATTGCGCCAGAGGCACGGCGCCGACTCGAGGAGGCGGTCCGCGCCGTGCCGCGCCAGCCCGCGCCGTCCATCACTTTCGTCGAAGGGCTCGCGGAAATGGACGCCAAGGTCCGGCTGGTCGTACAGCGCGCCAATTGGCGCGCTGTGGCGCGGCTGCTCGACAAGGTCGCCTCCGCCGCCATGCCGCTCGACGCCAAGGCGCTGGTCGCCGCTAAGTTCGGCATCCCGATTTCGAAAGACCGCCGCGCGCACCGAGGATCGGCAAGCACCGGGTTCGATGAAACCATGCACGAATACCTCGACCTGCTGGCCGAGGTGGATGTGAAGTCTTATAGCTGATATTTCTATAGCTGAAGCCAGGCAAGTGATCCCGTTATTGACGTGGGTTTGAGCGGTCGATCTCCTGGAGGGGGCAAGGGACCGCGAACGGCGCTCATCGGGCGCCGTCATACGCGCCGAGAATCACGAGGTGAAACTCCATGGCTGATTTCACGTGGCTGCAGACTCTGTGGACGTACGAGCCGGATCGCAACAAGAAGCCTCACCGCGAGCCGCTGAAAGTCGCCGTGCGCGTGACTCGCACGACAGAACAGCTTCCCAAGCGTAGCACCCAGCGCAGCCAGGGACCGTCCAAGAACTAGCCCTTTCGCTCGCTCTACCAGACTTCGCAGACCTAGCCGATCCCCGATCGGCCAGAGCCTCGGAGTACGCGCCTTCTCCCGCCAACCGCCCTTCGCGTCCCGAAGGGGCAACACCCGAGAGCCTTACCTTTTAGGGAAGTAGGATTATCTGGTCAATCAAGATAACTTACTGGATATATCCTCGTCAACCAAGCCACTGCGGATTGGCGACGGTGCCGTCGAAGTCGTGCGTGGTTTTGAAGAGCTCGAAGTGGCCCTCGGCGCCCGCCTTCGCGGTCTTCGCGAGCAGCGCAGCCACTTCGGTGTGGCTCAGCGGCTTGAACGTACGCGCCGCATCGAGCAACTGGTTCAGGCGCTCCAGGCTGTCGCAGCCGTTGATGACCACCGAGGTCGGCAGGTTCATCGAGAAGTGCAGACACTCGATGGGCGTCACCGTGTTGCTGCGCAGGATGATCCCGCCGCCGAGCGGCTTCATCCCCAGCACGCCGATGCCGTGTTCAACCAGCACCGGCACCACTTTCTTCTGGAAGCTGTGGTAGTGCGCGTCCATGATGTTGAGCGGCATCTGCACCGCGTCGAAGGTGAACCCGTGCGCGAATCCGGTGTGAAGCATCTTCAAGTGGATGTCGGGATCCTTGTGGCCGGTGAAGCCGATATAGCGGATCTTGCCCGCCTGGCGCGCTGCGATAGCGGCCTCGAAGGCGCCGTTCGGCCCGAAGATGCGGTCGGGGTCGCCGGGCCGGATCACTTCGTGGAACTGCACGAGGTCGATGTGATCGGTCTTGAAGCGGCGCAGGCAGTCCTCGAGCTGGCGATTGTAGGCGTCCTTCACCTGGCCGTCGGTCTTGGTCATCAGGAAGACGCGCTGGCGGTAGCCGTCCTCCAGCGCCTTGCCCATGCGGACTTCGCTTTCGCCGCCGTTGTAGTCCCAGCAGTTGTCGAGGAAGTTGATGCCGCTGTCGATGGCCGTGCGGATGATGCGAACGGACTCCGCGACGGTTGGCTGGATGCCGATGTGGTACCCGCCGAGGCCCACCATCGAGACCTTCTCGCCGGAGCGCCCGAGCGTGCGGTAAGGTATCTCACCGCTTGCGGCGAGCGCGCTCGTGAGTCCCGGCATGGTGCCGATGGCGCTGGTGAGGCCGGCGGCCCCCGCCAAGTCCGCCACCTTGCCGAAGAACTGGCGTCGACTCTGCTTTTCGGTTTTCATGGAGGTTCCTCCTCTGTGATGGACTGAGCCGCGAGCGAGGACAGAAATTATGATAACACGAGCAGCGCGTATTGAGCGCCTTGCAACCCCACTTCGGCGGGCGTATGTTCGAGAGAGGGACAGTAGAGTGAGGGAGTCATCTATGAACCGTCGTCGCCGATTCGCCACCGCCGTAGCGCTGGCGCTCACCATCTTGATCGCCGCGAGCCTTCGCGCCCAGCACGAGCATATGGCAACGATGCAGCACGCAGCGCCCGCCAAGCTCACAGTCGCGAACGACGCCGCCGCTCACGTCCTCACGGTGCGGGTGGGGCCGCTGAACCTGCCGGCGCGCGCCGGTATGAATGTGGCGCAGGCGCCCGACCTCATGTTGACGATTCCGTTCGACGGCTGGATCTTCGCCTATCATCCCCGCCTCACCGATGGCGCCGGTCAGACGCTTCCGCCGCGCCTGCTCCATCACGTCGCGTTCTATAACACCCAGCGCACCGACCTTCTGTGTCCCGGCAAGCCCGAGCACATCTTCGGGGCGGGCGGCGAGATGAACGACTGGCCCGCGACGCCGGGCGTCGGCTACCGCGTCCAGAAGGGCGACCAAATCCGCGTCGCGACCATGGTCCACAACGAGTCGGACACGAGCTACCCGAGGACGTACCTCGAAGTGAAAATGGAGTATCAGCCACTGGCCGCGGGTGGCGAGGAATTGAAGAACGTCTACCCCGTCTGGTTTGACGTGAAAGAATGCGGCAACTCGGCGTACGACCTCACGCCGGGTCACAACGCGACCACCGGCCAGTTCACGCTGGCCTATGCGGGCAAGCTCATGGGCGTGGGCGGGCACATGCACGATTATGGCGAGCAATTGCGCCTGGCCGACATGACGCGAAACGAGAGCATCGCCACCCTCGACGCCAAGCTCGATCCCCAGGGCCACATCGTGTCGATGCCCATCGTACGCTTCGACAATCGCAACGGATGGCGGCTCCCTAAGGGCGAAGTCATCAGGGTGACCGCCACGTACAACAATCCCACCGGCCACGCGCTGCCTGACGGCGCCATGGGCATCGCGGTGGGATACTTCCTGCCCAGCGACGAATCCGAGATGGCGGCGCTTCGGCGCGCGAGCCAACCCGCGTCAGCAGCTCATCACTGAATATCGGCAGGGAGCGCGTCGTCACGCACCCGATCGAAAGGCTCGGCGGCATGCGGGGAATCACGGAGCGTGGTTGCCGAATCGAGACCGGTTGGGGTAAGCGTTGCGTGGCGCCGTACTTCCGGCCCCGATCCGGCAACCGGCGCGACGTTGTGCATGGCGCTTACCAGAGTCGCGGGTACCACGTATCTCACAGCGAGTCTATCGTTTGAAGCAGGGTAACCCGGCGGCGTGACAAGGTGGCGTCAGGGGAACTCTTACGTCCTCTCAGGTAGTTTTCTTCACTGGCGCTTGGGAGACGGCACCGTCATGACTCGGCCCAGACGATGTATAGAACCAAGGCGGCGAGCGCCAGGCACGCCGCGACGCTCATGATGACGACGGTATTCGAGGCTCCGCTCGCGAGACCCGCGAGCACGTCGCCCAGGCGCCATGATGCGCCGAAGCGCAGCGTCCAGCCGTGCAGCTTTGGCCACTCGGCGATGACCGCGGAGAGGGCGACCGCCAGGCCACAGGCGATAGCGATCCACTCCGCGATGGCGATGGGCCGGGTGGCGCGCCGGGCCGCGTCGCGCCGCGCCATGATTTCGGCTTTCCACCAGATGAGGCCGGGATGCGGCAGCGGCGCTTCCCTTTCGAGCCGCGCCGCGCGCGCCAGGTACTGCGCCACCAGCACGGCGTCGGCGCAGACGGCGCAGTTTGTTGCGTGACGGCGCAACTCTTCGTCCGTCGCCTGCGGCCAGCGCCCGGCGCGCACTTCGCGGAGGACTTCGGGCTCGCGCTCGCAGCGGCCGCGGTTCATGATCCGTTCAATGGCTTGCTTCATCGCTTCACCTTACGATTCGAGACCGCGCTCGCGCAATACGGCCGCGAGCTTCCGCCGGGCGCGAAAGAGCAGCAGGCGGACGCTGGTCGCGCGCAGCCCCGAGATCTGGGCGATCTCCTGATGGCTCGCCCCTTCGACGTAGGCGAGCCAAAGCAACTGGCGTTCGCGCGGCTTTAAGTCGTCAAACGCGCCCGCGAGGTCAGCACGCTGCTGGAAGCGCTCACCCGCGCGCTCTCCGCTCGCCATCTCCTCGAGCGGCTCCGTGGGCTTCGAGCGACGCCAGTGGTCGCGCGCCAGGTTGGTGGCGATGCGGTAGAGGTAGTTCTTCAGGTACGCCTCGTCGCCCGCCGCGCCTTTGATCCCCTGGATCCCGACGCGCAGCAAACGGTAGTAGCTCTCCTGCAGCAGGTCGTCGGCCAGCGACGGATCGGTGATGCGCGCGAGATACGCCTTGAGCGGCCGCGCCGTGCGCTCGTAGAAGGCGCGGAAGCTCGCCTCATCCATGCCGAAGGCGGGCTCGACTACGTCGTCGGCAGTCAGGAGACGCTCGCTCGATGACAGTGTGATCTCCCTCATCAAATCTTTTCTGTCCTTCGCCTCTATCTCGGACCTGCCTTACTTCGGCCGGTCGCGTCGCGCGAATCGAGCGGCTCAGGCGGCGCGCCGCGTTACGGCCTCACTCTCCAGAAGTCCGAGGCGCTTCGAGAGCACGTAGGAAGCAGCGGCCGAGAGGATGAACCCTATACCCACCGTCACCCCCAAGGTGCCCAGCACCAGGAATCCGTCAGCCGCGCCGGGGTCATGCAGGTGAGCGCGCAGGAACCAAAAGCCCAGGCCGGCGAGCAGCAGGACCAACCCCACCTGCACCGACCAGAGTATACGCCCGAAGGGGAAGCGCGCGATGCGCGGCTGCTCCGCCCCGACCGCCACTAATTGGAGGAACTGCTTGCCCGCCTCCGTCTCCATATAGCCGAGGAGTTCCTGGCTGGACGCCAGCCGCTCCATCAGCTTGATGTGCGCGTCGGCCTGGGCGCGCACCAAGTTGCTCGATTTCCGGTAATCGAGCAAGGCGCGCACAATCAGCACAAACCCGCCGGAAATCGTGAACACCACCAGCACGATGCTAAGATTATCGCTCATCCGCAATGACCTCCGTGTGAGCCTATCGTGCGCTCCACACCGTATTACGCCGTCCGATAGGACTCGGTTAACAGTCGTCGAGTTTTGTTCGCTGTGTGTTAATAAAAAAGGTACTATTCACCTTGACATAAAGAGCTGGCTGGCGCAGGATGTCGTGAGACTCGCATCCATGTTGAGCCAGTGCCACACCTCAGGCTGGTCGAGTAAAAGAGGGCGTCGATGCTCCAAGTAATCAGAAAGAATATGGTCGTATTCTTTGTCTCCTGCATTCTGCTGTGCGGTTCCGCCGCCGCGCAAGAAAGACACATGCAACTGCTGGCGCCAGATACAGGCTGGGTCCTGGGCGCAAACAAGCTTTACTGGACGACAGACAACGGTAGCCAGTGGCAAGACATTACGCCCCGGATGTCGCTGCCAAACGAAAAGATCGCGGACGTCTACTTCAAGGATGGGGGTAACGGGTGGGTGCTGCTCTCAACCCGCGAGAACGACCAAGTTCAGATCCGGTTCGAGCTGGCATCGACGACCAATCCGGGCTCAGTCTCGAGTTGGACAGTGACACCGGTTGGGATCCCTGGCCTCCCTCTCAATAGTCCGCAGCTCACTGGCGGCGGTCAAGTCTATTTTGTGGACTCGCAGCACGGCTGGCTGAATTTGGGCGTGGAAAGCAGCGTAAATTTCATGGCAACACTCCTGCTAGCCACCCGGGACGGCGGCAGGGCATGGAATCGGCAGTCCGTACCGGGAAGACACGGGACCGGAATAGCCGGCGCTCTCCGTTTTGTCACCCCCAACGAAGGCTGGCTCGCAGGCGGCCCTGCGGGGAAGTACTTGCTCGTGACGCGGGACGGAGGCCAGAGTTGGGAGCAGGTCTCACTCAAAGCGCCAGCCGAGACGGGCACAGCCGCGGTTGCGACCTACAACGATCCGCCGATCTTTCAGAACGCCAAGCGCGGGTTCGTAGCGGTGACCTACACGGGCCCGGAGGAGGGCTCGGCGCTCGTGCTCTTTGCCACCAGCGACGGCGGGCGAACGTGGGCCCCTTTCAAGGTGCTCAGGGGCGCGCAGACCTCCGGGGACGGAGGCGCGATGGCGTCTACGTTTGCTGACTCGATTTGGCTGACCGCGACCGCTTCAGAGTACACGCTAAGTTTGACGGCTGTCCCGCTCCGCGGCGGAGACGTAACAACCTTGCCCGCACACGTTCGCGAGCGGTGGCCCTCGGTATCAGAGCTTAGCTTCGCCAGTAGGCGCGTGGGCTGGGTCTGGGCTGGAGCGGTGCTGGCAACTGCCGACGGCGGGGCAACGTGGGAAGACATTTCCCCATGGCGGTCGAAGCACGCTGCCCATGCAGCGACCCAAGGAGGTACCCCACGGTAAAATCAATTCCCAGGAGTCTCGCCGTCCTTTTCTCTTGCTGTCTTCTCCTGTGCGCCTCTGCAGCCGCGCAGGAAAGGCACATGCAACTGCTAGCGCCAGACACAGGCTGGTTCCTGGCTGGGAACAAGCTTCTCTGGACCGAAGATAACGGCCAGCACTGGGTCGACATCACACCACCTATGTCTCTGCCACACGTCTCTGCCGCAAGTAAGGAGAAAATCGCGAACGTGTTCTTCAAGGATGTAAACGACGGCTGGGTTCTGCTCTCAACTGGCGAAAACGATCATGGCGGGGAGGCTCGCTTCGAGGTGGCCTCGACCGTCGATTCGGGCGCAAGCTGGTCGGTCAGCCCGGTGGAGATCCCCGGCCTGGATTGGAGGCAGACGATCCTTTACGGCGCGGGCCGGGTTTTTTTCCTGGACTCACGTCACGGTTGGCTGAACTTGGATGTAGAAAGCAGCCCAAACTTCCGGCTCGCAATCTTGCTCGCCACCGAGGACGGTGGCAGGACATGGATGCGCAGGCCGTCGGGCACGGGAGGTGTCGTTAGCTTTGCAACGCTTGATGCAGGATGGGTGGCCGGCGGGCCGGGTGGAGCGCACCTGTACGCCACGACGGACGGAGGCAAGACCTGGCAAGAGGTCGAGCTAAAGGCGCCCCCGGAAATTGGCCCGGCGCTTGGCGGCCTTTACGGCGTCGCCCCGATTTTCACCGACGCGAACCACGGATACCTGCCCGCCAGTTACCCATCAGCGCGGGCTTTGGTGCTCTTCGCGACCGATGACAGCGGAGCAACGTGGAGGCCGCACAGGGTTTTCAAGGGCCTGCCGTTTATCGGCGCCATCCCCTACCCCTCTGCCGTGACGGACTCTGCTTGGCTGACCGCCTTTCTGAACCAGTCAACGCTGAACGTGATGAAGACGGGCATTCGGGGCGGTGGTACTCGCACTGTGGAGACGGCGAGGGCAATGATACAAAGGCAGCCTTTGCCTAGGGGCAGCCGCCTGCCGATCCTCGAAATGACCTTTTCCACGGCGGAGCAGGGTTGGATTAGGACGGATTCAATGCTTGCCACCGAGGACGGCGGCGCCACGTGGAGTGAAATTCCTCCTCTGGGGCCCGCACCGAAGATGATCTCCGCGGTGCGCGTGCGGGAAACAAATCCTGCCACTGACCACCGGGCGGATCAGTAGAACAGCCAGGGCTAGAAAACTGGACGCCTGCTTTACTTGATGTCGACGGTTCGCACTTCGTTCTTCGACGACTGATGCGACAACGGTGGTGGCGCCGGCGCGTGTTTGAGAGGTGGCGGTGCCGGGGCATGTTGGAGCGGCGGTGGCGGGGCCACGTGCTTGAGCGGGGCCGGGGCGGACGCGTGGGCGAGTGGAGCAGGCGCGGGCGCGTGTTTGAGCGGCGGCGGCGCCGGAGCATGATGCTCGACGGGCGGAACAGGCTTGTGATCGACAGGCGCGACGGGCGCGTGGTCCACGGCCTTTTCGGGCGGCGCGAGTGGCACGCCAAAGAGCGTCTTCACCGCCACCGGCTTGCCGTTGACGATGGCGGGCTTGAACTCCCATTTCGCGAGCGCCTGGAGCACGAGCTGGCTCAGCTCGATGTCGGGGCTGTCGAGAATGTGAATCTTGCGCAGCTTGCCTTCAGGGCTGATTTCGGCGTAGACCACGAGCATGTGACCGGGGTATTGCTTCACCACATCCCAGGGCAGCTTGGGATCCTCCTTGGTGGTCGGGAAGGGCGCGATGATCTGCTGCTCGGGGGCCGCAGCCACCTTCTTAAGGTTGACCACGGTGGAGGACGACGACGGATCGAGTACCGCGTACTCGAGCGTCCAGGGCGCCATCGGGGACTTGGGCTCAGGGACATCCACGTAAACCGTGTAGACCGGCTCGTCGCGAAAGATGCCGAAGTCGCGCAACCCGCCTCCGCTCTTCCCTTCCGCCTCGACCGTCATGCCGTAGTTGTACGACTTGTCAGGCCCGAAGTTCATGTGCATTCCGCTGCGGGGAATGCTTCCTCCGGCTCCCACGCCGCCTTCAATGGCGAGCCCGGGGAACGGCCCATGTCCAGGACCGATGCCGGCGCCGACGCCCGATCCCTTGCCGGTACCCGAACCGCCCGCGCCCTGACCCGTCCCTGCGCGACCCAGTCCCGCACCCGTTGCGGATCCCGTTCCTGCGCCGTTGCCCGCCACCAGGCTCGATCCCGCGCCAGCACCGTGTCCAGTTGCAGTCGCCCCGCCCGTACCCGCTCCTGTTGCGGCCGAGGCTGTGGCCGCCGCGCCTGCGCCCGGATGATTGCCCGTTCCCGCACCCGGCTCGGAGGATTTCCCTTTGAGCGCGGGCGGCCCAATCGCGAACGAGCCGTGCCGCTCGCCCATCGGAATCTCCGCGACCTCGGTGGGCTTGTTCAACACGGGACTCAGGACTGCGAGGTTCCGCATCTGATCCCCGGACGAGGGCAGTACCTTGGGCGGCGGCGGCTTGGGGGCACTGAGCTTGGGCGTCGACTGCGCGAGGTCCTTGACGGACGCCGTTGGTAGCGCCGCGAGCTCGGGCTTGGGAGGAGGCAGCACGAGCTTGGGCTTTACCTCAGGTGGAGGTGGCGGAGCGGGCGGCACCGAAACCGGGATCTCGAGCGCGTGGCTGGTCCCCTTAAGCTCGGGGGCTTTAGGCGCCGCGATCTGCACTTGGTTGGGCAGCATGACCGGAACCTTAATCACAGGTGGACTCACGAGATCGGGCTGGCGAATCGTCTGGACGGTATTGTCAGGAACCGGCGGTCGCGAAACGATGGGCTGAGGACCCGGATACGTCAGTCCGCTCTGACCCTCCGAGGCCGGAGCCGCGTCGCCCTTCTTGTCCTCCTCACCCTTGGTCTCGCCCTCGGGGCTACTCTCCTGGCCGCCACCTACGCTGGGTAGGTACTCCTTCAGGACTTCCGCGTCGATGAACAGGGGTTCATTGTTCACCGGGCGATACTCTTTGGTTCGCTGGATGACGTAGCTCGGACTCAGCAGCAACAGGAAGACAGCGATTTCATGGAAGAGGAAGGAGTAAAGGAGTCCGCGGCCGGGAAAGCGTCCACGTGTAAGGTCAATGGACTCGGGCGAGAACAGGACGAATTCAGCGGGGAAACGGGGTTTAGGACGTTGCTTGCCGGAGCGTTTGTCCTCAGGGGGTTTACCGTTGCCATGGTCGCCGGGTTGGCCGCCATTGCGCGGCTTGGTGGTTGCGCCGAGTGCCGCGCGGATATCATCAATCGTTTCCATCCCGGCCATGTACAGTAATTCCTCGGTTAATCACAGCGCGTGAAAGCCTCAGGAGAGCTTGGTCGCCACCTCTCCTTGGCTCGACGATGCCTTTATCCCCCCCGAATAGGCGATCCCTTCGAGCGCAGGAAGTTGCCGTTGAAAAGCAGTCCGCCAAAAAGACCGGTTAAACGAAAGCACGAAGCCGCGTCTCCCCCGACGGATGGGCTGGCACGCAGGCTTCCAAAAGCCGTGCCTATTGCAGCAGGGCCACCTTGAGGATGCTGTAGGTCGCGGTCGGGTTCAGCTCCATGGTAACCGTCCCATTGCCCGCGGTAATCAGTTCGTCAGTGGTGATATTTCCGTAGACGTAAGTCGCTGACCCTGGATTGCCCTGGAACTGAAGGAACGCGTTGAAGTCAGTCGGGGGTGGCGCGCAAGGAGCCGTGAGTGACTCGGGGCAATTGTGGAAATAGAGGTTGCCGCCGAGCAGCAGTCCGCCGCCGCCTTGCATGCTGGGTTGGCCGTTGGTGTCAGCATTGGAGCGATCCTGGAAGAAAAGCATTCCTCGGTTGATGCCGCCCGGACCGCCGTAGGTGCCCGTGCAGGGCCCGAGAAGCACGTCACCGACTAGACTGGATGGGAGTGGCGGATTGGGTGCGGGGCCGCCGGCGCAAGTCACTCTGGAGCTGTTGTAGGTATCGATGGGCTGCCCCTTCCCGTTGTTGACGGCTCCGGCGTTGGAGCCAAAGAAGACCGAGCCGTAGTTACCCGCACCGCCCGAGCCGGAGAGGTAGAACATCGTTCCGCCGATCGGACTTGACGGGCTTGCAGGGGTGGCGGGCCGCACCACTCCGCCCGAGTCCACCTCAAAGCCGTAGCGGCACTGGCCATTTTTGGGGCCGGCGGTGCAGCCGGTACCGGCCTTGCCGCAGTTGGCGTTGTCCGTGCCGGTGATGTAGTAGATGCCCGGATCGAAGATGGCCGTGACGCCTTTGACGATAATTGCGCTGCTGTACTGACCTGGCCCATACTCGACGCACCCATTCGGGTCAGGACAGCCATCTACGCCATAGAAAACGCTGCACGGGTTCTTGAGGTCCTGGCAGAAAGTCTTGTATTGTTGGGGCGGCACGGTGGGATTCGGCTGGGTGCCCGGCGGCGGCAGCAGCTTGTAAGGGTCCTGAATGGGCGCCGAAGGTGACAGCCACGTGCCCGTTGTGCCGGGTAGAAAGTTCGCGGGCGCAGTCTGCGGTGCGCCGAAGACCCCGAACGTTCCTCCCGTCAGGGCCGGCCCCGCTTGGCTGAGGTCGATAGTACCGCTGCCCGCACACCCTGAGTCAATGGTCGCGGCAGCGCAGGTGGTGTTGTCAGAATTTACTTGAATACTCTTGGGCGGCCCACCCACGACGGTCACGGTCGAGGCGCCGCTGACTTGAAAGGAGTGCGTACACGTCGGGTCAAGCACGATGATGGGCACGGGCTGCGAGGCCACAACCATCCCGCAACGGGAGCGCGCCAGCACGTCCTGGGTCGCGCTGCGGGTGATCAGCGACGAGAAGTAAACCTTGACGCGATCCGTGATGTCCACCTGCATGAACGCGTAAGTTCCGGTGAGCGCGACGCTCGGCGTGGTCACTCCCGCCACGCTCGCGGGAAAGCTCACCTTGACGTCGTTCGAGTCCGCACCGGCCGTCAGACCGGGACTCGAGTAGCCGTTCAGCATCGCGTACTGGCAGGGAGAAGGGGTGCCACTGGCAGCGCAATCGAAATTCGTTCCCGTGGTGAAGTTGCCCAGCGAGGTGCCTGCCGTGTTGGCGAACATATCCATGGCGCCCGCCTGGCAGGCCGAATCCGCCGCACCTTGCGCGGCCTGGCGGTGGAAGTAAAGGTTGGTCATGTCCACGCCGAAGCCCACGAACAGCAGTACGAACAAGGCGGTGGCCAGCAGCACCAGGACGCTGACCTGTCCCTCGTCGCGGCGGATTCCCGCTGTCACTCCGTGCCTGCGATGCGCGTGCTCCATGGTGCTCCTCTCTTCAGCTCGAGCGCGGCTCGGTTAATTGACGATGCGCCCTGAAGACGCCACGTTCAAGGTCGGCGTGATAGGTAGGGCAAGAAAGGGAACGTATTGGTAATGGACGGTGACGTTGACCTGGCTGAGCGCGTTATTGTCACCTTGGGGATAGCCGACCGTGACGGTCATCCCATTGATGCTGCCGCTTGGTTGCAGCGAGAGGGCAGCATAACACTTGACCACGCTTTGCACGTTCGCGGCGGAAGTGTCAGTACCTAGCGCCGCCGACATCCCACAACTCGGGGGAGTCGGAATCTGAGGCGCGGTTCCGGTGTTTACGCACTGGCCGTTGCCGTCATTCACGCTGCCGGCGAGTGGACCACTGCAGTACTGGTTGTTCGACCCATGTACGATGGCGTAGCGGACTCCCTCTTTGGCCGCGTCGGAGAGCACATTGTAGGTGTACACCGCCAGCACCACTTCCCAGGTCCAGAAGATGGTGAACATAATAGTGAGGATCGAGAGGACGAACTCGATTTGCCCCTGCCCATCGTCGCGCCCAAACAGCCGCCACAAGCGGCTTCTCTTGAAGCTTCGATCCAGCGGCTTGTTCATTAGTTCATCTCCCGCATGGAAACCTGTCGGTGAAACGTGTAGCTCGGAAGCACGCTAAGTCTTATGCCGCCGAAGACGGGAAGGGTGCCCCCAATGAGGGGCCGCACCGTGTACTGGATGTCAACGCGGTCCAGGACGAAATTCGGGGCCTCCGGGTCGGGCGCGGCTGCCGCGAACGCTGGACTCGCCGTGGGACCGTAGTTGGTGCATTTCGTCGAGGAGTTGGCATTCAACGCACCATTCACGCTGCTGCAGATCTGCACCGCGGCGATGCCCGGACACGGATTGCCAGTTCCGGTATTGGGTAGGACAGCGATCACGTCGTAGTAGACGAGCGAACTCACCGCCAAGTCGGTGCCGACGCCGCGGGTCGTACTGGTGCAGGCGGGACCCGGGCTCGGAAGCGACTTTGGTTGAGCAGGTGTGGCAAAGCCCTGCACTGCGTACTCGACCGCGTTGCGCGGCGCTGCCGCCAAGTTGATCGCCACAAAAAAGTAGTAGGCGAAATTGATCGCGTTGAGCGCGATCAGTAACAGGAAAGGGATGGCCAGCGCGGTTTCGATGAGGCTCTGTCCGGAATCACGCGAGGTTTTGTTGAGCACACGATGGCACCGTGCGAACGCTGCGATGGGTGAAAGCATCTCCGTATCCCCTCTCTTAGTCCCGCTGATAATATTCCGTTCCTGTGAAGCTTGTCAAGCAGATTTTGACTTAGATAGTTAATTATACATCAATTTAAGTAACCATAGAGTAATACAAGCACTTCCGGCCGTCACTCAAGAAGCTGTGCAAGTCACGTTCCGCTAGCACGAGTTCCCGAGCAGGTTTCTGGCCTAAGGCCACTTACATGCAACTGAGAGTACACGTATGAAATAATTAAGTGGGTCAGACCATAACCAAATAAGAAATCTAGACGGGCATCCGATTGAAGAGGTGGTTAAATGGCCGATACGCGGCGCAGCCTGAACCTGCCAGACTCCAGGTCCTTCAGTCGTCGGAGTGTCGCCTACGTGCGTCACACTGGCCTGTACCTGTGTCCACCGAAGGAGTCTCTGAAGTACCGATGCCGCGCCATCTGGGGCCCTTCGCCCTTAGACCAATAACGGCACTTGATTTTCTGATCGTAGACACATATAATCCGCGCCGTTCTCCAGAAGGGTCCGAACCCCTGGGCAAGAGTGGAATCAACTTTGAGGTTCGAGGGCAAGGTCGCAGTTGAACAATAACAGCAAAGCGCAAGAGCCTGACAAAGAGGTCGTCATCGTCGACCCGGATGATCACTTCGCAGTCATCTTGCGCCGCGCACTCGGTAGTGGGTATTCTCTGCGCCACGTGTCGACAATCGAGGACGGAATTCAAACATCGAAGGGGACAAATGTTGACGTGATCTTGCTCAATTGGGACTGGCCTGCTGGTAAGGCAGGCGCGCCCGACAAACGAGTCGATTTGCTGAATGAGGCCAACGGTCATCCTGTTCCGGTACCGGTTCTCGCCTTCACCTGGGATAAACGGCGTGAAGTTGCCATGGATATTATCCGCCATGGCGCCTTCGATGTCTTCCCTCAGCCGCTGGATGTTCTGGAACTGAAATTCTCGCTCGATCGCGCCTACCGCCGGACTCTGCTCGCTCGAGACCTGTCCGCGGCCCGAGCCATGACGCCATTCAGTCACATTCCTGGGCTGATCGGCAACAGCAAGTCGATGCAAAGGATTTACGAATTGATTACCAAGGTGGCGGGCGTTCACACCACCGTGCTGATCCGGGGCGAGAGCGGGACGGGCAAGGAGTTGGTAGCGAGGGCCATCCATCACCTAAGCCCTCGCGTCAACAAGCAGTTCATGGCGTTTTCGCCGTCCGCCCTGCCCGAAACCCTAATCGAGGACGAACTGTTCGGCCACGAGAGGGGCGCCTTCACGGGAGCCACTCAATCGCGACGCGGCCGTTTTGAGGAGGCGCAAGGAGGAACCGTCTTCCTGGACGAGATCGGCGACCTCGCACTTTCGTTGCAGACCAAGCTGCTGCGCGTACTCCAGGAGCGGACGCTCGAGCGGTTGGGGTCGAGCACGCCCGTGCCGGTAGACATCCGGCTGATCTGCGCCACCAATCGCGACCTCGAGACCATGGTCCGCGAAGGCACCTTCCGCCAGGACCTCTACTTCCGCATTTCCGTCTTCCGCATCGACCTGCCTCCATTGCGCGAGCGGCGCACGGACATTCCGCTGCTCGGGGAGTACTTCTGCCGCCAGTTCGCCGACCTCCACAAGAAGAACATCCGCGGACTCAGCCCGGGATTCGTCAGCTCGCTGGCCAGCTACGATTGGCCCGGCAACGTTCGCGAGCTCCAGAATGTCATCGAGCGCAGTCTGATCCTCGCCGACGGCAGTCAGTTGAGCGTGGGGGATCTGCCGCCGGAACTCAAGCCGCTGGCCGTCTCCTCCGACGTCCCCAAGGGTTCGTTCCACGAAGCTGTCGATACTTTCCGGCGCGAGATGATCTTGGCGGCTCTGCGCGCCCATTCCGGCAACCGTCTGCGCGCCGCCAAAGAACTGCGCATCAGCCGCTCGTACCTGCATCGCCTGCTCAAGAAGCTGGATATTTCCGAGGAGCGCATCACCACCACGGCCGAGGAGACTCACCCTTGAGGCTCGCGGCTCCCGGTTATGGTGTTCCTCGATTCACTGCTCGGCCCAACTGAGGTGAAGTGGGAGTGCTGCGCGAGAAAATCCGGACTATCTTTTCGTTTCCCGTGGCATTGGCGTCGCTGCTCGTTCTCTGGGTGTACATGCTGGCCAACGGCAGCATCGCCGACCCCGACATCTGGTGGCACCTGCTCAACGCGCGCTACCTGCTTGACCACCACCAATTGCCCCGCTTCGACATGTACTCCGCAACTGTTCTGGGCCAACCATGGATCAATCACGAGTGGCTGGCGGAAATCCCCTACTACTTGGCCTGGCGAAAGTGGGGCCTTCCAGGAATCAACGGCATCGCGGTCGTCCTGGTAGAACTCATTTTTCTCGGCATCTTCTGCCTGTCGTGCCGCTCGAGCGGCAACATCAAAGCATCGTGGCTGGCGGCGTGCCTCTTCCTGCTGCTGGCGATGATCTCGTTCGGCCCGCGCACCACTTTGTTCGGTTACCTCTATCTCATCGTGCTGCTCCTGATCCTGGAACGGTACCGCTCGCGCCGCCAAGGTCCGCTGTGGCTCATCCCGCCGCTCTTCTGTCTCTGGATCAACACCCACGGCTCGTGGCTCCTGGGACTGATCGTTTTCGGCCTGGTGATCGCCTCGGGTTTGAAAGAAGCCGACTGGCAGTTCGTCGCGGCCAAGCGGTGGTCTCCCAAACAACTGCGAGACCTCGTGGCAGCTGCCGCCGTCTCGGTCGGCGTCCTGTTTATCAACCCCTTCGGCTACCATCTCGTCTTGTACCCTTTCGACCTGGCTTTCAGGCAGAAGCTCAACGTCACCTATGGCGAAGAATGGGCGTCGGTGAACTTCCATACGCCGCGCGGGAAAACCGTGCTGGCGGCACTCGTCATCCTGCTTCTGGGCGCACTGCTGAGCCGTTACCGGTGGAGACTGGACGAGTTAGCGCTGGCTGCCTTCGCCCTGTACTCCGGCCTGACGCACATCCGCTTCCTGTTTCTGGTGGCCATTCTGGTGACGCCGCTGGTCGCCAAGTTCCTTGATTTCGTGCCGCCCTACCGCCGGGAAATCGACAAGCCCTTGCTGAACGCCGGGGTAATCGCGGCTGTCGCTGCGATCCTTGTCACGAGGCTGCCCTCACCCGCTCAACTTCAGCACGACGTGGCCGGGACGTTTCCCACTCAGGCGCTCGAATTCATCAACACCCATGGGTTGGCCGGCGAGCGTACGTTCAACTACTACGGCTGGGGCGGGTATCTCGAATGGAAGGACCCTGGCGTCAAGCCCTTCGTCGACACTCGCACCGACATCTTCGAATATGCGGGCGTGCTGCAAGATTACCTTGACGTGACCGGGATGAAGGACCCGCTCAAGGTGCTCGACAAGCGCCAGGTGGAGTGGGTGCTGTTTCCACCCCGAGACCCTTTCGCCTATTTCCTTTCGCACACCGAGGACTGGAAGGTCGCCTACAACGATAACGTCGCCGAGGTCTTCGTGCGGGCCACGCCGGCGCCGGCCGCCAGTCCGAATGGCGCCGTCGCGCAGACCCGCGACCGCCAAGAGGCGCGCTGAATCATGACGCTGCTCGAAAGACTGCGTAAACTGTTCTCGTTCCCGGTGCTTCTGGGTGCTTTGCTGCTCGGCTGGGTCTTCTGGATCGCCAAAGCGTCGATCGCCGATCCCGACATCTGGTGGCACATGGAGAACGCGCGCTACCTCTTCGCCCACCACCACTTCCCCAATTTCGACACGTTCTCCTTCACCACTCTCGGTCATCCCTGGATAGACCACGAGTGGCTGGCCGAGGTCCCCTATTATCTTGGCTGGCGCGTCCTGGGCCTGACCGGCATCTACCTCGTCTACCTCGGCATCCTCGACGCCCTCTTCCTGGCAATTTTTTATCTAGGCTACAAATCGAGCGGCAATCTGAAAGGATCGTGGATCGCCGCCTGCTTCTGCGTCTTCTTGGGGGCTGTTTCTTTTGGCCCGCGAACCCTGCTCTATGGCTACATCTATCTGGTAGGGCTGCTTTTGGTCATGCAGCGCTTCCGCGCCAAGGGCCGCGCGCCGCTCTGGTTGATTCCCATCCTCTTCTGCCTCTGGGTGAACAGCCACGGCTCCTGGCTGATTGGGCTGGTGGTATTCGGCACCCTCATCGCTTCGGGTTTCGTTGAAGGAGACTGGGGACGCGTGTACGCCGTGCGCTGGACCCCGAAACAGTTGCGCCAGCTCTTAGTGACTGCCGGCGCGTCGGTGGCAGCGTTGTTTGTCAATCCGTTCGGCTACCACCTTGTCTACTACCCCTTTGACCTGGCCTTTCGCCAGAAGCTCACGGTGAACAACATCGAGGAATGGGCCTCGGTAGACTTCAACGAGCCGGTGCGCGGCAAAATCGTGCTCATCATGCTGGCCGCGCTCATTATCGGGGCCTTGCTCACCAGGCACAAGTGGGAACTGGGGCAACTCGGGCTGGCATTGCTCGCCATGTACTCAGGCTTGACCTACGTGCGCTTCCTGTTCCTGGCCGCGATCCTGCTGGTTCCGCTCCTCGCCAAGTTTCTCGATTTCGTACCGCCCTACCGGCCGGAAATCGACAAGCCGCTGCTCAACGCCGGGATCATTATCGCCATGCTGGTCATCGTCGTCTCCCATTTTCCCACCGAGGATATGCTCGAGAACGGGGTGGCCGAGCATTATCCGACCGCCGCCGTCACTTACGTCAAGGTTCACGGGCTCCCCGGGCGCACGCTCAACCACTACATGTGGGGAGGCTATCTGGTCTGGAAGGATTCCGGTCTCAAGACCTTTGTAGACAGCCGCAGCGACATCTACGAATACGAGGGCGTCCTCGGCGACTACCTCGACATGCTGCGCTTGAAGAACTCACTCAAGGTGCTCGACAAGTACCAGATCCGCTGGGTCATGTTCCCACCCAAGGAGCCCCTGGCCTATCTCCTAAAACACAGCGGCGACTGGAAAGTCGTCTACAACGATGACGTCACGGAGATCTTCGAGAGGATAGGGCCGCTGCCACCCTCCACCTGGTCGCCTCGGTCGTATCCCTCTGTTACCGCCGCTCGCCCGTCGGCTAGCGAGGGGAAGCCTTCGTCAGGTCTCCGCCAATGAGCCTCTCCACGTTGGCCCGGAAACGGCACGGCGACGCACCACTTCCGGCCGACTACCTCGAACGCCCGCCCAGTGTGCCCATCCATCGAAGCACCAAGGCTTGGCTTGCTTGCGCCGCGCTCCTGCTTGCCGGCTTGGCGGCCGGATGGCATCTCGCAACCTGGCCCGCGAGGTTGCGCTACCCGGGAGAAGAAAGCCGCATCGAGGGAATCCAACTCGCCGAGATGGTCCACTTGGCGCGCGGCGCGCCGATTTACGCCGCACCTTCGCATGGCCGGTTCGACACCGCCAACTACGGCCCGCTGTACTATCTGCTGGGCTCGTGGCTCGCCGATCCTGCCCGGCCAGCGGCGATCCCGATGCGCTGGGTTGCGGTGCTGAGCGCCCTGGGCTGCGCGATAGGCTCATCGCTGCTCGCTTACTGGCTGGCCGAGAGCATGCTGGCGGCGACGCTCGCACCCTTGCTGTTCCTCGCCAATGGCTTCGTCACCCGTTATGCGACGACCATCCGCTGCGACTTCCCCGCTCTGTTTCTGATCTTCGCCGGATTCCTGGTTGCTTACCGGTTCCGCCACGGCCGGTGGCTGCTGGCTTCCATCCCTGTGCTGCTTGCTGGGCTGTTCTTCAAGCAGCAGTTCGCGGCCGCCCCGCTCGCGATTCTCTTGTACTTGATCCTCGAGAAGCGACGGCGTCTAGCGATGGAGTTCGCGGCGCTGCTCGGCGCGGGCGGAATCGCCCTTCTGGCTGTCTTTCAATTCGTGGTCTTTCGCGGCCAGGCGTTTCTGGCCCACGTCACCATCTACAATCTGCTCCCGCCCGACGGCCACCGGTTCGTTGTCGAGGGTGAGTTCTTCGCCATCGTCGTCATCGTTCCACTGCTCCTCGGGATCGAATGCTTGCGCCGCCATCCGAGCAGGCTGCTCGCGTGCTACCTCGGTCTGGCAGTGCTCCTCAGCCTTCTGACGGTGGGGAGAGTGGGGGCCGACACCAACTACTTCCTTGAAGACGTGCTGATCCTGAGCGCGCTCGTCGCCGCTTTGTTTGCAAAGACACTAGCGGAGCCGCCTCGCGCCCGTGAAGTTCTGGTGCTCATTACGATTACTTTTTTCATCGGCCTGTTCACGTCCAGTCCGGCGCCCGACTCGACGGATCTGGCGCGCGACCGCGCCATCCAGTCGTACCTGCGCGAGAACTTTTCCGCCGGTACGCCGGCGCTCACTTATTACGCTGGCGACTTGACACGCGCCGGACTCGATGTACCGGCTTCCAACCTGTTCCACTATGTGTGGCTGATTCGCAAAGGCACGCTGCCTGGCGCGGACCTCCTGGCCAACATTTCCGAGCGGCGGTACGGTGTTATCGTTCTAAATTTCGATCCCGAGCGAGACAAGAACCCGAATCAGCGTGAGCTCTATCTGACGCCCAGGATGCTCGAGGCCATCGCGGCGAACTACCGGCCCGCCACATCGCTTGCGATGCCCGAGCCGGAGCAAATCCACGATGACGACCGGTTCTACGTGTGGGTGCCACGTCCCAAGTAAACTGAGTCTGGCACGTGCGTTCTCGTGCTCTTTGGCTAAGAATCGAAGGGAGAATCCCCGACGCGCGTATCCGCGCTAACCCGTTCGGAGAATCGGCGACCGGGCAGCCCGGGGAATCCGCCGCCAGCCTCGTCGCCCTCTGTCCAATGGCACGCGCTCGCCCTGCTCGCAGTCATCCTGGTTGGCGCATTTGCCGGCTGGAACCTGGCCAACTGGCCGGCAAAGCTTCGGTACCCCGGTGAAGAAAACCTGGCGGAGGGCATCCCTCTGGTCGAGATGCTTCACTTGCGCCAGGGAGTACGCATCTACGATCCGCCCACGCCCGAGCGGTTCGACGCCGCCAACTACGGCCCGCTCTATTACCTCACAGGGGCAAGGCTGCTCGACCCCGAGAAGCCTTCCGCCCTGCCGCTTCGCCTCGTGGCGTTGCTTGCTACTTTGGGTTGCGCGGCAGGCTGCGCAACGCTCGCTTTCTGGCTGAGCCGCAGTGCTCTCGCCGCCACGCTCGGCGCCCTCATGTTCCTCTCGTATCGAATCGTCACAATGTACGGCGTCTCCACGCGCTCGGACGTCGTCGCGCTTTGCTTCTGTTTCTGGGGATTCCTCGCCGCTTATCACTTCCGGCGCGACCGGCGGCTGCTCTGGGCGATACCGTTGGTCCTCCTGGGCGTCTTCTACAAGCCGCAGTTCGTGGCGGGGCCACTCGCTATCGCCTTATGTCTGCTGCTCGAAAAACGCTACCGGCTGGCTATCGAGTTTGCGGGATTATTCGGCATGGGCGGAGTCGCAGGACTTGGATTGTTTGGGCTAGTGGTCTTCCGAGGGCAAGCCTTCCTGCGTCACCTCCTCGTTTACAACGCGTTGCCGTACTCGCTCGAGCGTCTGGGTTCGGGACTGTTGTTCTTCGCCGCGCTCTGCTTTCTGCCCGCGCTGGTCGGGCTGGAGTATCTGCGCCAGCATCGAGACCGGCTTCCCTTGTGTTTCGTCGGATTCGCGCTTCCACTCGGCGTGCTGACGTTCGGAAGGCAGGGCAGCGACGCCAACTATTTCCTCGAGAGCGTGGCGATCCTTTGCCCATTGTTTGCCGCGCTCCTGGTCGAAAGAATCGGCGACGCCTGGCGTGCCGCGGAACTGCTGTTCCTTCTCGGGCTGAGTTTGGTGCTGGGTCAGTTCTTTGCCCTGCCGCCACCGACACGCGAAGACTTCGCGCGCGACCGCGTGATTCAGAACTATCTTCGCGCGAACTTTGCTCCCCACACTCCGGCGCTCGGATACTACACAGGAGATCTTGTCCGCGGCGGTCTCGAGACGCCGGTCTCTAACCTCTTTCATTACACCTGGCTCATCCGTAAGGGCCTGATCCCTGAGCGCGACTTGGAGACTCAAATCGCAGCCAAGCGCTTCGGGGCCGTCGTGTTCAATTTTGATCTCGAACGCGAGCAAAACAACGTCAGCCTGAACTACTACCTCACAGGACCGATGCGCCAGGCCATCCTCGCGAACTATCAGCCGGCGGCAAACCTTCCCATGCCCGAGCCCGAGAAGTTCAGCCCGACGGACCGGTTCTACGTCTGGATACCGAAAACGACTTCTCGCTAAACGGATTATCGAACTCAGCGGTTGGCTAGTGTCTTAATCTCCCCCAGCCCCAGCAGGCGCTCGTCGGCAGTCACCAGAGTCAAACCGAGCACCTGGGCGGTCGCTGCCAGGAACCGGTCCGCCGGGTCCGGGTGCGGCAGTGGCAGTTGCTGCGCTGTCAGTACAATCTCATGCGTAAGCGGAGCCTCGCGCACGTGCGCCGTCGCGCGTGTCAGCCATTCGGTCAGATCACCATGCAATCGAATTCTGCCCTTGGCGTTCAGTAGCAGCGCCTCCCACGTGCTCACAGGGGACAACCAAAGCTCGTTCTTCTCATCCTTAAGTTCGTGGCGGAGGCGACGCCCGAGGTGCCTCGGCTCCCGCAGGCTCCACAACCAAATATGGGTATCGAGCAAGAGTCTCAATCGCGCAGCGCCTCCCAGTCGGTCTCCTCAATGACCGGAGACACAATGTCGCCCAGGATCTCCATGGTATCCGCCATGGAGCCCAGCCAGTCCCCTGGCGCTGCATCTGGCCCCGAAGGAACCACTTCTGCGACGGGTTTGCCAAAGCGGGTGACGCGGATAGGCTTCTTCGTCTTACGCACCTGTTCGAGCAAGGCCAAACACTTGGCTTTGAACTTAGAGATCGCAACTTCTTCCACGGCTTCCCTCCGAGACCACAGAAATTTACCATAGTCAACAAAAATGGTCAATGCTCTACTCCGAGAATTCCAGCCATAACCCAATAGTCCCCCGTGCCGAACCCTATCGAGGCGCCGTAGACAACATCGAGTTCCGGAGGCAACTTCAGAAGTAGAACTTAGCCGCGAGTTGGATGATGCGGGGCGGCTGAGCTGCGGTGGACCGGCCGAAAGTGGTCGAGTTGATGTCGGTACCGATCTGCGCGAACTGTGTGTGATTGAAGATATTGAAGAACTCAAAGCGCAGCTCAATCTTGGTGCGTTCGGTGATCCGCGTGTCTTTGAACAGGGCAAAATCGAAGTTGTTGAGCCCCGGTCCATGGAAGTAGTTGCGGCCGGCGTTACCCAGAACTCCACGCACCTCAGGAGCAAAGGAGTTGGGATTGAAGTAGTAGTTTCCCCTTGTTGTCGTTCCCCCCTGCGTGGCATTCACAAGGTTGGTATTCCGCGGGTCGTAGGTCTGAACTGTGCCCACCGCGTTCGGGCGGTCTGGGCAGCCATAGCTGACGTAGGCCCAGCAAACAAGTGAGTTCTCACTGCTGTCGGTAAGGCTGAGGGGAAATCCGCTCTGAAGGACAGTGTCTCCGGCAAACCGCCACCCATCCGTCAAGCGGCTGGGCATGCGTTCGAAGCTACTGAAGTGCCGGATGGACGGAATCTCGTAGGAATAGCCGATGACGAAGCGGTTCCGCGCGTCGTAGGCAGAGTCGCCGTAATTGTCGCGGAGATCAAAAGGATTGAGCGCGCCGCCGCCACCGACGTTTTCGACGCTAGAGATGGTATCGAGAGAATGCGACCAAGTATAACTAGTTTGCAATTGCAATCCGTGAGTCGTCTTCTTGGTCGCCGAGATCTGCAATGAGTTGTAGTTGGAATTGGCATCGGTAGCCTGGACACCAACCCCGCCGAAAACGGTCGGATCATAGCGGAAAGTCTGGGGCTCGGTGAATCCCATGGTGCCAAACGAGCAATTGGGGTCAGCCGCGCACGCGGGGTTGACTCCCGGCGCCTGGCCTGACGGGTTGATGTCGTGGCGCTCCTCCAAATGCCGTCCCATGTGCCCGACGTAGCCTACCGAAAGGATCGTGGCGGCGGGCAGTTCGCGCTCAATAGTGAAGTTGTAATTGTAGGCGCTCGGGGTGGTGAAGTTGGGATCAAACACCTTGAGGACCATCGGCTCGAAGAAGCCGAAATTGACGCTTTTATCACCCGGTTTGGGCGGAGTGAAAGGAAACTTATTCGGATTCGTGACCGTGGATACTCCCACTATATTTCCGTTGGCATCGCGCGTCGGAAAGTAGCCCGAAAAGGGGTTGGCGAAGTTTGGAACTCCACCGAAGTCCGAGATGCCGAAGTCGGTCAAGGAAAAGGGTGGCGACTGCAAGTTTTGGAGCGTGACTTCTTCCTCGATCTGGTTGTAGTAAATGCCAAAGCCGGCTCGGATACTCCACTTTCTCGCGCTGTCAGGGCTCCATGCGAAACCGAGGCGCGGCGCAACATGGTCCAGCGGGTTCCCATACGAAGAGACCGAGATGCCCTTGTCTCCGGGAAAGAGTAATCCAGGCGGCGCCGTCGGAAACACCGTGGATTGCTGGCCCGGACGGAAGGCGTTGATGGCCACGCCACCGTTGTAGATGTCGTTCTGCGGCGTATTGATCTGCCACCCCAAGCCATAGGTAAGAGTGAAGTTTGGCCTGATCTTCCATTGGTCCTGGAAGTAGGAGTAGTACTCTTGCGTCCTGGCGTTAATGACTCCTCCACTAGTTTGTTCGTAGAAGTCAGGGACGCCGAGCAGAAAGTCCGCTCCCTCGTCTCCCGTACTGAACTGGCCGACCCCGTAAAACTGGAAGTATCCATTGTTCACGAAAGCGAAGGGGTTAAAGACCTCGGCGCGCCGCATGTCAAACCCAACCTTGAGCGTGTGGCGCCCCTTTTCCCAGGTGAAATTATCGGTGACTTGATAGGTCTGGTCGATTCTGGGTTGAGGACCATTGTAGCTGAACCCGAACTCGCAAGCCCCGGCCGGCGGCTCATAGCTGTTCATGTCAATGCAAGGCAGTCCCGCGCCTGAGGCGATCTGCGGGCTGATTCCGGTGAACCCCACGCTCGAAGGCAGGACCGGCTTGACCGGGTTGATGGTATTGAAGCCGAAACGGTTGTACCCGACCCGCACCTCGTTGATCATACTCGTCCCGAACGTATGGTTCCAAGTCAGGTTCATGTTCTGGATCCGCTCGGTCTGTTGCTCGGCGAAGCCGGGAAGACTGCCGCCAAAAAAGGGCTCATCATCCACAGCAGCCTCTTGCTCAATGAACCAGTAGCCCGAGAGCGAGTCTTTGGTGCTGAAGTTGTGGTCAATCCTGGAGATGTATTGATTGAATTTGGCGGTTGAGATGGGATTCCAGGAGAATGTGGACGCCCCCTGGTTCGCGAGAGGCATGTAGGTCTTGACCAGATTCTGAGCGATCGGACTGATGTCTGCCGCCGGGATGTGCCCTGTGGGAAACAGGGTCGAGTACAAAGTCCCGGCCGGGTAATTCGTCCCATCCTCTCCGACCATCGGGAACGGTGAGGCGGTCGGGAGTCCAGTGATCGGATTCACACCCACGTTGATGTCGGGAAAGATGCCGTTGCGCTGGTCCTGAGTGAAGACGGTCGCGGTCCCGCCGGCGAAGCCGCGGCCCGGGGATTGCGGCTCGCGGTTCCGGGTGCCTTGATACGAGAAGAAGAAGAACGACTTGTCTTTCTTGATCGGCCCGCCGATGGTGCCGCCAAACTGGTTCTGATGGAACTGGTCAGGCTGGGGCAGGAAGAAGTTGCGGGCGTTCAGGAAGGGATCACGGTAAAACTCGAACCCATCGCCGTGGAACTGGTTGGTTCCCGACTTGGTCACCGCATTCATGATCGCGCCACCATTCCGCCCATATTCTGGATTGATCGTGTTAGTGATCATGTTCACTTCGGCGATGGCGTCGGGACTGGGGACCACGAGCGGCGTGTTCAGCGCGAGGTCGTTGGCGTCCGTTCCGTTAACTAAGAAGCCGTTGTCCTGGGCACGGGAGCCGCTGGTCGAGAAGTTGTCGGGAAAGTCGATCGATGCCACCACGCCAGGCAGAGTTTGCTGGAGCTGGATCCAGTCGCGGCCGTTGAGGGGAAGGTCGACAATCTGACTCCCGGTAAGCGATGCACCGAGCTGCATGCTGGTACCTTCTACCTGAGCAGGAGCGGCTTTCACAGTCACTTCCTGCGTGACCCCGCCGACCTCCATGCTGATATCCAGCACATAGATCTGGTTAAGCCCCAATTGGAGGTCATGGGCCGCAAAGACTTTGAATCCAGCCTGCTTGGCGGTAACACGATAAGTGGCGGGCGCCGGAAGCTGGACTATTTCGTAACTGCCGTCCGGCCCGGACGTAACCGTCTTCTGGACTCCGGTGTCAACGTTGGTCGCGGTTACTTTGACTCCAGCAATCACGGCTCCACTGGGATCGGTTACGACACCCCTGACTGTCCCATAGACTTCGTCGGCTCGAGCAGGACTTGTTGAAAGCAAGCCAATTAGAACCACAAGACCCAGCAGCTTAGGGACAGTGCGCTTCCGCATGCTCCCTCCTTTTCCAAGAACGCTGGATTGTTGTCTGGGCAGAACCCCACAACATGGGACTCCGCGCAGACTTGACGCAGGCGCGAAGACACTGCGATGAACGACTGCGATGAACGATGTGCCCGAGTTTCGGGGTTTTAGGGGATTGCAGGAACAGATCGGCGAGGCACAACCTCCCAAGCATCCAGCGCTTCGAGAAGCTGACACATCGCCACAAAGGCCCCGCTGTCTCCGGCCGCCGTCGCCAAGTCAGGGTTAGCAGAAGCATGAGTATTTCCAAATATAATGACAACCGATAAGACTATACTAATCAGCCGGTTAATCTTCAACACGAACCAATCGCATCCTTCGAACGCTACGGGAAATCATAGAGTAGATATACAAAGCTGGATAGGCACCGGCCCTTCTCATTCGCGCCGACAGCGCACCGGCAAACCGAACTCAAGGTCCGGTCGGTATCGAATCCAACAAGCTTTCCGCTATCTGCCAAGCCGTCATCTGCCCCGATTGCCAGCCGGTGATCCAGCGGAAGGGGTCACTCTGGCGGAATCGCTTTATGGCGACCCGGCTTGGCGAGTGTGCCACGACCTGGGTATTCTTGTGCCACCCGAGGAAGCGATCCGCTAGAACCTGACCTCGACGTCGGCTCGCTTCGAAATATGAATGGAATCGATAAAGCGTACCGAGCGCGTCCCGAGCGTCATCACCATGGAATTCACGCGCACGCCGTCGCCGAAGAAGCGAACGCCTTTGAGCAGGCTGCCTTCGGTGACCCCGGTCGCCGCGAAGATGATCTCCTTGCCAGGCGCGAGCTCCTCCGTTGTGTAGACCTTGCGCTGATCGCGGATGCCCATGGACTGCAGGCGCTCCACCTGCGCCGCGTCCTTGACGACCAGGCGGCCGAGGATTTCACCGTTCAAGCAGCGCAGTGCCGCCGCCGTCAGTACGCCCTCGGGGGCGCCGCCCGTGCCCATCACGGCGTGGACACCCGTTCCGACGACGGCGGCTGTGATGCCCGCCGAGAGGTCGCCGTCACCGATCAGCCGGATACGCGCTCCCGCGGCGCGGATGTCCGAGATCAACTTCTCGTGACGCGGCCGGTCGAGCACGATCACCACCAGGTCCTCGACTTCGCGATCGAGCCGGCGTGCTATCGCCCGCAGGTTGTCTTTCACCGGCGCGTCGAGGTCGACGGCGCCCTTCGCCCCGGGCTCGACCACGATCTTTTCCATGTAGACGTCCGGCGCGTGCAACAGGCCGCCGTGCTCGGAGGCCGCAAGCACCGTAATCGCGCCCGCGGCTCCCATAGCGCAGAGGTTGGTGCCTTCGAGCGGATCGACAGCGATGTCGATCTCGGGTACCGTCTCGCTGTACTCTTGCTTGAGCCCCACCTCCTCGCCGATGTAGAGCATAGGCGCTTCGTCCCGCTCGCCCTCGCCGATCACCACCGTCCCCGCGACCGGCACAGTGTCAAGCACATGGCGCATCGCCTCGACAGCAGCCTGGTCCGCACCCCACCGGTCACCGCGGCCCATGGTACGCGCCGCCGCAATCGCCGCGTCCTCAACCACCCGCACGAATTCGAGCGAAAGCTCTTCCATGATTGCCCCCCAAGAGTCCTCGGTCAGTCTAGCGCAAAAAGTCGCACGGCTCTCCGCCCCAGCACCGGAATCCAGTTGAAACTGAACTGCGCGTACGTCAGCCGTTTGCCAATCTTGATCTCCCCCCAGCCTCGGCAGGCGCTCGCCGGTACCCACCGGAGTCAAACCGGGCCTCTGTTACGTGGCGCGATTTCGCTGTGAGGACCATCCGCTTAAGCTTCACGCTCAAATTCTACTCCAGTCAGCGACCTCGAGGTGAGCCGGGGCTTACCCTACAACGGCTCCGATCCATCGCGTCTGAGCCGTCGCTCCAAGCTCCAGGTTCCCTTCTCCGGTTCTCTGGTCGCTCGCCGAATTCTCCGCTCCCAGCTAGACGTCTGGCGTGGAGCCGGCGGCTTGGTGCCGCCAATGTTGGCGAGGTAAACCCGCCAGTAAGGCCGACCAGGCCACCCACGGTCGCCCTCGTCGGGTCTCAACCGGCACCGGAGCACGCGTCCGATTCGTAAGCACCGTCCAACCGATCTTGAACGGCTCGACACCCGCTAGTGTGCCAGAGAACGAGCGCACGATGAACACACCAGCCCAACACCAGGTTCAAGGGGAGGCTCGGGAGTCGATGGAAGCGAAGAACGGAGAAGCATGCAAGCGTGTTGACAGTTTCCTGGAAACCATCTAGCCTGATAGCTAGATGACAGTAAAGAAGGGAGACCACCATGCGATCTGTTGGTCTGTTTGAAGCGAAGAACAAGCTTTCCGCCCTGGTCGAGAGAGCTTCCCAGGGCGAAGAGATCATGATTACACGGCGCGGACAGGATGTGGCTCTCTTAGCACCTGCGAATCGCCGGCCGAGGCGCAATCCCCGTGAAGTCGTGGAACACATCCGGCAGGCTAGAAAGGGAGTACGGCTCCTACGGGGTCATACGATCAGAAGGTTGGTCGAGGAAGGAAGGCGGTTTTGAACCGATTTGTGGTCGACGCCTCTGTAGCCCTGTGTTGGTGCTTTGAGGATCAAAAGACGCCGTACACGGAAGCCGTATTCGAATGCTTGGCTGAGGGCGAGCAGGCGTTGGTTCCCGCGGTCTGGCCTTTGGAAGTGATCAACGCTTTGCTGGTGGCGGAACGTCGGAAAATGATCAATTCCGCCCAGTTCGAAACTTTTGTCGCGGACCTCAAGGATCTTCCCGTTGAAGTCGACTCGCTCGGGATTGCAAGAATCTACTCGCCCGTGCTTCGCGTCGCACGCCGCTGTCAGCTTACATCCTACGATGCGGCCTACTTGGAGCTGGCTCTGTTTGAGGGCCTTCAGCTTGCGACTCTGGATCGGAACTTGCGGGCCGCGGCAAAGCGTTCAGGTGTTGAGTTGTTCCGCCCAGGACGACGTACCACAGCACACTGACAAGACCAAAAGGGCCAAACGGCTGTCTTTGAGGGCGGCGCGTTCAACCCGTACCCTCTGCTAGTGATAATCCGCTTTGCCAGCCTCACACGAGTCAAGCAAACTCTGTTTTCATGCTTCCTGGTGGGAGGGTACATGACGTCTCATCCAACGCAAGGGCGTAACTTTATTGCATTCCAGCTCTTACGAGCAGGCGTAACCACCCCTCGGTCTGGATCGTCAGTGTTAAAGATAGGCGAAAGCCGAAGGGAGGCAGTCGCATGCAACGGCACGTTTATTTTCTCACCTTGGTATTGGCATGTGTTGGATTGGTGGTTGGAGCCGGGAGGGCTACGGCGGCGGACGAGCCGGCGAAGGTTGACGGCGCGTGGGAGTTGTCGTTCGAGGGTCCGCGCGGAACTATGACTCAGACGCTCACCATTCAGCAGGACGGCGCCAGCATCAAGGGAACGCTGACGGGGCGACGTGGGGAGTCCAACCTGGAAGGTTCGGTCACCGGCAACAAGATCAGCTTCACGGTGAAGCGTGACACTCCCAACGGAACGTTCACCATCGACTATACTGGTACGGTTGACGGGGGTTCCATGACGGGAACAGCGCACAGCGAAAGGTTCGACGGCAAGTGGACCGCCAAGCGGCAGGCCGCGAAGTGACGAAATCCATGCCCACCCACCACCCTCGGAGTGAGGTGGAGGCCATCAGAGAATGAGGAAGAGCTTCAGGGATTATGTGGCGGTTGGGGTGTGCTTCGCGCTGGCACAGGCCTCGGGAATTGGCCGGACGCCCCAGTCGGGCACAGCGCCGCCCGCGGCAGTACGGCCCATCGGCGTGGTCACCCAGATTCAGCCCGGCAAGCTCACCTTGCACACGGACGGAGGCGCGGAGTTGTCGGTGGACTTACCGGACGGGGTCACGGCGGTGAGGGTGCCACCCGGCGCTAAGGACTTGAAATCGGCGACCCCCATTGCGGTAAGTGACATCAACGCCGGAGACCGCGTGTTCGTACGGGGCAAAATCGGCGACGACCAGAAGTCGATGGTCGCCACGACGGTTATCGTCATGAGCCGGTCGGCTATCGCCAGCGCTCACGAGGCCGAGCGCCTCGAGTGGCAGAAGCGCGGCGTGGGCGGATTGGTGAAGGCTGTGGATCCGGCGACGAAGCAGATCACCATTTCGGTCCCCACCACGCCCCCGACGCCCGGGAATCCAACCCATCCTCTGACGATTTCGCTGGCGCCCAACGCGACGCTCTTGCGCTATGTGCCGGATTCGATCAAGTTCAGTGACGCCACGCCTGGCTCTTTCGAAGATATCAAGGTTGGAGACCAGGTTCGAGCGCTGGGTACCAAGAGCGCCGATGGCAATAGCTTTACGGCTGAAAAAGTGGTTTCGGGGACCTTTCGCAATCTGGCGGCGACCGTAATCTCCGTCGACTCGCAAGACGGCACGGCAACGGTGAAGGACCTGGCCACCGGCAAGCCGGTCCTGGTGCGGACCAATGCCGATTCCAAGCTGCACCGACTGCCGCCCTTCGTCGCCCAGGCGATCGCCATACTCAACTCCGGCGGTCCGGGTGCGCCAGGCATGGCTGGCCGCTCCGCAGCAAACAGTTCTGAGGGCGGCCGCGGGGATGGACAAGGTAAGCAGGCTGGTAGACAGAGTGGCTGGCAGGGTGGCGGCCAAGCCGGAGGACAGAGAAGCGGCGCGGGCTCGCGCGATTTCCAGCAAATGCTCGATCACATGCCGCCGCTGTCACTCAGCGAGCTCAAGCCGGACGATGCCTTGATCGTGGTCAGCACCGGAGGAACCAATCCGGCTGAAGCGACGGCAATCGTCCTTCTTGCCGGCGTGGAGCCGATCCTGGCAGCGCGGCCGAAGGGCAGCAACCAAGTGGTGCTGCCGCCCTGGACAATGGGAATGGGCGGAGGCGAGGGCGAGGGAGGACAGTAGGATCGGAAAAAGAAAGTCAGGAAGCGAAGGGAAAAGGACTGAAGCGGGGAGGATTCACAAATTGGCCAATTTGAGAAAATTCATAGGACGCGCGTTGAGTGCGGCATTCGCGTCGTCTTTCCTTGCCGCCGCTGTCTGGGCGCAGTCGGGCAGCACCAGTCTGAGCGGTCAGGTCACTGACCCGTCCGGGCTGGCGATTCCCGCCGTGACGGTTGAGATCACTGGCCCCGGTGGGGCTAAGCTCGTGGCCCAGACTGACGACCAGGGTCGGTACGTTTTCCGCAATCTGCCGGCCGGCGCCTACACCGTGCGCATCAATCTGAAAGGTTTTGCCAACTTCGAGAAACCTGATGTAGTCGTCGCCGCCGGCAAGCCGCAAGTGGCGAACGCTCAACTTGTGGTTGCTCTGGAGAAACAGCAAATCACGGTGGAGGGTGAGGCCAACCACGTGAGTGTCAGCTCCGAGAACAATGCCAGTTCGCTGGTGATCAAGGGAAAAGATCTCGAAGCGCTTTCGGACGACCCTGACGAGTTGGAGTCCGATCTTCAGGCTCTGGCGGGTCCATCCGCGGGGCCGAACGGAGGCCAGATCTACATCGACGGTTTCACCGGCGGCCAACTCCCCCCGAAGTCCGACATTTTGGAGATTCGCGTCAATCAGAACCCGTTCTCGGCGGAATACGACAGGGTCGGTTACGGCCGCATCGAGATTACCACCAAGCCGGGCGCCAACCAGTATCACGGGCAGTTCATGGTGAACGGGAATGCGTCCGCCTTCAACTCCCGCAATCCCTTCGCCGGCCAAGAGCCCCCTTACCACTCGGAATTCTTCAACGGCAATTTCGGCGGCCCCCTCAATAAGAAGGCAGCGTTTTTTGTGGACGCGTTCCGCCGCAACATTCAGGACGATTCCGTCGTCAGCGCCTTCGTCCTCAGTCCTGACTTTACCCAACAGATCCCGTTCAGCCAGGCGGTCCTTCATCCTCAGACTCGGACCAACATCAGCCCCCGAGTCGACTATCAGGTCAGCGCCCAGAACGTGTTGTCGATGCGCTACCAGTGGTGGCACAACACGTCCAATAACAGCGGCATCGGCCAGTTTGCCCTCCCTTCGCAGGCTTACAACTCGAGCGGCACGGAACACACCCTGCAAATCAGCGATACGCAGATTTTGAGCGACAGGGCTTTCAATCAGACGCGCTTCCAGTATCTGCACGAGGGCAGTAACCAGACGCCGCAGAATCTGGACCCGACGCTGAACGTGATCGGCGGCTTCACCGGCGGCGGCTATGCCGGAGGAACGGGCATCAATACCGAGGACCACTACGAACTGCAAAACCTCACTTCCATCTTGGTGGGCAAGCACTCGGTGGTGTTTGGCGCGCGGCTGCGCGACTTGCAGGAGTCGAACACTTCTAGCGCCGGCTTCAACGGGACATTCACGTTCCCTTCGCTTGCGGCGTATCAGGCGGCCGCGCTGGCCTTGCGACAGTGCTCGGGCAAGGCCGTCTGCGAAGCGAGCGGCGCTAGCCAGTTTACGCTTACCGCCGGGCAACCCCTCGCTCACGTCCAACTCTTCGACGCGGGAATCTACGCCGAAGATCAGTGGCGGGTTCGTCCCAACATTTCGCTGAGCCTGGGCCTGCGCTTCGAGTCGCAGAACGATATCAACGACCACGCCGACCTGGCGCCGCGCATCGGGCTCGCCTGGGGCCTCGGTAGAGGTGCGGCCCCCAAGACTGTCTTGCGCGCCGGCTCCGGGATCTTCTACGACCGCTTCGAGCAAGGGCAGATCCTCCAGGCGGAAAGATTGAATGGAATAACTGAGCGAGAATTTGTGGTGCCGTCGCCTGATTTCTTTCCCAACACTCCACCCCTCAGCGAGCTCGCTGCGCTGTCGGTATCGCAGAATACCGTCTATCGTGTCGACCCCAACCTGCGAGCGCCGTACCTCATCCAGTCGGCCGTGGGCCTGGAGCGGCAAGTCGCCAAGAACTCCACCGTCTCCGTTACCTATCTGAATTCACATGGCGTCCACCAACTCTTGACGCGCAACGTCAATGCGCCCCTTCCCGGCACCTATCCCTTGAACCCTCAGTATCCCTTGGGCGACGTCGGGAACATCTACCAGTACGAGTCCAACGGCCTCTTTAACCAGAACCAGTTGATCGCCAACTTCAACGTTCGCGCCGGAACAAGGCTCTCGCTTTTCGGGTTCTATACGCTCAACTACGCCAAAAGCGATACGGCCGGGGTCAACAGCTTTCCCATGAACCAGTACGATATTCTGGAGGACTACGGGCGAGCGGCGTTCGATGTCCGCCATCGGCTCTTCACCGGCGGGTCCTTCGATCTGCCGCACGGATTCCGCATCTTTCCCTTCATGTTCGTGAGTTCAGGCGCGCCCTTTAACATCACTACCGGTCAGGAGTTCAACGGGGATTCCATCTTTAACGCCCGGCCGGCTTTCAACAGCGGATTCGGGCCCGGCAGTCCCGTTCAGAAGGCCGCGTTTAATCCTAACCCGGCTCCCGGCGAGCCCTTGATTCCGATCAACTACGGCACCGGCCCCGGACAGGTTTCCCTGAACTTGCGCCTCTCCAAAGTCTTCGGCTTCGGCGAGAAGAAGGGCAGCTCGGGTGGCCCCGGCGGCTTCGGGGGAGGAGGACACCACGGTCCGGGCGGGCTCGGTGGCCGCGGTCTGAGCGGTGGCGGCGGCCCCGGCGGCTTCTTCCGCGGAGCGCCCTCCAACTCACGCTACACGCTCGAGTTCAGCGTCATGACGCACAACGTCTTCAACATCGTGAACCTGGCCCAACCGGTGGGCAGTCTCACTTCACCGCTCTTTGGCCGGTCGAATTCGATCGTGGGCGGGTTTGGCGGAGGCCAAGGGTATAATCGCCGCATCGATCTTCAGGCAAGGTTCAGCTTCTAACCTTGAAAGCCAAAAATTGGTCTGCCTTTACGTCTGCATGATGGCGGGATAAACCTTACGAATTGCCCCAACGATATCCGCGACATCCTGGTTGGAATATTTCGGGTCCATCGGGACGCCGACGTAGCGGTCCCAGATGTCGATGGTGCGCGGGCAACACGCGGCGCCGTAAGGGACCGCCTTCCCGTCGGCCGTGGCGAACGAGGGCCAGCCTGCTTCGACCGTCTGTTTTTTTTCGATGAAGGACTGGATGGGCAGGATCACTGATCCCTCGAGCGGGCCAGCCGGGATGTTCTCGGCCTCCAGAGCGGCGATGAAACGATCGCGTTGAGGTTTGCCCGAGGTGCGGAAGTACACCGAAGAGCGCAGCCCGCCTGCCGGATCATGGGACTTGCGAAACTGTATACCCGGCAGGTCCTGGATGCCCTGGACAACGCGGGAGCCTTTGTCGCGGAAGTCGGCAACGATTCGGTCGAGCTTGCGTAGTTGCGCGCGCATCACCGCGCCGGTGTATTCGCTCATGCGAAAGTTCCAGCCGACGAGCGGCCCGAAACGCGGCGGGGCGCCGAGCATGGCAGCGTGCGGACCGCGCAGTACGCCGATATCGTGAATCCGCGCAGCACGTTCGAAGACCTCGGGATCGCTCGTCACGACTGCGCCGCCCTCGCCTGCGCTAATCGTCTTGCAGAGCTGGAAGCTGTAGATCCCGCAGTCGCCCATCGAGCCTACGGCACGGCCTTGGTAACTCGCACCGATGCTTTGGGCGCAGTCTTCGAGCACCTTGAGACGATGCTGGCGCGCGATCGCCAGGATCGGTTGCATGTCGGCAGGTTCGCCCATGATATGCACAGCCATGACGATCTTGGTGCTTGGGGTGATGTGACGCTCGATGTCGGCCGGGTCGATGTTCATCGACTCGTCGATCTCGGCAAACACCGGCGTAGCGCCCGCAGCGATGATCGCGTCGTAGCAGGAGTACCAAGTCCAGGCTGGCAGAATCACCTCATCACCCGGGCCCGCGCCCAGCGCCGCCACTGCCGTGATCAAAGCTGCCGTCCCCGAGGTCACTGCGACGCAGTACTTGGTGCCTTGGTGCGCCGCGAATTCCTTTTCGAAGCGGTTGCACTTCGAGGGCGATCCGCCTTTCGGCCCGATCCCGTACCAACGAAAGGGGCTGCGTGCGTCGAGTACGTCGAGTAACTCGCGCCGCTCCTCGTTGTCGTAATAAAGCGGCCCAGGAAAGTTCGAGCGGAGCGGGGTCGCGCGCGCGGGTGCGCCTCCATCCACCGCCAGCTTTCCCGGAGCCGAGGCCCCAGCCAATGCCGGGCTTGCCCGTAGGAGAGCCGCCTCGGCAGCTTTCTTCACCGGTCCTAACGAGGCCAGTGCTGCCGCAGCGACGAGGAGCTTCCGCCGATCGAGCACCGCTCTTGCGTCGGCTGGAGTAGCCGGGCTGTCGGACTCTTTTTCTCTCTCCATGGCAATCCTCCTTGAATTCGCCCAGTAGTAATCGGGCCACTGATGGTTCCTGCCCTTTTGGCTACTGTCGCAACTATCGAAGTCGATGCCATAACCCCGACGGGCGTGTGGCGGGCGACCGAGAGCGCATCATCCAGTCTGCCGAGCTGACGCGGGGCTTCGGCCCACGCGGCCACGGCCTCCCACCCGTCGGATCCCGAACAGCGGCAGCGGCGGCAGGACGGTCATTCAGTGTCCCGGTGAGCCGCGCCCGCTCATCCGTCGCTCAAAGCTGCCTTGCCGGGCCCGTCGAGGGCGAGCGCAATCTGTTCCCACTCGCGCATCATCTCACCCAGGTTGCGGCGCAGTTCGTCGATCCTCTTGGAAAGCCGGATCGACTCCTCCGCGCTCTTGAAGTTCCCGAAACCGAGCTCGCAGGCGGCAACCTCGGCTTCCGCCCGCGCGATTTCCTCTTCAAGCTCCTGGCCGCGCTCCTGCATCTGGCGAAGCAGGATCGGATTTAGCTTCTTCGCTCGCACCTCCTGCGTTTTCAGCTTGCCATCGCCGCCCGTGGAGGCGGCGAACACGGTTTCACTCTCCGGGCCGGTCGAATGCGGGGCTTGTCCCATTTTTTGCCAGAGATAATCCTCGTAATTGCCCGGATAGTCGTGGATTTCGCCGCCGCCGATCTCGAAGATGCGCGTGGCCAGCTTGTCAATAAAGTAGCGGTCGTGCGAGACAAATACCACCGTGCCGGTGTACTTGCGCAGCGCTTCGAGGAGCACGTCTTTGGCGCGCAGGTCCAGGTGGTTGGTGGGCTCATCGAGGAGCAGGAAATTCGGCGGACGCAGCAGCATGCGCGCCAGCGCATAGCGATTGCGCTCGCCGCCCGAAAGCACGCGGATGCGCTTGAAGACCTCATCGTCCGAAAACAGAAAACATCCCAGCAGCGAGCGCAGTTGCGTCTGACCGCTCAGCGCGGCCGGCGCCACGCTGGCGATGTCATCGATCAGGCGCGCTTCCGGATCAAGCGCCTTGTACTGGTCCTGCGCGAAGTAATCCACTTCCACGTTGTGGCCCAGGCGGTTTTCACCGGCGGTCGCCTTTTCCGCGCCCGCCAGCAGTTTGATCAGGGTCGATTTCCCGGCGCCGTTCACCCCCACCAGGCCCACGCGATCGGCACGATTGATGACGAAGTTCACGCCCCCTAGAACCGGCTTCGCGCCATAGCTCTTGGCCACGCCTCGAAACTCCGCCACCATGCGCCCGCTCGCCGGGGGCTGGGGAAACGAGAAGTGAATCGTTTTCTCCTCGGGCGGCAGCTCGATTCTTGCGATCTTCTCCAGCTCCTTGATCCGGCTCTGCACCTGCCGCGCCTTGGTGGCCTGATAGCGGAAGCGGTTGATGAACACTTCCAGATGGTGGATACGCTCCTGCTGATGGTGGTAGGCGGATTCGAGCTGCGCCTTGCGTTCCTCCTTCTGCGTCAGATAGCGATCGTAGTTGCCCGTGTAAGCGTAGACGCGCCGATTCCAGATTTCCAGGATCTTGTTCACCGTCACGTCTAGGAAATAGCGGTCGTGCGACACCAGGACAAAGGCGTGGGGATAACTTTCCAGGTACTGTTCCAGCCAGTTGCGCGCCTCGAGATCGAGGTGGTTGGTGGGCTCATCGAGCAGCAGCAGATTGGGCTTGATCAGCAGGAGCTTGGCCAGCGCGACGCGCATCTGCCAGCCGCCCGAAAACTCCTCCGTCGGACGCGCCTGATCCTGGCGCGAGAATCCCAGGCCGTTGAGTACGGCGCCCGCTTGCGCCTCGAGCGAATAGCCGTCGCGCCGCTGGAACTCGGTCTCCAGGCTGTGGTAGCGCTCCGTGACGCGCTCGTATTCTTCGCCCGCGGGGTCAAGCTCCGCCATCTGATGCGTGAGCGCTTCCATCTCCTTTTCCATCTCGAGCAGGTTCCCAAACACCGAAAGGCACTCCTCGAGCACGCTGTGGCCGGAGAGCGCCAGGCCGTCCTGCGGAAGGTATCCCCGGGTGATGCCCTTGGAGGTCGAGAGCGTTCCATCGTCAAGCGTCTCGAGGCCGGCCAGGACCTTCAGCAACGTCGACTTGCCGGTGCCGTTTCCGCCCACCAGGCCGATACGGTCGCCCGGCGTCAGGAGCCAGTCAAAGCCCTCGAACAGCACCTTGGAGCCGAAGCGCTTTCCGGCTGAAGAAAGTTGGATCATGGCTGGGTCCGCCGCGCGTCGCGCGGGTTCATTTACCTCCTCATCAACTATATCAGGCCTCCAAGGCGAGACGGAGACTTCTGCGTGTCGCAGCAACGTGAGAAGTTCCTATTCCAGCAAAGTAGAAAGTTCCTGTTGGGAACCGTCAAACTGGCGGGATGAGAAAACAGGAGATGCTGGTGATGAGCACGCGAGACCGGGACCGGTTGAAAGTGTTGCATGC
>DASZAI010000051.1:0-37679 GCA_035945295.1 Terriglobia bacterium | reverse complement strand
CTGCATGCAACACTTTCAACCGGTCCCGGTCTCGCGTGCTCATCACCAGCATCTCCTGTTTTCTCATCCCGCCAGTTTGACGGTTCCCAACAGGAACTTTCTACTTTGCTGGAATAGGAACTTCTCACGTTGCTGCGACAGTCGGGCGTACTTCGCTGGACTTTTGCCGCCCCATTGGGTAGCATGACCCGGCGGCGCGGCCTATGCCCACACGGATCGGACGACCGGACTTCTGGGCGGCGATTGGCTTCGGGTTCGGTATCTACTGGTTTTTCAAAGGCTTCCGGGTGTATCGCGAGTACCGCGTGATCGAAGACACGCCCGAGATGCCTATCCGCTCGATTCCCATGGGGCTGGTCGAGATCCACGGCCACACCGAAGGCGACCCGCAAGTCCGCAGTCCGGTGACCGCCACGCCCTGCTTCTTCTTCAAGGTCGACATCGAGAAGTGGAACAGCGACTCGAGCGGCCGCGGCGGCGGCTGGCGTCACTACAAGACTCACGCGGACGGCAAACCGTTCTATCTCGAGGACCCGACGGGCAAGGTGCTGGTGGACGCGCACGGCGCCGAAATCGACGTGCCCTCGGTCGACCGGCGCGAGGTGGCGGGGTGGACGGGCCTCTTCCGGGTCACGGAGAGCTATCCGACCCCGGGCATGCTGGAGGACTCGCCGAACTCCGGCTCGGCCATAGACCCCGAAATCGCCTCGGCCATGGACCCCACGGACCGCCAGGTGCTCATGTATGTCTCTCGGGTCGCCGGCCTGAGCGGCCTGCCCCGCGGCAAGTATCGCCTGACAGAGTATTGCATCGTGCCGGAGCAATGGTACGATGTGACGGGCACGTGCGCGGAGAACCCGCAGCCCGGGGACGAACACGACCGCAACCTGATCCGGAGGGGTGAGAACGAGCCGACTTTCCTGATCTCCTCGCGCGACAAGCAGGGTGTTGAGAGCCGGTTGCGGTGGAAGGCGCTGGCGGGCGTCTTCGGAGGAGGCGCGCTGGCGGTGGTGTGTCTGGCGTTTCTGTTGATGCACCTCGGCTGGTTGTGACGCGCCTCGAGCGGCGGCGTTCGTTGAGCGCCGTCGACGTCGAACGCCCAGCCCGGCGGTACGGACGTCATCCACCGCGACAGCGAAGGAGTTATCGATGGGTCTCGAGATTCTGATTGGACTCGTGGTGGCGCTGGTGGTGATCGGTGTGATCGCTTACCTGGTGACCATCTACAACAGCCTGGTGCGCCTCAAAAACGACATCGACAAGGCGTGGGCGAATATCGACGTCCTGCTCAAGCAGCGCCACGACGAGCTGCCCAAGCTGATCGAGACCTGCAAGGGCTACATGCAGTACGAGCAGAAGACCTTCGAGCTGGTGACCCAGGCCCGCAACATGTACTCGAAGGCGACGACGGTGGGTGAGAAGGCGCAGGCCGACAACATGATCACGGGCGCGCTCAAGACGCTCTTTGCCGTGTCTGAGAACTATCCCGAGCTCAAGGCCAACAACAACTTCATGCAGCTCCAGGGCCGCATTACCGACCTCGAGGAAAAGATCGCCGACCGGCGCGAGTTCTTCAACGACGACGTCAATACTTACAACATTCGCATCCAGCAGCTCCCTGACGTATTCATTGCCGGCCTCATGCATCTTCAAAGGCGGGACTTGTTCAAGGTGGCGGAGGAAGATCGGCGCGACGTGGAAGTAAAGTTCGCTTAGTCGCCGGAGGCAAAGGAGCTAAGCTATGGGCGCGGGAACAATTTCGGTCCTGGTCGTGGTTCTGCTCGTGGGGCTGGGCGCGATCATGATCATCGGGTACCTGGTCGGGATCTACAACCGCCTGGTGCGGCTGAAGAACTCGATCGACCGCTCGTTTGCGGATATCGACGTGATCCTGAAGCAGCGCCACGACGAGCTGCCCAAGCTCATCGAGACCTGCAAGGGCTACATGAAGTATGAGCAGGAGACGCTCGAGAAGGTGGTGCAGGCGCGCAACGCCTACGGTCAGGCCCAGACGCCCGAACAGAAGGCGCAGGCCGACAACATGATCACCGGCGCGCTGCGCACCTTGTTCGCGGTCGCCGAGAAGTATCCGGATCTCAAGGCCGACAACAATTTCATGGAGCTGCAGGGCCGCATCAGCGCGCTCGAGGACAAGATTGCGGCGCGGCGCGGTCTCTTCAACGAGGATGTCTTTGCCTTCAACACACGCATCGCTTCCGTGCCGGATTCCTTCGTGGCCGGCTTCATGCACCTCCAACCCCATCCTCTCTTCGAGGCCGCGGAAGCCGATCGCGAGGACGTCCAGGTGAAGTTCACGTAACCCCGAGGCGGACAATAAAAAAGGCCCGCGCGAACGCGGGCCTTCAAGAGAGTGGCGGGTTTACCCGCCGGGAGTGCGGCATCAAGCCGCCTCTCCTTTAGCTCTTCTTCTTCTTCTTCTTTTTCTTCTTCATTGGCATAGGTTGTCTATTCTCCTCTCTTGGAGAACACGCGCCGGACAGACAGCGGTCAAGCGCACGCCCCCCGACCACCATATGTACGAGTCATCGTGCCGATTGTCAAGAAAAATATCGCGCACCGCACACCGTCTCGAACGTGGAATCGCGGACGGGGTCGGTCTTGCGACACGTCCTCACGCCCTCAACCGGCCGCCGAACTGTGTTTGACCGCGCCCTCGAGCATCTGTTAACTTAAATTGTTCTTCGGTGTGAACAGCGAATCACAGTTGGCGATGTCGAACGTGCAAATCACATTTCCGGACGGAGCCGTCAAGGAGTATCCGCGCGGGACCACGGCGCGTGAGATCGCGCAGTCGATCGGGCCGCGCCTCGCCTCGGACGCGCTGGTCGCGAAGCTTGACGGGCATCTCATCGACCTCACGTCACCTGTCGAGTCGAGTGGACCCCTCCAGTTCGTCACTCCTTCGTCGCCTGAGGGACTCCAGGTCTACCGCCACTCGTCCGCGCACCTGCTGGCAGCGGCCGTGCTCGAACTTTTCCCCGACGCCCATCCCGGCATCGGGCCGCCCACCGACACCGGGTTCTTCTACGATTTCTATCGCGAGAAGGCGTTCACTGAGGAGGACCTCAAGAAGATCGAGGAGAAGATGCGCGAGCTCGTGAAGGCTGACCTGCCTTACGAGCGCGTCTACTTCCCCAAGGAAGAGGGGTTGAAGCTCTTCCAGCAGATGGGCGAGTTTTTGAAGTGCCAGCTCATCGAAGAGAAGGCCGAGCCGGTGTTTTCCGCCTATCGCACCGGCAAGTTCCTCGACTTCTGCCGCGGCCCGCATATCCCGTCCACCGGACGCATCAAAGCCTTCAAGCTGCTGAGCGTCGCCGGCGCCTACTGGAAGGGCGACGAGCACTCGCATCCGCTGCAGCGCATCTACGGCACCGCGTTTTTCACCCAGAAAGATCTCGACGCCTACCTGACTCAGGTCGAGGAGGCCAAGAAGCGCGATCACCGGCGGCTGGGCAAGGACCTCGACCTCTTCAGCATCCAGGACGACGCCGGCCCCGGCCTGATCTTCTGGCATCCCAAGGGCGGGATCATTCGCCGGGAGGTTGAAGACTGGTTGCGCCAGGAGTTGGTAGCGCGCGGGTACGACCTGGTGTTTACGCCCCACGTCATGCGCCTGCATCTTTGGGAAACCAGCGGGCACACCGGTTTCTACCGCGAGAACATGTTCGGCACGATGGATGTGGAGAACGAGCACTACCAGCTCAAGCCGATGAATTGCCCCGGTCACATCCTGATTTACAAGGACCGGCGGCGCAGCTATCGCGAACTGCCCATCCGCCTGGCGGAACTCGGTACCGTGTATCGCTACGAGCGCTCGGGCGTAATGCACGGATTGCTGCGCGTCCGCGGGTTTACCCAGGACGACGCGCACATCTTCTGCATGCCCGACCAGCTCGAGAGCGAAGTCCAGTCCTGCGTGGAGTTCGCCTTCGCCGTGCTCGAGACCTTCGGATTCGACGAGTACCAGGTGGAACTTTCGGCGCGCGACGCCGCGCACGCCGACCAGTACGCGGGCACCGTGGAGGAGTGGGAACGGGCTGAAGGCGCGTTGATGAACACCCTGAAGCGCATGGACGTCCCCTTCAAGTACATTCCGGGCGAGGCGGTGTTCTACGGGCCGAAAATCGACATGAAGCTCGTGGACGCCATCGGGCGCCCGTGGCAGCTCACCACCGTGCAGTTTGATTTCAATCTGCCGCGCCGCTTCGGCTTGGAGTACGTGGGCGCCGACGGCCACGCGCACAGCCCGGTGATGGTGCACCGGGCGCTGCTCGGCTCGGTCGAGCGCTTCTTTGGCGTGCTCATCGAGCACTACGCCGGCGCTTTCCCCGTCTGGCTCGCCCCAGTGCAGACCGTTGTGCTGCCCATCAGCGAGAAGCATCTGGCGTTTGCCCGCGAGGTCTCGGACCAGTTGCGCGCCGCTCACGTCCGCGTGGAGCTCGACGACCGCAATGAGAAGCTCAACGCGCGCATCCGCGACGCCCAGCTTCAGAAGGTCCCCTTCATGCTGGTGGTGGGGGACCGCGAGGCCGCCGCCCGCAGCGTCTCCGTACGGCGGCGCGACACCGGCGACGCGGGCCTCCAGCCCCTCGGTGACTTCATCCGCTACCTCCGCGCCCTTATCGACACGCGCCTGACGAAATGGTAAAATCTGACCTCACCTATGGTTCGACCACCGGGCTTCGATCCGGTATCCTCAATGATGGCTTCGCACGGCGGCGGACCTCGACGCTCGAGTATCCCTGCGGCATGCGTACAACATATAACCGCCCAGTGTGCGTGCACGGCCCCGCCGGGGCCAGGAGGGAAGAGTTATCGCTGATCGACATGTGCGTATAAACGAAAGGATTCGCGCCAAGGAAGTGCGGGTCGTTGATGATGAGGGCAAGCAACTGGGCATCATGCCCCCTTTCGACGCGATTAAAGTCGCGCGTGAGCGTGGGCTGGATTTGGTCGAAGTCTCACCGACTGCCAATCCCCCCGTCTGCCGCATCATCAATTACGGCAAGTACCTCTACCAGCTCAGCAAGCGGCAGCACGAGGCCCGCAAGCATCAGCGCTCGATCGAGCTCAAGGAAGTGAAGTTCCGGCCGCGGACTTCAGTGCACGATTACGAGACCAAGCGGAACCACATTGTGGGATTCCTCGAGGCGGGCAACAAGGTGAAGGCCACGATCATGTTCCGCGGCCGCGAGATGGCGCATCGCAACCTCGGCTGGCAGATGATGCAGCGCCTGATCGAGGAACTGGCGGAGGCGGCGGTGGTCGAGACGCGTCCCAAGCAGGAAGGGCCCAACTTGACCGCCATCCTGGGGCCCAAGAAGCCGGCCGGCGGGAAGAGCAAGGCTCCGAAGCAGCCTAAAGGTGAGGGAACTTCGGCAGCTCCGCCCAGGGCTTCCAGTCCCGCGACCCCGGCTCCCGCGGCCGGTGCGACGACGGAGCCGCCGGCGACACCCGAATCCTCGGGAGGATAAATCCGGCGGGCATTGACGGGGTCGCAGCAGGGACTCCTACTCCGACGATGGAGGATCATTTTGGCGAAGGCGAAAGCAAAGGTTAAGCTGAAGCTCAAGACACACAAAGGCGCCGCCAAGCGATTCAAGCTGACGGCGACCGGCAAGGTGATTCGCGGGCACGCGTTTGCCCGCCACATCCTGACGTCGAAGAAGAGCAAGCGGAAACGCAAGCTCGATCAGACGACGCTGGTCGACCCGTCCGACGTGCGGCGCGTCCGCAGGATGCTGCCTTACGGTAGGTAGTCGCGGCGCCCTAACGCGCCGCACGGGAGCGAGAAGGCCAATGGCTGGGTGCCTTCGTCGCCCCGAATCTCACGAAAGGAGCAAACCCCATGCCTCGCGTTAAACGCGGCACGGTACGCCGTGCCGCTCGAAAGAAGCTCGCCAAGCTCACCAAGGGATATTTCCTCACCAAGAGCAAGCTCTATCGTTCCATGAAGGAGGCGGCGGACCGCGCCGGGCGCTTCGCCTATCGCGACCGCCGGCGTCGCAAGCGCGACTTCCGGCGCCTTTGGATCATCCGCATCAGCGCCGCCGCGCGCCTGCACGACATGAGCTACAGCCAGTTCATCCACGGCTTGAAGAAGCTGGGAATCGAGCTCGACCGCAAGGTGCTCTCGGAGATGGCGGCGCGCGACGCCGCGGCGTTCGCCGAGCTGGCGGGTAAAGTGAAGGAAGCAGTGAAGAGCGCCGCCAAGGAAGTCGCTAGCTAGCTTTTCCTGGCGACGCTCTGGGGCTGCCGCCGACCCTTTGGGTCTGCAACTGGATTTGACTGACTTCAGGGGGTCGGAGCTTTAGCTCCGACAATGAGAAGTAGTGTGAAAACGATTTATCCATTCTTGAGCGGCTTTGCCGCCCCGCTGTGCGGAAAGGCTCTGCCTTTCCGGCAGGGGCGTCAAAGCTTTGAATTCTCTTATTGTTTTTTCCGTCGTGTGGAAAGGCCAAGCCTTTCCGCACAGCAGAGCGGCGGAGCCGCTGGTTTTCTTAGACATTCTGAACGCCCCCGACGATCAATGATGGTTCTGGCAGTCGGAGCTGAAGCTCCGACCCCCTATCCTTTTTGTCCTTGAGCTGCCACTCATGACGATCGACGAAAAAGTTGGCAAGACTCTCGAAGAGCTCGGCGTGGGTGACGCCGCGGGTGTCGAGGCATTATTCGCCGGGGTGCGCTCCGCTTTTGCTAACGAAACTCACGAGTTTTTTTCGCAGCCTGCGGGCAATCCTAAGGTTCTGCGAGACCGTTGGCTTTCCCGTAAACACGGACTTGTCGCCCGCATCGACGAACATTGGTTGAAAGCCGCCTCGAAGGAAATCAAACCCGCCGTAGGTCGCGAGTTCAACCAGTTTCGGCAATGGGTCGCAGACCAGTTACCTCCTGGACTGAGCGCCGTTTCCTCCAAGCCGATGTCTCCGGAGGCCTGGGTGAGACTGACCGAGAGCGAAGACCTGACTCTCCCCGGATACCGACGTCCCCTCGGCTCCATTCATCCGGTCATCCGCGTTCAGCGCGAGATCGAGGAAATCTTCCTCAACCTCGGCTTCTCGATCGAAACGGGCCCGGAGATCGAATCGGTCTACTACAATTTCGACGCGCTCAACATCCCTGAGAGCCACCCGTCGCGCGACGATTGGGACACGCTCTACATCGACTCGAAGACCGTGCTGCGCACCCACACCTCGCCGGTGCAGATTCGCGCCATGGAGAAGTACGGCGCGCCGCTCTATATCATCGTGCCCGGCAAGTGCTACCGGCACGACAACCCGGACGCCACGCACTCGCCCATGTTCCACCAGATCGAGGGCCTCGCCGTCGATACCGACATCGCTTTCGCCGACCTCAAAGGCACGCTCGACTTCTTCGCCAAGAAATTTTTCGGGGAAAAGGTGCGCACCAGCTTCCGCCCCAGCTTCTTCCCCTTCACCGAGCCGAGCGGCGAGGTGGCGGTCAGTTGCATCGCCTGCGACGGTGAGGGCTGCCGCGTCTGCAAGCAGAGCGGCTGGATGGAAGTGATGGGCTGCGGCATGGTCCACCCCGACGTCCTCCGGAATTGTGGCATCGATCCGGAGCGGCACTCGGGATGGGCGTTCGGCCTCGGCGTCGACCGCTTCGCCATGGCGAAGTACGACATCAACGATATCCAGCTCTTCTTCCAGAGCGACGCGCGGTTTCTCGAGCAGTTTTGATTGCGACAATTCTGTTGTGGCGCAAGTTATTTTGGCGCGGGCGCGCGACTGACTGAGAGAACTGACCCTCGCCCCTTGGGGGAGAGGGTGGCGCGCGAGGGCCGGGTGAGGGGGTCAGCGCCGCCAGGGCCGATGTAAGATGCTTTTCAAAAGCCACAAGCTCCGCCCTGGCGTCACAGCCAAACTTGCGTTATGAAAGTCTCACTCAATTGGCTCAAACAATTCGTCGACGTGCAGGCTGACGCGCGCGAGCTCAAGACGGCGCTCACCAGCGTCGGGCTGGGCGTCGAGTCGTTCGTGCCGGTGGGCGACGACGTGGTCTTCGAGGTCGAGGTCACCACCAACCGCCCCGATTGCCTCAATCATTACGGCGTGGCGCGTGAAGTCGCAGCGATCTACAGGCTGCCGCTCAAGCCCACGCATGTTGACGTCAAGGAAGCAGGTGCGCCCGCGTCGAGCGAAATCGCGATCGAGATTGCCGCCCGCGACCTTTGCGCGCGTTACTGCGGACGGGTGATTCAGAACGTCCAGGTGAAAGCGTCGCCCGCGTGGCTCACGCGGCGGCTCGAGTCGGTGGGGATGCGGTCCATCAACAACGTCGCCGACGTCACCAACTACGTGCTCATGGAACTCGGCCATCCGCTGCACGCTTTCGACCTCGCGCGCCTGCGGCAGAAGAAGATCATCGTGCGGCGCGCGCGTCCCGGTGAGCACCTGCGAACGCTCGACGGCGTCGATCACGTCCTCAAGCCCGAGCAACTGGTGATTGCTGACGCGGAGCGGGCCGTGGCGCTTGCGGGCGTGATGGGCGGTCAGGAGTCGGAGATCTCACTCGCGACGCGTTGCGTGCTGCTCGAGAGCGCCTGGTTTGACCCGCTCTCGATTCGCCGCACCGCGAAAGCGCACGGATTGCACACTGAAGCCTCGCATCGCTTCGAGCGCGGCGCTGACGTCGCGATGGCGCCCGTGGCGATCGATCGTGCTGCGGCGCTGATTCAGGAATTGGCAGGCGGCGAAGTGCTCGCGGGCATCGTCGACGTCTACCCCGAGCCCAAGCCGCGCGCCTCCATCACGCTGCGTCAGAGCGAAATCCGGCGTATCCTGGGCGCGACGGCTGAGATCGCGCGCGAGGAAGTAGAGCGAATCCTCCGCGCTTTGGACTTCGTGGTCGAGCGGCGTGGCGATGCCGAATGGCAGGTCATCCCGCCGACCTTTCGCCTCGACGTGACCCGCGAAGTCGACCTGATCGAGGAGATCGCGCGCCTCTACGGCTACGACCGGCTGCCCGCCCGCGTGCGTCCGGCGCCGCCTCGCGTCGAGCGCGACACCCGGCGCGAGAAGGAACTGGCCGTCTACGCGGCGCTCGTCGGGCTCGGCTATCGCGAGATCATCACTTCTTCCATGGTTGACCCCGAGGAGAACGCGCGCTTCACCCATCGGCCGCCCGTACCGCTCGTCAATCCGCTCAGCCAGGAAGCTTCCGTGCTGCGCTCCTCGACGATTCCGAGTATGATCGCGGCGCTGCGCTGGAACCTCGACCGCGGCCAGAATGAGGTGCGCCTCTTCGAGTTGGGGAAGACGTACACGCTGCCGCCTGGCGGTTCGCCTGAGGAGCGTCGTGTGCTGACCCTAGGTTTGAGCGGCCCGCGCCGCGCGGCCTCCGTGCACGACGCCGCGAAGCCGCTCGACTTCTTCGACCTCAAGGGCGATCTCGAGTCGCTGCTCGACGAATTCGGCGTTCACGGTCTCGAGTTCAAGTCCGACGGCTGCGGCGCTTACGAGCCGGGGCTCGGCGCGCGCTACACGGATTCCAGCGACACGCTTGCTGTCTTCGGCAAATTGGCCGAGGACGTGGCGCGCGACTACAAGTTGCGCCAGGACGTGTGGCTGGCGGAAGTGGATCTCAAGCGCCTGCTCGCGTATCCGCTACGGATGCGCCGCTTCCGGCCTTACACCAAATTTCCGACTGTCGAGCGCGACTTCTCGCTCGTGCTGCCCGATACATTACACTACGCGGAGGTGGAAGGAGCGGTGCGCCGTGCGCTTGCGGGCGGGATCCAGAGTGTCTGGCCGGTCGATTTGTTTCGCGGCGGCTCGATTCCCGCCGGGCACTACAGTCTTCTGCTGCGCGTGACTTTCTTCAGCCTGGAGCGTACGCTGACGAGCGAAGAAGTCGAGGAGCTCAGCCGCCGCCTGCTCGATGCGCTCAAGCCGCTGGGTGTCCGGCTGCGCGGCCAGACCGCCGGCTCATGAGGATTCGTGGTGGCTGACACCAAGCACAAGTTCGCCGAGCTCGAGAAGAAGCTGCGCAAGGCCGTCGAGGTCTTCAAGGATACCCAGACGGAGAAGCGCGCCCTTGAGCGCGAACTCGAAAAGCTGAAGTCGAAGGGGGACGCCAAGGGCTATTCGACGCTGGAGCGTGAAGTGCAATTCCTGCGCCGCGAGCGCGAGGACGTGCGCAGCCGCATCGAGAAGCTCATCGAGCAGATCGACGGGTTGACAAAGCCGGATGCTCAGGGCTAACTTGTTCTTTTGGTTTGGGCCGCGTCTTCGCTTCTTGGAAGGACGTCGGCGCGGATAGAGGTACTGCGTGCCGCGCATCGAAGGCGATATCCGGGTGACCATCTATGACCAGGAATATCGCATGCGCGGCAAGCTCGACGCGGAGTACATCCGCCGGCTCGGCGAGTTCGTGGACGCCAAGATGCGGTCGATTGCGGCGCGTACCCAGACGGTGGATTCGCTGCGCGTCGCGGTGCTCGCGGCACTCAATATCGCCGACGAGTTTCACCAGTTGAAGGCGGAGCAGGAAGAATCGGCGCGCGAGCTCGAGGAGAAAGTGGACGCGTGCAACGACCTCCTCGACCAGGTGCTGAAGTAGCTGTAGCGGCGCTCTCTGAGCGCCGAAGGCGGTCCCTGGCCCGGCCGGTACCGCCGCGACAAAAGTTTACGGAGTAGGCCTGCGAAGTTGGTGCATGACGCGACGGTTATTTGAACCAACACCGTCTAAGCGGGAGCCTGACTCGCGATCCTGGTGTGCCCGGGCTTCGATTCGAGGCTCAAGGCCTGAAGGGACGCGGAGGGCACCCACCTCGTAACTGAGGTTCGAATTACGCGGGTCACACGGCCGAGTGGGTTACTCCGTAATCAGACTCAGCGCTCAAGCTCCGCGCTTGCCCTTGACAGGCGCGTGGACGTCGAGCGCCTTTCGCTTTTCACTCCGCTGTCTGCCCGCCTTACTGATATCATCAACCAATGAAAATTCTCTTCATCGGCGACATCTTCGGTCAGCCGGGCCGCCGGATGGTCAAAGAAGCCGTGCCCGCGCTGATGGAGGAGTACGCGCCCGACTTGGTGCTAGCGAACGGCGAGAACGCCGCTGCCGGATTCGGGATCACGCCGCCGCTCGTCGAGGAACTGCTCGAAACCGGGATCGCCGTGCTGACCTCCGGGAATCACATCTGGGACAAGAAGGAGATTTTGCATTACCTCGCCGAGCACGCGGACGGACGGCTGCTCAGGCCCGCCAACTACCCGAGCGGGCCCGGTCAGGCGCCCGGCCACGGACTCTATCTCGGCAAGACTCGCGCCGGCACGGGGTACGCGGTGATGAACGTGCAGGGCCGAGTCTTCATGCCCAGCATCGACTGCCCGTTCCGCGCCGTCGACCGGTTGCTCGAGCAGATTCCACCGGAAGTCACGCTGCGCATCGTCGACATGCACGCCGAGGCGACGTCGGAGAAACTCGCCCTGGGCTGGTACCTGGATGGCCGGGTCACCGCCGTTATCGGCACACACACCCACGTCCCGACCGCCGATGAGGCGGTCCTGCCCGGCGGCACCGCGTATATCACCGACGTCGGCATGACCGGCCCCTACGACTCGGTCATCGGCATGGACAAGCAGTCGGTCGTCCAGAAATTCCTCAACCAATTGCCGGCGCGCTTCGAAGTCGCCAAAGGCGACCCGCGACTCGCGGCTGTCCTGATCGAAGCCGATGCCGTGACAGGCCGGGCGGTCTCCATCCAGCGCATCATGCGCAAGGGATGAGGAGGTCGAGCCCCTGGGGACGTGTCATTCTGAGGAGCCGAAGGCGACGAAGAATCTCGCTCTGCAAAGAACAAGGCGAGATCCTTCGCTTCGCTCAGGATGACACGCGTGACCAGGCAGTATCGCTTGATTTTATCCTGCGAGTGAGATAGGTAAGTAAACTCGACTCTCCACCGAACACCGCGGCGCCCTGGCCCAGCGGGGGGATCGCTTTACTGACGAGGCTGACGATGACCATCACCGTACGTACCACCGACAACGCCACCATTGTTGACTTGAACGGAGCGCTCAAAATCGGCGAGGCCGAGCAGGGCTTCCGCGAAAAGGTCAAGGAGCTCGTGGACAAGGGCGCCAAAAATCTCGCCGTCAACCTCACGGAGGTGCCCACCACCGACAGCTCGGGCATCGGCGCCATGATGTACACCTATACGGCAGTGAAGAAAGTCAGCGGCAAGTGCAAGTTCTTTGGACCCTCGAAGCAGGTGCGCCAGATCCTCAAGATGGTCCTGCTCGACACGGTTTTTGAGATTTACGACGACGAGGCGTCCGCCCTCGGCGCGTTCTAGCCCTCGCTGAACCCTGCAACCGTCCAAGGAGGAACCATGAGCGCCAAGCTGAACTATGTGATCAAGTTCGTCGGCGACATGGACCGCGCCGTGAAGTTCTATCGCGACACGCTCGGTCTGACGCTGAAGTTCCAGTCGCCGGGATGGAGCGAATTCGTGACCGGTGAGACCACGCTGGGCCTGCATCCGGCTTTGCCCGAGAAGCCGGCGGGAACGGTCGAGCTGGGATTCAGCGTCCAAGACCTGCAAGAGTTCTATCGCGAGAAGAGCCAGGCGGGAGTCGCGTTCAGCATGCCGCCTACGAAGCAGGATTTCGGAGGCATGCTGGCCGTCTTCGTGGATTCTGAGGGCGGGCATTGCAGCGTCGCGGGACACGGATAGACCAACCGTCGTCGCGCTTGGGGACTGCGTGGGTGTAACCTAGCGGCTCCGCCGCTTTGCTGTGCGGAAAGGCTTCGCCTTTCCGCTGCGACGGACAAGAACAATTGAAAAAATCAGGCTTTGGCGCGCCCTGCCGGAAAAGGCAGAGCCTTTCCGCACAGCGGGGCGGCAAAGCCGCTCAAGAATAAGTCTGCTCAGCATTACGTTCCATCATGAGACGACTTCATTCCGCACTCATCATATTCATCCTCGCCCTCGCGCCTGCCGCCCGCGCCCAGCAGGGATACTTCCGCGTCGAGCAGCGCGACGGCGCCTGGTGGTTCATCGACCCCGCAGGCACGGTGGTGCTCTCCCAGGGTGTGGACACGATCCGCTACGAGGGTGATCGAATCCACGGCACAGGCGGCGCGCCGTATCTCGAGGCGGTCAAGCAGAAGTACGTGAGCCGCGACGCCTGGGAGACGGGCGCGCTGGCGCGGCTCCGCAGTTGGGGTTTCAACACCATCGGCGCGTGGTCAGACGCGGAACTCTGGCGGCGCGACATGCCGTACACCGTCATCCTCGATATCGCGGACAAGGCGGGCGCCAACTGGCAGTACGGCCGGCCGGTCGACGTCTACGATCCGCGCTTCGAGCGCGCCGCCCAGGAAGCCGCCGCGCAAGAGTGTGCGCCGCGCGCCCACGATCCTCTTCTGGTAGGCTACTTCAGCGACAACGAACTGCGCTGGGGCGCCGACTGGCGCGGCAAGGAGACGATGCTCGACATGTACCTCGCACTGCCGGCCGCGGCCCCCGGACACGTCTACGCCGTCAACTTTCTGCGTCACCGCTACTCGGACGACTGGGCGCGATTCAACCAGGCGTGGCAGACCGCGGCCGCGGACTTCAGCGCCGTTCGCGGACCTTCGGCCTCAGACGCCCATCAGGCCGACTCGGACGCCTTTCTCGCGCTCGTCGCCGCGCGCTATTTCCGCGTCTCGGCGGATGCGATTCACAATGCTGATCCTGCGCACCTGTATCTCGGCGCGCGCTTCGCCGGCCGCGTCCCCGATGCGGTGCTCGAGGGTGCGCGAGCCGCCGACGTGGTCTCCGTCAACATCTACAGCTTCGACCCCCGTCCGCTCGTCGAGCACATCTATCAGGTGACGGGGAAGCCGGTGCTGATTACCGAGTTCGCCTTTCGCGCCGAAAATTCCGGCCTGCCCAACACCCGCGGCGCCGGCCCCAAAGTTCCCGACCAGGCGGCGCGCGCCCGCGCCTATGCCGACTACGTCACGCGGCTCGAGAGCCTGCCCGAAGCGGTAGGCTACCACTGGTTCGAGTGGTCGGATGAGCCGAAGGAAGGCCGCTTCGACGGCGAGAATTCCAACTACGGCTTCGTCAATATCCAGGACGACGCTTACGAGGAATTCGCCCAGGCCGCCCGCGCCGCCAATCAGGCCGCGGTCGAGGCGCATCGCAAGAGCGCCGGGCCGTGAGCCGAAAGCGATTTCTGTTCGCCCCCTGCTCGACGACCCAGGAAGGCGCGACGCGGCAGTCTTTCAGGATCAAACGAAAGCGTGGAAGGGCCTGGGCTGCCGGTGACTCCTCGACTACCGGCTGAGTCGCTGGCGGAGGAGATGACGGAGGAGATTGCTGGTGAGACGACCGAGCGTGACGCCGCTTTCCCGCGCTTGCTTCTCGAGGGCCCGAACCACGTCCGGCGCAAGTGGGATTTCGTAGTGGCGGTTTCGAAGCTTGCTGACCACCTTCACGGTGCGAAACCGCTCAGGGTAATCCGTGGTGTCGTGGGTGTCCCAAAACTCGGCGGCTGCCTCGTAGCCGGGAAATTCCTCGGGGATACGGTAAGTGGAAAAACTGGTATCGGGGCGACTGGCTAACGGGCATCTACCGGACGCGTCAGATGGTTGAAGTCTTTTCGAGATTCCTCAGCGACCCGCTCGCGCACTTATCTCCGCCGATCTTCTGGGACGGCTGGGAAGCCTATTACCACATCATGCACTATGAAGGCGACCGTTCGGCCGACGTGAACTGAAAAGTGCAACTGCGGCAATCTCCGTGCAGGGATTCAACCGTAACTACTCGGAGGGCACGGCATGCTCCTTGACGTAAGCGTCAACTCGCGAATCCCGATCCGCGCCGGAAGCGCCCGGTCCAATGTAGTGGAACACTTCGGCGTACTCGACCCCGTATTGCCTGCCCAGCTCGCGGTTATGCGCCATCGCAAATTCCTTGATGTAGTTTCGATCGGCGGTTGCGTCATCGTCACCCAGCAGGGGCAAGCGCTGATGGCGCTTCGCCAATTCCGCCCGTAGCTGTGATCCGAGATGCCCGGCCGGGCCTTTCGCAACGTTAGCCCGGTTGGCTTCCACCTTCTTGTCGATTTGCTGGCTGATATCCACAACGCGTGTGATCTCCGGACGCCGGGCGAAATAGTACTTGTCCTGTACCTCCTTCGGCTTAAGGCCCGCGGCGAACTGCTCGGGATAGTCGTGTACGCGGCCGGCCATCCAGCACGCCGCCTCCACCGCCCGCGCCAGGGTGTAATGATCGGGATTCTCCTCATCGTGCGGCCAGGGATCCCAACTAATGACGGTATCCACCTTGAGCAAGCGGATTAGAAAAATGACCCGGCAGATCAGTTCGTTGAGCGAAACGTCCGCCATCCTGTGGTTGCTGTAATTCAGGTCGAAATGGCCCTTACAACCGAGGATTCGCGCCACCTCCGCGTTGTCGCGCTCGTTGCCAACGACGTTGTCACCGATCGTTCCTGGGGTGCCAAGTCCGGGGGCATCGCCCATGTCGTCATTGGTGGCACGAACCAGATACCCGGTATAACCTTCTTCGATCAGCTTCGACACGGTACCCGCCGCAAAAAGCGGGACATCGTCGCAGTGTGCCTGGAGCGCGAGAAGCACTTTCCCCTGGTGGGGCTGGCCTGCGGTGGGGCGCTCAAGGACAACTTTGGCAGCCTCCTGCGGCGACAGTTGCTGTTGAGCGGGCGCCAACTGGGCCAGCGTCCCGGCGGTCACCAGACCGCCAAAGAAATTGCGTCGTAACATGGGCGTCATTATACTCTCGTCGAGATGGAGCCATGAAGATTACCGAAATACAGCCGGCCGGCTTGCGCCATGGCACGCCCGCCGGAGGCTGGGCGAACGAGATTCGACCGGAGGATTGTGTTCACACCCTCATCGCGGTGTTCACGGACGAGGGCATCACCGGGTGGGGATCGGCATTCACGAACGATGAATTGGTGCGCGGCGCGCTGCACGTGCTCCAGCCGCTATACTTGGGCGAAAACCCACTGGAACCGGAACGCGTGAGCGAGAAGCTGCATGCCCATACGTTCTGGATGGGGCGCGGCGGGTCCATCACCCACACCATCAGCGGAATTGACATCGCGCTGTGGGACATCCTCGGCAAGGCCACGCGGCAGCCGGTCGGCCGGCTGCTTGGGGGGCGGTATCGCGACCGGGTACGGCCCTATGCTTCGCTCCTGATGTGCGAGCCCCGCGTCTTGTCTGAGTGCCTGGCCGCCGTCCAGTCGCAAGGTTTTCGTGCTTTCAAGATTGGCTGGGGGCCTTTCGGACGACATAGCAACGCCCGGGACGAGGAAATCGTTCGCGCGGCGCGTGAGGCGGTCGGGCCGGAATCCCTTCTGATGGTCGATGCCGGCGCCAGCGATGCCTTTTGGCGCCAGGATTACAAGTGGGCGGCACGGACGGCTCGCATGCTTGCCGATTACCACGTGTACTGGTTCGAAGAGCCGCTTCCACCCGATAACCTGCACGATTACGTGCTGCTGCGGAACCATTCACCCCTGCCCATCGCGGGTGGCGAGGTCTTGACCCGGAGGCAGTCGTTTATTCCATGGCTCCAGCAGAGGGCATTCGACATCGTGCAGCCGGACGTGACGAAGGTCGGGGGCATCAGCGAAGAGCGCCAGATCGCGTGGATGGCCGAGGAGAATGGCGTGCGGTTCATCCCGCACGGCTGGAACACCGCTTTGGGGCTAGCCGCAGACCTTCACCTCGCGTCCGCGAGCCGAAACACCGATATGGTCGAATATCTGACGGGATCTCCGTTTATCGACGATCTGGTAGAAGCGCGTTGGGAACTGGATCCGGAGGGGATGCTGGCGGTGCCCGACGGCGCCGGTCTAGGGATCAGTCTCAACATGGACGCCGTGGAGAAATACACCGGCGAACGATTCGAACCGGCGGGCAGGAATACCTGACGCGTCCCCTCTCAGTTGCGCGAGATGCTGGCGTGAGGATCGATGACGAACTTCTTCGCCGCTCCTTTGTCAAAGTCCTTATAGCCTTGTGGACCCTCGTCAAGGGTGATAACCGTGACGTTCACGGCCTTCGCGATTTTGATCTTATCGTACAGAATGGCCATCATCAGACCGCGATTGTATTTCATCACGGGACATTGACCCGTGGTGAAGTGATGGGACCTGGCCCAGCCGAGGCCAATGCGAATCACCAGATTGCCGGTCTTGGCGGCTTCATCAATTCCACCGGGATCGTCGGTGACATAGAGTCCGGGGATGCCGATGGCCCCGGCCGCCCGCGTAATCTGCATCAATGAATTGAGCACCGTGGCCGGCGCCTCTTTGGCTGCCCCAGCGCCGTGGCCTCTCGCCTCAAAGCCCACGCAGTCCACCGCGCAGTCAACCTCTGGCACGCCCAGAATCTGCTCGATCTGTTCCGCCACCGAAGCGCTCTTCGAAATATCCACCGTTTCGCAGCCGAAGCTTCTGGCTTGAGCCAGGCGATCGGGAATCATATCGCCGACGATCACGCAGGCCGCTCCCAGCAGATGGCAGGCGGCTGCACAGGCCAGGCCGACCGGTCCGGCGCCGGCCACGTACACCGTCGATCCGGTGGTGACTCCCGCCGACACGGCGCCGTGGTAACCCGTGGGCAGAATGTCGGAGAGGCAGGTCAAGTCCCGAATCTTCTCCAACGCTTGCGCCTTGTCGGGAAACTTAAGCAGGTTGAAGTCCGCGTAGGGCACCATCACATATTCCGCCTGGCCTCCCACCCATCCGCCCATGTCGACGTAGCCATAGGCAGCGCCGGGCCGCGCAGGGTTCACGTTCAAGCAGACGCCGGTGTGGCGCTCCTTGCAGTTGCGGCAACGCCCGCAAGCGATGTTGAAAGGTACGGAAACGAGGTCGCCAACATTGATAAACTCAACGTCCCGTCCTTTCTCGAGCACTTCACCGGTGATTTCATGGCCAAGAATCAGCCCGTGCGGCGCCGTCGTGCGTCCTCGCACCATGTGCTGATCGCTTCCGCAGATGTTGGTGGAAACGATCTTCAGGATCACACCGTGCTCGCACTTGCGCTTGCCCAGGGTGAGCTTGGGGAAGTCGATACTCTGGACCTCCACGGCGCCCGGTCCCATGTACGCTAATCCACGATTGCTCGCCATGACATGCCTCCCTGATTGAAATGCGATGATGTCTGCGTCAGGCCTAACCCTGCCCCAATCGACCCCACCTACCCTTTTTTCAGAACCTGCGGCGCGGGCGACCGATCACCCACCGGCGAACCCTGCGCCGACTATCGATCCGGAGGGCGTCCGTTCGCTCCCTCCTCGCCGGCACCCCGCGCTCCGGCGGCGGCGGCATTCGCAGCTTCCCGCTTGTCCTCGACCTTGAGCAGCAGGGCGGGTGAGGCGTGCAGGGTCGGGGAGTTCGATTCGACCTCAGCCACCACGTAGATCGGCTGATCGATGGGCTTGGCCCAATCCTCCGCGCGCAGCGTGAAGGTCCGCGTGGACTGGTCTTCCGTGACCAGAACTCCATTCAGCCCCACGTTCACCACGCGCACACCGGGAGGCAGGTTCTGAACCGAGCAGGGTACGCGTCCCTTGAATCCGTTCTGGCGCTTCACATCGAGTCTTACCTTGACCTCTTTGCCCGGTTCGAGCGCAATCCGCGTGGGTTCCGTCCTAACCACCACGTCAGGCGCAGGAATGATGGAGGCAAGCTGCAAAGGACTCTCTTCCACGCGCCGGAGGTCGCGTCCATTGACGCGTCCGACGCCGACGAACTGGATGGGCGCGGGAGGCTGGTCGAGCGCGGCATCAGGCGCGGCAGACAGCACCACGACCGTCGAATCCTGGCCCTCAGGAATCTCAGCGCGGCTGGCAGTGATCGAGCGCGGCAGTCCTTTCACTTCGACGGTGATGGGCCCTGTGTATCCCAGAAGGCGGTCGGCCGAAACAGTAACCGGTATCGAGCCTCCGCGCGGAATATTGGGATTCTCCGGGTTAGCGGCGAGCTTGAAGTCCGGGCTCGACGCCTTGAGTGTGAGCCGATAGGCGAAGTCGCGTCCTTCGAGGCCGCGAACGTCCCTGAGGTGCACGATGTACTCGCCGTCTTTGGGCGCGACGAAGTCCAGCCGTGAATCCGCTCCATATCCAGGACCGCCGTCGTCGTTGCGCCAGGTGAGGCGAAACACCGGCAGGCCGTTGGGAGGAAACTCGGCGCCGGGAGGCAGCGCCTGGGCGCGGTAGATCAGGGTATTCACCGCGTGCACGTCGGGCGAGGTGCCGAGAAAAGCCTCACGCACTCCGCCGATTCCCTTGACGACGACGTCGGCGTCGGGCTGATCCGGAATGGCGACGATCTGGTCAAGCTCGTCACCGATCATCACATAATCGTTCACATGAAACCCTGACAGCGATGTGAACCGGATGAATTGCGTTCGCGAGTCGCGGTCCGAGAGCGTGGTGACGGTCTGATTCAAGCAGCGGATGGTGGCGCGCGGGACCGGATTTCCCCCGGCGTCGACAATTTCAATCACGGAATCGAGAGACGAGCCAAGCCTCGAAGCTGCAACCTCAACGGCGAGGCGTTCGCCTCTTGTGGCCTTGAACCGGAAATAGTCCTGGTCGGGAGTGCCTCCGCGTTTGACGCCACCGTCGATGTGCCCGTTGATCGTGACCGGCAGAGAGATGTTCTGCGCCTCCGCGGGCGAATCGTTGGGCTCCTGCTCCGCGACTTCAGGCTCATTGCCCACCGCGAGCTTCACCGTATTGAGGGATTGTTCCTGCCCTGCCTTGATCTCGAGGGGCATGGTCGTCCAGCCGTCGGCCCACTTAGGCGGGGTGACCCTCACGGCGCCCGCCGTACCCAGGTTGATGCCGCTCAAAGTCACATCACTTGGCTGACCGGCGCGCACACCGAGAGGAAACACTCGCGTGATGTAAGGCAGCGGCCCCGCGTTCAGCCGGTAGAAGTGGTCCATGCCCCCGCCCTTCTCGCGGTCGCTGATCGCAATGGTGTACTTGCCGTCAGCGGGCAGCTTCGCGGTCAGCACGGCGTCCGGACTCTCCTCCTTGTCACCCGCTTCCGCCAGTACCTGCCCGGCAGCGTCGGACAAGACGAGCATCGATTCAAGCTCCGACCCCAGCGCCGAGGCCACCACCTCAAAGACTAGATCTTCGCCGGCCTTCCCCTGGAACTGGTAGCGGCCGGTCGCGCCCGGCGCGGCCACCGTCCCCACCAGTGTGGACGGCAACTCGACCCATTGCGCTGGCGCCGGGGAATCCTTCGATTTTTCCGCGTTCACCTCCGGAAGAGCGCCAATATCGAGCACCGCCATGCCGGAGGTCCCGAGCGGTGTCTGAATGCGGAACCGGTGGATACCCGGCGCCACGTCCTTGGCCACGGTCACTTCCATCTGGGCCGTTTGCTTCTTGCCGAGCGGCACCTGAGCCCCGAGGTCGACGCCGGCGCGCGGTCCGCTGATCTTTTCGGGTACGTCAGTGATTTCCGTGACCTTGGCAGTAATGCCGGCGCTATCAAAGATGACTGCCTTGGCAGAAGAGAGGTTGCGGCCATCCACAGTGAACGTCGCGGTGGTTCCGCGCTCGATTCCGACGGGCCAGACCTTCGAGATGGTGGGCGGGATGATGGGCTCGTCGGCCCGAAGAGCTTGGAAAGGAAGAATGAGCGCCACAGCGAAACCAGCCGCAGCAATAAGATTCCTGTCTTTCATGGCAAACCTCCCGGTCCAACTCCCCGCTCCAACCCGCAGGATGAGCCTCACTTCAGCCTCGTTCCAAAGATCGCGCGCTACTGCCTGACGGCCTGCTGGTTCTTGGCCTGGCCCGCTGGCGCTCCAGGCCCGAAAGCCATGAGTGGCTCGGTCACTTGCTTGTACGTTTTCATGTCGTAGAGGCTCAGCGTCCCGTTGTAGCGGCCCGCCGCCAGCCTCTTGCCGTCCGAGCTCAGGCCAAGCGCCTCCACCCAGTCCGGTTGATGATCGATGACGCCCAGCGGATTGAGCGTCGCGGCATCGCGGAAGCGAATAGAGCCGTCTGAGGAGCTGGTGATGATCGTCTTGCCGTCCGGCGACCAGACGAGCGCCAGGATGCTGTCTTCGTCCGCGATCAACGATTGCACCAGACGGCCGTCGTCATCGCCGAGGCTCCAAATGTAAATGGTCTTGTCGTAGCCCGCAGCGGCGATCTGCTTGCCCGAAGGAGAATACACCATGCTGGTCAGCCCGTCGGTGGCGTCACTCAACGTGTAGAGGCGCCGCCCCGAGGCGACGTCCCAGATCTTCACTGTTCGATCCTGCGAGCCTGACGCCAGGCGCTTTCCGTCGGGGCTAAAGGCCACGGCAAACACGGCATCAATATGATCCTGGAGGTTGCGCACCTCCTTACCGGCCGCGATATCCCACAGCTTCACCATTTTGTCGTAGCTGCCTGAAGCCAGCAGCTTCCCGTCGGGACTCCAGGCCACCGAATAGATGCAGTCCTTATGACCCTGCATCGTTTTCAGAAGCTGGTGGGATTGTACGTCCCAAATCCTGATCTCGCCGCTGCGCTGGCAAGGTCCACCCGCGGCGGCGAGCATCTTGCCGTCCGGACTGAAGGCGATGGAGCGTACGAAGTCCGCTGCGCCGGTGAGAGTCGCCAGCACGGTGTTGGTGGCAGGGTCAAACAGCCGTACTTCCTGGTAGCCGCCCACTGCGAGTATCTTCCCATCCGGAGAGAATCTGACGGACAGCACCTGTGATACGACTGGAACCTGCGGCTTGATCACCGGGATCGCGGGACCCGCGAGTGCACCGGCCTCGCCGGGCGCCGGACCTTTGGCGCCCGCATCGATCCACGCCTTGATGACGGCAATGTCGGCTGCCGGCAGGGGATCCCCGCCAAAAGGCATGCGCGGCTGGATCTTTCCCTCCAGCATCTGGATCATCCGGCTCTCATCGCTCCGTCCGGCGACGATCGGTGGTCCATGCGCGCCGCCCTTCATCAGGAGGTCGAAGCTTTCCATGATCAGCCCGCCGCTTTTGGCAGCGCTCGAGTGGCAAGCGAGACAATTCTTCTGAAGGATGGGGGCGATGTTCGCGCCGAAGGTTGGGACCTGAGCCGCGTCGGCGGCGGGCTTACCTGCCGCGCGGGAAGTCGCCGCAGCCGTACTCGCTCCCGCGATGAGACAGAGGACGGCCAGTGCCGTTGGGACGTCACGATGCTTTCGAGGCTCGTTCGGCATGCTTCGACTCGCGGACGGCAACGCAGACTGACCTCTCACAGCTTAGTGGTTGAACATGAACTCTTCACTCGTCAGCATGGCCCACGACATGTCAATCAGCGCCGCCCGGCGTGGATCGTCGATGCCTTCAACCTTCTGTTGCTCGGCCGAAGCGAGCGCCTTGACCAGAGCGGAACGCTCGGATTCCCTGGGGGGCCGACTGAAGGACGCCAGATAGAGGTAGTCCACAATCTGCTCGTCGGAGAATCCCAGCTTGAGCAACATGTCGATCGAACTCCCCGGGTTGCGCAGCTTGTTATTGAGGGTGTCGCCGTTGATGATGTGGAGCGCCTGCGTGATGGTGGGCACCGAAGTGCGTTCACTCTCACGGGTCTGCTGCCGCGGGGGGCGGCCGAATGCGGTAAGAAAATAAGACTTCACCGCCGTGTCCGGCAGTTGCAGCGCCCGCATCCCCACTGGGTAGCCCTCGAACTTTTCCGGCGCCTGGGTCACCTGCGAATAAGCATCCAGCAGCACCTCGGCCGGAAGGCGTTTGATGACGTAATGCGAACCGTACTTGTCATCGTCGGCGTTTTCCTTGAGCGGCTCTGACGAAGTCTGGTAGGTGGCGGACTGCATGATGGTGCGGATCAGGTAGTCGACGTCAAAATGGTGCGCCTTGAAGTCCTTCACCAGGCCGTCAAGCAGTTGGTCGTTGGTCGCCGGGTTGGTATCGCGCAGGTCGTCAACCGGCTCAACCAGTCCGCGACCCATGAAGTTGCGCCAGATGCGGTTGACGATATTGCGCGCGAAGAACGGGTTTTCAGGCGCCGTGATCCACTTCGCGAAGTAAACCCGCGTGTCGCCTGGGACGGTCTCCGGGAGCGCCTTCGCATCGAGCGGCTTGGGCGGCAGCACCACCATGAAGCGGTCATCGGTGAATTCGCCGGTGGGCGCGGAATAGACCGAGACATTGTTGAAGTACTCCCCAACGCCCGGACGGTTGCCGCCGTTGGCGAACGTCTTCAGCCGCACCCGCGCGAAGAGGTTGGCCATACCGTAATAGTCCTTCTGCGTCCACTTGGCCAGCGGATGATTGTGGCAATGCGCGCAGGTGATGGTGATGCCGAGAAAGGCCTGGGCCATGTTCTCTGAAGTATCCAGGGGGTCGCGATGGACCACCCAGTAATTGGCCGCGCCGTTCTCGGCAGTCTTCCCCGTGGCGGTTACGATCTGGTAGACGAATTGGTCCCACGGCTTGTCGGCGGCCACGCTCGAACGAATCCAGTTGTAGTAGCTCCACATGTCCTCATTGGAGAGGCGGTTGCTGTTCACGAGCAGCAGGTCCGACCACTTGTAGGCCCAGTAGTCCACGAACTCCGGCCGCTTCAGGAGCGTGTCGATCAAGCGGCTGCGCTTGTCCGGCGCCGTATCTTTCAGGAAGGCCTCCACCTCGGCAGAGGTCGGTAAAATACCCGCAACGTCAAGAAACGCGCGGCGAATGAACTCGGAGTCGCCGGCCGGGCGCGACGGCGGAACATGCAGCGCCTGGAGATGCGCCAGAACATCTTCATCGATGTAGTTGCGGCGCGGCGCCTTCTTGAACACCTCCTCGTCAAGTTGGTAAGGAAACGGGATGCGGACGCGCGAGAAGGTCACATGGCTCTGATACCAGACCGTGACCGGAGCTTCGCCGTAGCCGTGCATGGTGACGTGGCCGTTGTTGTCGACTGTGGCCACGCCCTCATCGCCGCTGTCGTATTTGGCCCAGCGGGTTACGTCCTCGGTGTGGCCGTCAGAGAACACCGCCGTCACCACCAACTGTTGCTCGGCGCCGGGCTGCAGCGAAGCCTCGCGTGGCAGCACCTGAATCGCCGTGACGCGCGGATCGGAGTCCTGGGGCGCCGGCATACCCTGCGCGATCCAGCCAGACATCACCTGGTATTCGGGCGAGCCCACCGCGAAGCGCCGGCCACCGCCGTGCGCGATGGTGAGCGTGGGTTTCAACAGGATAAGACTCTTGGCAGGCTCCAGCCGGTCGGTGCGGCGCGCCAGGGCCTGATGGGTCAGGGTGTAGTAATCAGTCTCCGGATCGTAGCCGCGCAAGGTCAGCTTGAAACCATTCTTTCCGGCCGCCGCACCGTGGCAAGGGCCGGAGTTGCATCCCACCTTCGTCATCACCGGCAGCACGTCGTTGCGGAAGCTCCAAGTGGACGCCACCGCGAAATCTTTCACATTCACTGGAGCGCTGGCGCGGTGTCCTCCGACCACGGCGGTGATGGTCGACTCTCCGTCACCCTCCGGGAGAACAAAACCGCTCTTATCAGCGATAGCAGCCTTGGCATTCGAAGAGGTCAGTGCGGCCTGGGCAGTCAAGTCTTCCTGGTGGCCGTCGGCAAACGTCCCCTCGACCACCAGCCGCTGCTGGTAGTGTGGTCCGAGAATCGAAACCGTGGCCGGTAGAATCTCGATCTTGGTGAGCGCCGCCTTCGGGTAACTCGCGTGAGCCGCCACGGGCGCCATCGCCTGACTCCTCTTCGCCGCACTCGCAGCTTGCCCCGCTTTCGACATATCGGTCTGGTGGTAGGGGACGTCCCTGGGATTCTGCTCGCTCTGCGTGGCGCGAATGATATAAGGCAGCGTGAGGGCCGTGATGATTGCTGTGAGTAGCAGAAAATGGCGTGGCTTCATGGTTCTTCCAAACCTGACTTGGTTGTCATCGCGAAGCGTCGGACGAGACAGGAGGCAGGTTCTTCGCTTGACTCGGAATGACGCCTCGTGGAACTCCTGCCCTGACGTTCATGGCTTGGCTTCAGTCGCTCTCTTGGCAACGTATTCGACGGTCCGGTTGACCGCCGGAATTTCCACCGTAAAGTCGATTTCGTCGCCCTTCACCTTGCCCTTATAGTTGACCTTGCCTTCGTTCCCCTGGACGTTCACGGTAATCGTGAAGGAGATGTTATCGCCATCGATCTTGCCGTCTTCGATTGTCGACTTGCCGAACATTTCACTGCTCGTATCTCCCGTAAGCTTGTTCCCGTCCACCTTGAAATTGAACGTTCGCTCGATCGTTCCGTTGGGCGTCTGAGCCGTTCCCTTCCAGGCGCCGCTGATGTCGGTCGCGAATGCCGTCACGGTCAACGCCAACATGACGAGCGGCAGTAGCAGCCATTTCATCTTCATGATTGTCTTCCTCTCTACGCACACCCGAACCATCCACGGGGGCGTCGTCAAACCAGCAGTTCCTCAATCGGATCGAAGCCGTGATCCACCAGCCGCACCACGCGGCCCTGCGGCGTCTTCAACTCCTTGTCGATCGGGATGCCCAGGCACTTGTACACGGTGGCAGCCACATGAGCCGGCATCACCGGCCGGTCCTTGGGCGCAGCGCCGATATTGTCCGAGGCGCCCACCACCTGTCCGCCCTTGATGCCTCCGCCCGCCAGCACCACGGTCCAGCACTGCGGCCAATGGTCGCGGCCGCCGGCGGGATTGATGCGCGGGGTGCGCCCGAACTCGCCGGTGGCGAGCACCAGCGTGTTCTCGAGCAGACCCTGCTGGCTGAGGTCCTCGAGCAGCGAGCTGTAAGCGTTGTCGAACATGGGACCCACCAGGTTGCTGTAGCAACTGATGGGGCTGAAAGGAGCCGAGCCGTGAATGTCCCAGGTGATGTCGTTGAACACCGTCTCAAACATGTTGACGGTGACGAAGCGGACGCCGCGTTCCACCAGTCGGCGCGCCAGCAAACAGCCTTGCCCGAAGCGGTTCATGCCGTACCGCTTGCGCATGTCGGTGGACTCCTGGGTGAGCTCGAAGGCTTCACGCGCCTTGGCCGAGGTCATCAGCGTGTAGGCCTGATCGAAGGTCGAGTCCATCAGCTTGGCGTCCTGATTCGCTTCCTCGAAATACTTCACCGACTGGTCGATCTCGTTGCGCCAACTGCGCCGGCGATCCACCCGCACCGCCGAGATGTAGTCGGGCGGAAGCATGTCGGGCACCTTGAAGTTCGGGTCAGAGGGGTCGGCGTTGAGTACAAAGGGATCGTAAGCCTTGCCCAGGAATCCCGCCGTGTCACCATGCGGCAGATTGCCGCCGAGTTGGCCGATGAGCTGAGGAATCAGGACGTTCGGAGGCATGTCGCCGCGCGGTCCCTTTTCATAACGCAGCACCGAACCGTAATTCGGCGACTCGAGTCCCCCCTGAAACAGCCTTCCGGTTTGCATCATCTGGCAGCCCGTATCGTGGACGGCGGCGGCGGTGTGGTAGCACGACCGCAGCAGCGCGAACTTGTCCGCGTGCTTGGCCATGCGCGGGAAGATCTCGGAGATCTCGATGCCCGCGACGTTAGCCTTGATGGGCTTGTACGGTCCCCGGATGGACGCCGGCGCATCGGGCTTCATATCCCACGTGTCGAGCTGGCTGGGACCGCCCACCAGCATCAACTGGATGCAGTTCACGTCCTTATGGGGATCGACGGCGCCGGCGGCCTTAAGGCTGAAGAACTCTGGCAGCGTCAGACCGAGAAATCCCAGCGCTCCGGCGTGCAGAAAGTCGCGGCGCGTGACCCCATCGCAGAATTCAATCTTTCGGTCAGCATCCAGTCTGAACATAATCTTGTCCTCGTCTCACACCTTCACACCTTGCCCTATTCTAATCCAGTCTAATCCAGGTGAAAGATTTCTTTGAGCGGCGCCATGCGCTCATCGGCGTGCCCCTCCTCGGAGCCTTCGAAGAACTCCGCCATCTCCTGCTGCCAACGGGTATTGATAGGATAACTCTGCATGCGGCGAATTGCTTCCTCAAAATTTTCGGTCTCGAGGTAACCCACCAGCAGGCCATCGGGACGCAGGAACAGAGAGTAGTTCCGCCAGCCCGTCTCGCGCAAGGCTTTCAGCATTTCGGGCCACACCGCTTGATGACGGGCCTGGTACTCTGGAAGGCGGTCCGCCTTCACCTTCAGCAAAAAGCAAACGCGCTCCATAAAACCATGCCTCCCCTCTAGCGATTTCGATTCCATGGCCGTCGGTGCGCGAGGGCCCACCAGCCAGCGCTGATAGACAGCCAGCATCTGCCAGACTGCGCTAAGATGATTTCGCCCTAGCCCGCGCCCGCCGTTGATCTTTAGACATCATCCAAACCATGGCTACGGCGCCGCGTCAGCGGCTCAAACGAACCGATCGACGAGACCAAACCAGCAAGACAGAGTCACACAAAGCGGGTTGCAAACCAAGCCCTTTTCAACTGAAACCAAAGGTCCGGGACGTTTGTCTCTGAGTGCGAGGGTTAAGCGCTGCTCGGCAAACAGCGATCCCCAGCCGGCACGCGACCTGACATCTGCACCCAGGTTGACCAGCAAGCCAATACGGACTTGCATCCTGACGTAGTGCGAGTTATCCTGCAAAAAAGAATGCCATCACCGTGTCCGAAGTGCGGGGGAACTAAAGTGGAGCCGACCGACTCGCGGCTATTCCACTGGCTGGCCGACGTGTTCGGCTACCGGCTGCGTGTCTGCGGACGCTGCCGCGGATACCGGCTCTTCCGCGCCCACGGATCGAGGCGCTCGCAGTCCTCGCACGCTTCTCAGGAGCAGCCCATGGAGGGCGTGCTCGAAACCTCTGCTGCGTCCGCGGAAAACGTCGCCGTCGCTGAAGCCGCATCTTCCACCGACCAGGCGCTCGACGATGGCCTCCAGCCTAAACCCAAGCGTGGCGGGCAGGTCTGCCCCTCCTGCGGCAGTCACGATTGTCGGCGGTCTCACCGCACCTGGTGGGAGCGCTATCGCAATACCGCCTCGATGTATCGCTGCCGCCAGTGCCACTATCGCTTCCCCGGGCTTTGAGTTTTCGGAATGCCGCCGCACGCCGGGGTCACGCCCACGGTATGCAAAACCGCCGAATCGTGGTACACCTTCAAGTCACTCAGCAAGCCTTCGCTGACCATGGCCACGCCCGCCACCACTTCGATCACCCGGCGCATCGCCGCCTCGACCGGCATCGTGATGGCGAGCGTGCTGGTGAGTCGTCTACTGGGTTTCTTCCGCGAGTGGACGGTCGCTCATCAGATCGGCTCGAATGCCGTCACTGACGCCTACTACGCGGCGTTCACCCTGCCTGATTTCCTGAACTACCTGGTGGCCGCGGGCTCGCTGAGCCTGACCTTCATCCCTGTCTTCACCAAGTACGTGGCGGAGCAGCGCGAGGAGGAAGGCTGGCACGTCTTCTCGACCGTCATCTCGCTGATGGGACTGGTGCTGGTCGCATTCGTCCTGGCAGCGGAAATCTTTGCGCCGCGACTGGCCGAACTCATCGCGCCAGGATTCAACGCGACGGAGAAAGCGCGCGTCATCTTTCTGACGCGGCTCATGCTGCCCGCGCAAATCTGCTTCTATATGGGCAGCATTCTGAGCGCCGTGCAGTATGCCAAGGCGCAGTTTGTGGTGCCCTCGCTTGCTCCCGTCATCTACAACGTCGGCGTCATCCTAGGCGGCGTGCTGCTCTCGCCGCGCCTCGGCATCACCGGATTCGCCGTCGGCGTACTCGCCGGGGCCTTCGCGGGAAACTTCCTTCTGCAGGTCTGGGGAGCGCGCCGCGCCGGCGCGCGCTTCCGGCCCAACCTGGACGCCCGCCATCCGGGCTTCCGGCTCTTCCTGCGGCTCGCCATTCCCATCATGCTGGCGCTCTCGCTCGTCTTCACGGACGACTGGATCATCCGCTGGTTCGGCTCCTATCTCGTGCCGGCGTCGATCACCTGGCTGAGCTACGCGAAGACGCTGATGCGCGTCCCGCTCGGCGTCGTCGGACAGGCCGTCGGTGTCGCCTCTTTTCCCTTCCTCGCGCAATTGTATTCCGAAGGCAAGCTCGGAAAGCTCAATCGCACCTTGAACGCGACGCTCAAGGGCTTGACGCTGGCGCTGGTGCCCATTTCTGCGCTGACCATCGCCGAAAGCCGCCCTCTCGTTTACCTCGTCTTCTCACACACGCGCCTGCGCGGTCCGGACTTCCAGGCGACGGCCTCGACCCTGGCGTTCTTCTCCATCGGGATGTTTGCCTGGGGCGCGCAGAACATTCTGGCGCGCGGATTCTACGCGGCTCGCGACACCCTGACTCCCGCCGTGGTGGGCACCGTCCTCACTTTTCTCAACCTGCCGGTGTACTGGCTGCTGGTGCGCCGCGCCCAGCACCTGGGCCTGGCGATGGCCAGCTCGACGGGCATCATCGCCTACACGGTGGTCCTGTTCGTGCTGCTGAATCGCCGTACGCGCAACGCCGAAGCTTCGAGCCTCGTGGTGTTCTTCCTGAAGGTCGGCGCGGCCTCAGCGCTCGCCGCATTCGCCGCGTACCGGCTGCTGGCTTGGCTGGAAACCCGAGTCCCGTGGCAGACGACGCACGGCGCCCTCGAGGTTTTGGTTGTAGCGAGCGCGTTCGGTTTCCTGCTGACCGCAATCCTGGCAAAGCTGTTCCGAGTGCGCGAGCTGGACGCCTATCTGAAGCGCCTTGGTTCCTGGCAGACCCGGCCCTAACTAGTGGTCGGGGCGACCTCAAGCTTCGCGAGTTTCGGAATTGCCGACCTCGCCATGCTGAAGTATCTAGAGTCCAACTCCACACCGACGCTTTCTAAGCCGATGTGCATCGCGGCAGCAATTGTTGAGCCTGCTCCCATGAAGGGATCCAGCACGACACCCTTCCCGAGCGGCAGTGAGGCACGCACCAACCACCGCATCAACGCCTGAGGCTTAAGCGATGGGTGCTTCGCCATAGCCCGCTCGCGCGGTCGTGCCGGCGGAATTTCTAGGAGGTCGGGAAGGGGTGTGTTTTGGGAGGGTCGTCGAAGAGCGCCGGTGCCGAATCTCTTGAGATTCTCCGTAACTCGCCCGTCGCATGGTTTTCTGAAGAGGAGCCAAGGTTCAAAGCATGAACGCGGAATCACAGACACATCACGGTACTGCTGGTGCCCGAATTTTGGGCGGTCACCGCCCCGAAGCGTCTTGACTACACGGACGATCTGCCCACGAGCCTCAAAACTAGCCATACAGAACGCCTGAGCGACGAGATGTGACACTAAGCATTGAGACGACAACATGACGTGCGCTCCCGGCACGAGGACTCGGAACAATTCCGGAGCCAAGCGAAGATGGAAAGCCAACACACCCATGCGGTCATGACCGTTGAGTACCGTGAATCGCGGCGTCGGTTGTCGTTTTGCCCCATCGAACGCGTTGGGCAGCCGCCAAATGCCGCCCCGCCCGCTTCGCCGCTTGTTCAACTCCAGTGCCGTGTACTCCACGACTCCAAACGGCGGGTCGGTGACCACCGCGTGAAACGAGTTCGCCCTCTGCGCCCGCAGCCACTCGAAGGAGTCGGCGTTGAGGATTGTGTAATGCGAGTTGCGATACCACTTCCTCATTTCTTCTTCCTGAGGAACGGCTCTATGATCTCGACAAGCGCCTCGTGCCGATCCATCCGTCGTGCCCTATCGTTTGATCCTTTCTCGATGGCTCGCGCATACTTCTTTGAAGCTTTGCTCGTCATTGCCGTGGGCTTCTCAAGGCGCCGGTCGACCTCCGCAGCGAACTCCAGCAGCTTCTGATTGAGCGCCTTCTCGGACCCATGTGGAAGGTCGCGCTCGCGAAGGAGGTCGCCTAATGCGACAAACAAACTGTAGTAGTCAGCGCGATTGCCCCAGCGTGGGACGTCCGCAATCCCTGGGAGCAAGCGCTTAATCGTCTCGAGCGTTTTGGCGAACTGCCGCTTGACCTTGTTCTGCTCCAGGAACTCGTCCTCGTACTGCTCGTAGTGTTCATAATACTCGTTAATGATCTTGGCCGAACCGCCTTGTGGGCCGTGAAGCAGACCAATGAGGAGTTCGCTCATCATCTCGATGTCGGCCATACGGCGAATGGCCGCCGGGCTTACGATCCGGTTTACCGCCCAGTACTCATCGTCCGCCAACTGTTCTGATAGCTTTGCAAACGGGCCGTGGTAGGTCGCATTTCGAAGCTCCTGCGCCTTGAGTGGAAGCGTATATTTGTTTAGTCTCTTAAAGACATCCTCCACTTCGCTCAGGCTGTCTGTATACAGAAAACGAACGCAGATGTCATACTGGAAGAACCGCTTGCGCTCCTCTCCGGCGACTTCACCGAATGTTTTGCCTCTGTAGGGTGACGTGGCCGGCAGCGCTTCCAACGCGAAACGGTTGCTGTCCTCATCTTCTTGATCCTTCTCGCGCTCGATTCCAACGAACTGTAGAATAGTTCGCAACCGCTGCTGGCCATCCACGACACCGTACTGTTCGGTCCCGTCTTCCGCCTGGGTGACTTGGACATAGACTTCAGGTATCGGAATCTCCAAGAGTATAGATTCGATCAGAAAACTCCGCTGTTTGTCGGTCCAGACGGGCTTGCGCTGAAACGGCGGCCGGAGCTCAAGGCGAGCAGCCTTGTACTGGTCTTGGAACCACGATATAGACTGAGGGCGCGAAGCGTGTTTCATAGTGTAGCTCCTTAGTCGGGCAACGTTTTTCGGAGCTCGGCAAGGCTATGAAGATGATAGAGCTCAGCGTGCCGCCAAGTTCGATACAGACGGCCAGTAATGTCTTCGTATCTTCGAGGAGGATGCCGTGATGCTTGCTTGAGGGCGTTAAACCATCGAGTGTTGAAGTCTAACACCCGCTTGGCCTTCACCCCGAAGATCCTACTGTCCAGTCTAATTTCCAATGGAGTTAGCCATCCCGTATAAAGCTCATTTCTGCGCCTCCTAAGCCAGCCACCAAATTCCTGCATGATTGGCCCACCTCTCGGGTACGCGGCATCAAGCATGGCAACCCACAGCTCGTCGAATAGGTCGGCGTTGACAATAACTGCATCGATGTCCGACGTGTCACGAAAGCCCCTTAAGTTACGCCCGGGTTTCAAGCTGAAACCGAACCGAGCACTACCAACAATCCTAATGTCAGCGCGGGACACTGCGAGCTGCGAAACAAGCTCGCCGCGAAAAGTATCCCAGGACTCCGGCTTCGGCTGAAAGACGTAGGGCACATGGTCGTCGCGCAAGCACGGATCGAGCAACTGTAAGTCGGTTTGCTGCTGAAGTAGCTTCCGAAAGTCCTGGGAAGTCATGACCGAACCTTGCGAGCCTAGGGCTGAGTGTATAGAAACGGACATGCGAGTCAAGCCAAAACTGTGGTGACTCAGACTCGCCAGGCCCGACGACTGAAACCTCGAAAACAGTGCGAAGTGCAAGTTCGATCCTCACACGGGCTACTTTCCCACACAGAACGTTGAGAAGATGACTCCCAGCACGTCCTCGACGGTGGTTGCGCCGGTGAGGACATCAAGCGAGTGGAGCGCATCGTAGAGATCGAGCAGCAGCATCTCGTGCGGCACCTTCTGGACGGCGGCCGAGCGGGCGCGCGCCAAAGACTCAAGCGACTGCTGGATGAGCTGCTGGTGGCGAAGGTTGGTGATGAACTGGCCGTCGAGTGCGAGGCCACGCGAGGGCGCGGCAATCTCGAGAATCTTGGTCCTCAGTTCGGCGAGCCCGTCGCCGGTGAGCGCCGAGGTCCAGACCACTTGAGGGCGTGTGACGACTTCATGGCCGGCGGACGGCGCGCGGTCGAGATCGGCGGGCGTGAGCCGATGAGGCAGATCGCGCTTGTTCGCGGCGATGACCAGCGCGCCGAGCGGACGAAGCCTCGCGAGCAGCTTCGCATCCTCTTCCGTCCAGCCCTCCGACGCGTCGACCACCAGCAGCCTCAGGTCCGAATCAGCCACCGCTTCGAAGGTCTTCTTCACGCCGATCGTTTCCACTTCGTCAGTCGTCTCGCGGATGCCCGCCGTATCGACGAAGCGCAGCGGGATTCCCTCGATCGCGGCGCTTTCCGCGACCAGGTCGCGGGTGGTTCCGGGTGCCGCCGTGACGATGGCGCGGTCCTCGTTCAACAGACGGTTGAACAGGCTCGACTTGCCCACGTTGGGCCGTCCAACGATGGCCAGGCTCAGCCCCTCGCGAACGATGCGGCCATAGGCGTATCCCTCGACCAGCTTCGCGAGGTCGGCGCGAATGGCGTCGACCGCGGCCATGATCTCCCGCCAGCCGGAGACCGGAACGTCGTCCTCGGCAAAGTCGATGCCCGCTTCGAGTCGGGCGACGAGGTCGAGCAGGGACTTCTTGTGCGGCGCGATCCGGCGCGAAACCGCGCCTTCCATCTGCTCAGCCGCCACGCGCGCCTGATAAAGGGTGCGCGACTCGATCAGGTCGCGGATAGCCTCGGCTTGCGTCAAGTCGATGCGGCCGTTCAAGAACGCACGCAGGGTGAACTCACCGGGCTCAGCCGCGCGGGCGCCGCGCTCCATCGCGCACTCGACGAGGCGCGCCAGGATCACGGGCGCGCCGTGGCAGGCGAGCTCGACCACGTCCTCGCCGGTGTAAGAGTGCGGGCGGCGAAAGCAGGTGACGACGACCTGGTCGAGGAGGCGGCCGCACTCCGAGTCCCGGAATTCGCCGAGCGTGGCGCGCTGGGTCTCGAGCGGCGAGGGGACTCTGACGAGGCCGGCCACGACCTCGACCGCGCGCTCGCCCGACAGGCGTACGATGCCGATGCCGCCGCGGCCGGGCGGCGTGGAAAGGGCCACGATGGTGTCGTCGCGGGTCATGGTTAGGACGGGGAGGAGTCAGGACGGGGAGGGCCGCCCTGCCCTTGTTCAGTAACTAGCCTATTAAGAAAGCCTAGCGGCGTCGCGGAGCGTCGGAGGCAGGCAGGATGACCACGCGGCGCTCGGCCCCGTAGCCGTCGCTCGCGGTGCGCACTGCCGTCTGGTCGCGCAGGGCGAGGTGGATGATGCGGCGTTCGCGCGGGCTCATGGGCCCCAGCGGCAAAGGATCGCCGGTCTCGATGACGCGCTCGGCGGCCACTTGGGCCATGAGTTTCAGCTCCTCCACTCTCAACCGCCGCCAGTCCTCGCAGTCGAAGGTGATCTTGCCAAAAAGCTCCTCCGGAAGCCGCACAGCGCGCAGCACCACGTACTCGAGCGCGTTGAGCAACTCCCCGTTGGCCTGGAGCAGCAGGTCGGCGTCGGCGCCCGAGAAATCCACCAGGATCTCAGGCGCCTCGAGTTCGCCGTCCGCTGAGTGAGCGGCGTGACGCACCGCGACCTCGAGTTCGAAACGTCCGTGCCGGACGATCTCGCGGAGCAACGATTCGATCGCCGCGAGATAAGTCTCCATCGGCTGGGACGGAGTCGGTGTTGGAGTGGCTGGTATTCCCATACTCATTTGTTCACCGTCACCGCACTGCGAACCGGCGGCTTCGACCTCCCCGACGGGGGCGGTGCCGGAGCCTGCTTCGGAATCATGCGGTTGATCAACATCTGCTGGCCGATGCCCACGATGTTGGCGGTCAGGTAATAAAGGTTCAAACCGGAAGCGAGCCTGAAGAAGATAATGCCGAACACCAACGGAGTGACCATCATCATGCGCTTCTGGGATGGATCCACCGTGGCCATTGGGGTCATCAACTGGAGAACAAACATCGTCACGATCATGACGATGGGGAGCAGCGGAAGCGGATACCCGAACAGATGGAAGTTGTCGGGTGACGCCAGATCCTTGATCCACAGGACCCAGGGCGCGTGGCGCAGCTCGATAGCCGTTTCCAGCAACTCATAGAAGCCGTAGAGGAGAGGAAGCTGCAAGACCATGGGCACGCAGCCGCCCAGCGGGTTGATGTGGTGCTCCTTGTAGAGCTTCATCACCTCTTCGTTCATACGCTGCTTGCGTGGATCGTTGAACTTGTACTGCTTGTACTTGTCCTGAATACTCTTGACCAGCGGCGCGACGCGCTGCATTTCCTGTGCCGAGCGAATGCTCTTCATCTTCAGCGGGAACAACGCCAGGTTGAGCAGCACGGTCAGTATCACGATGGCCCAGCCCCAGTTGTGGATCCAGTGGTCGTAGACGTAGCGCAGCGCCAGGAAGAGCGGCTTGGCGATGAAGCTGAACCAGCCGTAGTCCACCAGGCCGTCGAGCGGAGGCTTGACGGCGCGCAACACATCGAGATCCTTGGGGGCGACCAGCAGCCGGAAGGCGAGCGGTTTTCCCTCCGCACTTCCCAGCGCCGCCTCGAGCGCGCCCGGCGGCTCCTTCTCGGTCCAGTTGGCGGGCGTCCAGGTTCGGCGCTCGACGCGGAAAAGGTCCGCTTCAGGGGAATCGGGCAGGAAGACGTCGACAAAGAAGCGATCCTCGAGCCCGGCGACGAGCGGACCCGGGATGGCGCGCGGCTCTTTCACCTTCGATTCTGCCACCTTGGTCAGATGATCCGGTGTGCCATAGACAGCCTGGCTCAGCGCCTCCCGAACCTTAAAGGGCAGCGACTGGTCGCCGAAGCCGCCCGGCCACTTGACCTCAAGGGGCTCGTAGTTCTGCCCATCGAACACGCTGACCTCGGCGTCTACCTCATAGCCTTTTCCAAAGCTGAACTCTTTGCGCGCCCGCATCTTGCCGTCGCTGTTGGTTAGGACGACTTTCACCGGCGCCTGGAGCGTCGTACCGGAAGGGCTGGCCACATAAAGCGCGCTGTTGAGCCGGTCACTCAGGGTCTGGTCAGGCTGCCCCGCACTTCCGGCGAGCACGTTGAGGCTCATGGGGAATCCAAGCGTTTTGCACGCCTCGCTGTTGACCACATCCAGCGGCTTGTCCTGCTCGTCGAGGTATTTCTTGAGCACCCAACTCTTCACCAGTCCGCCCTGAGTTGAGAGCGTCACACGGTAGAACTCGTCCTCGATCACAAGATCCTGGGCGCTCGTCCCCTGCTCGACCGGCAGAGTGACGGCGGCAGGACGCGGGGCAGCCTGGTTCGGGCTCGGGCTTTGGCCGGGAGTCTGAGGTGACCCGGACGGCGCGGGCGCCGCCTTCTGAGATACGGGTGCGCTCGTCTTGGGCGGTGGAGGTGGCATCTTGACAAAGAATATCCGCCACACCATCAACATGGCGACCGAGAGCACGAAGGCGATCAATACCCGCTTTTCCTGTTCCATGGAACTCAGCGTTCAGCTATTAGCGTTACGACTTTTACCCCTAGCCCACTTCTGCTTCCACTGATTCTAAACAACTTCTTCGGTTCGTTCCTTCATTTCTGATAATTCAAACCTGAAACTTTGACCGGCGACGGGCTCCGTCATTCTCGCCGAGGCGAATCCGTTTGCCTATCCCGCGCACCGCTTTTCGTTTCGTCACTTGTCACTTGACACTGTGCGTTCGCTGATTCTAAACAACTTCTTCGGTTCGTTCCTTAATTCCAGCTATCAGCTTTCAGCAGTCAGCCTTCAGCTTTTCCGGGCTCCTAACTCCTGCCTTTTGCTTTCCGCCTTCCGCCTTCTGCCAAGACTACGGGACCGGATCGTAGCCTGTTCCCCCAAAGGGATGGCACCGGAGCAATCGCTTCACACCCAATCCGATCCCCTTCCAGGCTCCCCACTTCTCGATCGCCTCATAGGTGTAGGCCGAGCAGGACGGCGTATAGCGGCACATCGACGGCAGCAACACCGGCGCGAGCGTCGTCTGGTAGAAGCGAATGAGAACGAGCGCGGTGGTCTTCATGGCTCTCGAGCCGGCCTTGGAGATTCGTTGGGCGACGTGGCTGACCTCGACGCTTCTTGCGCCTGCCCAGGCTGCCTCACCCCGGGTTCCGGCGGCTGATCCGGCGGGGGCGACTGCCGCGGAAAGAGGCGCAACACTTCGCGCGTCAAGCCGTCGAAGGACGCCTTGAGGATCGGCGGACGGGGATTCAGGACGATGTCCCAGCCGGGAGCGATCTCCAGGCGGTGCCGGCGAAAGACCTCGCGCAGCCGCCGTCTCATGTGGTTCCGCACCACCGCATTGCCCAGTTGCTTCGGGGTGGTAATGCCCAGCCGGCTCTCGGGAAGACCGTTGGACTTGAAAAAGATTGTGCATAGCGACGCACTCCGGCGCTGCCCTTCTTCATACACGCGGCGAAATTCGGCCCGGCGTAGCAGCCGGAGAGTTTTGGGGAAAGCCTGCGGCGCCAGACGAACTCTCATGGAGTGAGGCGATGGCGGGCCTTTTGCCGCCGCCGCTTCAAGGTCTGACGGCCACCCGGGGTCCGCATGCGCACCCTGAACCCGTGTGTCTTGGCCCGCCGTCGGCGGCTCGGTTGAAAGGTACGTTTCAAAAGATAGTGCTCCCTTGTCCAGAATTGCGCTCAGCGCCTAATCATTTAAAATAACCGCCGTCTCACGTTAAGTCAAGCTGAAGGCGGGTATGGGTGTCATTTGGAGTGGGATTCCTTTCGATGGATTCCCGCCTTCGCTGATTGAATGACGACGCTGGCTCCGTCCCGAACCCGAGTAAGCTTGGGTTGTCCGAAGGCCAAGACTCGGGGAGAAAGGAGCCAGCGATGAAGATTATCGCATGCGATTATCACCCAAGCTTTCAGCAA